>NZ_JBWKPP010000006.1:0-358943 GCF_059418305.1 Acidovorax sp. GW821-FHT09B03
GCAGTCAGCTCTTGTCAGCGCAGCCTTAGATTGTATACCGAGAAATCAGCGACTTTTCTAAAACTACCGAAGTTTTTGCAAACTTCCTTCTCCATCTACCCAGAACCTCCAAAGAAGGACCTCCGTGCAGCGAAGCCCTCGACTATAGCACCACTTTACAGGAGCTGCAGGGAAAACCCGAAGAATTCGGCCCACCTCTCTGTACTGAAAGCTCCCCGCCCCAGGGACCGTTCCGCCCTCTCTATATAGAGCTACGCCGCCGCCCCAGGGCGCGCCGAAAAATCCCCGGGCGTGAGCCCGTGGCGCTGCAGCTTGTCGTACACAGTCTTGCGCGGCATCTGCAGCATTTCGGCCGCGCGGGCCACATTGCCCTGGGTCAGGCGCAGCGTGTCGCGCAGCAGCTTGCGCTCGAAGGCATCGACCCGCGCCGCGAGCGACGGGGCCGAGGCATCGCGCTCCCCCAACGGCTCCATGGGCAGGCCCAGGCACAGGCGCTCCGCGGCGTTGCGCAGCTCGCGCACGTTGCCGGGCCAGTCGTGGGCCAGCCAGGCGGCCAGGTCGCGGTCGGTCCACGCGGGGGCGGGGCGGCCATGGCGCGACGCGGCCTGGGCGATGAAATGGGCCATGAGGACGGGGATGTCCTGCGGGCGATCGCGCAGTGGCGGCAGGGCGATGCTGGCCACATGCAGACGGTAGTACAGGTCGGCGCGGAACTGGCCCTGTGCGGCCAGCGCCTTGAGGTCGACCTTGGACGCGGCCACCACGCGGCAGGTAATGGGAACGCTCTGGTTGCTGCCCAGGCGCTCCAGCTCGCGCTCCTGCAGCACGCGCAACAGGCGCATCTGCAGGGCTTGCGGCATGGATTCGATCTCATCGAGCAGCAGCGTGCCCTGGTTGGCATGCTCGATCTTGCCGATGCGCCGGCGCGTGGCCCCGGTGAAGGCGCCGGGCTCATGGCCGAAGAGTTCGCTCTCGATGATGCTTTCGGGCAATGCGCCGCAGTTGATGGCCACGAAGGGGCCGCTGCGCCCGCTGGCGGCATGCAGTGCCCGGGCCACCACCTCCTTGCCGGCCCCTGTCTCGCCGTGCAGCAGCACGTCCACGCTGAGCGGCGCCAGGGCTGCCACCAGCCGGCGTACCTCGGCCATGCCGGGCGATGGGCCCATCAGCGTGGCCAGGGCGTCACGCGGACTGCGCTCGCGCAGCTGGCGCAACTCTTCGGCCAGGGCCCGGCGCTCCAGCGCGCGCCGCACGGTGGCCACCAGGTGCTCGGAGGAAAAAGGCTTTTCGATGAAGTCGTAGGCGCCATCGCGCATGGCGTCCACGGCCAGCGCCACGTCGCCGTGGCCGGTGACCAGCACCACGGGCAGGCCGGCGTCCTGCGCGCGCAGGGTGCGCAGCAGGTCCATGCCGCTCATGCCCGGCATCTGGATGTCGGTGACGACCACGGCGGGCCGGTCCTGGCCGAAGGCATCGAGCGCGGCCCGCGCGTTGGCGAAGGCGCGCACCTCGATGTCTGCCAGCGACAGGGCCTGCGAATAGGCGCGGCGCACCATGGCGTCGTCCTCGACGAGGTAGACGCAGGGGCTGCCGTCTGGGGAGGGTGTCATGGAATGTCCTGTATCGCAGGGGTGGCGGCTCCGCCAGGCACGCCCGGCAGATCCACGGTGAATTCGGCGCCACCTGGCGGCCGGTTGGCAGCCACCAGGGTGCCGCCCATGCCCTCGACGATGATGCGCGACACCGCCAGCCCCAGGCCCAGCCCCTCGCCGGCCTTGGTCGTGTAGAACGGCTCGAACAGATGGGTCTGCACCTCGGGGGCCATGCCGCGGCCGGTATCGGCCACGCGCAGCTGCACGCGTCCATCGGCCTGCACCTCGGCGGCAAAGCGCACCTGGCGCACGGCCTGGTGCTGCACGGCGTCGAGCCCGTTGCGCAGCAGGTTCACCAGCACCTGCTCGAGCCGCGTGGCATCGGCCAGCACGCACAGCGACCCGTCGAAGGCATCGACCGCGATCTGCCCATCCACCGCCTGGCAACGCGGGGCCAGCAGCAGCAGGGCATGGTCCAGGGCCTCGCGCACGCTGCAGGGGTGCAGGGCCGGCGGCTCCTTGCGCGCAAAGCTCTTGAGCTGGCGCACGATGCGGCCCATGCGCTCGGCCAGCTGGCTGATGAGGCGCAGGTTCTCGGCCACGTCGTCCCCGCGCTGGCGCTGGTGCAGGGCGATGGCGTTGTCCGACAGGGTCTGCAGGGCGGCCAGGGGCTGGTTGAGCTCATGGCTCATGCCGGCCGCCATCTGGCCCAGCACGGCCAGCTTGCCGGCCTGCACCGCCGTGTCGCGCGTGCCGCGCACGATCTGCTCGGCCTGTTGCAGGTCGCGCACGCGGTCTTCCAGGGCGGTGTTGGCGGCAGTGATCTCGCGTGTGCGCTGGGCGATCTGCTCCTCCAGCATGCCATGCGCTTCGCGCAGGCGCTCGGCGCTGGCGGCACGCTCGGCGCGGCCCTGCCGGTCGAGCCGGCGCAGCAGGGCCAGCCCGAGCACCAGCGCGGCGCACAGGCCGCCGGCCAGGCCGGCGACCAGCGCCTCCTGCCGGGCCGGGCGCTGGTCGGCCAGCAGCAGCATCTGCCAACCCAAGGGGCCCACACTGCGCGCCGCCACGCTGAAATCGCGCTGCGGGCCCGTCTGCTGCAGGCGCAGGGTATCGCCATCGACGGGGCGGGGGCCGCGGCCCTGCAAGGGGACCAGCGGGTGGTTGCCATACTGCTGCACCCCCTGCAGGCGGGTGCGCACCTGCGCCGGGATCGGGGCCAGCGTGCGGTAGCGCCAGGCGGGCTCGGTGCTCACGAAGACCACGCCCTCCGCATCCGCCAGCAGCACGGTGTCGCCACCCTCGGCCAGCGCCGCCTCGAAGGCATCGAGCGAGATCTTGACCGCCACCACGCCAGGCGCCGGCGCCTCGGGCGGCAGCGCCGAGGCCATGAAATAGCCCGCGCGGCCGGTCGTCACGCCTACGCCGAAGAAGCGGCCGATCTGCCCCTGCATGGCCGCCTCGAAATATGGGCGAAAACGGTAGTTCTCGCCGACGAAGCTGCTCGGCAGGTTCCAGTTGCTGGCCGCCAGGGTGAGGCCTTCGGTGTTCATCACATAGGCCGTGTCCACCCCGGCAAGCGCCACGGCCGAGGCCAGGTAGGCGTTGGCGGCCTGCAGGTTCTGCGCCGTGGGTTGCTGCAGGGCCAGGTTGGTGCGGCTGTTGAGCGCCAGCAGCGCGGGCAGCGCCTCGTTGCGCTGCAACAGCGACTCCAGGCTCTGGGCCGCAAACGCCAGGCGTTGCGTGGCAGCGCGCTGCTGCGCGGCCAGCTGGGCATCGAGCGACCAGCGGTAGGCCAGCGCGCCTGCGAACACGCAGGCCAGCAGTGCGATGCCGGAGCTCAGGAGGGAACGGGTGGGTTTCAAGCGAGGGACAAAAAAGATTCAACAGCGCAGCCACCATCCCGGGCGGCCAGGGCGCATTGTGCGCGGCCGCCGGCCCGCCGGCAGCGGGGCTATTTCGCTTGACAGGGCCTGCTGTCTGGAAATCCGCACAAAACGCTGATCCGCGTGTGGAAATCCGCCGCTTTTGCGGCACATCGGCGATGGCTGGCGCAGACCCGACGCCGCCGCAAACCCAAGCCCGGCGCGGCCTGGATGGCCGCAAGCACCTGGGTCGCGGCGCCTGGCACACAAGCTGCAAAACGCCAGGGCGGGCGGCACAGCCAACGCCGCCCGGCCTTTTCAACACCACAACCCGTCCGGAGACACCCTATGACGACATCCCCCTCCTTCAAGCTCGGCAGCGCCGTGGCCATTGCCGCCAGCCTGCTGGCCGGCGCCGCGCCCGCGCTGGCCCAGGACTACCCGAACAAGCCCGTGCGCCTGATCGTGCCCTTCGCCCCTGGCGGCACCACCGACATCGTGGCGCGTGTGGTCAGCCAGTCGCTGGGCACGGCCCTGGGCCAGCCCGTGGTGGTGGACAACAAGGCCGGCGCCGGCGGCGTGGTGGGCGCGACCGAGATCGCGCGCGCCCCGGCCGATGGTTACACCCTGGGCGTGGCCACCGTGTCCAGCGTGGCCTCGGCCCCGGCCATCAACCCTGCCGTCAAGTACAACCCGCTCACGGATTTCACCTCCATCGTCAACATGGCCGCCACGCCGAATGTGCTGGCCGTGCACCCGAGCTTCGTGGCCAAGGATTTCAAGGCCTTCATGGCCGAAGTGAAGGCGCACCCCAACAAGTACTCGTTCGCCACCTCCGGCACGGGCGGCATCGGGCACCTGCAGATGGAGCTGTTCAAGTCGCTCTCGGGCCTGGAGCTCGAGCACATCGGCTACAAGGGTGCAGGCCCGGCCCTGAACGACGCGGTGGCCGGACAGGTGCCGATGATCTTCGACAACCTGCCCTCCGCCCTGCCCTTCATCAAGGAAAAGCGCCTGGTCGCGATTGCCGTGGCCGCGCCGCAGCGCCTGCCCTCGCTGCCCGACGTTCCGACCTTCAAGGAGGTGGGCTTCGAGCCCGTGAACCGCATGGCCTTCTACGGCATCCACGGCCCCAAGAACCTGCCGCCTGCGGTAGTGGAGCGCATCTCGCAGGCCGTGCGCAAGACGCTGGAAGACCCGGCCGTGAAGAAGCGCATCGAGGAAACCGGCTCGCTCGTGGTGGGCAACACCCCACAGGAATTCACGGCCCAGACCAAGGCCGAGTTCGAGCTCTACAAGGGCGTGGTCGCCAAGCAGAAGCTCAAGCTGGATTGACAGAGCAGCATGCGGGGTGGCAGTCGCCCTGCATCGCCCGCAAAAAAACCGCCCGCGCCACACAGGTCCCGGGCGGTTTTCACAGGAGTAGGAAGTTCAGCGCGGGCTGGCAGGCGCCGGTGCCGAACGCACCCAGGCCACCAAGGGGGCCAACAGGCGCGGCTTCCAGGACAGGGTGAAGGCAATGGTCAGCGCCGAGCCGGCAAGCACCATGAACCACACCAGCGAAGCCATGGAGCCGTGGTCCACCGACAGGCACACGGCCAGAGACGCAGCCACCACGGCGGCGCCCAGCCAGCGCAGCAGCACCACCGTGCCACGGCCCGCCGGCACAGGGCCGCGCACCTGCTCCCAGTGCACGTCCATCGACAGCGCCAGCCAGGCCAGGCCGGTCACGTTGGCCAGCAGGGCCACGAGATAGAGCAGCGAATCAGGCATTGGCGACCTCCGGCGACGAGCCACCCGCGGCCGCCACCGTGGCGCCCGCCTCGCGGCGCCGCAGCCTGCGGGCCGCAACCACCGCGAGCACGGCGGCTGCCAGCAGCGACAGGTCCACCCCCGCCACGGGCCAGTAGCCGTTGCCGATGGTTCGCAGCAGGTGGTCGCCGGTGGTCACCCAGTTGAGCAGCACGGCCGTCACGGCCAGTGCGGCCACGGCCCAGCACTGCTCGGCCCAGGCCGGGGACATGCGCCCCTGGGCCATGGGCGCGGTGCGCCAGAGGGCGTGCGCGCAGGCCAGCACCCAGGCGCCCCAGAAGATGTACTGCTCCACGCTGCCGCGCGCCGGCAGGTCGGTGGGCAGCAGGCGGTTGCCGATCAGCATCGTGAAGGCCGCAATGAGCATGCCGGTGATGGTGGTGACGGCAAAGGCATCCACCCAGCGCGCCCCGCTCACACCCTGCTTGGCGTGCTGGCGCTTGCGCTTTTCCACGAAGAAGATGAAGCCCGTGGCAATGCACACGCAGCCCGAGAGCCCGCCCAGCACGTAGAGCCAGCGCAGGAGCCAATGGCGGAAGTGCTGCAGGTGCAGGCCCGTGAGGAAGTTGTTGATGCCGGCCACCACGGTGACGGGCGGGTCCTCGCGGATCAGCTCGCCCGTCAAGCCCTTGAAGTGGATGCCCTCGCCCGTGAGCGTCACGCGGTCGGTGCCGGCGCGGTACACGCTGACATAGGCATTCGCATCGCCCACATGCTGCACGGACAGAAAGCCCACGTCGCCCGCCATGCCCTTGGCGGCCCAGCGGCGCTGGGCCTCGGCCACCATGGCGTCCACCGACGCGAGGGTGGCGGGCACACCGGCCTTCTCGTGCGGCAGGCCGGTCTCCTTGGCTTCGTGCTTTTCGTGCAGCTCGTGCAGGGGGTCGAGCTGGGTGTGGGTGACGGGGAAATAGATGCCCCCGAAAATGACCAGCCCCGACAGCGCGAAGATGAAGTGGAACGGCAGCGCCACCACGCCCGTGAGGTTGTGCAGGTCGAGCGCGCTGCGCTGGGTGTGCTTCTTCGGGCGGAAGGTGAACAGCTCGCGGAAGATCTTGCGGTGCATCACCACGCCGCTGACCAGGGCCACCATCATGATGAGGGCCGCAAAGCCGACGATCCAGTAGCCCAGGTTCTTCCACTCCAGGTGCAGGCTGTAGTGCAGCGGGTAGAAGAACTGGCTGCCGATCTTCAGGTGGTCGTCGGGCAGCGCCGCGCCCGTGCGCGGGTCGATGGTGCGGATGCCGAAGACCTCATCGTCCTTGGTCTTGGCATGGGGCAGCTCATGGCCCGAGAAAATGCCCAGCACCGGGTCGCGGTGGGTGGTGTAGGCGCCCCAGCGCTTGACCGGGAAGGTCTCGGCCATGGCGCCGTTGACACGGCTGCGCGCCTGCTCGATGGCTTCGGGCGTGGGCTTCATGTCCTGGAACACGGGCAGCAGGATCTTGTCGAACGAGGGCATGGGCTGCGGCGCAAAGCGCGTGCCGGGGATGGCCCAGCGGTCGATCTCGCGGTCGAACACCGACAGCGAGCCGAAGAAGAACACCACCATGAGCACGAAGCCCATCACCAGGCCGAACCAGGTGTGCAGCCAGGCCATGGTCAGCCGGAAATTGGGGAACATCGAAAAATCTCCTGGTGCGCGATCCCTCTCTTCGGAACCGCACCGCAAAAAAGGATCAGAGCAAGGCTTTCTGGACCAGGGACGCAGCCCCTGCCATCAGGGCCCCGCCACCGGCCAGCACCAGCCACACGCGCAACAGGCTGGCGGAGCAAAAGGCCCACAGAAAAGCCACCAGCAGCACCACGAAGCCCAGGATGTAGCTCAGCGCCTCGGCATCATGGAACGGCATGCCCGTAGCGAACATCGTGCCCACCACCAGCGCGATGAAGCCCCAGGTGAACGCGTAGCTGCCCAAGGTGCCCGCAGCGATGCGCGAGACGAGGTGCAGACGGGAAGCGGTGCTGGTGGCCATGGGGTGCTGGAGGGCGAATCAAGGAATGCGAGTGATTCGCGATTATGCAGTGCCCCTCCGGGTAACCCCTTGGTGCGTAGGGGCTGCCGCGCTTCTTGCCGCGCCATGTCCGTAACACCCTGGCACTAACATTTCGTCACACATACACCAATACGCGGCACAATGGTCGCAACGCAGCACCTGTGGCCTTGCCTCTGAAGGCCACCCCGCTTCCATGCACAGCATTCCCTCAGAGAACGTCGTTGACCTGCTGCTCGACGCTGTCTGCATCGTGGACCCCGACAGCCGCGTGCTGTTCGTGAGTCCGGCATTCGAGCGCATCTTCGGCTACCGGCCCGAGGAAGTCGTGGGCCTGCGCATGCTGGACCTGGTGCACCCCGAGGACCGTGGCACCACCGAACGCCAGGCCCAGTCCGTCATGCAGGGTGAGCTGCAGCTGCATTTCGAGAACCGCTACGTGCGCAAGGACGGCGGCATCGCGCACATCCGCTGGACCGCGCGCTGGCTCGAGGAGCGGCAGGTGCGCCTGGCCGTGGCCCACGACATCACCGAGCGCAAGAACATCGAGGTGATGCACGCTGCCATCTACGCCATCTCGGAGGCGGCCCACACCGCCAAGGACCTGATCGCGCTGTTCGAACACATCCACCAGGTCATCGGGCAACTGCTGGCGGCCGTGAACTTCTCGGTAGTGCTGTACGACGCGAACCAGGACCTGCTGAGCTACCCCTACCATGTCAACGAGCGCCACCCCACCCCCGGCACGCTGGCGCTGGCGGGCGATGCCCTGTGCGCCGAGGTCATCCGCAGCGGGCAGTCGCTGCTGCTCACCCCCGCCACCCGCGCCGCACTGCCTGCCCACCTGCAGCCAGCCGCCGGCGAAGGGGCGCCCCTGTACTGGCTGGGCGCACCGCTGCACACGCACAAGGGTGCCATCGGCGCGCTGGTGCTGCAGGGCTACACCGAGCACGCACCCTACACCGAGAAGGACAAGGAGCTGCTGCAGTTCGTCTCCACCCAGGTCGCGGCGGCCATCGAACGCAAGCAGATGCACGAACGGCTCGCGCACATGGCGCAGTACGACCAGCTCACGCACCTGCCCAACCGCCAGCTGTTTCTGGACCGGCTCAAGACCGCCCTGGCCCGCGCGCGACGCGACCAGAGCCTGCTGTCGCTGATGTTCATCGATCTGGACCGCTTCAAGGAGGTGAACGACACCCTGGGCCACGCCATGGGCGACCTGCTGCTGCAGCGCGTGGCGCAGCGCCTGCTCGAATGCGTGCGCGGCTCGGACACCGTGGCGCGCATCGGCGGCGATGAGTTCGTGGTGCTGCTCGAAGGCGGCCACGCGCGCGAGCACGCCCACGCCGTGGCCGAGAAGATCCTGGCGACGTTCGGCCCCCCTTTCGATCTGGAAGGCCGGGCGGCGCACATACAGCCCAGCATCGGCGTCGCCATCTACCCCGACCATGGCCGTGAGGAGCACCACCTGCTGGTGCATGCGGACGAGGCCATGTATGTCTCCAAGAAGAACGGCGGCAACCAGGTGCACACGGCGCCGCCCCCGCAGTCGCCGTCTCCAGCCCCCGCGGCCAACCAGTTCGCCTGATACGGCTGGGCCAGAATGCGGGTATGCCGCACCCGCCCGAAGCACCAGCCCATGAGGGCACCCCCACCCGCCGGCCCCGCCGTGGGCTGCTGCTGCGCGCGTTGATCACCCTGGCCTGGGTGGTACCAGCGGGGCCGGTGCTCACGCTGCTGCTGTTTCCCTGGTGGTCCTGGCTGGAAGCCACGACCGGCTGGGAATCCGTGGGCCACTCCGGGCCTGCGGACTGGTGCTACGTGGCGGTATGGTGCGCGCTGTTGGCCCTCGCGGCGCTGGTGCCCTGGCTGGCCCGGCGATTCACACGCGCTTGACGACCTTCCCACCATGAACACATCTGCAGCGGCACATTCAGACGACGCACCGATCGAGGTGGTCGACTACCAGCCCGGCTGGCCGGCTTTGTTCGAGGCCGAGCGCCAACGGCTGCAGGAGGTGCTGGCGCCCTGGCTGGCAGGGCCGGTGGAGCATATCGGCAGCACCGCCGTGCCGGGCCTGCCCGCCAAGCCCATCATCGACATCATGGCGCCAGTGCACTCGCTGGCAGGGTCGACCGAGGCCATCGCCGCACTCGGCACGCTGGACTATCTGCACTACCCCTACAAGCCGCAGCAGATGCACTGGTTCTGCAAGCCCAGCCCGGCCCACCGCACCCACCACCTGCACCTGGTGCCCATGGGCAGCGCCCTGTGGCAGCAACGCCTGGCATTCAGGGATGCGCTGCGCGGCAGTGCCGGGCTGACCGCACGCTATGCGGCGCTCAAGCGCCAACTGGCGCTGCAGTACCGGCACGACCGCGAGGGCTACACCGAGGCCAAGGGGCCGTTCATCGCCGAGGTACTGGCCCTGCCCGGCCCAGGAAAGCCTGCGTAATCCCCTCGCCGCAAGCGGCCTCCGCGGGGGCCGAGGGCCACACACCGCACAATCGGCGCACTACAACCATCCCACGAGGGCGCCCTGCCCCGCCTGCCATGCTCTACGCCGCACTCAAGTTCGTCCACGTCCTGTCCCTCATCGTCTGGATCGGCGGCATGGTCTTCGCCCATTTCTTCCTGCGCCCCGCCACCCTCTCGCTGGAGCCACCGCAGCGCGTTCGGCTGATGCACGACGTGCTGCAGCGCTTCTTCGCCGCCGTGTCGGTGGCCGTGGTACTGGTGCTGGGGTCGGGCCTGTGGATGATCGGCAACGTGGCCCGGGCCGCGGCCCAGTCGGGCGGGCGCTTTGCCATGCCGCTGTCGTGGACGATCATGGCCACCATCGGCCTGGTGATGATGGCCATCTTCGGCCATGTCCGCTTTGCGCTGTTCAAGCGGCTGCGCGTGGCCGTGGCGGCCGCGGACTGGGCGGCGGGCGGCAAGGCGCTGGCTTCCATCCGCACCCTGGTGGGCGTGAACCTGGCACTGGGAGTGCTCACCGTGGCGCTCGTGTTCCTGCTGTAATCCGTATCCATGCACCTCACCCGGACCCTGCTGCTGCGCGTCGCCCTTGCGTTCATCGCGGGCGGCCTGCTGGCGGCCGGTGCCGTGTGGTGGGCCGCGCGCGAGCGGGTGGCCCTGCTGCAAAGCGAGGTGCGCGCGCAAAGCCAGGAGCTGTTGGGATATACGCGCTACACCAGCTACCTCACGGTGGGCAAGCAGTCGCTGGCCGAGCAGATGAAGCTGCTCTCGGCCACCGTGGTGCGCGAGGAAGGCAGCACGCAGATCATCGAGAAGTCGCTGCTGGGCCTGGCCTCCACGGGCGTGGTGGCGGTGACCTACACGGCCGAGTACGCCTTCGGCTTCGACCTGGGGCCCGACCAGTACGACCTCAAGGCCACGGACAAGGGCATCGAGGTGCACGTGAACCCGCCCCGGCTGGTGGCCACCCCGGCCGTCACCAACCTGCGCCACCGCGTGGTCTCGGGCGGCCTGCTCACCGACGAAAAGGCGGCCATCATCCGCCTGCAGGAAGAAGCCGCCAGGCGTGCCCGGCAGCAGGGCCAGGCCATGGCCTCCGAGCCGGCGGTGGTGGCGCTGTGCGAGAAGAGCCTCACGGCGTTTCTCTACGCCTTTCTCGAAAAGCAACCCGGCGTGAAAAGCGTGCCGCGCATCACGGTGGTCTACCGCCAGCCGCCCAAGGCGGCCTCCACCGCACAGTAGGCAATAGGCGCAGCTCAGGGAACGAGCAGGTGCATCGAGTGCGTTGCCTGCAGCACCAGCAGGGCCGACAGCAGCGCGGGCGGCATCACCACCAGGCCGATCTTGAGGAACTGCCAGGCCCCCACGTGCAGGCCCTCGCGCCGCAGCGCGGCCAGCCACAGGATGGTGGCCAGCGAGCCGGTGACCGAGAGGTTCGGCCCCAGGTCGATGCCGATCAGCGCGGCCGCGCGCACGGTGCCTGACGCGGAAGCCGCGTCGAGCGAAGCCCCTGCCAGCAGGCCCGCGGGCAGGTTGTTGACCAGGTTGGTCGCCACGCCCAGCAGTGCACCTAGCACCGTGCCCGCCCCTTGCGGCCAGGCAGCGGCGGCGTTGCGCAATGCACCCGCCATCAGGCCCACCACGCCTGTGTGCTCCAGCGCCTGCACGAAGACGAACAGCCCTGCCACCAGCGGCAGCACGTCCCACGAGACGGAGCGCAGCGCCTGCCAGGGCGCACGCCCGCAGGCAAAGGCCAGCAGCGCCAGCGTGCCCAGCGCCGCGCCCAGCGTGGGCCAGCCCAGCGGGATGCGCAGCCAGGCACAGCCCACCAGCACCAGCACCGACACGGCCAGCCCGCCGGCCGCCATGCGACCGCCCAGGCCCAGCGGGTGTTCGGGCACCGTGGTGGCAATGGTCTCGGGGATGCTGCTTCTCAAAACCCAGCGCAGGGCCACATAGGTCACGCCGATGGAGGCCAGCGAGGGCAGCGCAAACAGCGCCAGCCAGTGCGCCAGCGACGGCATGCCGCTGCCCCACACCACCAGGTTGGCAGGGTTGGAGATGGGCAGCACGAAACTTGCCGCATTGGCGATGAATGCGCAGATGAACAGGTAGGGCAAGGGCGAGGCGCCCACGGCGCGCGCCACCGCGAACACCGCCGGGGTCAGCACCACGGCGGTGGCATCGTTGGACAGGAACACCGTGACCAGCGTGCCCACGGCATACACCCAGACGAACAGGCGCCGCCCCGAGCCCCGGGCCTGCTGAGCCGCGAGCGTGGCCAGCCAGTCGAAGACGCCCTCGCGCCGTGCCAGTTCGGACAGCAGCATCATGCCGGCCAGGAACAGGTAGACGTCGTGCCCGCGCATCACGCCCTCCCAGGCCAGGGCCGGGCTGAGCAGGCCGCACGCCAGCAGGATCAGCGCGCCGGCCACGGCCCAGACGGCCTCGGGCAGCCGGAAAGGCCGCACGATCACGGCGGCCGTGGCCATGCCGATGATGGCCCAGGTCCAGGGGTCGGCGGCCATCATGCGGCGGCCCCTCGGCGGCAGGCGGCGTGGCCCGGGAGATGGCACAAAGGCAAGGCAGTGGCGGGACAGGGTTGCATGGGGGCGGATTCTATGCACTGCCTGCCCATGGCGGCCTGCCGCAATGCCCTTGCCGGTGCGCCGGGTCACAAGGCCCCTTACCATGTGGTCAAAAGAACGCGCCTGCGATGCGTTCCATAGGAGCCCTCCCATTGTTCGGATTTTTTGAGAAACGCGTAGCGCCCTACCCTGTCGAAGAACCCCATCTGCCGCCCAAGGACTTCATGGCCTTCGTGTGGGACGGCACGCGCGGCCTGCGCGGCTACGTGGTGGCCATGGCCGCGCTGTCGGCAGCCATCGCCATTTATGAAGCCCTGCTGTTCGCCGTGCTCGGCCATGTGGTGGACTGGCTCTCGAGCGTGCCGCCCGCGGCCCTGTGGGCCACACGCAAGACCGAGATCGTGGGCATCACGGTGCTGCTGCTCGCCTCCATCGCGCTGGTGGCCGTGCAGACCAGCGTCAAGCACCAGGTGCTGGCCATCAACTTCCCGCTGCGCCTGCGCTGGAACTTCCACCGGCTGATGCTGGGCCAGAGCATGGCCTTCTATGCCGATGAATTTGCGGGCCGCATCACCACCAAGATCATGCAGACCGCGCTGGCGGTTCGCGACATGATCTTCACCACCACCGACGTGGTGATCGGCATGGGCGTGTACCTGGTGACCATCCTGGCGCTGCTGGCGGGGTTCGATGCGCGACTGCTGGCGCCCTTCGTACTCTGGATGGTGGCCTACGGCCTGGCCTGCTGGTACTTCGTGCCGCGCCTGGGCAAGGTGGGCAAGGCGCAGGCCGATGCGCGCTCGGCCATGACCGGGCGCATCACCGATGCCTACACCAACATCGCCACGGTCAAGCTGTTCTCGCACACCCGGCGCGAGTCGGAGTTCGCGCGCGCGGCGATGGACGCCTTCAAGCTCACCGGCTATGCGCAGATGCGCCTGGTGAGCCAGTTCGAGATCGTCAACCACATCCTGGTGGTGGGCATGATCCTGGGCGCTTGCGGCACCGCCCTGTGGCTGTGGTCGCTGGGCCAGGTGGGCGCCGGTGCCGTGGCCGCCGTGACGGCGATGACCTTGCGCGTCTCGGGCCACGCCCACTGGGTGATGTGGGAGATGACCACGCTGTTCGAGAGCGTGGGCACCATCCAGGACGGCATCAACACCCTGACGCGCCCGCGCGCCGTGGTGGACGCGCCCGACGCCAGGCCGCTGCAGGTGGCCCAGGGAGAGGTGAAATTCGAGAACGCGACCTTTGCCTATGGCAACGGCCGGCCGGTCATCGACGACCTGAACCTGACCATCCGCCCCGGTGAGAAGATCGGCCTGATCGGCCGCTCCGGGGCCGGCAAGTCCACGCTGGTGAACCTGCTGCTGCGCTTTCACGATGTGCGCTCGGGCCGGGTGCTGATCGACGGGCAGGACATCGCCCATGTCACGCAGGACAGCCTGCGCCGCTCCATCGGCATGGTCACGCAGGACACCTCGCTGCTGCACCGCTCGATGCGCGACAACATCCTCTACGGCCGCCCCGATGCCAGCGAAGAGGACCTGCAGGCCGCCGCCCAGCGGGCCGAGGCTGCCGAATTCATCGCCACGCTGAGCGACCTGCAGGGCCGCACGGGCTATGAGGCGCATGTGGGCGAGCGCGGCGTGAAGCTCTCGGGCGGGCAGCGCCAGCGCGTGGCCATCGCGCGCGTGATGCTCAAGGACGCGCCCATCCTGCTGCTCGACGAGGCCACCAGCGCCCTCGACTCCGAGGTGGAGGCCGCCATCCAGCAAAGCCTGGACGGCCTGATGCAGGGCAAGACCGTGATCGCCATTGCCCACCGCCTGTCCACCATCGCGGCCATGGACCGGCTGATCGTGCTGGATGCCGGGCGCATCGTCGAAGAAGGCACGCACGCGCAGCTGCTGGCGCAGGGCGGTGTGTATGCGCGGCTGTGGGGCCACCAGAGCGGCGGCTTCCTCGGTGAGACCGATGAGGAAGACCAGAGCGCGCTGATGCCTGGGTGACAGGCCAGGGCCTTCGCGACCCCGAAATTGGTGTTGACAGGCCCTAACGTGTCGCGCAGGCGGCTGCCTGCCCAGGCCGTGCGCCCTAACGTGCAGGCACCGCGGCCATACCGGCCGCCCCTCATCGGAGAACCCCTGCATGATCAAGATCACGGCCCTGTACCGCTGGCACGAAGGCGCCCGCTTCGACCACGACTACTACCACGGCGAGCACATGCGCATTGCGCGCGAGGCCCTGGGCCCGCTGGGCCTGGTGCGGCTGGAGAGCGACCGCGTGATGTACCCGGGCCAGCCGCGCCCGGGCCAGGTGGTGGCGCTGACCAATGCCTTCTTCGAGACGGCGGAGCAGGCCCAGGTGGCGGCGCAAAAGACCGCGCCCGTGCTCACGGCGGACGTGCCCAACTACACCGACATCAAGCCCGAGTCGTACATGGCGCAGATGAAGGCGCACCCGCTCGGGGCCTGAGCCTACATGCCGCGCCGCTCCTTGGCGCGGTAGACCTCGATGGCGCCGACAGACCCCGCCTGGTTGCCCCAGCTGTTGCGCACGAAGGTGGCAACGGCGGCCACATCCTCGTCGCTCAGCACATGGCGGAACGGGGGCATGCCATGGGGGCGCGGGTTGCCGGCCGTGGCCGGCAGGTAGCCGCCCTGCAGCACCACGCGCACCAGGTTGGTGGTGTCGGCCAGCAGCACGGCGCGGTTGCCTGCCAGCGCCGGGAAGGCGCCAGGCCCGCCCTGCCCCTGGCCCTGGTCGCCATGGCATTGCGCGCACTGCTGCTCGTAGACCTTGGCGCCGCGCGCCATGGCCGATGCGGCGGGCGGCGCAGCGGGAGGTGGTGACACGGTGTGCTGCTGCAGGTCCTGCAGGTAGACCGCCATGGCGCGGGCATCGGCATCGGTGAGGTACTGGGTGCTGCGGAACACCACCTCGGCCATGGGGCCCATCACCGAGCCGTGGGGTGCCACACCGGTCTTGAGCAGGGCCACCACGTCCTGCACCGGCCATTCCTTCACGCCGGCCTCGGCCGCGGCATTGAGCGCCGGGGCATACCAGTTCTGCACGGGGATCAGGCCGCCATTGAAGGCCAGGGCTTCCGTCGTGGCGCCCAAGGCGTTGCGCGGGGTGTGGCAGGCCGTGCAATGGCCCAGGCCGTTGACCAGGTAGGCCCCGCGGTTGTACTCGGCCGTCTGGGTGGGGGCGACCAGCGCCGTGCCCGGCGCGAAGAACAGCGCCCGCCACACGGCCAGCGCTGCCTGCGTGCTGTACGGAAAGCGTAGCGCGTGCGGCCGGTTGGTTTCGCCCACGGAGGGCAGGCTTTGCAGGTAGGCGTAGATGGCGTCCGAATCCTCGCGTGTGACCTGGGTGTAGTTGGGATAGGGAAACGCCGGGTACAGCAGGCGCCCGTCGCGCGAGCGGCCATGGTGCATGGCGCGCCAGAACGCGGCAGACGACCACTGGCCGATGCCGTGCGCCTTGTCGGGCGTGAGATTGGAGCTGTGCACCACGCCGAACGGCGTCTCGATGCCGCGCCCGCCGGCAAAGGCTGCCCCGCCCTGCGTGGTGTGGCAAGCCATGCAGTTGCCCACGCGCGCCAGGTACTCGCCGCGCACCACCTGTTCGGGGGTGGAGACAAAGGCCTCCGGGCTGGAGGGCAGCGGCTCCTCGCCGCGCAGGTTCAGGGTGATCACCGCAGCAGCGCCGATGCCCAGGGCCGCCAGGGTGGAAGAGATCGTCCAGAGGATGGTTCGTGCGTTCATAGCCATGCCCTCTTCAACGTCCGGCCACGGGTACGCCATCCACCCCGCCGCAGCGCATGGGCATGGCACCCGTCAGGCGCGCCGCTGGCTTGCCACCACCGGGCACGGACTGGGCGGCCAGCCAGGCCGAGACGGCGCTCACGTCGTCGGGCGTGAGCTGGCGCGCGATGTCGGCCATGCAGTCGGGTGCGTGGGCGCGGCGCTGGCCGGTCTTCCAGGCACCGAGCTGGCTGTTGAGGTAGTCACGCGGCAGGCCCAGCAGGCCGGGGATGAAGGGGTTGACCCCGGTCATGGCCGGGCCATGGCACTGCACGCAGGCCGGAATGCTGCGCGGCGCATCGCCTTGCTGCACCAGCAGGCGGCCACGCTCCAATGCGGCAGGCGGGGCCTGGGGTGCCGGTGGCGGCGGGTACGGCAGCTCCAGCGCCGCGAAGTGCGCGGCCATCTCGCGCAGGTAGTCATCGGTCAGGTGCTCGATGAGACTGGTCATCTGCGGGTAGCTGCGCCGCCCCTCGCGGAAGTTGAGCAGCTGGTTGGCCAGGTAGCCGGCCGGCTTGCCCGCGATGCGCGGGAAGTAGCCCTCCTGGGTGGCCCGGCCTTCCTTGCCGTGGCAGGTGACGCAGGCCAGCACGCGCGGCGCCATGCCGCTGGCGACGGAAGTGGCGGCCACAGGGGCCGCTGGGGTCGCCGGTTGCGCAGCCGCACAGCCCAGGCTGGCGGCCATCCACAGCGGGACTACAACAGTGCGCAGCAGACTGCGCAAACGTTCGATCATGGGGCGGCTGCTTCTTTTGGGGATTGCCACGGACTCTACGCCTGCCCTCAAAAACAGTACAGATTCAGTTTCAGGTTAAAAATACGGATCAGTTTGTACTAGATCAAAATCGTCTTTGTATGAAACGTTATGAGCGCCACGCAGATGCCATCGCCCAGCTGATCCACAGCGGCGCGCTGCGCCCCGGCGACCGCGTGCCCTCGGTGCGCGAAGCCAGCCGCACCCGCGGCATCAGCCCCTCCACGGTGTTCGAGGCGTACTACCTGCTGGAGGCACAGGGGCTGATCCATGCGCGCCCGCGCTCGGGCTACTACGTGAGCGCCCATCTGCCCATGGCAGCCGGGCAGACGCCCCCGGCAGAGCCCCTGCCCTCGCAACCTGCGGCCGGCTCCACCGGCGTGGCCATCAGCGATCTGGTCTTCGAGGTGCTGGGCTCCGCACGCGACCGCGACCTGGTGCCGCTGGGCTCGGCCTTTCCGGGGCTGGAGCTGTTCCCCTTCGAGCGGCTGGCGCGCTGCCTGTCGGGCGGCATGCGCAAGCTCGACCCCTGGAGCATCGTGCAGAGCCTGCCGCCCGGCGACGAGCGCCTGCGCCAACAGATCGCGCTGCGCTACGGCCTGCACGGCACGGCGGTGGACACCGGCGAGCTCATCGTCACCAATGGCGCCATGGAGGCGCTCAACCTGTGCCTGGAGGCCGTGACCCGGCCGGGCGACATCGTGGTGGTCGAATCCCCCACCTTCTACGCCGCGCTGCAGGCGCTGGAACGGCTGAACCTGCAGGCCGTGGAGGTGGCGACCCACCCGCGCGAGGGCATCGACCTGGCCGCACTGGCCGAGGCCCTGGCGCGCCACCCGGTCAAGGCATGCTGGCTGATGCCGAGCTTTCAGAACCCGCTGGGCAGCCTGATGCCCGAGGAGAACAAACGCGCCCTGGTGACACTGCTCGCGCGCCACCAGGTGCCGCTGATCGAGGACGATGTGTATGGCGAGCTGCACTTCGCCCCCGAGCGCCCGCCCCCGGCCAAGGCCTTTGACACCGAGGGCCTGGTGATGCACTGCAGCTCGTTCAGCAAGTGCCTGGCGCCTGGCTACCGCGTGGGCTGGGTGGCAGCGGGCCGCTTTGCCACCGGCGTACAGCGCCTGAAACTCATGACCACGCTGGCGGCGGCCGTGCCATCGCAGCAGGCGCTCTCCGAGTACCTGGCCCAAGGGGGCTACGACCGGCACCTGCGCCAGCTGCGGCGCAGCCTGGCGCGGCAGCAGGAGCGCGCGCTGGCCGGCATTGCGCGGCATTTTCCGGCCGGCACGCGGGTGTCACGGCCCGAGGGCGGCTACTTCCTGTGGGTGGAGCTGCCGCCCACGGTCGATGCCCTCACCCTGCACCGCCAGGCCCTGGCCCAGGGCATCAGCCTGGCACCGGGGCAGATCTTCTCGGCCGACCAGCGGTTTTCGCACTGCGTGCGAATCAACTACGGGCACCCGGCGCAGGAGCGTTTCGAAGAGGCGCTGGCCACCGTCGGGCGGCTTGCGGGGCAATTGGCGCAGGGTTGAGGTGTCCGCAGCGCTTTTTGGGGTGCAATGCAGCACACCCCGGTGTATCCAATGGAAAAACTTGTACGACAAGTCCTTGCATTTTGCTGACAAACCACCGCCCAGCGTTGGATACGCCCAACTTCGGGTTCGCCCCTCTTCTGGCATGGCTATTGCACGGCATACTGGCCGCCGTCCGGCTTGCGGGCCCGCCAGGGCCGGCCGCACAGCAGCCATCCAACTCCGCCCACCATGCCACCACCCCAGCGTGCTCCGATCCTGACCGTGGAAGACGAAGACGACTGGATCGTCTCGTTTGCGTTCGGCCCCCAGGGCACCGACCGCCTGACGCTCAAGCGCACGCCCCGGCTGGAGTTCATGCTCCGGCCCGAGCAGCGCGGCGTGTTCGTCGGCGTTGGCATGGGTGGACGCCCTGCCCCGCTGGTCGCCGTGCAATGGGGCAGCAAGAGTGTGGACGTGGTGTCCACCGAACGCCGCTACAGCCTCGACATCAGCAAGGTGGACGGCAACCTGCTCGCTGCGGCGCTGCAGGTGCTGGGGAAGATGAACTTTGACCAGAGGTTTCAGCTGGCGGGGGTTTGAGGCAGCCAAGCGTGCGCGGCACTCAACGTGTCATTTTGAAATAGGCGGTGGTGACCGCGACTTGGTCTTCATCCAGCACGTTCTCCGCGCCGGAAAAGTCCATCCGGTCGTTGATGGGCCAGATGACTCCTGCCGCTGCGAGATTGGCCGCTAGGCTGATATCGCGCAAACTGCCAAAACGGGCATCGCTGCGGCCATCGATCTGCTGATCCAGAGCACCCGCCAGTGAATAAGTGACGTTGCGGATCACCATCACATTGCGCGGCAGCGCTACATAGGCCCCCACGGCCGCCCCAGGCTCCGACCACTGAACGCTCTGGAAGCAGACCTGCACCTCTTGCGGGTTGCCATTGCTGTCGAGGTAGACATAGCGGTCCTGCTGGCCTTCGGTACGCCCGGTGGGCACGCGAATGCCGGCGGCCAGGAAGGCGTTGATCATGGTGGCACCACACAGTGCCTGCTGCGCAGGAACCAAGGTACCGTTGACCTGGCCCGTAGGTGCCAAGGCGTTGTCACCGGGCGGCCGCCCCACGCCGTTGAAATACGCTTCGTACGCGAGCTGCCAGCCCTGAATGAAGTCGGTGGACAGCCGCTGGTTGGCGGCCGAGCGCTGCAGATCGCGGCCAACAGCCACGGCGCCGATCAGGAGGCCGATCACGACCAGGACGACGCTCAGCTCCAACAGCGAAAAGCCACGCTGGCGGCGCCGGGCTTTGTCGCGGGAATGTGGGTGATTGGATGAGGTCATGGTGCGTAACTCGGTAGTCAGTAGGTCATCAATGGCCAATGGCATCGGCCTTCAGCGCATTCAGGTTGACGTCGATGGACAGGTCGGTGATCGCCGTGGTGTGTGCTGCAAAATCGCTGAACACCTTCTCGGCCTCGGCCAGGGACAAGGCGGCATCGACCTGGGCGGCGATCGCGGCGACATCGCTGGCCACGGCCAAGCCAATGCCCACAGCTGCCAGCGCGATCTGGAACGAGCGCGCTCCCACGCTCGCCGTGGTGTCGGCGACGGCAGACAACATTTCCTTGGCAGCGTCCAGGGTGCCCGCAGCGGCAGACAGAAGACCCGCAGCGGCCATGGCCACGTCGGCCCTGGCCAGCACGACAGCGATGTAGAGCTGGTCACGGTAATCGTACAAGGCGCGTTCGAGCACGAAGGCGCCCGTGGCCACGTTGAAGTGCGCATGCGACACCGCCGACAGCGAGGCACCGCAATGCAGTTCATCGAACAGCTCCGTAGGGCTGGCTGCGATCACGATGTCATCGTAGAGGTTGGTCACGGCGTTGCCCGGCGCCTCGAAGGTCGGGTCCGCGTTGGTCGCGGTGTCATTCGCCCCGTCAAACGCCTGACCGTTCCCGTTGGCATCCAACATGCCAGGGGCAGCGATCACGAAGGCCGCGGGGCGCCTTTGCGCGCCCACCTGGGTGGCCAGGAAACCGGCTGGCGCCACCACCGGCGTACTGGCCGTGTTCAGCGCCAGGCAGATATCGATCAGATTGACCGCCCCCGCACCGTCCGCCCCCGCCAGAGGGCACGGTTGGGTGGGCGGGCCTACCGCGCCCGGAGGCACGTTCGACGCCCTGCAATCAGGGTTCAGAGGCCCCGTGGGTCCGTCCACGTAGGTCTTGCCAAGCAGGCTGGTCAGGCTGGTCGTGACCTCCGGTACCGGAGGCGCATTGGGGTTGGGCGCCTCGGTATGGTTTTGCGGCTTGGGGTTGGGCGTGCGCACGCGCAGCGTGTTCATGCGGTCGCGCGGCGCGGCCAGGTCACGGTCTGCAGGAGCATTCGCCGTGGCTGCACCCGACGGCTGGCGGTACACGCCATAGCGCAGCATGCCCGCCTCCGGCCTTGGAAGGCCCAGCGTACGCCAGGGCAGAAAACCCACCTGGCCGCCACCCACGCAGTTCTCCACCCCCTGGAGGTTGTTGGCAGGGCACGGCAGGCGGTAGTTGGCATGCAGGAAGCCCACCAGCGCGTCACGCGACTGTTGCTGCACATCCATCTGCACTGAAGTCACCCGGTGCCGCTCGGACAGCTGCCAGAAGATGATGGCCGCCGGCAGGATCAGGCCCAGCGCCAGCAAGACCACCGAAAGCTCCACCAGGGTGAAACCCATCATGCGGTGTTTCATGGATTGAGCCCCTTCGCGTCCAGCAGCGTGGCGGAATTCAGCGCCTGGGTGAACGTGTCATACACATGTGCCAGATAAGCCCTTGAAGCCAGCTCCTTGGCGATGGAGTCCTGTTCCGCCTGGATGGCTTCCGTCAGATCCGTAGCCGCCAGACCGACCTCCACCGCAGCAGACGCGGCGTTGGCAATGGACAGTGCGACACCGGCGATGGTGAGCGCTTCGGTATTGGCCGCCGACGCGACAGCCAGCGCCGCGCTGCCCGCGGCCAGTGCCACATTCATGGCGGCCAGGATGACACCGGTCTCGGCGCTTTCCTTGGCCGCCTTGGCCTGGGCGATGTCAAACACCCGCAGTGCCCAGTACCGCTGCACCACGCGGGCATTGTCGTACGCGGTGTAGGCCCCTTGCGCGGCGGCCTGCATGGCGCTCAGGCGGGCCACGCACCCGATGCGCGCAGACAGGTCGCTGGGCCCGACGCCCACGGCAAGGTCGTCGAAGGTATTGGTCTGGGCCCGCCCCGGGAAGTCGAAGGTCACCCCGGTGTTGTTGCCCTCGAAGACACCGTTCATGCCCGGATGCGCAATGATGAAAGCCAGCGTGATGGAGGTAGCGTCCACCGGGTTCGTGGCCCTCAGTACCCCAGCGGGTGGTGCAGCATCGGCCGCATAGCGGCGCAGCACACGGCACCAGTCGAGGCCATTGGTCGCCCCGTTTTGCAGGACCGCCGCGGGAATTGCGCCCGAGGTACCGCGCAGTCGGCCGAGCGCAGCATCCATCTCCGTGTTCTGCGGTACGGCCAGAATACCTTGCGTGTAGTCGAAGCCCAGCGTGGGCGAGACCGTGTTGGCAGGCGCGACGGCCAGGTTGTACGCACCGGCTTGATTGACACCATAGCGAAGCTGGCTGAACCGGCTGCTCAACCCCAGGTCACGCCACGGTAGCAGAACCGCGGCGGCATTGCCGCAGGCCTCGGCGCCGCCGGTGGTGGCTGCCGCACAGGGCAGCCGGCCCCGGGCCAGCACGAAGCCTTCCACCGCAGCCTGGGCCTCGGCCAGCTGGCCCATGATGGCCGGCCGCTGCAGGGGTTCGCGCGTGGAGGCCACCCAGCGCCATGCGATGACGCCCAGAAGACCGACGATGGCCAGCGACACGGCCAGTTCGACCAGCGAAAAACCCGCCTGGCGCAGGCGCCCGGGGCGTTGCATGCGCGCGGTCATCGCGTGCCTCCCTTGCGATCCACCTGCTCAAGGATGGCTGCGGCCTGCTCGGGTGTCATGGGCTCCACCGATGGCCCGGTGATGTTGCAGGGCGCGTTGCCCGTGCCTGTCGGTAGTTTTGCGACCATGTTGTTGGCATCCGCCAATCGCTGCAAGACAGCGTCGCGCTTGCGGTTGAGCACGTCGAGTTCCTTCTGGAGCTTCACCGGCTTGAGCATCTTGGCATCCGTGCTGGGGCTGACCGTAGCCCCCGCGCCGAACAGGTCCGTCATGGCGTTGTTGAACGCGGTGGAAATATTGTTGCCGGCAGGATCCCCCACCAGGCACCCTGTCGTGCACCGTGAGCCAACCACGGCATTGCTGGCATCGAGAAGGTTGTACCGTGCCGCGCCATTGACCAGCGTCGCATAGGCAGCGGCATACTCCGTCTTTTCCGTGTTGAACGTCGTGTTGGCAGTGTTGCGAATGCCTGTCGCGGTGTTCAGCGCCGTCTGGGCCTTGAGTTGTTCGGCGACGGCCTTGTCGCGCACGGCAGTCAGGTTGGTGGTGTTCTGGGCCAGCGCGAGTTCAGCGGCTTTTCCGGAGCGCTTGTCCCTCAGGTCTTTCAGGGCCTTCACGACCAGCGGGTCCACGCTCGTCGGGTCAAGGGCTGCAATCTGCACATCCAGCGCCGAGATATCGGCGTTCAGTTGGGCAATGGTTGCTGCGTTGTTGGCCAGCGCGTTGTTGTACTTGGCGACTTCGGCATTCCAGTGGTTCACCAGGAGGGTCGCCTGGTCCATATTGGACTGCGCCAGTTCATAGGCATACGAGGCATTGCCCCACTCTTCCGTGGCCGCGAACAATGCGTTGATGTACCCGTCCAGCGTCGGAGTCCTTTGCCCTGCGTGGATCACGGTAAATAGGGTGGCTTTGGCAATGTCCCTGTTGACTATGGCCGTAGCCAGCTCGTTTTGCTTGGCCACGATTTCTGCATCGACAGTCGCCAGCGCGGCTTGCGCAGCAGCTACTTCCGCGACGGCACGGTCCCTGGCCTCTTTCTGGCGATCATAGAAAGCCTGGTCCATCACGGGGCACAGTTGGGCCTGCGGCACCCCGCCGTCGGCAAGCCTCAGCGCCTGCCCGGCAATACCCGCGGCGACCGCATTGGCAGCAACGGCCAGCCCGTTGGCAGCGATGACCCCGGCCGTCAACGCAGCTGACGCTGTGTGCATGCCGGCGGCCGCACACAGGTTGACGGCAAGACCCAGAGAAGCGACGCACCCGACCCACTCCGCAGCCGCGTTGCCGGCATCGGATATGCCTTCGGCAATGGCCAGCGTGATCTCCAGACCGGTCATGACCGCAGCCAGGGTGGAGAAGATCAGCGCGCGCGTGGCAGACTCGATATTGTCGGCGCGCATTTCCCACACCGCTACGGACACATCATGCCCCAGGGCCACTGTGTTGATGGAGTCGATCAGCGGGTTGCAGTGAAAGGCGCTCTGCAGGCTGGCGTAGGAGCGCTCCAGCACTAGGTCGTTGTACGTGGCCAGCAGGGGCCGCCGGCCCGGGTCTTCCATGAGGTTGGGATCGGCACCGGCGTTGGCGCCATCGAACAGGTTGCCGTCGCCATTGGCATCGCCATTGCCGGGATGGGCGATGGCGTAGGCGGTGGTACGCAGCGGCGACGCATTGAGCCGGGCCATGGTGGCGGTCAGGGTCGTCGTCCGCCCCACTTCCAGGCGCTGGCACAGATCGGTCAGGGTCAGGATGTCGGCAGGGTACGCGCCCGCGCCTGTTTCACGCATGTTGAAGAATGTCCAGGGCGCCGCATCGGGGTACTCCAGGGGCCTCCAGGAGTCAGTCAGCAGCGTCAGATCGTAGTCGCCCCCCTGGCGCTGCACCATGTAGCGCAGTTGGCCCACGTCAACGCCGGCATCGACACCCGCCAGGGCAAGGGTGACCGTTGGTAGCCAGCCGCTCTGGTTGCCTGCCCCGCAATCCGCCACGCCATCGCGGTCGATGTCGGGGCATGGCAACCTTCCGGTCACCGTGGCATAGGTAACGATGGCCTTGTCGGCCTGCGACAGTGCCTGGCGCTCCTGGCGGGAGGTGTCCACAGCAGTGCGCTCACGCCATTGCATGTAGCCAATGGCCGACAGGCCCGCCATCACCGAAATCAGCAGCAGCACCTGCACCAGGCCGAAGCCACGCGAGCGCAAGGGTGCTCGGCGTGGACGGTGGACTGTGGAATGGGTAGTCATGGAATCAATCAAGGCAAGTGCCACTCAGGGCAGGCTTCTGCGGAGCCAGCCGGCCAGTTGGCCGGGGGATTCGGCCACGACCACGTCGTCGGAGCCAAAGCGCAGGGGTGCCGAAGGGCTGGCGGCGCAGGCACTGCCGGGTGTGTGGGGGGCGTCGAAGCGATCGCCGTCGCCGCTCCTGTCCTGCAGCGGCACGATGACCCAGTAGGCGGCGGCCATGACTTGGTTGGCGGCGCAGTCGATGGCGCCGGCCACGCCGACATCGCCCGTGAGGTATGTTCTGGCCGCTGAGAACGGCACTATGGCCGTGTTGGACGCATTGTTCAGGCCCGCAATGAGGTCAGTGACGTCACGGTAAGTCGGGACCGAACTGTTACCGGGCACTGCAGGATCTGGATCCCTCGTACGCTCCGTGACCACGGCAAGATCGGCATCCCTCCCAGGGTCGGCGAGGTTAGCAGCCCGGAACACTGAATAGCGAGCGAGAAACTTGTCCGTAGGCATCGGTAGGCCCATACTCACGTAGGGGAACCAACCCACCTGGTTGCCGGCGGCACAGTTGCCGTTCGGCGGGTTCTCATATCCATCGGCCACCGCATCCGAGTCAGGACATGGCAGCCGGCCATGGCGCAGCGCAAAGGCCCGCACGATGGACTGAAGTTGCTCAGCCTCGGCCCGGCCGCGCTCGATCTCCTGCTGGGCAGTGACGGTTTCATAACCGCTGAAGGCAGCCCACGACATCAGGCCGGCCACCACCAGCGCAATGGCCATTTCCACCATGGAAAAGCCGCCCTGCGCTGCTTGGTGCCACCGACCGGTGTGCCGACAGGATGCCCGGGAGGTCATTGCGCCTTCCCTCCTGGCAAGGACGACGAGGCCGCAGCCGGCGCGGCTACGCCCGCTGGGACGTAACTCTGCAGGTTGCGCGCATCGGTGCTGACGCGCTCTCCGATGACCCGCAGTTCGGCCAGGATGGCTTCCTTTCGCGCCATGTCCTTGGGGGAGGTACCTTGGCCCATGCGTTGCAGCTCGGCGTTCAGGGCCTGCACCTTGGCGCTGCTGTCCAGCATGCTGCGCAGCGCCTGGAAATAACGCGGATCGAATCCCGGAGGAGACGCCGCCTCCAGCTCGTCCACCAAGGCCCTCATCTTTTCGGGTGATGCCTGCATCCCCTGCGCGCGCAGTGCATTGAATTCCGCGCGGACTTCGGCCAGACGCCGGCGACGCTCCTGGACCTGCGCCTGCGAAGCGGCGTCAGCCGCCTTGAGGACGGCAGGTGCCGAGGCGACTGGGGTGATTACCGCACGCGGGGCCACCACCACCGGGGGATCCGTGTTTTCGGGCAAGCGTCCAGAGATCCACATGCCACCAGCCAAAACGGCCAGCAACAACAGGCCCAGGCCCGTGCCGATCAGTACTTCCTTGCGCATTCAGTGCCCTGCCCGGCATAACGGGCAGACCTCGTCAAAAGAACAGTTTCCAGAGCATCCAGGCGCAGTTTCTCGCGCCAGGATCGAAAAATCGGCCGACCGCATCATTGCCCACCCCCGAGGGTGTGCCCCACCGACTGCCGCACCAGGTCATACACCGGCAGCAGCAGCGCGACGATCAGGAACAGGAACAACGCACCGGCAATCAGGATGATCACGGGTTTCAGGATTTCGGCCAGCGACTTGACCACCACTTCCAGGCGCTTGCGGTAATCCTCGGCCAGATGGGCCAGTTGCTGGTCCAGGCTTCCCGACTCCTCGCCCACGGAGATCATGCGCACCGCCATGGCCGGGAAGCCGCCCACGCGCCGCATCGACGACGACACCGATTCGCCGCGCGACACCGATTCGGCCACCTGGATCAGGCGGGTGCGGTAGTAGCGGTTCTTGGTGGCACGCCCCAGGATGCGCAGGCTGGACACCAGGTCCACCCCGGCCCGCACCAGGATGGAGAGGTGCTCCGTCATGTGCGCCATGCCCGAAGACACCAGCAGCGTGCGCGAGATCGGCAGGCGGTGCAGCAGGTTGTAGGTGGCCAGCTGGAAGCTTTCCGAACGCTTGAACAGCACGGTGAAGACGATGACCACAACGGCCACGACCAGCAGCACCCAGGGCAGATGGGTGGAGAGCATGTTCGCGAACGACACCAGGCCCTCGGTGATGGGTGGCAGCTTGGCCTGCATCTGCTTGAAGAGGCGGGCCATGTTGGGCACCACGTAGTAGATCCAGAAGATCGCCACACCGATGATGGTGCTGAACACGAAGGCCGGGTAGATCAGCGCGGTCTTGATGTCGCGCTTGATGTTGATCATGCGCTCCACGTGCTCGGCCGCCTCACCCAGCATGCGGTCCAGCGTACCCGTCTGGTCGCCGATGGAGACCAGATTGCGCACGGTCTCGGGGAACACGTCGGGGTGGCGGTTGAAGGCCTCGGTCATTCCCACGCCAGCGTTCAGGTCGTCCAGCATGTTGCGCGCCACATAGGCCATGGCGCGGTTTTCGCTGGTGTCACTTTCGTCCACCAGGGTCTGCAGCGCATCCAAAGCAGGCACCCCGGCACGCATCATGAGACCCATGTCGCGCAGGAAGCCCGCCAGGTCTTCGCCGCGCACCTGGCGGCGAAACAGGTGCATGAGCATCTCGGAGAAGAATGCCATCCAGCCCGGGAAGCGGAACAGGCTGAGCACCGTACCGTCGGTGTCCGACTCGATGCGCATGCGCACCGACACCTCGCGCTTGACCGCCAGGCGCAGCAGGCCCGAGCGCACGCCGCCATGCGGCAGCAGCACGCGGTAGTAGTAGGTATTGAGGGATGAGGCCATGGGTCGTGTCCGCCGAAACGGTTCAGTCCTCGCCTACCGTGCGCAGGATCTCGTCCATGGTGGTCTCCCCTGCCAGCACGCGGTTGCGCGCCAGGGTCAGGATGGGGCGCATGCCCGCCCCCATGGCACGCTGCCGAATCTCGGCACGCGTGGCGTCGGAGGCGATGGCATCGGCCAGGTCGCGGTTGACGACCAGCATTTCGTACACCGGCAGCCGGCCCAGGTAGCCCGAGTCACGGCAGTGGTGGCAGCCCACGCCGTGGAACACCTGCGGCGCCGAGTCGGGGTTGGTCAGGCCCAGCCAGCGGCGCTCGTCCTCCGTCGCCAGGCGGGGCTTGGCGCAGTGCGGGCAGATGCGGCGCACCAGGCGCTGGTTGATCACGGCGACCAGGTTTTCGGCGATGGTCTCGGTGTCCACGCCCAGCAGCTTCAGGCGCGGCATCACACCGAAGATGCTGCCCACGTGCAGGGTGGAGAGCACCAGGTGGCCGGTGGACGATGCATCCAGGGCCGCACGCGCGGTCTCGGAATCGCGGATTTCGCCCACCAGGATGATGTCGGGGTCGTGCCGCAGGAAGTGGCGCATGGCGTTGGCGAACTCATAGCCTGCGCGGCGGTTCACCTCAGTCTGGCAGGCCACGGGCACGCGGTACTCGACCGGATCTTCCACTGTGAGCACGTTGCGCTCGATCAGCGGCTGCATGCGCAGCGCGGCGTGCAACGTGGTGCTCTTGCCCGAGCCGGTGGGGCCGGTGATCAGGATCAGCCCGTGCGGCTTGGAAAACGCCTTGGCCATCACGGCCACGTCCTCCTGCAGAAAGCCCAGGTCGGCCAGCTTGTCCAGGCTGCTGCGCTCGGGCAGCAGGCGCAGCACCATGCGCTCGCCGAACTCGGAGATCAGCGTGGAGACGCGGATGGTGTAGTTGTGCTCCATCACCTGCGCGGTGAAGCTGCCGTCCTGCGGCAGGCGCTGCTCGCTGGCGTCCATGTCGGCCTGCAGCTTGACGTAGACCACCAGGCGGTCGAGTGCGGGCGACAGCGCGAACACGGGGCGCAGCACGCCGTCCACGCGCAGCAGCACCGAGCGGCTGCGCGCGGTGGGCGCCAGGTGGATGTCGGTGGCGCGCTCGCGCACGGCCAGGTGCAGCATGTGCTCGAGCAGGCGGGCGGGGCTGTAGGCGCGGTCGATGTCGGCTTCGAGCTTGCGCACCTCGCTCTCGACCAGACGGGTCGGCGGGTTGTCGGCAAAGTAGTAGTGCTGCTGGATGGCCTGGGCCACGCTGTCGAACTCGCCTTGGAAGAAATGGCAGGACTTGCCCAGCTTGCGCAGCACCAGTTCGCGCACGGCGTCGGGCTGGGCATCGCCCAGCACCACCTCGATCTGGCCTTCGTGCTCACGCACGGGCAAGAAGCCGTAGGTCAGGCACAGCGAGCGGTTGAAGACCGCGGCCACGGCCGGGTCGGGCTCGGGCATCTCGGCCGCGTTGATGAACATCAGCCCGCGCTGGCCGGCCAGCTGGCGTGCCACTTCGTTGGCGCTGGCAAAACCCAGTTCCACGAGCAGGTTGCCCATGGGCACCTTCTCGATCTTCTGTTTTTGCAGCACGTAGTCGATCGCCACAGGCGAGACGACGCCGGCGCTCACCAGGGCGGAGCCCAGGGAGGGGCTTTTCTCCTGCAGGGCAGCCAGACGCTCCACCGCAGAAGCGCCGGGCGGCAAATCGAGACTGGCGTTGTCCATCACGGTGTCAGCGGGCGGATACATGCGGATGCTGCTCCAAAATAAAGAAGGTCAGGTCGTCTGGCTTGCCCGTGGGGACCAGACCGTTTTGCTGCTGAAAGCGGGCGAGCGCCTCCCCCGTCTTGGAGCCGAAGAAGCCATCGTCCAGCTCTCGCGCATCCAGCAGGCCCATGCTTTTGAGCTTGACCTGCACGTTGCGCGTGGCCTGCTGGGCTGCCAGGATGTGGCGCGCCTCGCTGCGGCCGAGCCACGCCACCCAGGCATCCTTGCCTTCGGTGAACCGGCAGACACGGGGGCTGGCCTTGAGCGCATTGGCGGCATGGGGCTGCGGCAAGCGCTGCACCTGCAACACATCGTCGGCCGTGGCCGCGGCCTTGAGCTGGGCTTCGCAGGCCATGCGGGGAGTGACTTCGGCCAAAGGCACGGGCGCGGAGGCCGCAGCCACGGAAGAAGGATCGGCGGCAGATGCGGCCACGGCGGGCACAGGCTGCGCCACTGCAGGGGCCTGCGCCGTGGGCGCGGCCATGGGAGCAGGTGCATCGGACTCGGCCTTGGGTACAACAGCCTGGGGTGCCCTTGCCGCGCTATCGGCCGCCAGTGGAGCACTGCCGCCGGACGACGACAGCCCCCAGCTGGCCAGGGCCACGGTGGCGGTGGTTCCGGCCGCCAGGCCGGCAGCGATCCAGGCCCAGCGGCGACGCGGGCGTGCCACGGCGACGGCGGCAGCGATCGTGGCGGCGTCATCGCCCAGGGCGGGCATGTCCGATACGGCCCGCTGCACCAGCGCCTCGGTGATCACCGAGCCGCGCGTGCTGGCCAGACCGTACAGGCAGCGGTCCAGCACCAGGTGGATCTGGCGCAGGTTGCCCTGCGTCACGCGGTGCACGACGTCCACGGCAGCGGGCTCGATGGACAGGCGCCCTTCGGCCCCCGCCGCATTGACGCGGAAATCGAAATACCGGGGCATTTCGTCCTTTTGCAGGCCCGACAGGCGGGCATGCTTGACGATGCGACTCTTGAGCTGGCGCAGCTCGGGTGTGGCCAGGGTCTCTTCGAGCTCGGGCTGGCCCACCAGCAGGATCTGCAGCAGCTTTTCCTGCCCTGTTTCGAGGTTGCACAGCAGGCGCACGAGTTCAAGCGACTGCACGCTCAGGTTCTGCGCATCATCGATCACCAGCAGGCTGGTTTCATCGGCCTGGTGGCGCTCGATCAGGAACTCCGTCAACCGGGCCAGGCCCTGCTCCACCGAGTCGCTGGGCGGCAGGCCGAAGTCACTCTGGATGGCCGAGAGCAGTGCGCTGTCCTGCAGGAAGGTGTTCAGGATCAGGGCCGAGCGGCAGTTCTTGTCCCTGAGCGTATCGAGCAGGCGCCGCACCATCGTGCTCTTGCCCAGGCCCACTTCGCCAGTGAGCAGCACGAAGCCCTTGCGTGCCTCGATGCAATGCGCGACCTCTGCGAAATCCTCTTCCAATCGGGGCGTAAAGAAGTACGACCCCGCGTCCGGCGTGGGAGGGAAGGGATTGCGCGACAGACCCAAGGTCGCGTAGACAGGGCTGATGCTCATTGGCGGGCATTGGGTGTGAACTGGGCCAGGGCCGAGCGCAGTGCGGCAGAGTCGGGGGACAGGCGCAATGCCGTGTCCAGCGTCGCACGCGCTTCCTCGGGCTTGCCCTTGCGGCTGTGGATGCTGGCCAGGTTGATGGCGGCTTCTTCATCGCCGGGCATGCGGTCCAGGATGGCGCGGTACTGCTCGGCTGCGGCCGCATCGTTGCCGGCGCGCAGATCGAACCAGGCCTGCGCACGGATCAATCCCAGGGAGCCTGCGGGCAGGCGCGCCTTGAGGGCCGACAGCTCTCGCTCGGCGTCGGCAGGCTGATTGTTCCTCATGGCAGCCACGAAGCGCGCAAAGCGCAACTCCACAGGCGTATCGTCCACCACGGGCGCGGGCGCTTGCACCTGCGCCGGCTGGACCTCGGCACGGGGTGTGCGGGCGGGGCGCGGCGCTGCAGCGGGACGAGGCGTTGCCGGACGGACATCGGCCTGGCCGGCGGCGGCCTGTGCCACGACGGCAGGCGCAGGGGCAGCAACGACTGCCGCCGCTTGCACCGCGGGTGCGGGCACGGAAGGTGCCGTTGCAATGGCCTGGGGCGCCGGGGCCGGCGTGGCGACCGCCGTGGCTGCCAAGGATTGTGCGGTCGCCACAGGCGCATCCACCACCGCGGTGGCCGCAGCTGCGGCAGGCACTTCGGCCTGGGGCAGCGGTGCCATCTGCGGGGTCGGTGCGGCAGCCGCTGCCACGGGTGGTGGCAGGGGCGCGGGTTGCCTCTGGCTTTGCCAGTACACCCAGCCCAGCCCACCGGCCGCCACCACGATGGCGAAGGCCAGTGCACCGTCGAGCCATGCAGGGCGACCGCCGCGCGGAGCGGTGGCTGCGCGTGGCCGTGCCACCGCCACTGCGGGCGCAGCAGGGGCCGGCGCGGCAGGCGCGTCCATGGATTTCAGTGCGTCGTGGATGAGGCTCATAGCACACGCACCCGCAGAACGATCACCAGCTCACGGCTGTTGTGTACCTTGTTCTCGTTGCCGAACAACTTGCCCAGCAGCGGCACGTCGGAAACACCTGGGGCACCACGGTCGTTGTTGGAGTTGCGCTGGTCGATCAGCCCGCCCACCACGACCACGTCGCCATCACCGACATTGAGCGTGGTTGTCAGGCCCTTGTAGCTGACCTTGGGCAGCGAAATGAGGTTCTCGCCCCCCACCGCCACCAGCTGCAGACTGGCCGGATCCACATCGCTCTGCATCGGGTTGAGCAGCAGCTCGATGCGGCCGTCTTCGCGCACCATGGGCAGCACGCCGACCATCACGCCCGAAAACACCGTATCGGTCTGCACGCTCGACGATGTGGTGGATGCGCCGCCACCGGGTACCGTCTGGGTGGAGGCCGATTGCGATACGTAGCGCGAACTGGTGCCCACCGACAGCAGTGCCGGCGTGCCATTGCGCACCTGCACGTTGGGATTGGACAGCACCTTGAGGTTGCCGAAGGCGCGCAGCGCGTTGATCACGATGCCGTAGTTGCTGCCCTGGTAGGACGCGCCGAAGGCAGGACCGGTCAGGCTGCCGATAAGCGCGGCAGGGATGGAGATGGCGCGTGCAGGGTAGCCGTTGCCCGCGTTGGGCAGCGTGCCGTTGCTGCCGCCCAGTTGCATAGGCGAGGAGCCGAAGCCCGTGGCCAGGCGGCTGCGCAGCGAAGTCCAGTCCACGCCGAACTCGAAGTTGTCACCCAGTTGCACGTCGATCAGCTGTGCCTCGACATAGACCTGCTTGCCCAGCACCTTGTGGATCTGGGCCAGCATCTTTTCCACCGTACGCATCTTGGACGGGCGCGCCTTGACGTAGAGCGTGCCGGTCTGCGGGTTCAGTGTGAAACCGCCCTCTTCCTTGATTGTGGTCACCGACGGGCCTTGTGCCCCGGGACCCCGGGCCACGTTCGACGCGCCGGTTCCGTTGGGGGGTGGCGTCCCTGTCCAGGCAGAGGGCGTGGTAGGGGTATAGCCCGGCGCCTGGACGTTTGCGCCTTGCTGCTGCTGTTCCAGCCGGTCCTTGACATCGTCTTCCAGAAGGGCCTTGAGCGCGCTGGCCACGTCGGCGTAGGGATCGGCAGAGCTGCCGCCGGAACCCGACATGGTGAGGCTGCCCTGCTGGGCGCCCGAGCCGCCGCTGGAGCCACCACCGCCTCCGCCGCTGCTCCCACCGCCGCCGCCATTGCTGCTGCCGAACACATTGCCGCCCGACCCCATCTGGATGCTGGACTTGGTGTTCAGGAAGTTGAGCGAGAAGAACTTTTCCTCGGTCAGGCTCACCCGCAGCGTGTTACCGCGGAACTCGCCCGCCACATCGTAGGTGCGCATGACTTCGTTGAAGCCTTCGCGCAGGGTCACCTGGCGCAGGTACATGTCGGCCAGTTGACCGCCGCGCAGCACGTTGGGGTCCACGATCAGGTTGAGGTTGCCGGCATCGGCAAACGCCCCCAGGATCTGACTGATGCTGGCCTTGGACATGGCCACGTTGATCAACTTGCCTTCGAGGGGATCGAACACGGGTGCCATCGGTGCGATCACCGGTGCTGGGGCGGGCCTGTTCAGCTCCGCCAGCAGCAGTTGCTGGTGTTCCAGCAGACGCTTGGCCTCCTGCACGGCGTTTTCACGCATCCGGTCAGCGGCTTCGGTGTCCGGCGCGGGCAGGCTGGAGGCACTGCGCGGCGGATTGTTGGCGCACCCACTGAGAATGAGCGCGGCACACACCAGGGCCAGGGGCTTGAAGATCGGAGGATGGGTCATATCGCTGTCCTTGGCACCGCTTGGGTGAGTCATGGATTTCTTGAAAATGGGTTCGTTCTTCTGCGCGCGAAATTCAGGCGGCCGGGTAAATCCACAAGCCACAGCAGAACAGGGACACGGCCTTGCCTGCGTTCATCACGGCAAGCTCCTGATGGGGCCCTGGACGTTGTTCGGGGCTGTCCCGGGCACACCGGCCTTGAACTGCTGGCTGCTGATGCTCGCCAGCGAACCATCGGGCCAGCGCAGCGTTCCCACCCGCAGCCCGACCTCGGGCAAGGTCAGCGTCTGGCGGCCCAGGCGTTCGGAGATCACGACCCGGTTGGGCTCCACCTTGGTGATACGGCCGCCTTCGGGCAAGCGCGCACCCTGGCGGGCCAGGCGGTCGTCGATCACGACGGACTGGGTTTCCGCGGCCAGGTTGTCCAGGTGCAGCGACATCGAGCGCGCGGGCATCTGCACGCTGCCGACGATTTCGCGTCCCGGCGCGGGCAGCGCGATCAGGGTTTGCGGATCCACACCCCGGCTAGCGGTCTGTTTCTGGATGCGGGCCATGGCGTCGAAAGCCTCGGCCACGCGCGTTTGGTCGGTGCGCAGCGCTTCGGGCAGGGCGGCCAGCGACATCTCGGGCGGACGCACATTGGGCGTGCGGGCCTGGACCAATTGCACCACGCCGTACATCGCCCATCCGAGCAACGCGACGGCAACCACATTCAAGAGCAGTGCTGCGTATTTCATGGTTTCATGTTCCCGGGTGCGGCAGCCTTGGCAACCAGTTCATAGGAGAAAGCGCCTTGGGACGGCTCGGCGGGATCCATGGCCTTGAGCGTCCAGCCGGCGGCGGACATCAGGCTCACCCAGCGGGTCACCGATGCCGAGGCGCCGGGTGCGACCACGCCATCCACGCGGAAGGCCCGCGCGCGGTTCGGGTTCTGGTTCTGCTGGGTCGCCTCCAGCTTCACACGCACGATGCGGATGTCACTGCCCGTGGAGGCCTTGAGCACGGCCAGGAAGGCCATGGGGTCGTAGCGGGCGCCCTCGTCCAGCGTGCGCGAAAAGTCCGCCACCGGCAGCAATTGCTGCGGGGCCTGAACGGTGCTCACCGCCTGGATGCGTTGCTGCATTGCCGCGAGCTGCGCGCGCTGGCTCTGGCCTTCCTCGCGCTGGGCGTCGGCCTGCTGGCTGGTGAATGCACCCACGGCAACCAAGGCCGCGCCGACCACTGCCGTAAGCGCCGTGATCGATGCCACCCAGCGCTCCGCACGCCAGGCCACGCGCTCTGCCAAGGGATTGAGGGCATGCCGGCCTGCAGCGTCGCGCGCCAGCGCGGGCATCACCGTCTGCACGCGTTCGCCAGCCAACGAGAGCTCCGCTGCCTGCATCACTACCGGTGCGCTACCCAGCACCCCTTGCAAGGCTGCAACACAGATCTCACCATCGGCGGGCTGGGTGCTCCACAAGGCCCCCCACTCCACCGCATCGGGCCCCAGGCGGCTGAGCAGCGCGCTCTGGTTGGCCACCAGCACCTGGGCAGAGCTGGTCATGGCCGACGCGCCTGAACCCAGCGCCTGGGTAGACGCGAACACCATGCCCTCTTCGCTCTGGGCAAAGCACATCAGGCGGCGCTGCGAGAGCAGCAGGCGCGCCTGGCCCACGTCCACGCCATTGCACAGCAGGCCGCCGGTGGTCATCACCAGGCAGTGGTCGTTCTGCTCCTGCGCCCACTGCGAGCTGCGCTGCCACAGGTCCAGCGACACGGCAGAGAAGAAGGCCTGGAAGCCGCCGGGCACCTTGACCAAGCGGTGCATGATGATGTGGGCCGAGCCCTCCACCAGGCCCTGCGTGCGCACGCGCTTCTCGATCAGGGCGGTGGCGTATTCGGACTTGCCCTCAAAGCGCCAGACGTCCGTGAAGACATCGTCCAGGTCCAGCACCACCAGCGCGGTGTGCGTGAGCCGGGGCCAGGCAGGCACGTCCTGCGCCTGGTGGCCATGGCAATGCACCCACCCGGCATTGGCGACGCGGTAAACATGTTCGGCGGCAGCGCTCATGGCATCGTCCTGGGCGGTGGGGCGACGGAAACCGTCTGGAAGTACAGCGTGCCGCTGGCACCCAGCGTCAGCCCCTTGTCACCCGGTTGCGGCATCTGGAAAAGACCCGTTTCGGGTGACAGGGTGGCGACCTCGAAGAGATCGGCAACGAAGATGGATCCCGCACCGCCGCGGCCCAGCTCGCCCAGGAACTGCGCGGCCTCCACGCGGGTGGCCGGCCCGGTCGTGCGGCGCAGCCTGCGCTCGCCCCACTTCGCGGGGTCGAACCCCAGGCGGTCTACCTGCTGCGCCACCTGCTTGAGCGACTGCATGAGGCGCTCGCGCTGCTCCACCTCGGACATGAGGTTGCGGGCGCTGTCCAGGCTCTGGCGCAGCTGGGCCGCCTGCTGGCGCTCGAACGCCAGCTTCTTGAGCCCACTCTGCGCCAGCCAGGCGCCACCCGCCAACAAGGCGGTGGCCAGGGCCAGGGCCCCGAGCTTGACGGTACGGGTGCCGTTCAATTACTGCTCCATGATCCAGTGGGCGGTCAGCAGGATGACCTGGTCCTCGTCCAGCTTGCGGCCATCCGTCGTACCGCCAGCGCTGCCGGACGTATTGATCACCGCCTGGCGCGTGTCGCTGGTGTTCATCTGGGTGCTGTTGCCCGCCACGTTGATGGCCACGCCCTGGGTGTTGTTGGCCTCCCACTGGGTACCGGGCGCATTGGCTTCGGTCGCAGCTGTCTGGTGGGCCGGACGGCCCTGGATACGGAAGCGGCCTTCGCGGGAGTCGGGCTTGCCGTCGATCACCTGGTCCATGTAGCGAGCCAGATCGGGCGTGAGGCCGCGGATCACCATCACGTTGCCGGCGCCACTGGCAACACCAGCGTCGTTGAACTGGAAGCAGACCTGCAGCTCGGCAGGGTTGCCGTTGGAGTCGATGTACAGGAATCGGTCTTCGTGCCCTTCACCACGGCCGGGAGGCATGCGCACACCGGCCTGGGTCATCAGCGTTCGCAGGTTCAGGCCTGCCAGCGCCTTGTCGCCCTGACCGACGGTGTCTGCCGCATAGCCCTGCCCAGCGCAGATCTTGGCCCCGCGGTTGGTGAAACTGGCGGGGATGCCGGGCACGGCCATGGAGCCGGCACGGGCGCAGGCATTGCTGTTGTTGATCGAAGTTTCAGAACCATCGATCATGTACGTGGGGGCCTGCTGGCAATCGCCCACCACCACACCGGTGCGCTGGTAGTACTGGTCGTAGGACATCTTCCACTGGTAGGCGAACTTGTTGATCGCCTTCTGGTACTCGGCATTGCGCTGCACGTCCTTGGCAATGGCCACGGCACCAATGATCAGGCCGATGACGGCCAGCACGATGGCCAACTCGACCAGGGTGAAACCTTGCTGGACCTTGCGGCCGAGCTTGCGAAACGATTGCATCTGTTTCATCGAAATCTCCGACGAGGTGTGAGTGATGGGTTGTGAGAAAAGCGGTAGCAAGACTGCTACCAGTTACTGGTTCATGCGATAGATGGCGGTGACGATTTCCACCTGGTCTTCGTCCAGGCTCTCGTTGTTGTTGGTGCCGATCTTGTCGCGGTTGGTGCGGTTCCATTCCTGGCCAGGCACATTGGGGGTACCGTTCAGAACACCCTCCCGGCGGAAGCGGCCTTCGCGCTCATCGGGCTTGCCGTCGATCATCTGGTCCAGCGAACGGGCCAGGTCAGGTGTCAGGCCGGTGATCACCATGACGTTACCCGCCCCATCCCCCACATCACCGACGCCCGCACCAGTAGCCATCGGCTTGTTCCACTGGAAGCACACCTGGATTTCCTGGGGATTGCCGTTGCTGTCGAGGTATACATAACGGTCTTCGAGGCCTTCGGCACGGCCTGGGGGCATCCGGACACCGGCACGTGTCATCAGCGTGCGCAGATCACGGTTCACATCCGTATCGAAAGCGCGGGTCATGTTCTGGCCCTTTGCGCCTCGGCAAATGGCCGATGGAGCCGTCGCTCCAGTCATATCGCGGCCGGACCGGACATCGCCAGGCTTGGCGGCGGCAGCGATGAATGCAGCGCCGTTGACCATGTTTTGCGGAGCCGTCTGGCTATCGCCCAGCACCACGCCGTTGCGCTGGTAGTACTGGTTGTACGCCTGCTCCCACTGGTCGATGAACTTGTTCTTGATCTTGGTGTACTCGGCATTGCGCTGCACATCCTTGCCGATGGCGACAGCACCGATGATCAGGCCGATGACGGCCAGAACGACCGCCAGTTCGACGAGGGTGAAGCCTTGCTGGCGCGCCGAGCGCAGGCCACGTTGGGGTTTCTTGAAGAAGTTTTTCATGATGGTGTTCCCTGGCGCGGCTTACTGGTTCATCTTGTAGATGGCGGTCAGCGTGATGACCTGCTCTTCATCGCGCGAATTGCCGTCCGCCGGTGCGGCGGGTACGGCGCCCTGCCCGGAGGTGTTGTTGACAATCCATTGCAGGCCCGGCTGGTTGGGTGTGCCGTTGGCGATACCCTGCCTGCGGAAGCGCCCTTCCTGCTCATCGGGCTTGCCGTCGATCATCTGGTCCAGCATGCGGGCCAGGTCAGGCGTCAGGCCAGAGATCACCATCACGTTGCCCGAACCGGCAGCCGTCGATGGCTTGTTCCACTGGAAGCAGATCTGGATTTCCTGGGGGTTGCCATTGGTATCGGTGTAGACGTACAGGTCTTCCTGGCCCTCAGCACGGCCTGGGGGCAAACGCACCCCGGCCTGGGTCATCAGGGTACGAAGCTGGCCTGCAACGGCACCGGCACGCACGTCCGCCACGGGAGCGCGCTCGCAGACAGGCGCCGGTGCATTGACAGCAGCAAGACTCATGTCGCCGCCAGACAAAGGTGCAACGGCAGGCACCGCCACCGTGCCAAAGGCAGTGCCGTTGACCATGATCCGTGGCGCCACCTGGCTGTCACCCACCACCACGCCCGTGCGCTGGTAGTACTGGTTGTAGGCCTGCTCCCACTGGTCAATGAACTTGTTCTTGATCTTGGTGTACTCGGCGTTGCGCTGCACGTCCTTGCCGATGGCGACGGCACCGATGATCAGGCCGATGACGGCCAGAACGACCGCCAGTTCCACCAGGGTGAAGCCCCCCTGTGCAGCCTTTTGGCCGGCCGAGCCATGTTTGCGCCGCGAAGGCAGGACGGAGAAAAGTGGTCGCATGGTGTCCTCAGGCGTTGAAAAAAGGCATACAAAAAAAAGATTGCTGAATGTAACGACTGTAAACAATGCCTAACTGAAGTCAAGAAAAAAACAATCCATCGTTTGGGTGGTTTCTGGCCGTTTTTTTCAACCCCGATCGCACTGGCCTGCACTGTTGAAAAAGGCTGTTTTCATAGGCAAATCCAAGGAAGAACAGGCTTATTTCAGATCTCTCGAAGCGGTAGCGAAGCATCCCCCATCGCCTGGCAATTGGCCATAGTGCTTATGTATTAGAGAGACAACGAAACACAAAAGAAACAAATAAGTACTGCATTTGATAGATTTTATCTATCGCATTTGCGCAGTGAATCGACCTGGTCGCGCCAAAAAATCTGGTAAGCACCTGCGCGATTCAAAAATGGGGGATGCGCGACACCGCATGCAGCCTGTTGCACAGGCCATGCGAAAGGGAAAGAGCCTCTTGTCAGCGGCCCGGGATACAGGCCTGTGCAGATGCGCCGTACAACAGGCGAAGGATGAGCGCCTTGGCCAGAAGATGGTCGAAGCGGTCTGGCGGCAAGGCTCTAAGAACCTGCCACCGCCTGCGCGGTCAAGCGCCCTTGAGGCGAAAGCGCGCGACCACCTCGGTCAGGCGCCCGGCCTGGTCGCGCAGCGACTCCGATGCCGCGGCCGACTGCTCCACCAGTGCGGCGTTCTGCTGCGTCATGCCGTCGAGTTGCGAGATGGCGGTGTTCACCTCGACCACGCTCTGGCTCTGCTCCTCGATGGCGCTGGCGATCTCACCGATGAGGCTGCTCACGCGCTGCACCGAGCCCACCACCTTGTCCATGGTCTGGCCCGCCTCGCCCACCAGCCTGGCACCGCCCTCGACCTGGTCCACCGAGCTCACGATCAATTGCTTGATCTCACGGGCAGCGTGTGCGCTGCGCTGTGCCAGCGTGCGCACCTCCGTGGCCACCACGGCGAAACCGCGCCCCTGCTCGCCCGCGCGGGCAGCCTCCACGGCCGCATTGAGCGCCAGGATGTTGGTCTGGAACGCAATGCCATCGATGACACCGATGATGTCGCCGATCTTGCGCGAGGAGGTCTGGATGCCGTCCATGGTGCTCACCACGCGGGCCACCACCTCGCCGCCCGCCACCGCCACCTCCGACGCGGCCGAGGCCAGCTGGTGCGCCTGCTGGGCCGACGCCGAGCTCTGGCGCACGGTGTCGGTCACCTGCTGCAGCGCGGCCGAGGTCTGCTCGATGCTGGCGGCCGCCGCCTCGGTGCGCGCCGACAGGTCATGGCCCCCACTGCTCACCTCCTGGCTGGCCACGGAGATGCTGTCGGCGCTGCGCCGCACATCGCTGACCGAGGCGTTCAAGGCCTCCTGCATGCGCGCCAGTGCCCGCAGCAGGTCGCCCAGCTCGTCGCCGCGCGTGGAGCGCAGCTCGCCGGTCAGGTCGCCATCGGCAATGCGGTCGGCGGTGCTGGCCGCAAAGCTCAGCGGCACGGTGAGCGAACGCGTCAGCAGCCAGCCCACCGCAGCCCCCATGGCCAGCGCGGCCGCCATCATGAGCCAGATGCCCCACAGCACGGTGCGGTAGCTTTGCGCACCGGCCACATTGGCCTGCTCCACGCCCGCGTCGTTCACCGTGCCCAGCTTGCCGATGGCATCGGTGGTGGAGCGGAAGGCAACCCGCGAATCGCCGCGCAGGTAAGCCATGGCGTCGTCGGTCTTGCCCTCGCGCAGCAGGGCCAGCAGCTTGCCCTGGGTGTCCTTGTAGCGGCCCACGGTGGTCTTGAAAGCCTCGAAGAGCTGCCTTTCCTCGCCATAGGAGAGCGTGCCCGCATAGGCCTCGAGCAGCTTGGGCACCAGGGTCCACTGCTTGTCGATGCGCGCGCTTTCGTCCTGGATGGTCTTGGCATCGCCGCCCAGCATCATCTGCAGTTCGGCCCGGCGCATCTGGTTGAGCGCCTCGTTCAGGCCTGCAAGCTGCTGCGTGCTCGGCAGCCAGTTGGTGGCCAGGTCGACCACGCTGCCCTGCACCCGGTTGACCCGGTTCACCGCGAACAGGCCCATGGCCAGCACCAGCAGCAGCAAGAGGCCAAAACCCAGGCCCAGACGCAAACCGACACGCAGATTCGACAGGGGCATGCTCGTCTCCTGAAAAGGTGGACGTGAAGAGCCCGCTGCGCACAGGGGCTCAGGGAACAGCGCTCAAATCAATATAGTTCATAACAGGTGAATGTGCCAATTTGTAATGACCTACTGCGGCAGCTCCCGAATCACCCGGCACGGGTTGCCCGCCGCCAGCACGCAGGGCGGCACGTCGCGCGTGACCACGCTGCCCGCACCGATCACCGCACCGTCGCCGATGGTCACACCGGGGCAGATGATGGCGCCGCCGCCGATCCAGACGTCCTCGCCAATGGTCACGGGCAGGCACAGTTCGATGCCGGTGGCGCGCTCGGCGGGCGACAGGGGGTGCGATGCGGTGTAGATCTGCACGCCGGGCGCGCACAGCGTGCGCGCGCCGATGCGCACCGGCGCGCCGTCGAGCACCACACAGTTGAAGTTGAAGTACGCGCCCTCGCCCAGCGTGATGTTGTAGCCGTAGTCGCAGTGGAAAGGCGGCGTGATCTGCACGCTGGCGGGCTGGCCGGGCAGCAGTTGCGCCTGCAGGGACTGCAGTTCGCCCGCCGCCTCGGGCCTGGCGTGGTTGATGGCATGGCACAGCTGGCGGGCACGCAGGCGGTCGGCCACCAGCTCGGGGTCGGCGGCCTGGTAGGGCGCGCCGGCAATCATCTTGCTTTTTTCAGAAGAGGTCATGGGGCCATTCTGGCCCCGGCGCTCAAGCCCTCGCGCCGGCCAGGGCCGTCCACTTGCGTTCGCTGCGCGCAGACTCGATCACCCGCTCGATGAAGCGCACACCGCGGGCACCGTCTTCCACCCGCGGGTAGTCGGCCGCCAGCGGGTCGGCCGGCTGCCCGGCCGCATGGGCGCGGATGTCGGCGGCCACGCCCAGGTAGACGTTGGCAAAGGCCTCGATGAAGGCCTCGGGGTGGCCCGAGGGGATGCGGCCCGCGCGCAGCGCCGAGGGGCTGAGCCAGGGGGCGCCACGCGTGAGGATGCGGCGCGGCCCATCCACCGGCGAGTGCACCAGATGGTTGGGGTCCTCCTGGCGCCAGGTGATGGTGCCCAGGGTGCCCGAGACCTGCAGGCGCAGGTCGTTCTCCAGCCCTGCAGCCACCTGCGATGCCACGATCACGCCGCGCGCGCCATTGGCATAGCGCAGCAGCATCTGCGTGTCGTCGTCGAGCCGGCGGCCGGCGCCGAAGGCGGTGAGGTCGGCGCACAGCCATTCGGGCTCCATGCCGGTCACGGTGGCAGCCAGGTTCTCGGCGTGCGAGCCAATGTCGCCCATGGTGCCTGCGGCACCGCTGCGCGCGGGGTCCAGGCGCCAGTCGGCCTGCTTGTTGGCACCGCCCTCTTCCACCGCCGTGGCCAGCCAGCCCTGGTTGTACTCGACCGTGACCTTGCGCAGCGTGCCCAGGGCGCCACTTTGCACCAGGTGGCGCGCCTCGCGCACCAGGGGGTAGCCGGTGTAGTTGTAGGTCACGCCAAACACGGTGCCGGCCTGGCGCACGGCGGCCACCAGTTCGTCGGCCTGGGCGCTGGTGTGCACCAGCGGCTTGTCGCACACCACGTGGAAGCCCGCCTGCACGAAGGCCAGGGCCACCGGGTGGTGCACATGGTTGGGGGTGACGATGCTCACCAGGTCGATGCGCTCGCCCGGCGGGCGGCGCAGTTCGTCGGCCAGCAGGTCCTGCCAGCTGCCGTGGTTGCGGTCGTCGGCCAGGCCCAGGGCGGCGCCCGAGGCGCGGGCCCGCTCGGGCGACGACGAGAGAGCGCCGGCCACCAGCTCGAACTGCCCGTCCAGCGCCATGGCCTTGCGGTGCACCGCACCGATGAAGGCACCGTTGCCGCCGCCCACCATGGCGTAGCGCAGCTTGCGTTCAGAGGACATGGAATCCCTTGTTGGTTATTTCGGTTGCTCGTCGCGGGCGAACACTGCGTCGAAGGCGCCTGCGGCGGGCTTGAAGTCGAGCCGCTTGCAGAAGGCGGCGCTCTCGGTGGCACCGTGCACGCGGTCCATGCGGCTGTCCTCCCACTCCACCGACAGGGGGCCCTGGTAGCCGATGTCGTTAAGGGCGACGATGATGGATTCAAAATCGATCATGCCGCGGCCCACGCTGCGGAAGTCCCAGTGGCGGCGTGCGTCGCCAAAGCTGGTGTGCCCGCCGAACACGCCCACCGTGCCATCGCCCTTGCCCCACCACACGTCCTTCATGTGGGCGTTGTAAATGCGGTCGGCAAACTGGCGGATGAACTTCACGTAGTCCACGCCCTGGTAGGCCAGGTGGCTCGGGTCGTAGTTGAAGCCGAAGCGCCGGTGGCCCTTCACGGCGGCAATGGCACGCTCGGCCGAGGCGATGTCGAAGGCGATCTCGGTGGGATGCACCTCGAGCGCGAAGTTGATGTCATGCTCCTCGAACACGTCGAGGATCGGGCCGAAGCGCTGGGCAAAATCGGCAAAGCCCTTGTCCCAGTAGGCCTGGCTGGTGGGCGGGAAGGCATAGATGGCATGCCATACCGATGAGCCGGTGAAGCCCGTGACGGTCTTCACGCCGAACTTCGCCGCCGCACGCGCCGTGTCGGCCAGCTCGCTGGCCGCGCGCTGGCGCACGCCCTCGGGGTCGCCATCGCCCCACACATGGGGCGGCAGGATGGACTGGTGGCGCTCGTCGATGCGGTCGCACACGGCCTGGCCCACCAGGTGGTTGCCGATGGCAAAGCACGAGAGGCCATGCTGGGCCAGCAAGGCATGCTTGTCCTTCACGTACTGTGGGGAGGCCAGGGCCTCCTGCACATTGAAATGGTCGCCCCAGCAGGCCAGCTCCAGGCCGTCGTAGCCCATGCTGCGTGCCAGCGGCGCCAGCTCGGCCAGCGGCAGGTCGGCCCACTGGCCGGTGAAGAGGGTGACGGGTCTTGGCATGGTGGGGCTCCAGGAAATGGGGGCAGCGCGTGGAGGCTCAGGCTGCCCATCGCAACAATCGACCTTGGTGCAGCGGCCGGCCATGGCACGGCCGCTGCGATGGGGGTCCGAGGCCCCCATCAGGCGTCCCGATCAGAAGGGAGAGTCGGGGAAGTAGAAGCTCTTGGCATTCTCTTTGGTGATCAGCACCGAAGGAATGATGGTCGTGGGCGGCAGTTTGTCGCCCTTGATGCGCGCCTCGGCGGTGAGCTTGATCGAGTCGTAGATGAACTTGGGGCTGTACGACACGTTGGCCTGGATCAGCGGGTTGCTGCCGTCGGCCAGCGTCTTGATCATGCCCTTGGCACCGGCGCCGCCGAACACCAGCTTGATGTCCTTGCGCTTGGCCTGCTCGATGGCCTTGAGCACGCCCACGGCCATGTCGTCGTCGGCCGCCCACACGGCGTCGATCTGCGGGAAGCGGGTCAGGTAGTCCTGCATGACCTTGAAGGCGTCGTCGCGGTTCCAGTTGGCGTACTTGGCGTCCAGCAGCTTGATGTCGGGGTGGTTCTTGAGCACCGCGTTGAACGCGTCCATGCGCTCGTTGTCCAGCGTGGTGGCAATGCCGCGCATGGCCACCACATTGCCCTTGCCGTTCAGGGCCTTGGCGATGTACTCGGCCGGGATCTTGCCGAAGGCGGTGTTGTCGCCGGCCACATAGGCGTCCTGCGCGCTGGTGTCGGTCAGGCCGCGGTCCACCACCGTCACGTAGACGCCCTTGGCCTTGACCTGGGCCACGGGCTTGGTCAGCGCGGCCGATTCGAAGGGGAAGATCACCAGGGCGTTGATCTTGTTGACCGTGACCAGGTCCTGCAGCTGGTTGGCCTGCTCGGGGGCACCGCCGGCCGTCTTGACGATGACCTGCAGGCCGGGGTGGGCCTTCTCCAGGTCCTTCTTGGCCTGGTTGGCCCAGTACACGATGCCGCCCGTGAAGCCGTGCGTGGCCGACGGAATGGCCACGCCCACCACGACCTTGTTGGCCTGCGCCATGGCAGGGCCGGCCAGGGCGAGCGCGGCGGCGGCGCCCACGGCCGAGAGGGCCAGGCGGCGGGTGAAAGAAAGTTGGCTGTTCATGATGCGTTGTCTCCTGTTGCTGTTGCTTTGATGAAAAAGGCCATGGAAGCTGGCCGGCTGGGGAACACGAAAGTCAAACGACCTACCGAGAAAACCAATCCAGAAAATCCATCACCGTTTGCCCCTTTGCATGAAGGCCACTGCGATGATCACGAAGCCCTGCACCGCCGCGTTCAGGTACACGCTGATGATGCTGGTGAGGTTCAAAATGTTGCTGATGACCGACAGCAGGATGGCGCCTACCACCGTGCCGGTGATGCTGCCCGCCCCGCCCTTGAGGACCGTGCCGCCCACGATCACCGCGGCAATGGCTTCCAGCTCCCACAGCAGGCCCGTGGTGGGCGATGCCGAGCCCAGGCGCGGCACGTAGAGCAGCGTGGCGATGCCCACGCACACGCCGAGCAGCATGTAGGTCAGGATCTTGATCTTGTGCACGTCCACCGCGGCGTACTGCGCCACCTGCTCGTTGGAGCCGATGGCCTGCACGTAGCGCCCATAGGCCGTGCGGTTGAGAATGACACCGCCCACCAGCGCCACCAGCAGGAAGATCCACACGGGGATGGGCACGCCCAGCAGGTAGGCGTAGTACACGGGGCTGTAGAGGTCCGACAGATCGTTCTCCAGCGTGATGGCGCCGCCGTTGGAGAAGTACGTGAGGTAGGCGCGGAAGATGCCCAGCGTGCCCAGCGTCACGATGAAGGGCTCGATGCGCCCCTTGGTGATCAAGAGGCCATGCACCAGCCCGAACACCGCACCCAGCACCACGGCCAGCGCCATGCCCACCACCACGGCGGCCATGGGCGAGCCCAGCACGGGCGCCATGGCGTTCATGAACAGGATGACCGAGCCCGCGATCAGCGCCGCCATGGAGCCCACCGACAGGTCGATGCCGCCCGAGATGATGACGAAGCACATGCCCACCGCGATGATGCCGATGAAGGCCGTGCGCGTGAGCACGTTCATCACGTTGTCGTAGGTGGCGAAGTTGCTGTTGAGCAGCGTGCCGGCAATGCACAGCAGCACCAGGCCGATGACCGGGCCCAGTCCGTGCAGCTTGCCCCACCAGGCGGTTGCGGCACCGTGGCGGCTGCCAGCCACCTGGGGGGTGGGGGCGTTTTCAGCGGGTACCTGTGGCATGGACGATCAACTCCTCTTCGGTCAAATGGGGTTCCTGGAGCGTGGTCTGCAAGCGGCCGGCGCGCATCACTGCCACGCGGTGGCACAGGCCGATCAGCTCCATCAGTTCGGACGAAATCACGATCACCGCCAGGCCCTGCGCCGCCAGGCGCTGCACCAGGTGGTAGATCTCGCGCTTGGCGCCCACGTCCACGCCACGCGTGGGCTCGTCGAGCACGACCACGCTGGGGCCGGGGTGCAGCACCTTGGCCAGCGCGAGTTTTTGCTGGTTGCCGCCCGACAGCGACGAGGCGCGCACGTCGAGCGAGCCGGTGCGGATGCCGAACTCCTGCACCGCATCGCGCAGCGCGGCCTGTTCGGCCGCCGGGTCGAGCCAGGGGCTGGCATAGCGCTCCAGCGCCATCAGCGTGAGGTTGGGCCGCAGGCTGAAGTGCACGTGCAGGCCCTTGCCCTTGCGGTCTTCGCTCAGGTAGGTCAGGCCATGGCGCGCGGCATCGCGCGGGCTCTTGAGCTGCACGGTCTTGCCCGCCAGCTCCACCGTGCCGGCCGAGCGCGGGCGCAGGCCCAGCAGGCCTTCGAACAGTTCGGTGCGCCCGGCGCCCACCAGGCCGGCAAAACCCAGGATCTCGCCGCGGCGCACCTCGAAATCGATGTCCTGCGCCCAGCCGGGCACGGTGAGGCCGCGCACCTTGATCGCGGGTGCGCCAGCCGGGGCAGGCAGCTTGGCGGGGAACAGGTCGGCCAGTTCGCGGCCCACCATCAGGTTGGCCATCTGCCGCCGCGTGACGCTGGCCGTGGGCTCGCGCGCCACGAGCAGCCCGTCGCGCATCACCACCACCTCGTCGGTGGTGCGCTCCACCTCGTCGAGCTTGTGCGATATGTAGATGATGGTCACGCCCGCGGCCTTGAGCCCGGCCATCAGCGCGAACAGGCGCTCCGTCTCGCCGGGGGTCAGCGTGGCGGTGGGCTCGTCCATGATGAGCAGGCGCGCATTGCGGGCCAGCGCGCGGGCGATCTCCACCAGCTGCTTTTCGGCCACGATGAGCTTCTTCACGCGTGTGTCGGGGTCCAGCGGCAGGCCGACCTGGGCCAGCGCCGCACGCGTCTTCTCGCGCATGGCCTTGTCATCCAGGAACAAGCCCTTCTTGATTTCATGCCCCAGGAAGACGTTCTGCGCGATCGTCAGGTCGTCCGCCAGGTTGAACTCCTGGTGGATCAGCACGATGCCCTGGGCCTCGGCCGCGCGCGAGCCGCCGCCGGGGGCGCGCACGGCGCCGTCCACCACCACCTCGCCGGTGGTCGGGCTTTCGTAGCCGGCCAGGATCTTCATCAGCGTGGACTTGCCCGCGCCGTTCTCGCCCAGCAGGCCGTACACGCGGCCCGGCTGCAGCGCGAAGCCCACGCCGTGCAGCACGCGCACGGGGCCGAACTCCTTGGTGACGTTGCGGAACTCGACGGCGACGCTCATCGTGCAGTCCCTCCTGAACGCGATGACTGGGCCATGCTCTCCTGCATGGCCAGCACCCCCGCGCCCACCACGCCGGCATCGTCGGCCAGGGGGGCGTACTGGATCTCCAGGTGGCGCGTGGACAGGGCCAGCGAGCGGTGGTAGACGCTCTGGCGCACCGAGGCCAGGAACAGCGGCCCCATGTCCGCCACCCGCCCGGCAATGAACACGTGCGACGGGTTGAAGAAGTTGACGATGGAGGCCAGCATCTGCCCCACCAGGCTGCCCGCGCGCTGGATGATGGCGTTGGCCGCCACGTCGCCCGCGCGGCTGGCCTGGGCCACGTCTTCGGTGGTCAGGGTGCCGGTGGCCTGCAGGCGCTCGGCCAGCAAGGCACTTTCGCCCGCCTGTGCCGCCGCCAGCGCCATGCGCGCCATGGCAGGCGCGGCGGCCATGGCCTCCACGCAGCCCTGGTTGCCGCAGTGGCAGCGCGGGCCGGCCTGGTCCACGCAGATGTGGCCCACGTCGCCGGCCGAGCCGTTGGCGCCCCGGTACACCTGGCCATGGCAGACGATGCCGCAGCCGATGCCCGTGCCCACCTTGATGACCAAAAAGTTGGGCAGGTTGCGCTGCAGCCGCCACAGCTCGCCCAGGGCCATCAGGTTCACGTCGTTGTCGACGAACACCGGCGCCGCAAAGGCCTCGCGCAGGTAGTCGCGAATGGAAAAGCCGTCCCAGTCGGGCATCAGCGGCGGGTTGACCAGCTGGCCGCTTTCAAAGTCCACCGGCCCCGGCACACCCATGCCGATGGCGATGACCTGCGAGGCCGGCAGGCCGCAGCGCGCCATCAGCTCGCGCATCAGGCCGCGCAGCCGCGCCAGGATCACGCCCGGGCCCTGGCGCACGTCGATGGGTTCGCGGTGCCGCGCCAGCACCGTCATGTCGGGCCGCATGATGGCCACCTGCATGCTGGTGGCGCCCAGGTCGGCGCCGATCACCACGCCCAGGGTCTCGCTCAGGCGCAGGGTTTCGGCACGGCGCCCGCCGGAGGACTCCTGCAGGCCCACTTCGTCGAGCAGGCCTTCGTCCAGCAAGGCCGCGACCATGGCGTTGGCCTTGCTCTTGGAATAGGCCAGCCGCTGCGCCAGCGCATGCCGCGACGCGCCCGCCGACCAGAAAATGGTCTGCAGAACGTCCAGGTCTTCAGTGCCGCAGTTGTGCCAGCGTGCCAAGGCTTGTCTCCTGTTCTTGTCATGGGATCCCAGGGGCCGTAGTGGGCCTTGCCTGGGTCACCAGCGCCTCAAATGGACGCGTTGGGCAAATACTATGCGGCCCACTTAGGCCACACAAGACTTAACTTAGACCTAATTTAGCCCAAAGTTCTTCATGGCTTTGTCACGGTGCCCGGCTCCACTGGGCAGCAGGCTGGAGTGCGCCCACTTCACGCTGCTTGCCAGCTGCCCAAAAACCACCACCAACAGAGGGATCCATGACCTTGCGAATGATTGCCGCGGCCTGCGCCGCGCTGGCTGTTACCGCGGTTGCCTGCAGCAGCGGCGGCAGCGAGCCACCGTTCACCGTCAAGCTGATCGGCTTCAACGACTACCACGGCAACCTGGAATCCCCGGGCACCTTCGGCGCCAGTGCCGCCGTTCCGGCGGCCGAGCGCCCACCGGTGGGCGGCGCCGAGTTCATGGCGGCCCATGTCGCCAAGCTCAAGGCCCAGAACCCGAACAACGTGGTAGTGGGTGCGGGCGACTCGATCGGCGCCTCGCCGCTGATCTCCGCGCTGTTCCAGGACGAGCCTTCCGTGGAAACGCTCAACCGCATCGGGCTGGAGTTCAACTCGGTGGGCAACCACGAGTTCGACAAGGGCTCGGCCGAGCTGCTGCGCCTGCAGAACGGCGGCTGCAAGGCCGGCGAGCCCAACAGCTGCAAGGGCGCGGTGGCAGGCACGCCGGTGCCCTTCGAGGGCGCCAAATTCAAGTGGCTGTCGGCCAACGTCATCGCCACCGCCACCGGCAAGCCCCTGCTGCCGGCCTATGGCGTCAAGGAGTTCAAGGGCGTCAAGGTGGCCTTCATCGGCATGACCTTCAAGGCCACGCCCACCGTCGTCACGCCCACGGGCGTGGCCGGCCTGGAGTTCCGCGACGAAATCCAGACGGTGAACAACCTGATCCCCGAGCTCAAGGGCCAGGGCATCGAAGCCATCGTCGTGCTGGTGCACGAGGGCGGCTTTCAGTCTGGCACGGTGTCGGACATCAACGGCTGCGAGGGCGCGCTCGCCGGCTCGGGCATCGCCACCCTGGTCAAGGGCCTGGACAACGCGGTGGACGCCGTGATCAGCGGCCACACCCACGCCGCCTACAACTGCAAGCTGCCCAACGCCACGGGCCGCACCATCCCGGTGACCAGCTCCAGCTCGTTCGGCCGCGTGCTGACCGATATGGACCTGACCATCGACCCGTCCACGCGCGACATCACGGCCATCGCCACCACCAACCGCCTGGTGGTGCGCAACGACCCCACCGTGCCGGCCGACGCAGCCGTCGCCAGGATCATCGCCGGCTACAACAGCCTGGTCTCGCCGATTGCCAACACGGTGATCGGTGCCATCGCCGCCGAGCTGCCCAACAGCCGCACCGATGGCGCCTGCAACATGCCGGCCGGCGACCTGGTCGCCGACGCCATGCTGGCGGCCACGCAGGGCCCCACGTTCGGCTCAGCGGTCATCGCCCTGATGAACGGCGGCGGCGTGCGCAACCCCGGCTTCACCTTTGCAAGCAGCGCGGTGGGCGAAGGGGCCGGCAACGTCACCTACGGCGAAGCCTTCACCACGCAGCCGTTCGGCAACAGCCTGGTGACCATGTCGCTCACGGCGCAGGACCTGAAGGACGTGCTGGAAGAGCAGTTCGCGGGGTGCAAGGGCCAGTCGAGCACGGCCACGCGCGTGATGCTGCCGTCCAACGGCTTCAAGTACACCTGGGACGGCGCCAAGGCCTGCGGCGCGCGCGTGAGCAATGTCACGCTGCGCAACGGGGCCTCGACGGAGACCATCGTCGACGCCTCGGGCACGGTCGCCAGCCCGGCCAAGACCTACCGCGTCACGATGAACAACTTCATGGCCGACGGCGGCGACGGTTATTCCACCTTCCTCAAGGGCACCAACCGCCTGGGCGGCGCGCAGGACATCGATGCGCTCGTGGCCTACCTGGCCGGCTTCAAGGCGCCCAAGGCACCGTACACGCTGGGCAACAACCCCAACGATGCGGGCAGCGTGCGCATCAACCGCACCGGCACTGGCAGCAACGCCGCATGTCCGACCGGCGCCGTGACGTCCTGATCGGCCTGCTGGGGCTGGCAGCGGGCCCGCTGGCGGCCTCGCCAGCGTCCGAGGAAAAGCTCAAGGCGATCATGCAGGCGGCAGCCGCCCGCCCGCCCGACGCCGAGCGCCTGCGCGAACGCGTAGCCCTGCTGCGCGAAGCCGAGGCCGCGCTGGCGGCAGGCGATGCAGAGAAAGCCGAGCAGGGCTTCGACCGTGCCGCGCTGATCCTGCACTCTGCCGACACTGAGATGGGCCTGGTGCGCAGCTACATGCAGTCGGGCCAGTACCGGCGCGCGCTGGCGTTTGGCGCGCACACGGCGGGTGCGCACCTCGACGCGGTGGGCGGTGCGGCGCTGTACGCATGGCTGCTGCACGCAGGCGGGCAGGATGTGATCGCCCGCAAGCTGCTTGCCGATGCCCAGGCGCGCGCGCCGTCGCAGCCGCTGGTGGCCAGCGTGGGCCGTGAACTGGCGTCGGGTGCGCCGCACGCGAGTGGTGACATGCTGCTGCCGCCCGCGCGGCTGGCGCCCTATGGCGATTCGACCGGGTTGCCACGCGGCGCGCACCTGGTCGCAGCCGGCACGCTGGTGGATGAAGGCCGCACGGCACTGGTGCCTGCGCGGGCCGTCGCCGGTGGCCGGCGGCTGTGGGTGCGCAACGGGCTGGGACATCTGGCCCCGGCCTCACCCATACAGGGGCGCGGCGCGGGCGGCATCGCCCTGTTGCGCCTGGGCAGCCCGCTGCCCGCGCCGTCCCTGGGCATGGTTCCCGCCGATGTCTTCCCCGGTGCCGTGGCGTTCGCCGTGGGGTATGCGCAGGCCGATGGCGCGGGGGCTGCATGGCCCCTGCTGCGCACGGGCTTCGTCGGCGCCGCCAGGGATGCGCAGGGGGACCGCGACCTCGATGCATCCATGCACCAGGGCATGGCGCCCGGCGGGCCCGTCTTCGACCAGGCTGGCCGCTTCGCAGGCGTCGCGCTGTCCGATGGTGCTGGCGTCAGGCTGGTGGCCGCGACCCGTTTGCGCGAAGCATTCGCAGGGCGCGTGGCACTGCCTGTGTCCAGGGACGGCGGCCGCCTGGGGCCCGACGCGGTCTACGAAGCAGCGCTGCGCAGCACCCTGCAGGTGATCGCCGCCCGCTGAGGCGGGCAAGCTGCAAGGCCTGCGCTTTTGCAGGCCCGTCTGCTGGCTGCGTGGTGGAACCCGGGTCGGCGCAGCCGCTACCATCTCGCAGCACACCCGAGCGACGCCACACTGCCCTATGATCACCCTTCAGAAATCCATTGCCCACGGCCTCTTGACCCTCGCCTGCCACGGCGATCTGGACCACCAGGGCCAATGGCTTCTGGACCTGATTGCCAGCCGGGACCACGCAGGGCCAGGTCTGGCAAGCGGCACGACGGTGCAGGTGGGCTGGTCGGTCCTGACCCTGGCGGCCACGGCCAACGGGGTATTGGAAGTCCGCGAGCCGGCCTTCGACACCGACCCGCTGACACTCACCCGGGCAGAGGTCTCCGCCACCTTGCGCATCCTGGCGGCCCAGACCGACCTGCTGCGCCGCGTGGGGAGCGAAGGCCTGGCGGCGCGCTTCGAAGACAAGGTGGTCGTACAAAAGGGCTGCCTGGCCGAACCCGGCATCTACGCCCAGCGGTCCGAACCCACACCGGGAGATTCCGGGTGGTATGTCGGGCTGGCCGATGGGCCCGCGGCGGCGGGCGCCGAGGACCTGGAAGCGATCCGGCTTCATCAACTGCTGGTGTTGCGCCCCCACCTGCTGGCAGCGATGGCGCTGCCCGTGGACTGGATCTGCGTGTGGCGGGGCGATGAACTGAGGGGGATTGCCGACGACCGCAACCAGGAGCGCTGGGCAACGGCCTGAAGCAATCTAGATGCTGCTGGAGTCCGTGGCGACCCAGTGAAAACTGCCCGACTCGCGCCGCCACCGGAATTGGACCTCCAGGCCCAGATAGTCGCGATCATCTGCATTGAGCGCGTTCTGACGCTCAAGGCAGCGCACGAAATAGCTGAAGCACACCTCCCTTTGTCTGCCGACCTTCGCAAACCAGGGCTCGTCCTGAATCCAATAGCGCTCGGCAGACAGGTAGCACTCGCCGGTCAGCCTTTCCAGATCGGGAAATGCATTGCCAGCCGGCAACCCGCTGGCGTACTGCACCACCCAGCGCCACACCTCGGCCTCGATCACGGCGCGCAAATCCTGGAGGGCATCGTGATCTACATCCTCGAAGCGGTCGCACCGCTCCATGTCCACAGGTCCCGCCCATGGGGGGCGGGGAACAACGACAACGCGGGGCAGCGGCTGAGCGCGCAGCTCAGGCGGCTGCATGCAGGACATAGCAGACCCAAGGTTCCTGGCCCTTGGCCTTGAACACAGCAACGCCTTGCAGATGGTGCAGGGCCAGGGCGCACAACTCGTCCATGTCGCCAGGGCTGGCGCGCAGCTGCGGGGTTTCGAACACCTGATAGCCGGTCTCCAGCGCCAGTTCCCTGACCCGGCCGGCCCTACTCCTGGACAGTGCAGGGAAGGCGTCGTTGGCCCACACCCAGGCGAGACTTTCCGACGCGGGGAGGTAGGTGACGATGGGGGTCGCCTGGTACGCGCAGGTCGCCTGGCCACCATCGCCGGTGAGTGTCAGCGTCGCCGTTTCCTCGTCGATGTTCCATGCAGAAAAGCCGGCAATGGCCTGGCTGAAGGCCTCCTGCCTGGCCCGGTACCCGTCCATGGCAATGCGCAGCAAGTCTGCAAACCTGGCGTCTGTGGTGTCCTGATGGTGGCGATGGAGATGCATGGATGTCGGGCGATAGTATCCGGGTATGGTGGTGCTGCAGGCTGGACAGTACCCACCGGCCATCCAACCCAGGCACTATTCCACGATCAGTACATTCCGCAAATTGTCCTGCACCTTCCCCCGTCGCTCTGCCCCTTGACCGCATGCCACATGCCGCAGTTCCCCGCTTCATCACCGCCAGGGCCCGGTGGCTGGCCTGGCTGTGCATCCTGGGCGCCCTCACGGCGCCGGTTTCGCGCATGCTGCCGGCGGACCAGGTGCCCACACTGCAATGGCTGGTGGAACTGGCAGCCCATTGGCAATGGCTCTGCGCGGTGGTGGGGGCGATCTCGCTGGGGGTGCTGGCACTGGCGCGCCCCCCCAGCAGCATGGGCCGCGGGTGGTTAGCCCTGGCGGTGCTGGCACTGGGCGGTAGCTTCCTGTGGCAGCCGGCCATGCTGCCGCGTGGCGCCGAGCCATCGAGCCCCGACGCCGTGCTGACCGTGGGCAGCGCCAACCTCAACGCGTCGACCACCGACTTCGACCCGCTCACGGCCTGGCTGGCGTCGCCCAGTGCACCGGATGTGGTGTTCCTGCAGGAGTTCACCGAACTGGCCCACCAAGCGCTGGTGCGCAACCCCGCGGTGGCCGCGCGCTACCCCCACCGGCTGGCAGCCCCCCAGCCCGACCCCTTTGGCCTGGCCGTGCTGTCGCGCCATCCCCTGTCGGACCTGCAGACGCTGCAGCCGCAGGACCTGCGTGACACCCTGAGGCTGCGCGCTACCGTGGCCTGGAATGGCAAAGCGGTGCACCTGAGCGCGTTGCACCCCATGCCGCCGCTGGATGAAGGCTTCGCCCAGGCCCGCGACCGTGCCCTGGTGCAGGAGGCCGGGCGCCTGGCCCAAACCGGAGGGCTGGCCCTGCTGGCCGGCGACCTGAACACCACCCCCTGGGCACGCAGCCTGTTCACGGTGGAAGCCACCCTGCGCCGCGCCAATGGGGCTGCACCCAGCTGGCCCAACGCCTTTGGCTGGCTGTCGGTGCTGCCGCTCGACCATGTGCTGGCCTCGAGCGGCTGGCAGGTACTGAACTCGCGCACCGGGCCGGACCTGGGGTCGGACCACCGGCCCGTGGTGGTGCGCCTGACGCTTGCGCCTTAACCTGTTTTCCTCGCTGCCGGGGCTTTCTTTGCCGCAGGTGCCTTGGGCTTGGCCTTCTTCTGCGCAGCCTGCAATGCATTGAAATCCGCCGCCGCACGGAACAGTGCCTTCAAGGCTGCCTCGTTGACCACCTCGCCCTCGCGCACGTCGATGGCGCGCCGGGTGTTGCCCTCCAGGCTGGAGTTGAACAGGCCCTTGGGATCGGGCAGCGAGGCGCCCTTGGCAAAGGTCATCTTCACGGCCTGCTTGTAGGTCTCGCCCGTGCACAGGATGCCGGCGTGGGACCAGACGGGCACGCCCATCCATTTGACTTCCTCGATCACATCGGGCACGGCCTCGTGCATGAGCTTGCGCAGATGGGCCAGGGTTTCACCGCGCCAGTCGGCCAGGTCGCGGATCTTGGCGTCGATTAGGGGCGCCGCGGGCTCGCCCTGCCCTTCGGGTGGGGCTGACTTCGGCGTCTGGCTGCTCTTGCGGGTACCGGCCTTGGTGGGTCCTGTCATTTCGGGCGTCTCCTGGATGCGGGCAGTTGCTGCCCCTGTGCCAGTTTATCGGCTGCGGGCATGCGGCCGTTCGGCAAGGCAGATCCCACACTCACACCCCGGGGGACGGGTGAGGGCATCGCCTCGGAACGCAGCCGACTGTCGCCCGTGGCATATCCGACACGGCGCAGAGGCCCGACCTGTCGCGCAGTCAGTTGCCCCCGGTGGAGGGGGCGTTGGCGAAACGCTTTTGCAGCCGAAGCACATTAGCGCGCGACCTGCCTGCGGCCGCGTGGATGGAAGCAATGCCCGGCTTCCAGGGCGTCAATTTGCGGGTCTCGTGACTCCAGTGGTAGACCTGGGCCTCGGCCAAGCCCGATGTCACTTTCAGCACCAGTTGGTTGCCGGTACCGTTGTCGGCAATCGACACCAGGTCCTGGGCCATCACCTCCTGGCCCCACGCGCCTTTGAGGTTTTCGTAGGTCACGCTGCCACAGGTCTTGCGTGGGTTGGCCGGGTCAAAGACCGGAAATACGCGCCAGCCGCCCCGCAGTTCATTGCAGTTGTACTGCTTCCAGGCGTTGCGTAGTTCCTCCGGGAAGCGCAAGCCCAGCTCGGACTCCGCAGTCGCGATCATTTCTTCAGAAACGCCCAGGGAAGGTTCCTTGCTCATCAGGGTCCAGCCTCGTCAAAACGGCAGACTCCATTGTGCATCTGCCGAACGGCAGTCACCGGCTGGTGGTGGCACGGCTGTCGATCGCCTGGCCGGCCCGTTTCGGCCGCCGTATGGTCCACAGCGCCGCCGCCATCAACACCACGCCACCCAATTGCACCGGGCTCAGCGTGCGCCCGTACACCGCCCAGTCCACCAGCACCGCGGTAAGCGGATAGACGAACTGCAGCACCGCGACCTTGCCCAGCGCCAGCCGGGCCATGCCGGCGAACAGGATCACATAGGCCAGGCCCGTGTGCAGCACGCCCAGGCCCGTGAGCAAGGCCCAGGCGGCAGCGGTGTGCGGCCCGCCGAAAACCAGTGGCGCCCAGGCCAGCAGCACGGCCCCCACCAGGCACTGCCACAGCGACAGGGCGAACGGGCTGATGGGCGCAGGCGCGCGGCTGGCTAGCAGCGTGACGGCGGCATAGCAGAACGAGCCGCCCAGGCACATCAGCACCCCGGCCACGTAGGCTCCGCCATCGGCCGTGCCGGCCGGGATGCCATCGAGCAGGCCGGTGGTGAGCACCAGCCCTGCCAGGGCCGCCAGCGTGGCCGCCCATTGGGTGCCCGAGATCGTCTCGCGCAGGAACAAGGCGCCGAAGACGATGACCCAGATGGGCTGCACGTGGAAGATCACCGTGGCCACCGCAATGGAGGTGCGCGGGATGGCCGCGAAGAACAGCGCCCAGTTGAGCACCATGAACACGCCCGTGGCGCAGGCCACCCAGCGGCTCCTGGCCTGGTCGCGCAGCAGCAGCTCGCGCTCCCGCCCCGTGGCCAGGCACCAGGCGACCAGGGCCAGTGCACCGAACACACAGCGGAACCACACCGTCACCAGCGGGTGCTGGCCGGCCTCTTCGACAAAGACACCGATGGTGCCCAGCAGAATGCCGCCGGCGATCATGAGCCATTGGCCTGTGCGTTCGCGGGCAATGCCTGCGGGGTCAGAGCCCCTGGTGAGGGTGGCAGGTGATGCGGATAGTGCGGAGACCTTGTGGTTCATGGCGCCAATCGTCGGGGCTTTGCCTACTGAGGTAAAGCGCATAGTTCGCAGAACAGCCATTCGATAATCGAATACATTGCACGCATGAACTACCCCGACCTGCAGATCGACTGGCTGCGCGCCTTCGTCGCCGTGGTGGATGCCGGCTCGCTCTCGGGCGCGGCGCCGCTGGTGCACCGCTCGCAGTCGGCCGTGAGCATGCAGATCAAGAAGCTCGACGCGGCGCTGGGCCGCCCGGTGCTGCTGCGCGGCCCGCGCCACCTGGAGCTGACGCCCTTGGGACAAGAGCTGCTCGCCTACGCGCGCCGCATGCTGGAGCTGCAGGCCGAGACGCAGACCGCCCTGTTCGGCCCGCGGCTGGCCGGCCGGGTGCGACTGGGTGTGCCGGACGACTATGCATCGACCTACCTCACGCCGGTGCTGCGCAGCTTTTCGCACCGCTACCAGGGGGTGGAGATCGAGCTGACCTGCGAGCAGTCGACCTCGTTGATCCCGCGCGTGGTGCGCGGCGAGCTCGACCTGGCCCTGGTCTCGCGCGACAAGCCGCAGCGCGGGCGCTTTCTGTTCCAGGAGCCGCTGGTCTGGGTGGGCGCCGCGCAATTCGAGGCCTGGCGGCGCGACCCGCTGCCGATTGCGGTGTACGAGTCGGCCAGCCTGGCGCGCATCGCCACCATGAAGGCCCTGGCCGCACGGCGCCGCGCCTACCGCATCGTCTACCACAGCTCCAGCCTGGCCGGCCAGCTGGCCGCCGTGGAAAGCGGCCTGGCCGTGGCCGTGCTCACGCGCTGCAGCGTGCCGCCCAACCTGCAGATCCTGCAGAACCTGCCGGCCGAGTTCGACCTGCCCACGCTCGATTCGATGGACGTGTCGGTGCTGCGCAGCAAGGCGTCGCAGCGCTCACCGGCCGTGGATGCGATGTATGAGCAGATGGTGCGGACACTGGCCCGGTAAGCCAAGTGGGTGACAGCGGAGATCGCTTACAGGGGAGAGAATGCAGCACATTTCCCCCGGAGACACCCGTGACCACGACTATCCCCTCCACAGCCCTGCAGCTGCGCTCGCTCGTGCGCCCTGACGGCACGCTGCAGATCAGCCTAGAACCGACACCCGTGGCCACCCCGGGCCCCGACGAGGTGCTGGTGCAGATCCAGGCCACGCCGATCAACCCATCGGACATCGGCCTGCTGTTCGGGCCGGCCGATCTGTCTACCGTGCAGGTGGCTGGCAGCGCCGAGCGGCCCGTGGTGACCGCCCGCATCCCCGAACGCGCGATGCCCGGCATGGCCGCGCGCCTGGGGCAGAGCATGCCCGTGGGCAACGAGGGCGCGGGCCTGGTGGTCGCAGCGGGCGCGTCTCCAGCAGCCCAGGCGCTGCTCGGGCGCACCGTGGCGCTGATCGGTGGCGCCATGTACGCGCAGTACCGGGCCATGCCTGCCGCGCAGTGCCTGCCGCTGCCGGCCGGTACCACGGCGGCCGAGGGGGCGTCGTGCTTCGTCAACCCGCTCACGGCGCTGGGCATGGTGGAGACCATGAAGCGCGAAGGCCACACCGCCCTGGTGCACACGGCAGCGGCCAGCAACCTGGGCCAGATGCTCAACAAGGTCTGCCAGAAGGACGGGATCGGCCTGGTCAACATCGTGCGCAAGCCCGAGCAGGCGGTGCTGCTGCGCGAGATCGGCGCGCAGTACGTCTGCGACAGCAGTTCGCCCGGCTTCATGGCCGAGCTGACCGACGCGCTGGCTGCAACGGGGGCAACCATCGCCTTCGACGCCACAGGCGGCGGCACGCTGGCCGGGCAGATCCTGCAATGCATGGAAGCCGCCATTAACCGCAAGGCCACCGAGTACAGCCGCTATGGCTCGGCCGTGCACAAGCAGGTCTACCTGTACGGCCACCTGGACACGCGCCCGACCGAGATCCAGCGCAGCTTCGGCATGGCCTGGGGCGTGGGCGGCTGGCTGCTGTTCCCGTTCCTGCAAAAGATCGGCAACGACGCCGCGCAGGCCCTGCGCCAGCGCGTGGCGGCCGAGCTCAAGACCACCTTTGCCAGCCACTATGCGCGCACGGTGTCGCTGGCCGGGGCGCTGGGCGCCGAGGCCATTGCCTTCTATGGGCCGCGCAATACCGGGGCCAAGGTGCTGATCGATCCGTCGATGGAGTGATCTGCTGCCGGGCGGTGGATCAGGCGGCGGCGGCCCTCACCAACTCCACCAGCCGTTCATGCGGCCCCAGCAGCGCATCGCCGCCCATCAGCCGCAGCGCCCCGCCCTGCCCCGTGACCACCAACTGCGGCACGCCACGCGCACCCACCGCGCGCAGCAGCGCCTGGGCGTGGGCCACGCGCTCGGCCGTGGCGCGGTGCAGCGCGGCGTCGGGCGCCCGGGACAGTGCGGCCGCGTCGGCCAGGCCCAGGGCGGCAAGCACCTCGGCCAGCACCGCTGCATCGGCCGTGTCGCGGCCATCGACGTAGCGCGCGCGCTGCAGGGCGTGCAGGGCTTCGAGTTCACGGCCCGGTGCGGTCTGGGCCACGGCGGTCAGCGCCAAGGTGGCAGGGCCGGAGTCGAAGCGGCCAGCCACGGCACCCAGGATGTTGTCGCGGTAGGCCTGGGTGAATGGCTGGCCCGTGAGCTTTTCAATGCGCTGGTCGTTGGACCAGGCATAGGCGGCGAACTGGGCGTCCATGGGCCGAGCGCCCTGCCCGGCAAACAGGCCTGATGGGGCCAATGAAACATCCAGTCCATCCACAGCCTGCAGGTGCTTCAGTGCGGGCGCGGCGGCGTAGCACCAGCCGCACAGGGAGTCGAACAGATAGGTCACCGAGATGAGGGGCATGGGTCAGGGTCTTTCAGATTCGGAATCAAGCGGCGGCAGGGATTGGGCGAGCGCGGCTTCGAACAGCGCCAGCTCTTCCGACAGCGTGCCACGGCTGCGAAAGCGGCGGTTGGCCCGGTCGTACCAGTTCTCGGCGTCCTCCAGGTCGCCCTCCTGCACATGCAGGATGCCGTGCAGCCAGGCTGCCAGCTGGGAGCCATCGTGTTGGACCAGGTCGTGCGCGGCATCCCAGCGCCCGGCGCGCAGGTGCTGCAGCACTTGCTGCATGGGATGTGTTGGCACGATCTGGTTCCTTTCGATGGTCGGATGGTTGATTGGCAAGGCGCCAGGTCACACAGGAGCCTGCCCGCCCCGCCCTCCAATTACCACTTCATGTCGCCTTTGTTGACCTTGGCACCGATGTTCAGAGACAGGCCCATAGGGGCGGCCGGGTAGGCCTTCTTCATCGCTTCGATCAGCTCGGCGCTGGTCTTGGTGGTGGCAGCATTCTTCTCGAAGGCCTGCAGGTAGCCCTTGGTGTACGTCACATTGGCAGGGGTCAGCGCGGTGCCGGCCCCCATGTGGCCGGGCACCACCACGGTGGGCTGCAGCGCGGCCATCTCGTCGAGCTGGGCCACCCAGGCGCTGCGCTCGGCCACGGTCTGGGTGTCGGCGGTCCACACGTGGGTGTTGGTGCCGAACACACCGATGTTGCCGACCACGGCCTTGGCCGAGGGGATCCAGGCATACGGGCGGTGCGCCAGCAGGCCCGTGGTGCCGCGGATCTCCACCACCTGGCCGTCCAGCGTGAGGGTGTTGCCGGCGATGGCCTTAGGCAGCACGGGGGTGCGCGGTGCGTTGGCGCCCATCTTGGGGCCCCAGAAGGCCAGCTTGCCCTGCAGCTTGGCGTTGATCTTCTCCAGCACGGCGGGGGTGGTCACCACCTCGGCCTGGGGGAAGATCTCCTTGAGCGTTTCCACGCCGAAGTAGTAGTCGGGGTCGGCCTGGCTCACGTAGATGGTCTTCAAGGCCTTGCCGCTGTCGAGCACGTTGGCGGCGATGCGCAGCGCGTCGGCGCGGGTGAAGCCGGCGTCGATGACCATGGCTTCCTTCTCGCCATAGACCAGGGTGGAGTTGACGTTGAAGCTGTTGCCATCGGCGTTGTAGACCTTGAGCTGCAGAGGCTCGGCGGCGTGGGCGCCGGCAAAGGCGACGGACAGGGTGGCAGCGAGGACAGCGGTGCGGAACATGCGGATTCTCCAGGTGGTTTCAGTTGGAATGGCTGCAGTTTATTTGCACCAATCGATCCAATAAACCCCATAAAATGCGCATATTTGTTGCTCCAATAGATCAAATATGGACCGCCTGACCGCCATGCGCGTGTTTGTGGAAGTGGCCACCAGCGGCAGCTTCAGCGCCACGGCCGACAAACTGGAGATGTCGCGCGCCATGGTCACGCGCTATGTGGGCGAGATGGAGCAGTGGCTGCAGGCCCGCCTGCTGCAGCGCACCACCCGCAGCGTGACGCTGACCGATGCGGGCGAGCAGGCATTGCGCCGCTGCCAGCAGATGCTGGCGCTGGCAGAAGACATCGAGGAAGAGACCAGCGCCACGGCCGAGGGCGCCGAGGGTGGCCTTCGCGGCCAGCTGCGGCTGACCTGCAGCGTCTCGTTCGCCTACGCCCAGCTGGGCGCGGCGATCACCGACTTCCTGGCGCTGCACCCCCTGCTCAAGATCGACCTCGATGCCAGCGAAGGCGCGCTCAACCTGGTGGAGCGGCGCATCGACCTGGCCATCCGCATCAGCAGCGGGCCCGACCCGATGCTGATCGCCCGGCCGCTGGCGCGCTGCGACTCGGTGCTGGTGGCCTCGCCCGCCTACCTGGCGCGCCATGGCGTGCCGCTGCAGCCGGTCGACCTGGAACACCACCGCTGCCTGAGCTACGCCAACTTCGGCAAGAGCGTGTGGGAGCTCTCGCGGGACGGCCGCACCGAGCGTGTGGCCGTGTCCAGCCACTTCAGCGCCAACGAGGCCACCACCCTGCTGCGCGCCGCGCTGGCCGGCGGCGGCGTTGCGCTGCAGCCCACCTACCTGGCCAACCCGCACATTGCCAGTGGTGAGCTGCAGGCGCTGCTGCCCGGCTGGGAACTGCCGGTGATGGCGATCAACGCGCTGTACACCTCGCGCCGGCACCAGTCGCCAGCGGTGCGGGCCTTGCTCGATTTTCTCGTTGATCGGTTCGAGGGAGCCCCCTGGTCATTGGCAGACACCCCCTGAGTCGCTTCGCGCCTTCCCACCTCTCTCGACTCGCTGCGCGAGTCGGGATGGGGACGCTCCCAGCGCGGCGGGGCGGCCCTTGCGCGGGAGCACTGGCCTCAGCGGCGCCAGTTTCAACGCATGTTCAAGGCAAGATGATCGTGGCCTTGGCCCGGTCGATCTGGGCCTGTGCATCGCGCGGCAGCAGCAGGCGCTGGGCCACCAGGGCGTTGGCCGCCTCGGTCACTGCGGCCACGTAGCCGGCCTGGTTGCCGTACAGCTCTTCCAGCGATACACGCCCATCACCCGCAGCCAGACGCGCGGCCCGTGTGGTGTGGAAGGGGATGTAGCCGCCCGTGAGGTTGGCCAGGTCGGTGATGCCGGGCGTGGCCACGTAGTTGAACTCGAAGCTGGTGCCCAGCGGTACGCGGGCCTCCACGCTCTGGATGCCGGCGCGGGTCAGGCCGGTGCGCGCATCCACCTGGGGCACCAGGATGGCGTAGTCGCGGTTCAGGTTGCGCGGAGGCAGCACGGTGGCGATGCCGGCCTCGTCCTGCGGCAGGTACTGCGGGCCAAAGTCGAACAGCGGGAAATTGTTGTGCCAGCCCAGGTAGTTGAAGTCGGGGATGGCTGTCTGCACACCGTTCACCGCCCAGGTCAGCCCCTTCATGGCCGGGAAGGCCACCTGCGCGGGGCGCACCAGCGTGCCGTCGGCCACCTTGGGCACCTGGCTGGCGGGCGGCGTGGTGCCGCGCACGACCCAGTCTTCCAGGTTCAGGAACAGCGCGCGGAAGGTGTCATTGAAGTGCACCACCGTGCCCGTGGGGTATGGCGCGCGGCTGGGTGCATAGCCGATGCTGGCCGTGCCGCCGGCACCGCCGTGCTGGGTGCTGGCGTAGTAGTAGACGCGCGCGTTGTCGGGCTGGGTCAGGTCCCTCTGGCCATTGGCGTCGGTCAGCACGGGCGAGCCCTGCAACTGCCAGAACTCGGTGCCCGACAGGCCCAGGAAGAACCGGGGGCAGGTATTGGTGGCGGCGCAGCGCTTCATCACCCCGCCCTGGCGGCCGCTCACGTCGTCCATGTAGTCCTTGTCGAGCCCGCGCGGTGCCGTCTGGCCGAAGGCCGTGTGGTCGGTGCGCAGGCCCCCGCCGCCGCCGGGCACGGCGAAGCGGGTGTTGATATGGGTCTGGCGCGCGGCCACGTGGGCGTACATGCCGTCGAACACCTTGCTGCCGTCGAGCGCCTGGTTGAAGCCCAGGTGCAGGAAGGTCTTCATCGCATTGCCCGACTGCGAGGTACCCTGCCCCAGCGTGTGCGTGATGCGCCCGGCCACCGGGTTGGCGGTGCCGCTGGCGTCGGCCGCCTTGCTGCGGAAGAAGTGCACCGTGTCGCGCAGCGCGGCCAGGCCCACGCCCATGACCTTGGGGTCCTTGGCCACATAGACCAGCTCGTACAGGTAGGCCGGGTCGAACCCGCCCTTGAGGCAGACGCTGGCACCGTTGGGCGTGCCGGGGAAGGCATTGGTGCCCGTGGCGTCGCAGGTGGCGAACTTCCAGTCCGCAGTGGGCACGGGGATGCGCGCATCGGTCTCGTTGGCGCGGCGCGTGAGCGAATAGCCGGGCTGGGTGTTGTCCAGGCTGGCGGGCTCGTAGGGGATCATGCTGCCGTTGAACACACCGCCCGGCAGGGTCATCGCAGGGCTGGCCGCCGTGGGCACCAGCTCGGCGCGGTACGGGCCGGTGATGCTGGTGCCGTCCTTGTTCTTCGCCACGGGCACCGTGGCCGTGAGGCGGGCAGCCGTGCTCTTGGGCACGTCGCCCTGCCAGGCAGAGTACAGCACCACGTAGCCGCGCTCCAGGTACACGGCATCGCTGGGCGTGGCCGTGGGGTTGAGCATGGTGAGGATGTTGCCGCGGTTGGGCGCGTCGTAGCGCAGCACCCCGCTGGCCTTGGCCATGTCCTTGGGCTTGAGCATCACGAACTCGGTCCTGTACTCGGCCATGCCACGCGCATTGACCGGCGCCAGCGCCAGGTCCTGGATGATGGCGTTCTTAGGATCGGCCGGGTCCACCTCGCCCGACAGCGTGCCCGTGAGGCGCTCGTAGGCGCCCACCGTGCCGTAGCTGCCCGGGAAGTCCTCGCGCGCAGTGATCTCGAGATTCATGGCCGGGGCCTTGCCGGTCAGGCCGTCGTCGCTGCTGCTGCCGCCGCAGGCCGTGAGGGCCGCCGCAGCGGCTGCCGTGAGGGCCAGGGCACCGGCAGTTCTGTACAGATGGTGCTTTCTCATGTCGCTTGTCTCCTTGGGTAATGGCTCTGGTGGCCGGGTTCGCGTGCTCTGCGGAAAAATCGGGCGTGGGCCAGCCTGCACGGGGGCAAGTGCTCAGGCAGGCATGGCTGCGCCCACACCGGCTGCCCAGGGGCGCAGCCGGCGGTTTGCGGGTTCAGGACCCGGGTGCGCGGGTCGTGCGGCGGCGGCTTACTCGGCTTCGATGCCGGCGGCCTTGATGACCTTGCCCCACTTCACCGTCTCGGCGGCCTGGAACCTGGCCAGCTCGTCGGGGGTGGTGGTCCAGGCTTCGGAGCCTGCGGTGTCGTAGAACGACTTGGCGGCGGCGCTTTTGGTGGCGGCGGCCACCAGTTCGTTGAGGCGCGCGACCACGGCCGGCGGCGTGTTGGCAGGGGCGTAGGCGGCGAACCAGTAGCCCATGTCGTAGCCCTTGACGCCGGCCTCGTCGATGGTGGGCACCTCGGGCAGCTGCGAGCTGCGCTTTTGCGTGGAATAGCCCAGCGCGCGCAGCTTGCCGGCCTTGACCTGGGGCACGCCGGTGGAGGTGTCGGTGATCATCAGGTCGATCTGCCCACCCAGCAGGTCGGTGATGGCCAGGGGGTTGCTCTTGTAGGGCACGTGCAGGATGTCCACGCCCGCCAGCTGCTTGAGCATTTCGCCCGCCATGCGGCTCGACGAGCTGCCGCTGCCGAAGCTCAGCTTGCCCGGCGTCTTTTTGGCCGCGGCCACGACGTCGCCCACGCTCTTGTAGGGCGATGCGGCATTGACCACCATCACCTGCCCGCCCTTGCCCAGGCCGCTGATGGGCGCGAAGTCCTTCACCGGGTCGTACGAGAGCTTCTTGTACAGGTGCTCGTTGGCCGCGTGCGTGGTGTTGGTGGTGATGAGGATGGTGTAGCCGTCGGCCGGCGCCTTGGCCACGGCCTGGGCGGCGATCATGCCGCTGGCACCGGCCTTGTTGTCGATGACCACGGGCTGCTTGGTGTCGGTGGTGATGGACTGGCCGATGGCACGCGCCAGCTGGTCGGTGGCGCTGCCGGCCGCAAACGGCACCACGAAGGTGATGGCCTTGGCCGGGTAGGCCTGGGCCATGGCCGTGCCGGCAAAGCCCAGCGATGCAGCCAGGGCCACGGCGGTGGACAAGGCCCGTCGGCGGGAAGGAAGGTGGAATGCGGTCATGGCGTATGTCTCCTGGTGTTGTTGATGGTGGATGGAATCGAAAAATGGATCAGCCGGGCCCGGCCAGGTGCTCTGCCAGCGCCGCAGGCACCTGCACCGGCAGGTCCAGCAGCAGGTAGCTCAGCGCCTTGCCGTGGCTGTCGAGGTTCAGGGCGTCGTTGACCCCCCCGTCGAGCACGTCGTCGAGCACGAAGTTCATGGCCTGCAGCTGCGGCAGCACGTAGCGCACCACCCGGCCCGGCTGGCGGTGCGCAAAATGTCGCGCCACGGCGGCTTCGGTCACCTCGCTCATGAGCACGTCCCACAGCGCGGGGTGCCAGGCGATGACGCTGATGTTGGAGCGGTTGCCCTTGTCGCCCGTGCGGCTGTGCGCCAAGCGGTAGAGCGGAACGGTGATGGTGGTGTCGGTCATGCGGCCGCCCTTTCCTCTTGTCCTGTGGAATCGAACATGCTGTAACCCGTGGGCACGGCTTCGCGCGGCACCAGGCACGACACAGTGCCCAGCCGTGGCCGCATCGCCGTGCGCACCCCGCCCCCGCCTGCGGGGCCGCAGGTGTACAGGGCGGTCACCTCGCGCAGCAGGCGCTGGGCGCTGGCATGGTCGCGGTGCTGCAGGGCCACGCGCAGGCGCACGTCGCGGCCATCCCCACTGGTGCCGTCCAGCCAGCGGCCGGCATCGTCGCCCAGCACGCTGGTCACGCCGATCAGGTCGATGCGCAGCGGGCCCAGGCCGGCCAGGCGCTCGCGCAGCACCTCGCCCGCCAGGCGGGCGCGGGCCTCGGCCCGGGCGCCCGCGTAGGAGATCTCGCCTTCGGCGAACCAGCCCGACTCGAAGCACACATTGACCTTGAGCGTGGCCGGACGCGCATGGCCACGCACCCCCTCCAGCCGCACGGCGTCGGGCCCCACGGCGGTCACGCGGGCCTCGGTGATGTCGGCCACCACGTCGGGCGTCAGGTAGGCGGCAGGGTCGTGCAGTTCGTACAGCAACTGCTCCTTGACCGTGCGCTCGTCGATGCGCCCGCCCGTGCCCGGGGGCTTGGTGATGGTGCAGTGGCCGTCGGCGTCGATTTCGGCAATGGGGTAGCCCAGGCGGGCCATGCCGGGCACGTCCTTGTAGCCGGGGTCGGCGAAGTAACCGCCCGTGACCTGGGCGCCGCATTCGAGCAAGTGGCCGCACATGGTGGCGCGGGCCAGGCGGTCCCAGTCGTCGTGCGCCCAGCCGTAGTGCGCCAGGGCCGGGCCCAGCACCAGCGAAGGGTCGGCCACGCGGCCGCAGACCACCACGTCCGCGCCCTCGCGCAATGCACCGGCAATGGCCTGGGCCCCGATGTAGGCGTTGGCACTGGCGATGGGTTCGGTGGGCATGGCATCGCCCAGGGAGCCCTGCAGCAGCGCGCGGTGGGCGGGGCCGCTCAGGTCGTCGCCCTGCACCACGGCCACGCGCGGGCGGCGCAGGCCCAGTTCGGCCGCCAGCTGCACGATGCGCCGGGCCGCGCCCTCGGGGTTGGCGGCGCCAAAGTTGCTCACGATGCGCACGCCGTGCGCCAGGCAGTCGCCCAGCACGGGGCGCAGCATGTCCACCAGCAGGGGTTCGTAGCCGGCGTCCGGGTCGGTGCGGCGGGCCAGTTGGGCCAGGGCCAGGGTGCGCTCGGCCAGGGTCTCGAAGATCAGCACGGCCGGCTTGCCGCTGGCGATCAGGGCCTGCACCACGGGCGCGGCGGCGTCCGTGCGGTCGCCCGAGAAGCCGGCGGCGCAGCCGACCAGCAGTGTTGCGTTGTTCGCCATAAGGTGTCTTTGTCTCCTGGGCCGAATGTAGGCACCCGGTGTTATTCTGTGAAATAGATTGTTGGTATCAATCCATCCGTTTTTCAGATCAATGAGCGTGCAGCACCATTTGTCCACCCGCCAGCTCGACGCCTTCCTGGCGCTGGCCGAGCAGCGCAACTTCACGCGCGCCGCGGCCCAGTGCCATCTGTCGCAGCCGGCGTTCAGCGCCCTCATCCGCGCGCTGGAGGACGACCTGGGCCTGCGCCTGTTCGACCGCAGCACGCGGCATGTGGACCTCACGGGCGAGGGCCAGAACTTCCTGGAGTCGGCCCGGCGCATCCGCGGCGAGATCACGGCCGCGCTGGCCGCCGTGCGCGATGCCGCCACGCTGCAGCGCGGGCGCGTGGCGGTGGCGCTGCTGCCGTCGCTGGCCGCGGGCTGGCTGCCGGGCGTGCTGGCGGCCTACCGCAGCAGCTACCCGGGCATCGAGATCGACATTGCCGACGTGCTCTCGGAGCCCTGCATCGAGCGTGTGGCCAGTGGCAAGGCCGACTTTGCGCTGGCTGCCATCCGCGCCGACACGCCCGAGCTGCAGGCAGAGCCCTTTTGCAGCGACGACTTCCACCTGGTCTGCCCGGCCGACCACCCGCTGGCCCGGCGCAAGAAGGCCATCGCCCCGGCGGACCTGGCCGCGTACCCCTTCATCCACCTGGCGCGCACCAGCAGCGTGCGCCAGTACCTGGAGGCGGCCTTCCACCCGCAAGCCATGCACACGCTGATGGAAGTGGAACAACTGGCCACGGTGATGGGCATGGTGCGCGCGGGCCTGGGCGTCAGCGTGGTGCCGGCGCTCACGCTGTTCCATTTCGACCAGCCGGGGCTGGTCACCCAGCCGCTGGCCCTGCCCGGCCTGCTGCGCCAGATCTACCTGGTGCGCCGGCGCGACCGCAGCCTGTCGGTGGCGGCGCAGGCGCTGTACACGCTGGTGATGGCGCGCAGACCGGGCCAGGGGTAGCGGTTATCGGCGGTCACCACCCAGTCGTGCAGGTTTTGGTGACGGCATCGGCGAATGCCTACAAAATCTCTGGACAACTGTCTTTATCATCGTGCGAAAAATGCGGTGCCGAACCGCCATCCCCGGGCACGGCCCGATCACAGAACCTGGCACCCATGTCCTCCGGCATACCCACCAACCAAGCTTCCCTCCTGTCCGCCGGCGGCGAAATGGCCGGACTGATCGCCGGCTTCGACTGGTCCCGCACCGAACTGGGCCCGCTCGATCAATGGCCAGCGCACCTCACGCTGGCGCTGGCCAACATGCTGCGCTGCCCCATGCCGATCGCCACGCTGTGGGGCGAGGTGGGCGTTCTGATCTACAACGACCCCTATGCCAAATTTGCCGGCGGGCGCCACCCGGGCCTGCTGGGCATGGAAATCCGCGAGGCCTGGCCCGAGGCGGCCGACCTCAACGACCGGGTGCTCAAGGTGTGCCTTGCCGGAGGCACCCTCAACTACGAGGACCAGGAACTGAGCCTGAACCGCGACGGAGTGCACAAGCCGCTGTGGGTGGACCTGAATTATTCGCCCCTGGTGGACGAGGCGGGCACCCCGGTGGGGGCGATGGCCCTGGTGGTGGAGACCACCGACAAGGTGCTGGCCGACCGGCGCCTGCTGATGGAACGCGAACGTTTTGCCACCCTGTTCGAGCAGTCGCCCAGCTTCATGGTGTTGCTGCAGGGGCCCACGCATCGCATCGAACTGTCCAACCCCAAGTACCTGGAGCTGGTGGGCGACCGGGCCTTGCTGGGCCACACGGTGGCCGATGCGCTGCCCGAGGCCGCCGAGCAGGGCTACGTGGCCATGCTCGATGGTGTGTACTCCAGCGGCAAGGCGGCCACCGCCTTTGGCGCCCGTTTCGACATCCGGCAGCACGCGGGTGAGCCGGTGAGCGAGCGCTACCTGGATTTCGTGTACCAGCCGATCCGCGACACTTCCGGCGCAGTGACCGGCATCTTCGTGGATGGCCTGGACGTGACCGAGCGGGTGGCTGCAGAGGCCAAGCGCGACGCCTTGACCGAGTTCACCAGCCAGTTGCGCGGGCTGGACAACGTGGACGACATCAGCCTGGCCGCAGCCCGCATCCTGGGACAGACACTCAAAGTGAGCCGCGCGGGCTATGGCCGGGTGGACCACGATACCGACATGCTGAATGTTCAGTGCGACTGGACGGCTCCGGGGGTGTTGACGCTGCAGGGAGATCTTTGCCTGCGGGACTTCGGCACGTTCATCGACGCGCTCAAGAACGACGAGTTCGTCAGGGTGACCGATGCACGCAACGACCCCCGCACCGCGATGGCCGCCGGTGCGCTGGAGTCGCGCAGCGCCCGTGCCTTCATGAACATCCCCGTGGTGGAGCACGAACGCCTGGTGGCCGTGCTCTTCGTGAACCAGGACGACGTGCGCCAGTGGACCCAGGAAGAGTGCGAGTTCATGCGCGAGATTGCCGGCCGCACCCGCACCGCCACGGAACGCGTGCGCTCCGAAAGAGCGCTGCGCGGCAACGAAGCCCAACTGCGGGAGATGAACGAGTCGCTGGAGCGCAAGGTGACCGAGCGCACGAACGAGCTGATGGAGGTGGAAGCGAAATTCCGCCAGTCGCAGAAGATGGAGGCCATCGGCCAGCTCACCGGCGGCATCGCGCATGATTTCAACAACCTGCTGGCCGGCATGAGCGCCAGCCTGCAGGTGCTGGAAAAGCGCCTCAACGCCCGGAACTTCGACAACACCGAGCGCTACATCGGCATGGCGCAAAGCTCGGTGCGGCGCGCGGCGTCGCTGACCCAGCGCCTGCTGGCGTTTTCGCGCCGCCAGACGCTGGACCCGCGCCCCACCGACGTGAACCGCCTGGTGGGCGGCATCGAGGAGATGGTGCGGCGCACGGTCGGCCCCTCGGTAGAGGTAGAGGTGGTGGGCGCTGGCGGCCTGTGGCTCACGCAGGTGGACCCGTCGCAGCTGGAGAACGCGGTGCTCAACCTGTGCATCAACGCGCGCGACGCCATGGCCCCCAACGGCGGGCGCCTGACCATCGAAACCGCCAACAAATGGCTGGACGACCGCGCCGCGGCCGAGCGCGAACTGCCGCCGGGGCAGTACATCTCACTGTGCGTGACCGACACCGGCGTGGGCATGGCACCCGAGGTGATCGCACGCGCGTTCGACCCCTTCTTCACCACCAAGCCCATGGGCCAGGGCACGGGGCTGGGTTTGTCGATGGTGTACGGCTTTGTGCGCCAGTCGGGCGGGCAGGTGCGCATCTACTCGGTACCCGGCGAAGGCACGACCATGTGCCTGTACCTGCCGCGCTACGTGGGCGATGCGGAACAGGCCGGTCAGGACACCCTGCCCAGCTTCGACCACCGGGGCGACGGCGAGGTGGTGCTGCTCATCGAAGACGAGGCCACCATCCGTGGCCTGATCGCCGAGGAACTGGAAGACCTGGGCTACAACGTGATCTCGGTGGGCGACGGCCCCGCCGGCCTGCACGTGCTGCAGTCCGACCGCCGCATCGACCTGCTGCTCACCGACGTGGGCCTGCCCGGCGGCCTGAACGGCCGCCAGGTGGCCGACGCGGGGCGCGTGACGCGGCCGGACCTGAAGGTGCTGTTCATCACCGGGTATGCGGAGAACGCGGCCGTGGGCAACGGGCTGCTGGCGTTTGGGATGGAGGTGATTACCAAGCCGTTTGATGTGGCGGCGTTGGCGGCGAAGGTGCAGGAGATGATTGAGAGGTAAGGGGGTTACACCCCACCGATTTTTAGGCCTGCATTTTTGGCTATCTCACGGGGCAGCCTTTCTTCACCGAAGACGCTACAAGGCGACGTTAGCGTTTTGATGCAATCATCATCTGCTCCTCTCCAAAATTACCTTCCATAATCCAGCGCCCCAAATAAAAAACACATACATACCAATACCAAAAATTAACGAGAAAATAAAAGAACCCAGAAATAGGTTTTGAGCGTCAACACAAAAGCATCGCGGCCCAAACCCCCATCCGGCTGCACCTACACCCACAGCGTAAATGCAACAAGTGAGAGACAAATTACTTTTCCATCGCCCCAATATCATGACCGACGCCAAGGGAATCAGCAACCATATTGCATCCTCCAGAAATGTAGCACTCATTTATTTAAGCACTCCATTCACATAGACCCTCTTAATACCGAACGATCCAGACGAATTGCCAAACAACCAATGATTTTCATACCCAGCCTGGTACCACAACCCACCCACAACAGGAATACTCCCCATATGCTCACTAATTGATTTAACCATATTCCTATCACCAGACGCATTGTTACACCCTTCAAGACGAACCTCACCCTGTGAGTTCATCTTGCGAAGCAACGCATCCTTAATATTCCCAACAAGCACCCCATTTGATAACAAGCCGAGATTTTTTGTCAAGGTATCTCGACATCCGCGCCCCGCAGAAATGCACTGCGAGAACTCATCCCCATGCCCTGACAATTGAAAAGTTATTATTTTTCCATCTTCTACGGAATTTATTGAATTAATTAAATCCGTCGCCGAAGGATTTTCAACAATTATTTTTTGGCCACCGGATAGCGTTAGCGTAAGGCGCGAAAGACCAAATGGATCTGCATAGGAAAGTGCATCCCCCTCCACATACCCAAACCGATTGAACCCACCATCCAGCCCAATCGGATCGGCCTGCGTATACCGCCCCCGCTCCGCACTGTAGCTGCGGAAGTAGTTGTAGTGCAGGTTGCTCTCTTTGTCGTAGTACTGCCCCGGGTAGCGCAGGTTGAAGGACACCTCAGGGATGCTGGTGCTGCCCGTGGTGGGGTTGGTGGTTGCGTCGGTGAAGCGCTTCGATCCCAGGGTGGGCTGTTCGTCGCCGAAGGCGCTGTACGCCCATTGCCAGGCCACCTGGCCGTCGGCCTGTGTCAACTTGCGCGGGGTGTTCAGGTGGTCGCTGTGCACGGCATACGCCACGCCGTTGACGATGGCGGCAATGGGCATGGGGCCGTTGGCCGTGGGCAGGTAGATGTACTGGGTGGTACCGGTGCTACTGCTGCCGCCCATGCCGTATTCGCCCAGCAGGGTGCCGTCGGTACCGTAGACGTACGCGAAGCCGAGCTTTTGCGCGTCGCTGCTGCCGGGGCTCCACAGGCGGGTGAAGAATTCGTACGCGGTCTGGATGAGGCCCTTGTCCTGTTCTTTCTCTTTTTCCTCTGCTTCCTGGTCCTCGGGGTCGGCCAGGAGGTTGTTGAGGTTCCTGCCGCTGGTGGTCGATCCTGATCCGCCGCTGCCGCTGGTTGCAAACAGCGGCTCTGTCTTGAACACGCGCTGGCCCAGGGCGTTGTGGGCGTACTGGGTGCTGGGGGCGTCCACGCCCGTGCCGGTGGTGACTTTTTCCAGGCGTTCCTGGCTGTCGTACTTGTTTGGATAGACGTGCCGAATTTGTTGGCGCGCCCTACCATGCAGGCCCATGTGCCTGCAAACAATTTGGAGGGTGTTCACGCGGAAACTCACGGTGTCAGTATCCACCACAACGAAGGCGCCAGTACGATGATGCGCAACAGCTGGACTTGGACGCGCTGACGTGATCTCGGTGGGCGACGGCCCCGCCGGCCTGCACGTGCTGCAGTCCGACCACCGCATCGACCTGCTCCTGACCGACGTGGGCCTGCCGGGGGGATTGAACGGCCGCCAGATGGCCGACGCGGGGCGCGTGACGCGGCCGGACCTGAAGGTGCTGTTCATCACCGGGTATGCGGAGAATGCCGCCGTGGGCAATGGGCTGCTGGCGTTTGGGATGGAGGTGATTACCAAGCCGTTTGATGTGGCGGCGCTGGCGGCCAAGGTGCAGGAGATGATTGAGAGGTGAGGTAGCGCCAGGCTGTCAGGCTATCGTGCAGGGAAGGTCAGGTCGTCGCCTTCATCTATTGGGCGCTGCTCAGGCTGGCCGCAGCCATGATTTACTCAAGATTTGAGAGGGCGTGTTGGGCACTCTCGTTCAAGATAGTCTTTTGCCTGCCAGCACCCAAGATTCGCCGCTTTCTGCATGAGCGCCCGGACTTCCAGAAGTGGCTCATCGGACTTTCTATCGCCTTCCAGGAGAAGGGCATAGTAATAAATTGCAATAGGCCAGTTGGAAGCTACCGCTCTGTTCAACCAGTATCTTTCTTTATCGAAATTTTTGCCCAAACCACCCCCCCCAAGCCCATACAATCTTGACAAATGGAATTGCGCCTCACCATCATCAGCCTCTGCCAATTCAAAAAAGAGCGATAGTGCACGCGAATTATCAACCGAAACACCATCACCATATTGCAAAATATAAGCAAACTTACGCATATAAGAAATTTGCCCGGCAGAAGATTTTTTTTCTATTATTTCCACATACCTTCTCTTGAAGCTTGCTGCTTTTATTTCATCCTTATCAACACCGTCCCCAGCCTTGTAAATCAGAGACAGATACAAAAAAGACTCCTCGCAATCCCTCTTTGCGAGATTCAGAAAATGCTTGATTGCAGATTGCATTTCATTTTTCTCATAGAGCGAAATAGCCAACTGCAAAAGCTCCACATCAGCAGAATTTGACACTTCTTTCATGACAATTTAATTGCAAATATCTGCAAGCGCATCCCCATAATCGCGTGCGCACATTTCCTCATAGCTGTTAGACATCAGCGCACCAAAGACTACTCCAGCAATCGTCAAATAGCGCGCCCTGATTTTTGGCAACCGATCCGGCCTGTGATGGAATACCTCTCTAGCAGCCTTACTGAGGTATCTTTGCTCGTTCACCCCCAAGCTTTTACAGACTTGCAACTCTTTTTTTGTGAAGTTGCTTACATCATCAGCAAGGGGCATGTTGTTTGTTACATCCCATCGTTTGTTTGGGTGATCGTTGATGTGAACATGATATGCGGTCTTTCCATCGACCTGGGTTGTATGTTCACCATAATTTGTACCTCCCTTCGCCACAGGGTTCGCATGGAAAACTACGCCATCTTTAACGTAGATGACTTCTAGTCCTATTGGATCGGCTGCTCCGAGCGGATTCCCCTCCACATACCCAAACCGATTGAACCCACCATCCAACCCAATCGGATCCGCCTGCGTATACCTCCCCCGCTCCGCGCTGTAGCTCCTGAAGTAGTTGTAGTGCCAAACCCTGGATCCGGCAGTTGACCGCGCCAGTGTCCTCTGGGTGGGCCGTGTGCGCAAGCAATGTCTAGGGCCGCAGGGCACCCCGGTTGGGCGATTGACAAGGCGCTATGCACCCGATGGCACCGCGCTCGCCGCGCCATGCGGCGTTGCTCGTCCTTGCGCACAAGGGTGCGCCGCGTCCTCACGCCTTGCCTGGCACACCGATCACGGCACCCTCGGGCGCATTCAACTGCCGGTTCCAGGGTCGCTCTCCTTGTTGTAGTACTGCCCCGGGTAGCGCAGGTTGAAGGTGACATCGGGAATCGTGGTGGTGCCCGTGGTGGGGTTGGTGGTTGCGTCGGTGAAGCATTTTATCCTAGGGTGGGCTGTTAATCCCCAAACGCGCTATAGACCCATTGCCAGGCCACCCGGTCATCTGGGGGCAAAACGCAAGACCTGACCCCTCCACAACTGATTATAAGCACCATTGATATATTGCATCCGGACGCGAGAATTTGAGTTGTCAAGCACATAGCACAATCATGAAATATTTACCTAGAAATATTTAATGCACACCATTTTGCATCCACTTTCGGAACAACAGCAACGCACCGAAACCTACCATCGCTATCGCGCCATACGGATATGACCATATCAGCCTCTGCATTAGATATTTTTAAATATCCCTTGCCATCCGAAGAAATGCTAGATACAGAGGAGATCGGAGGCTTATTCTTGACAGGAGGAAGTTCGTATGTGTGAGCAGAAGCGGCATCAACAGCAAAAGCGCCTTGCTTCAACGAATGCTCAACAATCCACGAGACCTCAAGAGAGCTGGAAAAAAGTGCCACCTTACATGATGCCGAGCAATTTTGGGGTGTAAAGATGGCACCCACCCCTCCCAAAAAAGCTACAAGCATCAAAAAAAACTTCCAATTAATAAAATATTTTACAGTCTTATTAATTTGAAAAATTTTGATCAATCGCATTTATCCCCCTGCCGCTTCTTGCGGACGCAATTCAACAATGCGCCGCCATTTCTATCCATCACCCCATCAGAATATAAGTTATAAAAATAACCATGACCCTCTCCAATTCCGGCATACCCAGCAAGATCGAGCAACCCTCGAGCCACAACACCGAAAATACTCTCTCGAACATGAACCCCCTCATGTATTAGAGTATTTGCAAATAATTCAAACCTGTTAGCATCGATAGAGCCATTTTTTGAAAAAATTGTACCATCGTTGTAAAAACTTGAATTTAGCGTGATTTTTCTGGAGAATACGTTTGTTTCTCCAAGAGCAGGAAGATTAGGATCGAAATTTATCCTAGGACGGAAATTGGGGCTATCAAGACCAAGTGCTGCCATACACTCATAGAATTCTTTCAGAAGACCTTGAGTCCTCTCAGTAGACGCCAATCCAAAAATATCGATAAAGCTGAGACTGTTTCCCCCCACATACCCAAACCGATTGAACCCACCATCCAACCCAATCGGATCGGCCTGCGTATACCGCCCCCGCTCCGCGCTGTAGCTCCTGAAGTAGTTGTAGTGCAGGTTGCTCTCTTTGTCGTAGTACTGCCCCGGGTAGCGCAGGTTGAAGGTCACCTCGGGAATCGGGGTGGTGCCCGTGGTGGGGTTGGTGGTTTCGTTGGTGAAGCGCTTGGCGCCCAGCGTGGGCTGTTCGTCGCCAAAGGCGCTGTAGGCCCATTGCCAGGCCACCTGGCCGTCGGCCTGGGTGAGCTTGCGCGGGGTGTTCAGGTGGTCGCTTTGCACGGCGTATGCCACCCCATTGACGATGGCGGCAATGGGCATGGGGCCGTTGGCCGTGGGCAGGTAGATGTACTGGGTGGTGCCGCTGCTGTTGCTACCGCCCATGCCGTATTCGCCCAACAGGGTGCCGTCCTGGCCGTAGACATACGCGAAGCCGAGCTTTTGCGCGTTCGTGGGCGGTCTGGATGACACTATTTTCACGATCTTATCTATTAATAGATAAGATCTTTCCAACTCCTACCAGTGTGTTTAACTCCCTAATTTCAAAAGAGTCACCAACACTCACTAGGTCACAAAAACTCTCCCAACTGGGGAATGCAATTTCCACAACCAATTCCTCACCAAAAAAATGATAATTCCCATCAGAATATTTATGGAAACCACTAACCAATCCAGGCACATTGGGAAAATGGTGATGCGGTGCATATCCGCTTCTCACCCCTCCATTCGTATGTGGCCGCGGAATATCTTCAGACAACTTGATAACTGCAGTAATATTATGCATACTATTTTTAATAAGCGTGCTTTATAGACGTTACCGCCTTATTCAACGCATCCAGCGCTCTTTGGCCTTCCACAGTGACAACACCATTTCGAAAAATATATGCATCAATTTGTCCAAAACTGACACTCAAATCTCTCAAAGCGCTCCTAGGCATTTCTGCACGAATAATCGCAGCATAGTCGGAACTCCAGTTTGCGTATTTTAAAGTTTCATCCAGCTTAAATCCAAACTGCTTCATGGTAGTTCCATTTGGGCCAAACGCGAACTTTCCTCCATTCATAAGACTGTAAAACTCTTCTGGCCCAACCGCTCGATACAGAGCAACTGTCTCCGCTGCCGTGCAAGCAGCTCGCCCAGCAGCCAAGAACTCAGGCGCAATGAGCATTGCGCCCGTCAGTAACACCTGAGATGCCTTGGCCGGATCATAGTGCCTAGGGTTGTAAACAAGGCTTCTACCGCCAGTATCAAAGCCACCACGAACATCGTTCGAGTCATAACTTCTTCTTGGCAACAGCGATGCATCAAGGCCGTATGGATCAACGAGACCCAGAGCATTCCCCTCCACATACCCAAACCGATTGAACCCACCATCCAGCCCAATCGGATCCGCCTGCGTATACCGCCCCCGCTCCGCACTGTAGCTGCGGAAGTAGTTGTAGTGCAGGTTGCTCTCTTTGTCGTAGTACTGCCCCGGGTAGCGCAGGTTGAACGTCACCTCGGGGATGGTGGTGGTGCCCGTGGTGGGGGTGGTCGTTTCGTTGGTGAAGCGCTTGGACCCCAGGGTGGGCTGTTCATCCCCAAACGCGCTGTACGCCCATTGCCAGGCCACCTGGCCATCGGGCTGGGTGAGTTTGCGCGGGGTGTTCAGGTGGTCGCTGTGCACTGCATACGCCACCCCATTGACGATGGCGGCAATAGGCATGGGGCCGTTGGCCGTGGGCAGGTAGATGTACTGGGTGGTGCCGCTGCTGTTGCTGCCGCCCATGCCGTATTCGCCCAGCAGGGTTCCGTCGGTGCCGTAGACGTATGCGAAGCCGAGCTTCTGCGCGTCGCTGCTGCCGGGGCTCCACAGGCGGGTGAAGAATTCGTAGGCGGTCTGGATCAGGCCCTTGTCTTGTTCCTTCTCCGCTTCTTCCTGGTCTTCAGGGTCGGCCAGGAGGTTGTTGAGGTTCTTGCTGCTGGTGGTTGAACCTGATCCTGATCCGCTGGCAAACAGCGGTTCGGTCTTGAACACCCGTTGACCCAAGGCGTTGTGGGCGTACTGGGTGCTGGGGGCGTCCACGCCCGTGCCGGTGGTGACTTTTTCCAGGCGTTCCTGGCTGTCGTAGTGGAAGGTTCGCAGGCCATCGTTCAGGAGATCGCCAGCGGCGTTGTACTGGTAGGTGACGCTGGTGTTGGCGTTGCCACCGGTGCCTGTCTTGGTCTGGCTGAAGCCGGTCTGGCGGTTGGCGGTGAGGGCGTAGGTGCGGTTGGTGGTGGTGCCTGCGCTCTGTTGGCTGCTGGTGGTGCGGTTGCCGTTGGCGTCGTAGGCGTAGGTGACGGTGTTGGCAGCATTGCCGGCGGCCACCTGTTTGGTGAAGCCGGTGATGCGGCCTGCACGGTTGTAGGTCACCGTCCACATGGCGGGTGCCAATGTCACGGTGCTCGCTTGCGCGTCGGTACTGGCGGGCTGCATCAGGCTCTGGGTGAGGCTGGTGATGCGGCCTGCGGCGTCGTAGATGTAGCTGCTGAACTCGGTGTTGGTCAGTTGACCTGCGGTGTTGTAGGTGCGGGTGGCCGGGATGGCTACCGATGCACCGGGCAGGTTCCAGCTCCAGCCGGTGGGCTGGCCCAGGGGGCTCCAGGTGATACCGCTGACGATGGGCTGGCCGGCCCAGGTGAGGCCGGTGAGCTGGCCCGTGGCGTCGTAGACGTTCTGCAGGGTCTGGCCGCCGGGGTAGGTGGTGGAACTCAGCAGGCCCGTGGTGGCGTGGTAGCTGTAGGCCAGGGTGCGGGTGTCGTTGTTGATGAGCTTCTGGGTCTGGCTCACAACACGGCCGTGCACGTCGCGCTGGTAGGTGGTGGTGCCGCTCGAATCTTCGATTTCGGTGAGGTAGCCCTTGGCTGCGGTGCTTTGGTCGTAGCGCAGGGTGGTGGTGCCGCCAGAGTGCACGACGGAGGTCGGGCGGCCCAGCAGGTCGCGGGTGATGGTGGTGGCCTGGCCCAGGGCGTTGGTGATGCTGGCGGGCAGGCCCAGGGCGTCGTACTGGGCGCTCTCGCTGCCGCTGTCGGGGCTGGTTTCGCTGGTGGCGTTGCCCAGGGCGTCGCGGGTGTAGGTGGTGGCTACGCTCTTGGCGTCAGTGACCTTGGTGACACCGTCGAGGGCGTTGTATGTCAGAGATGTGGTGGCGTTCTCGGCATTGGTGATGCTCTTGACGCGGCGCAGGGGGTCCAGACCTTGGCTGGTGCTCTCGCTCAGGCCGTTGGTGGTGCTGATTGCATCGCCGTTGGCGTTGTAGCCATAGCTGGTGCTTTGGCCACCCAGGCTGATGCTTGCCACGCGGTTCAGGCTGTTGATGCTGCGGGCCAATTGCCACACCAACTGGCCCTGGCTGTTGCGCACTTCTTCGCTGGTGCGGTTGCCCATGTTGTCGAGCACATACGTGCCCGCGTTGACCCGGTTGTCACTCCAACCCGTGAGGCGCTGGGCGGCGTCGTAGGTGTAGGTGATGGCATGGCCGTTCGGCAAGGTGGCGGTGAGCATCTGGCCGCTGGGGCGGTAGGTCAAGGTGGTGACCTGGCCGCCCCGGTTGCTGGTGAGCATACGGCCGCGGCTGTCGTAGGTGTAACTGGTCACCAGGCCATTGGGCGCGGTGTGGATGAGCACCCGGCCTGCGCCATCGTAGGTGTAGGTATCGATATGACCCAGGGCATTGGTGCTCTGGGTGAGGTTGCCCAATGTGTCGTAGGCATAGCTGGTGACCCCGCCGTTGGGGGCGGTTTCGGTAGCGACCAGGCCGGCTGCGTTGTAGGTCCAACTGGTCATGCGGGCGGCCACAAAGCCATCGCCGGTCACGACCTCAGTAAGAGGATTTCCTGAGCTGTCATAAGTAAAACTAGTGACACGACCAGGCTCCGAAATGGTCTTAGGAGAGCGCCATTGAGGATCCCAGGCAGTCGTGGTAGTACGAATGTCTCCCGCTTCATAGCTTATCGGCAGCTGACGTGCGGTGTCCCACACCATTCGATCTATATTCCACGCCAAATCATAGGAATACTGTTCAAGGCCCGAAACGTCGTATCCAGTGGATCTCTTTGATCGCTTCTCCGGGTAAGCCAGGGGCAGGTCAGCACCTACATATTTGAGTTCACTATTGAATCTGGTGTGCGTATATCTACGCGCGGTACCCAAAGGGTCCGTCACCCGGGATTCAATACTTGGTCCATTTGACGATACAGAAACAATCGCATAGCGATCCACACCGCCAGCCTTCTGTGTGGCGGTGGCAAGGCCTTGACCATCATAGCTGAATGTGGAATATCTGGCACCATGCTCATCAATGACGCCTGACAAAAGCTTCGGCGAACTGACATCGTCGTACACGTATTCTACAACAGTGCCATCAACCTGACGTACTGTTTTTAATCCGGAATCGCCGTATGTAAAATATACTTTGCGCTGATCGGAGGTTACTACAGTATCCAGTCGATCCTGAGCATATGTAAATTTTAGACTTCTTCCAAAATTATTGGAAACAACATCAAGTCGACCCCATTCATCATAAACATAGCTCAAAACCCAACCATTGCGAAAAGTCTGCTTCATCAAGCGACCTTTGGGATTAAAAATATATTGGCGCTCCTCCCCCTGATCATCGAACAAATAACCTTCGGGCACCAAACTCAAGTGGTGTAACTTCTGTCGTGCAACAAAAGCTCCAGAATTTTTTCTTTCAAAATAATGATAGGATCCATCAGCCATTTGCAGTCGAACCTGATCAAACGTACCCCCTCCCTCGCCATCATTGCTAGCTTTGGTATAGGCAAGATGAATTTCGTGATTATGAACCCACCCCGCACCCAAAGATCCTTTTTGCAGATTAACATAGTTTTTATTAAGCCAAATTTTCGCATCTCGCACTCTGTGGCTGCGGTAAGTCCGCCTGAAATCCAGAGGCATGACTCCATTGTCCGTCAAATCGAGAACTGACTCCACCTTCTCCATCGATGGAGCGAGAACTGGGTTACCGTGACAGCCATTCACGCATTTCAGGCTGGCAATAATAGGCGTCTGGCTAACCGGCTCCAGGCATCCACCGGATGCAATATCAAAAAACCAAGCACTACCATAAGGCGCACAAACAGGCGCTCGCGACCCATAAATTGTGATATGAGATCTATCTTTTATATCAGTGCAATTTCCATTATTATCTTTCAAGCCATAAGTGCGAATCATTTCATGAGAAACTCGAACCTTCTCTTTTGACTGAACAAAATTATCCAAATTCAAAACAACTTCACTTCCCACTCGATATTTGGCGGCACATGCGCCCGTACCGGCAGGTGGACTGTGAAAATAATTGAACGTATTTTCCGCGGCTTGCTCAAGCGTTGGAGCCGCAGCCCCATAGCCAGACCCATAGGACCATGGCGAAAAACTCGTCGGCTGCAACATACAGTGATATTGGCCATTAGAAACCACCTCGACACAGTGCGTTTTATAGGGTGTCTCCTGAGCATTCACGCCACCCCAAAAAAATATTGCTAAAATTACAAATATTCTTATTAAAAAATCCCGCATCGAAATCCCTCTTATTTATATAAAATCAATATTGCAAAAAAACCCAACTACAAGTCACAAGTGCGATTTTTCAAAAACAAACCAACTATCAACTATTAAGCACCAACTAGTAATCGCAAAAATTCACAAAACCACTTATGAGCAGAAATTTTGAAAACCGACAAGCTGCACGCACGACGCATTCATCGCCTCAGCGCAAGAAGAAATGCATAATCAAAATTCATCACTCTATGCAAAAATTCTCGTAGCCAATCTCGCTTACTCCCAAAACACGCGAAATCTCCGATGGTTTCTGAAGGATTCGTATTTCCCACCCTCCAAAGACAAATTATTTGAAAAACTGATTCCATCGTCAGCATTTCACGAAGTTTCACACAATTGTTGAGCTGAAAAGAATTTTTACAACAGAAGTTGGGTTTTCCCCACTGACTGCACCAATGGGCTGCTACGCCCGCTCCTGCCCAAGGTAGGGGCGCTGCGGGTGTGTACTGACATGAGAACAATCGGACGATAGCTGGGCTGGAAGTGGCCGGGCCAGGCGTGCAATCGCTTGTTTGATCAATAGATCCCGCCCATGCAAGCCATAAGTCCCACACAGTTGGCAGATTGCAAAGTTCTTACCATCTGGCGTTGGTGTTCCTCCAAAAAAACAAGAGAAACCTCAGCGGATCAGTGCACATCCATTCATCGCCCAGTCTCCTCGCGAACGCTGTCGTCGCTGACAAGCGATTGCAGTAAGTCACCCGCAGATGCTATGCGGGCGATCCCCACCCAACTTACTCCGGCGACACCTCAAACACAATGAACTGATTCGCCTGTGTATCCGCCGTGAAGTTGTTGTCCGCCGCCAGCACGATGGTGCGGTGGCCATTGGGCAGGGTCTTGCCCCAGGTGATGGCCTCGATGTTGTCGAGCTTGACACCCTGGTAGGTGATGGGCATCTCCAGCAGCAGCTTGCGCGTCATGGGCGTGTAGGCGGTCGTGCCCGCCAGGCTGGCCATGCTGCCCACGTTGGTGGTGGCGTCGGTGATCTCGGTCAGCACCAGGCGGATGGTGTTGCCGATGCCCGAGGCAAAAGCGCGCTCGATGGCGATGAATTTCTTGTTGCCGATGGCCAGAAAGTCCGACAGGCCGTTGTCCGGGCCGAACGGTGCGCCAGCGGGTGCATCCACCGGGATCTTGGGCAACTGGTAGGCGTACTGCGCCTTGGCCGCGCCCGTGGCCGGGTCCAGGGCCGTCACGCGCACCACGCTGCCGGCCTGCACGGTGGTCAGCGGGCCGTCCTGGATCAGCGCATCCTCGTTGGCCACGAACACCGTGCCATCGGGCGCCACGGTCAGCGCCTCGAAGAGCTTGTTGCTGCGTGCGCCCGTGGTGGTGTTGTCCACATAGTTGTAGATGGCCGGCATCTTGAACTCGCGCACGAACTTGCCGGCGGTGGTCATCTCGCGCACAAAGGGCTGGAACAGGGTCGCAGCCGTCGTGCCCCAGTTGCCCTCGGACGACCAGTACAGATTGCCATTGGGCGCCAGGCGGATCGCCTCGGGGTCCACCGTGCGCGCATTGGCGGGGAAGGTGGTACCGTCTTCGCGCTGCATATAGGTCTGGCGGTTGACCTTGACCGTCACCGGGCCGGCGGCGCCGTAGTCTATGGAGAGGTTGTAAAAGCGCGGCGTGCCGCGCTCGCCACCGCGGTCGTCCGCGATGGCCCAGTAGCTGCCATCGGTGGCCTGGTCCAGCCCAGAGATGCCGCCGAACTCGACGCCTTCGAACAGCGTGCCGGTGGGCAGGGATGCGGCGCCGATCAGCTTGAGGGATGCAACGCGGGATTCGCCGTTGTCGTCATCGCTGCCGCCGCAGGCGGCCAGGGCCGTGGTCAGTGCCGCCAGGGCGAAGACGGCAGCCGAACGGCGCCAGGTGGTGTGTGCGAAGCCCATGGGGATTGTCTTTCTGCGGGAAGGGAGAAAGCACGGGAGCTTGCGGGGTGAATGCGTCAGGTGCGTGACACGCGGGTCAAAAAGTGTACAAGTTTTGAGAAGACTGGTTTTTTCTTCTTCTGAAAACAAAATCTTTTCACAGAAATCTCATTGGAATACAATTCCAACATGTCGAAATATATAAAACATTACTGGAGACTCTATGAGTGTTTTTTCTTCCGAAGCAAAAATGCAAGAATGGCTTTCAAATGAACTGGATAAATCACACGGATTAGGCGACCTTATAAAGAACGCTGATTGGCTCGATGAGGAAGCACCAAAAAACATCGGCAAAGCGAGAGTTTTTGCATCATTTCAAACCAGTTTTGAGGCACTTCACATAACTCAAAAACTATTTGAAAATGAAAATATCTCCCTCAATGCACCGGATGTGCTTAAGCCCGATTTTGTACTCTATGCACCCGAGACCCAAAGCATCATTCTCGTGGAGCTAAAAAACCTTGTATCCCCGAGTAGACAAGCGGGAACAGAGCTTAGTGCCTACTCGGCCGAAATACGAACCATAGTACCATTTTTACCGGATGGAGATGTTGTACATGTACTTATCTCTCAGGAGTGGCCCGTGCTACTCAAGCACTACGCACGCCACGAAATTTTCTGGCAGAGCAGGAATTTGCTTTGCTTACGCCCTTTTCTCCAGCCGGATGGAAATCCCGCACTTGAAATTCTTCCCCTGACAGAAATAGCAGAAGACGCATCATCATTTCAAGTCGGCCCAAACCATCTTGGCGGGTTTAATATTTCTTTATATGATAATCAGCTATATTCACTTCAAGCAGACCGCGAGAGACTATCAGCAGCTGTTGAAATGTTCAAGGTTGCAATTCAAGCGATGGCTGTAACCGGAAATCGCCTTAAAAGCCACGGCTTCGCATTTTTGTGGAAAGACAATTGGCAAGGGAGTCTTGCTCCCTACTCCATCGTCGTCGTAAACCTCGCTCCTTTTCAGTCAATCGAGCGATTCGTAAGGGTCGGTGAAGTTTCAAATGTTGTGGAGCGCTTTATAAAAATAATAGTAGAATACTCTCCCGAAGGGCATGGCAATACTCTTTCAAAAATCACCGACACGTGTTGCGATATTGTTGATAGAATTTGCAGCCCACAGATTGAAGGGTTTGCTACTTGGGCCCCTCTATGCGAAATACTAAAAGGTAGAACCAATTACATTGCATTCTCTGGCTGGGGAATATTTGGAGAGGCAGCATTAGAGGAGGTAAAGGCACGGCATAGCACGGGAGATTTTCTTTGCTCACTAAGCAGCCCTGACGTTGGTCAAGCCGTTTTAGCAAAAATCATCGATAACGACTATGATGTTTTAGATCTATCTCACTATTTTTATGATGCAAACAAAGATGAATACGTAGAAGACGAGTAAATTCTCATAGACCGATTCTACATTAAAAATCTTTATGCCGCGATGGTACTTCAGGAAAAATTTAAAGGTTTTGAGTTAATCCAAATTATCACCTGAGCTGATTAAACCATCACTCGCATAAACAACTCAGGATATACAATCACCGCGCCGCTCTCGCACACCTCCAGCACCCCGCTGTACCCCACAGTAGGCGCGTCGTACTGGTAGCGCATGGCATCCAGCCGCCGGTATACCTGCGGCAATTCCTGCAGCCGCAGGTCCGGGAAGGACAGCCAGGCCGTAGGCGCCTGCGCCTCCTGCCCCACCTGCAAGGCCATGCGGCGGATCGCGATCATGTTGGTGGCGGGGCTGAAATTGAGGTCCATGTCCGGGCACGCGCTTGCGGAAACACCGGTGTCCGCATCGGGTCCACCGCCCTGCCCCACCCGCCAGCGGCCATCGGCGCCGGGGTGAAAGCGCAAGTCCACCACGCGATCACCGCAATGGCCGGACACATGGGCGGCCTGGGTCACCCAGAGTGCATCGACACAGACCGCATAGCCCAGGTCGCACGCCAGCCCTTCGTCATGGAACACGGCCATGCCGCGCAGATCCCAGCCGCCATCGGCCCGCTGGTAGACACGGCAGACATCGCTGCCAGTCCCGCCGCCAATGCGGCGCCAGAAGAAGCTGTGTTGCGGCGCGGCGGTCATGGCAACGGTCTGCGGCATAGGGGTTCCTCCTGCTGTTCAATGCCAGGCACCGCCGCGTTCCTGCCTACTGCAGCAGCAAACCCATCTGCATGGCATCATGGTAGATGCCATCGATGCACACGGCCTCGGGCTCGGTGCCCCAAACGGCGAAGCCCAGGGATTCGTACAACGCATCAGCAGCCGGGTTGGGCAGGTACATGGTGAGGTGGACGCGGCGCGCGCCAACCTGGCGAGCATGCTCGATGGCATGGCGCACCACAGTGCGTCCCAGGCCCTGGCGACGATGCGCGGGTGCCACGAAGGTGCCCCACAACACAAGCTTGTGGCGCGACGATGCGAAGGGTCCCGACGGGGCTAGCCCAGCGGTGGCGGCGAGGGTTGCGCCGACGAAGGCGCCAAAAACCGCGTTCGTCGGGGCACCCTGTTGGTCGCGAAAACCCTGAAGGGGCCGAGCCAGTTCCTCCTGCATGACCAGGCCCAAGGGCACGGGGTTGTCCGCCAGGACCACGCGGCGCAGCGCGCTGAAGGCCTCGGCATCTTCGGCCGTGAGCCGGCGCACAGTGGTGCCATCGGCAGGCGCCGTCATACAGCCACCTGCACCTCTTTGCGCATGAACACGCTGTGCACGTCCGGCGCATAGTCGCCAAACGGCCCGCACTCTTCGTAGCCCATGCGGGCGTACAGGCCCAGCGCCTCGGGCTGCAGGGGCCCGGTCTCCAGTGCAAAGCGGGTGCAGCCGCGCGCGATGGCCTCGGCTTCGACAAAGGCCAGCAGCGCCCGTGCCAGGCCCTGGCCGCGGGCCTCGGGGCGCACATACATGCGCTTGACCTCGCTGACCTCGGCCCCCAGCACCATGGCGCCGCAGCCCAAGGCCACGCCGTCCGCATTGCGCGCCACGGCAAACAGCACGTTGGGCTGCGACAGCGCGTTCAGGTCGATGCCGTGGTGGCTTTCGGGCGGGTACAGCGGTTTCTGGAAGGCGTCGAGGTCGTCGATGAGCTGCACCACGTCGGCCTGGCGCGGGGATTCGAGCTGGATGCGCATGGCAGACTGGTTTCCCGGGCTCACTTGGCGAGGTCCTTGAGCAACTGGTCCTTGGCCTCCTGCCCCGTCTTCTTCTCGCCCAGCTGGTACTGGCCGAACACCACGCCGTGCACCAGCGGCTCCTTGCCCTTGGCGTCGAAGACGGCCAGGAACACCTGGTCGCCGAACTGGTCCACCTTCACGGCCAGTCGCTCTGCGCCCTTGGCATAGCCATGCACATTGCCCTCGAAGGCCTCGCCCACCTTGGTGTAGCCGGCACCCGCCATGGCGGTGGCCACCCGCTGGAACATGTCTGCACGCGAGACGCCGCTGTACACCGCATACAGGCCATGGTCGTTGGTGGTGTCCTCCACCTTCACGAGCTGTTCCTTCAACACGGGGATGCCACGCCACTCGGTAGGCACGGCGGGTGAGCAGGCGGACAGCGCAGCAGCGAGCCCGATGGTGGCAATGATCGACCAGGACAATGGCATAGGTGTTTTCCTCCCTTATGAGAACCAGTTCTTGTGTGTGCAAACGGATGGCATCGTAAAGGGTTTGGGCACCGCCATGGGCGGGCGGCATCACCCCACGGTCTTGAGGTACCTGGCGCACAGCTGCCCGACGGCTTCGCACAGGGCTTCGGTGCTGGGCGGTGTGCCTGGGGGCACCATGGGCAGTTCGATGGCTTCGCGCAGCACCCAGTTGTCGTTGTCCACCTGCGAGAAGCTGACGGACATCTTTGCCCAATCGACCACCTGGGCCTCCAGTTCCACTGCGCCGCTGCGGCTGACATAGGACTTGGTGCGGGACCAGCGCAGACTGCGAAAGTGGCCATGGTATTCAAGGTACAGCACATCGGGCGGGACCCGGGGGTCCGCACCCGATGCCAGGCGCGCGATCACCTCTTTCAGGCAGGTGCGCAGCCATTCGGGGTATTGGCTGGACTGCCAGTCGGTGGGGCCGTCGATCAGTGCAAGGGCGCGATCCCAGGTGGCGCGCTGGACTACATCCTCGGACGCCTTGGGCTGGATTGGCTTCTTGGGCTTGGCCGGCTTCTTGGGCTGCACGCTGGTGGTGAGCGCAGCCACGCGGGCTTGGTACTCGGTGCCCTTGAACAGGCGCACCTCGGCCGCCCCCAGCTTGCCCTGGGCGGCCAGCGCCTCGGCCAGCACCGCGGCCACGTCGAGGTTGCCGGCGTTCACGGCCAGGCGCAGGGGGGTGCGCCCGCGGGCGTTGGCGGCGGCGGGGTCCAGGCCCCAGTCGATCAACTGGCGGGTGGTGGCCACGGGGTCGCCCCTGCGGTGCCAGGTGGTGGAGAAGCCGGCGCGGCTGTTGGCAAGGCCATCCACGTCGCCTGCGGTGTACATCAAGGCATTGGAGCCATCGGGGTTGGTGGCGTGCACGTTGGCTCCACGCTCCTTCAGGAACTGCAGCAGAGGCACGCTGCCCATGAAGGCGGCCATGAGCAGCGGGGTGTACATCTGGCGGTGGTCCATGGCCTCGATGTCGGCACCCGCCTTGAGCAGCAGGTCTATGGCCTGGAAAACGGCGTCGGCGTGCCCTGCTGGCGCATCGGCACGGAACGCCATGTCGAAAATCTCCCCCCGCATCTCGCCCAGGCCCAGGGCCATGCAGATGGCGGGGTCCTTGGTCTGGCGCGGGTCGCCGCCCGCCGCCAGTACCAGGGCCAGCCGCTCCACCGCACGCTCCTGGAAGTACGAGATGAACTGCCGGCAACACACGGCCAAAGGGGTGGAGTTGCGGTTCTTGCGCTTGTTGGGGTTTGCGCCGTGCTCCAGCATCAGTCGCAGCAACGCGAACTGCGCGTCGACGCGCCGGGCGGCAGATGCCTCGTCGGGGCCGTCGTAGTAGACCCATTGGGCTTCGCAAGCCCACTGTACTGCGGATGCATCGTGGTACAGGCTGATGCGGTCCGGGTGCACGCCGGATCGGACCAGGCGCTCCATTTCCTCAATGCAGGCATCGATACCGAGATCGTCGTCCAGAGCGGCAGAAGGAGAAGTGGCCATGGAAAAGAAAGGTCAGAAGAAAAGAGAAGGCCTGGTCAGGATCTGGCCATCACCGCCAGTTCCTGGTGCAGCAGCAGTTCCACCTCACTGGGCTCGAACTGCGCGGTCATGAGCGGTATGGCAAAGCTGTAGGTGCCCCCGTCGCGGCGCAGCACCCAGGCCAGTTGCAGGCGCGCGAGGGACTGGCGCAGGGCCTGGGCGTCGGCCTGCACGCCGTGGCCCTGCAGCAGCCCCGCCAGGGCCACCAGGCTGGTCTCGCCCTGCTGGGCCACGTGGTACACCACCACGCGGTCGAGGCGGCAGGCCGTGTCGTCGGGCGACAGGCGGCCCCAGCCGGCCAGGGCGTCCTGCACGGGCTGGGAGGCCAGGGCCTGGTCCAGATGGCGCTTTTCGATCACGCGTTCGCCGGGCTGCAAAGCTTCCAGGCATTCCTGGCACAGGATGGCGACCAGGTTGGCGCGCAGGCCGCTGGCATCCACCAGGCGCTCTACCAGCGCATCGCCGCCAAAGCCCAGGCGCAGGCGGCGCAGCGGCTCGGTGGCCAGGGACTTGCAGGCCGGGCGCTCCAGCCCGCCGATGGCCAGCACCTCGCCAAAGTTGCGCAGCGGGCTCTGGTAGTCGAGCACGGCCGTGGCATACAGGTCCCAGAAGCCGGCCAGCATGAAACAGCAGCGCCCCTCTTCGCTGAGCGAGCGCAGGGTGGACAGCTGGTGGTAGCCGTTGGCCGACTCGTCGCGAAAGAACAGGTCGGCCTCGTCGATCAGCAGGTACAGGCGCTTGCCGGTGTACTGGGCCTGCAGGTGGTCCACGATGGCCTCGAGCGGGGTGTCGGCCGGCAGGCCGAACTGCAGCGCCATGCGCGGCGACAGCCGGTGGTCGCGCAGCGAGACGTAGTGGCAGACGATCTGGGGGTGGCCTTGCAGGCGGCGCTGCACGGCCTTGAGCAGGCTGCTCTTGCCCAGCTGGCGCCCACCCACCACCAGGTAGTTGGCCGGCTCGCGGTTGACCACGCGGGCCAGCAGCTGCTCGCGGCCGAAAAAGGAGCCCTCGCGCGTCACCCCGCCGCGGGTCTGGTAGGGGGAGATGCGCGTCACGCGCAGCTGGGCGGCCAGCAGGCGCAGCAGCACCTGCAGCGGTTCGCGCGCGAGCAGCCATTCGGTCTGGCTGGCGCTGTCCACCATCACATGCAGGTTGGCGCCATCGTCGGTGTGGGCGCGCAGCAGCGGCCAGGGGGTCTCGGTACCGTGGTCGCACAGGATGAGCAGCACATCGGTGCCGGTCTGCGCGGCGCGCAGCTGGCGCAGCACGGTGGCTTCGTCCATCCCCGGCGTGGGGATGTAGAGCAGGCAGCGGTCCAGCGAGACCGGCAGGTCTGGGGGGAAGCGCCATTCGAACACCGCACCGGGCAGCACCCAGTCGCTGCTGGGCAGGCTGCTGGCGGACACGCGCTCGGCCAGCACCATGGACTGGTCGGCCGCGTCGTCGTGCGCGAACTGCACGGCGCTCTGCCAGTCCTTGGTGCGGACTTCTGCCGCCTCCAGCGTGGCGCGCAGCCGGCCCACGGTGCGCAGCAGCTGGTCGATGCGCGGCAGGCGCGAGACAGGGGTGCGCAGCAGTTTCTCGGGGCGCAGCTGCGCGGGGCCGATCAGCGGGTGGCGCAGCACCCACACCACAGCGCCCACGATGAAGATCAGCGCGCACCACTTGATGAGGCTGCGCAGCCAGCCGAAGGGGTCGGCCGCCTCCACCGCGGCGATGCGGCTCTGGCGCACCGCCTCGGGGTCCATGTCGTCGCCCTTGCCATCCTGGCTTTCGGGGCCGGCGGCGCAGCTGATGGGCAGCGCGCCGGCAGGCATGGGCGGATTGCCGGGGCGGCAGGTCCAGTGGTACATGTCGGGCGTCATGTGCAGCAGCACCTGGGTGCCGGCCAGGTGGCCGAGCGCCGGGTCGTTGATCACGTCGGCCTGCAGGCGCAGCGGCCCCGGCGAGGTGACGCGCAGCTTGGGAAAGGGCACCTGCGGCGCGTACTTCTGGATGTCCGGCGGCCAGTGGCCCAGCTCCTGGCTGGCCTGCACCAGGGCCACGCGCCACTGCACCAGCTCGCCCCACACGGGGCCGATGCTCTCGTGGGTGCGCACCGATCCGCGGGTGGCAGGGTTCAGGTGGGGCGTGAGCAGCGCGCTGCCGATGAACAGCGTGACGCCGGCGATCAGCAGCGCGCGCGCCACCGGCCAGGTCATCCAGGACCTCAGCTGCTCGATCATGAGGATGCCGCCTCCAGCACCATCAGGCCCGCATGGCGCACGGTGTCGCAGCGCCAGTGCAGGCGTGCCGCATCGCCCGTGCCGCGCACGTGGATGAGGTTGCCCCAGAACAGGCGGCGCAGGTCGTCGTCCTGCAGGTAGGGGCGCGCACGGCCCAGGTCGTCGGCCTGCAGCAGGCTGCGCAGGCGCTCGCGCGGGGCGCCCTCCTGCGCCAGCGGCAGAAAGGTCTGCCACAGGCGCGGGCTGCCGGCCAGCTGCGTGCGCAGCGCAGCCGACGCCGCCTGGGTGGCATTCACGCCCTGCTCCACCAGCCACTGCAACCCTTCCTCGAACAGCGCGGGGTGGCCGCCGCTGGCGTCGAGCAACTGGGCCAGCACGGGCTGGGGCCAGTCATGGCCGGGCCAGCGCTGGCGCGCCAGGATGGCCAGGTCGTCCAGCGTGGGCTCGGGCCAGTGGTTGACCTGGGCGATGTTGAGCAGCGACATGTCGCCGCTGCGGTACTTGAGGTCGGCCAGCGCCTCGCCACCGCACAGCAGCAGGTGCAGGCGGCCGCTGTGCATCTCGCTCAGGCTGCGCAGGATGCCGGCCAGGGTTTCACGCAGCGCGGGCGTGCCCTGCTCGAAGCGGCTAACCAAGCAGAACAGGCGCTCGCCGGCCACAAGGCGCCGCTCCAGCGCGGATTCGAACTCATAGTCCGACTGCAGCTCGCCCAGCCCGCACTGGCGGCCGATGGCGGCGAAGTACTCGGTGGGCGCGGTGCTGACGCTGTAGGGTGGCTGGATATGCAGCACCGATGCGGCGCCGTACTGCTGGCGCGCGCGCTGCAGCAGCTCGAGCCGGAAGGGCGGCTGCCCCCAGTGCGCGGGCGACAGCAGCATGGAAATGGGGTACGGCATGGCCTGGGCAAGCTGCGCGAAGAGCCGGGCCTGGAAGGCGCCGAAGGGCTGTTCGCCCTGTGCCCCCTGGGCAGTGGTGCCCACGGGCGTGGCCGGGGCCTCCACCTCGGCCTGCAGCGGAAACTCGGGCGCAAAGCCGGCCGCGCTGAGCAGGCGGTTGGCCTCGGCCTCGGTCAGGCGCAGGTAGCGGGTGCAGGCCACCACCTTCTCGCGCGAGCGGGCGTTGGGTGCCGACATGCCGTTGCGCCAGTTGTTCACGGCCTCGCGGCTCAGGCCGATCTCGGTGGCCACCCCCGAGGCACTTGCGCGGATGCGGCGCATGTAGAGGGACAAGAGCTCCGGGAACGAATCGTGGGCCATGGATGGAGGGCGGCAAGCCGGCAAGGGGGTTTGGACAGGGCAGCAAAAAGAGGCCGAGGCCTCCGGCAGGCATTGTCTCCTGCGCCAGGGCCCCCGGCGTCCAAAAAACGAGGGCATCGAACAGCCGCCGCATCCCGCAGCGGGCTGGTGGGCACGGGCGGCCATCCGATGCCCCCCTCAAAGCTTTTGAACGATGGGCCATGCCTTGTGGCAGGCCAGAGCGCAGGCGGTCAGCACCGGGCTGTACAGCACGGCAACGCCCACGGTGGTCATCAGCCAGCCAGGCTCCCCGTCTTCACCGTCCTCCTCCTCGGCCTGGCCTTTCTCTCCCTGTTTTCTTGCTTCTTCTCCCTCCCTCTTGGCCTTTGCGGCCTTGTCCTTGTCCGATTCGGCGTCGCCCGTGACCTCCTGCACCAGCACGCCCGCCAGCACCAGCAGCGCCAGAGCCAGCAGCCCCAGGTAGGCGTACTGCAGTTCCAGGCGCTCCAGCGGGTAGAAGTACCCCGCCAGCAGCACACCCGGCAGCACGAAGAACAGGCGCATCAGCCAGCGGTACCAGTCGTAGCCCTCGCTCTTTTCGAGCGCGCCCATCACCAGCCGGTATGTCAGTGCGCCCAGCACGAAGATCACCCCGCCCCACCATTCGATCTGTGTCAGCATGTGCTTGTCCCTCCCTTCAGCGGCTGGCGGTGGCCGGCTCGCCCGCCCCGTTGTCGTTGTTGCTGTCGTCGTCGCCATCGTCGTCATCGCCCTTGATCTCCCGGTGCGTGCGCGCCGCGTAATACATCGGCAACACCACGGCCAGCACCAGGCCCAGGCCCAGCCACAACCACAGGCCCTTGAACAGCAGCACCGTGACCGCGGTGAAGACCGCGGCGTGCAGCAGCCCCTTGAGGGCCGAGCCCAGCACCAGCACGCCGATGACGCCATCCACGGTGTTCTTGACCCCGTTCTTGCCCATGCTCTTGGCGATTTCCACGAAGGCCTCGGCGGCTTCCTGCGCCTCCTTGCGCTTCTTGGCCTCGTCCTTGAGCAGGCGGGCGACGGACATGGGCTTGGCCGGGTCGTGCGCATCGGCCGCAGCGCGTTCTCCGGGTTCGTCGCCATCGTCCGGGTCGTGCGCTGGCTCGACGATGGCCTGCAGGTGCGGGTACAGCGCCAGGAAGTACTGGCGCGGCACCCATTGGCCCTTGTCGAAGTACATGCGCTGGGTTTCGCCCACCTGGTCGTAGAACACGTCGAGCACCGCGGCCTGCAGGCCGTGGCCGAACAGCGCCGCCAGCGGTGACAGGGGCAACGGGTCGCTGGTGCCGGTGTCGAAGTTCAGTTGTAGATAGCCGGGCGCAGCCGTGACCTGCTGGTTGAACCACTCGGCATCCCACAGGTCCGCCAGGCCCACGCCCAGCTTGCCGGCCCAGCGCGTGGCTTCCGCGGTGTTGCCCTCGGCGATGTACTGGTACACCAGCTGGGCGTACTTGAGCCGGATCGGGTCCTCGAAGAACAGGTGCAGGGTGTGGGCGTTTTGGGACATGGTGGAATGGTGGAATCGGGTGGCGATCGGGATGGGCTGCGAAGTGGCTGGATTGTTGCCGCGCCGCGCGTGCTGCGCCCTCTCCACCTTGTCCATGGCCGCCGTTTCGGCGCTTGACAGCGCGTCAACTGGGCCGTGGCCGGTGGACCTTTGGGCACGCGCGCCACACCGCGGCCTCGCGAGTCGCCAAGGTTACAAACACCCCGGTCGTCTCATGCATACTGGCCACCCTTTCAAGGCCTGCGCCGCACCACCGTGCCGCCGCAGGCCGCCCGCAGGGCATCCATTCCCAACGCACAACAGCCTCCTTCAGCGCCCGGCCATTCCGGCCGGCCTGCGCTGTCCGGTGGCCTTGCGTTGCCGCTCACCAGAACGAACCGAGGGAGATAGAACACCATGTTTGCCAAGCCACTGGATGCGCGTCTGTGCGCGCTGCTGTCGGGTGCCACCTTGCTGCTGGGCCCCGTGGCCGCACAGACCACCGCCACTCCGCCCGCCAAGGCGCCTGCTGCGCGGCCGGCCCCCGCACCCGCCGCCCCGCTGTTCGGCGGCACGCGCGAGAAGCTGGTCGTGGCCATGCCCAAGACCTACGCCAAGAGCGAGACCATGCTCATCTGGGGTGACTACTTCAACCACTTGGCGCGCTGCGGCAACATGGACCTGCAAAACCTGCAGGGGGAGTCGCTGGAACGCAGCGTGAACATCGACACGCTGGGCGAGAAGGAGCTGATCGACGGCATCATCGCCGGCAAGGTGCAGCTCGCCCAGGTCAACCCCGGCCTGGTGCCGCAGTTGGTGGCCGCAGGCCAGCCTACCCCCTTCGGCGTGCCGGGCAACAAGGCCAGCGGGCAGCGCAATTCGTACAAGCTGATCCTGATCTCGCGGGTGGACAGCCCCTTCACCAAGCCGCAGGACCTGGTGGGCAAGAAGATCGCGCACACCACGCCCACCTCCAACTCGGGCAACCTGGCGCCGCGCGCCCTGTTCCCCGCACTGGGCCTGGTGCCCGACCAGAACTACGAGGTGGTGTTCTCCAACGGCCACGAGCGCTCCGTGACCGGGGTGATGCACGGTTTCTACCCGGCCGCCGCCGTGGCCAGCGACCTGTACCAGCGCATGGTGGTCAAGGGCGACGTGAAGGGGTCGAGCATCCGCACGCTGTGGGAGAGCCCGCCCTTCATGACCGAGACCTGGACCCTGGGCAAGGACGTCTCGCCCGAAGTGCAGGCCCGCGTGACCAAGTGCTCCTACAGCTACAGCTTCTCGCCCAAGCTGCGCCAGCTGCTGCCGGGCAACGACAGCTTCTTGGCGATCAACTTCGAGCGCGACTTCGCCACCGTGATGGAGGTCTACAACAAGACCCAGAAGGCGCAGGCTGCAGCCAAGTCGGCCAAGCCCTGAGGACAGGCAGCCCCGGGGCCACCGGTCAGGTGGCCGCCAGGGGCAGGTGGTGCGCAATGAGCGCCTGCGCCTCGGGCGGCAGCACCGCCTTGGGAATCATCATGCACATGCCGGGCTCGACGAACAGGTAGAACATGGCCTCGTCCTCCTGCCGGGCGATGAAGAACGCCCAGTCCAGGCGCGAGAAGGCGCCTTTGGCATGCTGCTCGATACCCGATTCGCTGACCACCACGGATTGCGGGGACAGCGTGCTGCCATCGTCCGACAGTTGCTCCTGCAACTGCCGCCGGGTCATCGCCACGCCAGCAACGTAGGCCAGAACCAGGGTCACCGCTGCCGTGATGGCGGCGCACACCACATAGCCCATGGCACGCGAGCCGGGGTCACGGGTCTGCAAAAAGACCCAGGTGACTGCAAACACCAGCAGCCATGCTGCCACCTTCGCCAACGGGACCAGGGCCTTGCGCACCGTCCCCTGCCCTGCCGCCGAGGCGGCTCTCCTGCGACTGGCAAGGGCCCGGAGATGGGCCGTGGTGCGTTCATGGGCCAGGACGTAGTCACTGCGGGTCAGGGTGAAGGTCTGCATGGACATGGGATGGCGAAGGGCGATCCACCACTATAGGAGACCTGCCGCCCCCCGCCCCCCAGGCGCTGACGCCCGGGTGCGCAGAATGTCACGCTTGGGGCCCCTGCGCCCCGAGCCGCTCCCGCGTGCGCCGCGCCACGTCCTTCACCCAGGGCTGCGCGGCCCAGTGGCGCTGGGCAAAGGCGTCGATCTGCGCCTGGTAGGTCAGCGAGGCGCCGATCACGTCCAGCCCATCGAGGAACATGCGCCGGTGCCGCTCGGAGATGGTGAACGGGGCGCTGTGCCCTGCCGTGCGCACCTGGCGCTGCCCCACGTCGATCTCGATGGCCAGGGGGCCACTGGTGGAACGAGCTTCCTGCATGAGGGCTTGCGCATCCGTCTCGCTAACCATGGCCAGCAGCAGGCGGTTGTTCATGGCGTTGGAGTAGAAGATCTCGCCGAAGCTCGACGCCACCACGGCCTTGAAGCCGTACTGCTGCATGCCCCACACGGCATGCTCACGGCTGGAGCCGCAGCCGTAGTTGCTGCCGGCCAGCAGCACATCGGTGCCGGCAAAGGCCGGCTGGTTGAGCACGAAGTCGGGCCGTGGCTGGCCCGCGCCGTCGAAGCGCAGGTCGTACAGCAGGCCCGGTGCCAGGCCCGACTTGTCGATGCCGCGCAGGAACTGCTTGGGCATGATCTGGTCGGTATCGAGGTTGGCGATGTCGAGCAGGGCCGCCTGGCCGCGCACGGTGGTGTTGGTGTTGTCGGCGGTCATGCAGTCACCTCCAAAGTCCTTACGTCCGTGATGCAGCCGGTGATGGCGGCGGCGGCGGCCATGGCCGGGCTCATCAGGTGGGTGATGGCGCCGCGGCCCTGGCGGCCCTCGAAATTGCGGTTGGTGGTGGAGGCGCAGCGCTGGCCGGGGGCCAGCACGTCGTCGTTCATGGCCAGGCACATGGAGCAGCCGGGCTGGCGCCACTCGAAGCCGGCCGCCACCAGGCGTGCGGCAATGCCTTCGGCCTCGGCCTGGGCCTTCACGGCGCCCGAGCCGGGCACGACCATGGCGCGCACGCCGCTGGCCACGTGGCGGCTGCCGATGATGCGGTCCACCTCGCGCAGGTCCTCGATGCGCGCATTGGTGCACGAGCCGATGAACACATGCTGCACCGGCACGCCCGCCAGCGGCTGCCCTGCCGCCAAGGCCGTGTAGCGCAGGGCCTGCTCGGCGCTGCTGCGCTGCACGGCGTCGGTGATGTCCTCGGGCCGGGGCACGGTGGCGTTGATGGCCATGGCCTGGTCGGGGCTGGTGCCCCAGGTGACGAAGGGGGCCACGCCGCTGGCGTCGAACACATGCTCCACGTCGAACACGGCGCCCGCGTCGCTGCCCAGCGTGGCCCAGTGGGCCAGGGCCTGCGTGCGCACGTCGCCGGTGATGTCGGGGGCCTTGGCCAGCACATAGTCGATGGCCGTAGCGTCGGGGGCGATCAGCGCGCCGCGGGCGCCCGCCTCCACCGCCATGTTGCACAGGGTGAAGCGCGCCTCCACCGACAGGGCACTGATGGCGCTGCCGCAGAACTCCACCACATAGCCGCGCGCGCCCTGGGCGCCGATGCGGCTGATGACCATGAGGATCAGGTCCTTGGCGGTGGTGCCCGTGGGCAGCGTGCCGTCCACGCGGATGCGCATGTCCTTGGCCAGGCGGTAGACCAGGGTCTGGGTGGCCAGCACATGCTCCACCTCGGACGTGCCGATGCCGAAACCCAAGGCGCCCAGCGCCCCATAAGTGGTGGTGTGGCTGTCGCCGCAGATGATGACCATGCCGGGGCGCACCATGCCGTGCTCGGGCGCTATCACGTGCTCGATGCCCTGCAGCGGGTCGTTGGTGTCGAACAGCGGGATGTGGTGGCGGTCGCAGTTGGCCTTGAGGTTGCTGGCCTGCAGCGCCGAGGGCGGGTCCTGGATGGTGCGCCAGCGCACCGGGTGCGTGGGGATGATGTGGCTCACCACCGCCACGTTCTGCCCCGGCACGGGCACGCCGCGCCCGGCCTCGTGCAGGCCGGCGAAGGCCTGGGGGCTGGTGTATTCGTTCATCAGGTGCAGGTCGCAAAAGAGCAGCACGTTCTGTTCGTCCAGAACGGCCACGGTGTGCGATGCGACCAGCTTCTGGTACAGCGTCGTGGGGGTGGTCATGGTCATCGGGGGGGTTGTCGTTGTGGTGTGCTGTCTTACCGGCCGGCCAGCAGGAAGGGCAAAGCCGCCTCAAGCAGCGCGTCCGGCGCTTCTTCGGCGATGTAGTGGCCGCAGGGCAGCGCATGGCCACGCACGTCAGCCGCCACGCGCTGCCACTCGGCCAGGGGCGCAAAGCACTGGTGCACCACGCCCTGCTCGCCCCACAGGGCCAGCACCGGCATGGCCAGCTGGCGGCCCGCCTCGCGGTCGGCGCGGTCGTGCACCAGGTCGATGCCGGCGGCGGCGCGGTAGTCCTCGCAGATGCCGTGGGCCGTACCGGGCAGGCCCAGGCAGCGCACATACTCGGCCAGGGCCCGCGGGTCGAACGGGGCCAGGCCCGCGCTGCGCCGGCCCATCACGTCGCGCACGTAGGCAGCGGGGTCGGCCTCGATCAGGCGCTCGGGCAGCGGCGCGGGCTGGATCAAAAAGAACCAGTGCCAGTACGCACGGGCAAAGGCGTTGCTGGTCTGTTCGTACATGGCCAGCGTGGGCGCGATGTCGAGCAGCACCATGCGCTGCACCGCGGCCGGGTGGTCCGCCGCCAGGCGGTGCGCCACGCGGGCGCCGCGGTCGTGGGCCAGCACGGTGAAGCGCGGGTGGCCCAGGTGCTGCATCACGGCCAGCATGTCGGCGGCCATGGTGCGCTTGCTGTACAGGGCATGCTCCGCGTCACCGGCGGGCTTCGCCGAATCGCCATAGCCCCGCAGGTCCGCCAGCACCAGCGTGAAGTGCTGGGCCAGCACCGGCGCCACCTTGTGCCAGATGGCCGAGGTCTGCGGGTGCCCGTGCAGCAGCAGCAGGGCCGGGCCCGTGCCGCCCACCAGCGCGTGGATGTGCTGGCCGTCTGGCGTGGGCACGCGGTACGGGGTAAAGCCTGGGAAGAGCGGGGTCGTCGTGGTCATGGTGTCGTTGGAATTGCGGCGGGGCCTATTCGGCAGTGATGCCCCGTTCCTTGATCAGCTTGGCCCACTGCGGCATCTCCTTCTCGAGCCGCGCACGGGCCTGCTCGGGGGTCGATGGAATGGGGTCGAAGCCGTCCTTGGCCATGCGCTCCTTGAGCGCGGGGGTGTTGAGTGCCTGGTTCAAGGTGGTGTTGAGTTTGTCGACGACCGGCTTGGGCGTGCCGGCTGGCGCGAACACGATGAACCAGGTTTCGAAAGCGTAGCCCGGCAGGCCGGCTTCGGCAATGGTCGGCACGTCGGGCATCAGGGAGGAACGCCTGGTGCCCGTGACGCCCAGGGCCCGCAGCTTGCCCGCCTGCACATGCGGCTGCGCGGCCGACAGCACCGGAAAGCTCAGCGCCACCTGGCCCGACATGGTGTCGATCATGGCCGGGCCGCCGCCGCGGTAGGGGATGTGCACGATGGGCGTGCCGGCCACGGCCTTGAACAGCTCGGCCGACATGTGGAAGGTGCTGCCCGCCCCGGCCGAGCCATAGGAATACTGCCCCGGCTTGGCCTTGAGCAGCGCGATCAGTTCCTTGAGGTTTTTGGCCGGCAGTGCGTTGTTGACCACCAGCACGTGCTGCGAACTGGCCACCATGCCGATGGGGGCCAAGTCCTTCAGGGTGTCGTAGGGCATCCTGGCCGTGAGGCCGGGGTTGATGGCCAGCGACACGGTCTGCAGGCCGATGGTGTAGCCGTCCGGCGCAGCCTTGGCCACCATGTCCACGCCGATGTTGCCGCCGGCGCCGCCCTTGTTCTCGATGAACAGCGAGCCGCCCAGGGCCTTGCCCCACTCGTCCGTGATGAGGCGCGCCGCGATGTCGGCGCTGCCGCCAGGTGCATAGGGCACCACGAGCTTGATGGCCTTGTTGGGATAGGCAGCGCCCTGGGCCATGGCAGCGGGGGATGCCAGCACGGCCAGCGTGGCGGCAGCCACAGCGGCGGTGGCCAGGCGGCGGCGGGGAAGGGAAAGCTTCGTCATGGGTCTGTCTCCTGCGGTACTTGTTGTGGGTTGGATCTTATGAGTGATGTCAAAAGCCATAAATACCGTCAAAATTACTTCATTCATAAATCCAAAGCACGAATAAGACACCCATGGACGGCTTTTCGGACCTGCGCTTCTTTGCCCTGCTCATGAAGGAAGGCAGCCTGGCCGCTGCCGCACAGCAGATGGGCATCACCCCGCCTGCGGTCAGCCGGCGCCTGGCGCAGCTGGAGCACCGCCTCGGCGTGCGCCTGCTGCACCGGACCACGCGGCGCATCCACCTCACGCCCGAGGGCGAGACCTACCTGCTGGACGGCGCCCGCATCCTCGGTGACCTGGAGGCGCTGGAGCGCACGGTGGCCGGCGCGCGCAGCTCGCCGCGCGGCCTGATCAAGCTGGCCGCCACGCTGGGCTTTGGCCGCGTGCACATCGCACCCGCCCTCTCGGCCTTCGCACGCGCCTACCCCGAGGTGGAGGTGCAACTGCACCTGACGGACCGGCCTGTGAACCTGGTCGAGCAGGGCTTCGACGCTGCCGTGCGCTTCGGCGATCTGCCCGACTCGCGCCTCACGGCCCGCCGCCTCATGGCCAACCAGCGCGTGCTGTGCGCATCGCCGGCCTACCTGGCACACGCGGGCGACCCTGTGCAGCCCGCCGACCTGCTGGCCCACCAGTGCATCGTGATCCGCGAGAGCGACGAGACCTATGGCACCTGGCACCTGCGCCAGGGCGAGCGGCAGGAGACCGTGAAGGTGCGCGGCATGCTCAGCACCAATGATGGCGCCGCGGCCACCACCTGGGCACTGGACGGGCATGGCGTGCTCATGCGCTCGCACTGGGATGTGGCGGCGTACCTGGAGTCAGGCCGCCTCTCCCCCGTGCTGCCGGGCTGGGCCCTGCCTGCGGCCGACGTGACGCTGGTCTACCCGACCAAGAGCGACCTGTCGGCCAAGACACGGGCGCTGGCGGACTTCCTGGGCGAGTGGTTCGGCGCGCGGCGGGTGGGGTGAGCCCCGTGCAGAATGCGCGCATGGAGATACGCCCCATCGCACGGTCCGAGCTGCCGCAGTTGCTGGCGCTCTATGGCCACCTGCATGCCGACGACGAGCCGCCGCCCGATGGCGACGCACTGGAGCAGATCTGGAACGAGCTGCTGGGCAGCCCCCGCTACCGGTATGCGGGGGCCTATGTGGACGGCCAACTGGTCTCCAGCTGCACCATCACCATCGTGCCCAACCTCACGCGCGGTGGCCGACCCTATGGCTTGATCGAGAACGTGGTGACCCATGCCGATCACCGAGGACACGGCCACGCCAAGGCCGTGCTGCACGATGCCTTGTCGTTCGCCTGGAGCCAGGGCTGCTACAAAGTGATGCTGATGACCGGGCGCAAGGACGAAGCCACGCTGCAGTTCTATGAAACGGCGGGCTTCGACCGGCAGGGCAAGCAGGCCTTCATTGCCCGGCCCTGAGCGCCATGCAGAGATGCGCTACGCGACGCTGCTGTCCGCAAACAGCTCCGCGATGAAGCGCTCAAGCTCCTGTTCCTCCAGCAGCTCGATCGAGAAGTTTCCAAACCGCTTGGGCAGCCACAGGATCCGGGTACCGCTGGGTGTGCGCAGCCCATCCCGGTCCAGGCGATTGCCATTTTCATCCTCCGGCTGCACACCGGCGGCCACCAGTTCGTCATAGGCAGCCTCGATGTCGGGGGTGGAGTAGCAGTGGCGGTAGATCGTGCCCTCGCCCTGGGTGTCCATCAGTTCCTTGAGATTGCCGGCGATGGGCTGCACGAGCATGAAGCGCTCGGTGCCGAACATCACCACGGCATAGCGCACATGCAGGCCGCCACGCTCCCATACCTGGGTCCTGGACACACGCGCACTGAAGACCCTTGCATAGTAGGAGCAGGCCTCTTCGAGGTTGCCCACCAGAACATCGACGTGGCTGAATTTCAGGTCCATGGCTTGCCATCACTCCTCATTTTTGTCGGTGGTGCAGAGCTTCGCACAGGTCGGCACGGGCCTTCAGTTTTCTCAAGCCCGGCCGATAACAACCGGAACCGCATCAACAAACCAAGAACCAGAAAATGAGTGCCGTCAGTCTTTCCTCTCCGGCAGCAGCCGTGGGCACACAGAGCGCCACCATCAAGGCCACCACCGCACCGAGCACAGCCCTTTCAATCCCCTCCAGTGGGGCGGACACGGCGGCCGCCACCTCGACGGCTTTCACCGCCTCCGCCCCCCTCGCCCCTGCAGCTGCGGCCTCGGGCGATACCCGATTTCTCCATGTCACCCAGTACCCATCGTCCCTGCAGACCGTGGATGTGACCTACGAGGCATTGGCGAACCTGCAGACCCGCAACGGGCGGATGCAGGTCTGGGAGCAGGCCCCCACCATGGCCGTGGACCAGATCATCGGCCGCAACGCCAGTGCCACCAGCCAGAGCGCCCGCTTTGCCGGCCTGGGCTCGGCCCTGCTGGAGCAGGTGGCCAGCACGGGCAGCAGCTACCGGCAGACCATCGTGAACGTGGCGGCGGCCTACTCGCCCGACAAGATCCAGGGCAAGGCCGCCGATGCGCAATGGGCCATCCGGTCCAGCCCCAGCGCCAGCGCCGCGCTGACGATCAAGACCCAGTCGGGCGCCTCGGTGCGCATTTCCATTGCCGACCAGCGCCTGCCGGTCAGCACGGGGGCGGGCATCACGGTGCAGATCGATGTCGAGGGCGACCTCACGCCGCAGGAGCAGCAGGCGCTGCAGTCCCTGGCCAAGGGCTTCGATGAAGCCATGGAGGGTCTGACGCGGGAGCCGCCGCTGGTGAACCTCGACGGCCTGATGAAGTTCGACAGCAAGGTGTTGACCCGGGTGGAGCTCAAGAGCGAGATCTATGGCCTGAACGAGAAGGGCGAGCGTGCCATGGTGCTGGGCACGCGCTTCACGGCCAGCGCCGACAGCCGCGAGATCGAGCTCAAGACGCTGAAGGGCACGGCCACCGTGAAGACCGACCTGCGCCAGAGTGCCATCTGGGGCAGCGCCGAGCAAAAGGCCCGGGCCGTGCAGCAGTACCTCAGCCGCGTCGACAAGGCGGCCGAGCGCGGCAACGGCAACCAGGAGCTGGTGGACCTGTTCAAGTCCTCCTTCGCGGCCCTGCACGGCGGCTACGGGGCCGGCGACAAGGCCAGCGGCCTCACCAGGGTGCGGCCAGCAGACATCACCAGCGATGCCGACGCCTTCAGCGAAGAGGACCACAGCCTGCTCACGGGCATGGCGGACTTCAAGGCCAGCCTCCTGACCAACCGCCGCGCCATCAACCCGCGCCACACCAACGAGATCGACATCTTCGACTACAAGCTCGAACAGTCGACCCAGATCTCGGGCGGCTCTGCCGCCAACCGCGCCATCACGCAGACGCAGACCTCCGACCTGAGCGCGGCCTTCCACCGCTCGCTGCGCTCTCGGCGCGAGCCCGAACTCAGCTCGGACTCGGCCACCCAGAACTACTACTACACCCAGGTCGAGGACCACAGCAGCACCCGCATGGAGCTGGCCTACGATAAGGACAAGCCCGTGCGCGCCTTGCTCACGCAGACCGCATCGCAATTCCTGCGCACGACCAAGGTGGAGTTCAACAAGGTCGTGGACACCGTGGAGGAACCTTTGCAGCAGCAATCGCAGCGCAAGGACCTGCTGCCCATGCTGGAGCAATTGCTGCGGCGCGAAGAGGCCGACGAACTGTCGTCCGAGGAAAAAGACAGGACGCTGCGGGAATGGAATGCGATGGTGCTGGGAGGACCGGGCGCGGCATGAACGCCTCGGGCACCCTGCCCCCTACCCCGTAACCGCCATTTCGTACCGCGCCAGTGCCCAGCTCCCCCTGGATACCTCGCTGTGCAGCACAAACCCGAAGCCTTCGTAGAGCGACCGCAGCCCCTGGCGGTCCGCAACGCAATCCAGGCGCAGCCAGGGCCGCTGCAAGACCAGTGTTCGCTCGCGCGCAAAACGCAGCAAAGCCGTTGAAACCCCCTGCCCCGCCCAGGCACGGCGCACCGCTAGCTTGTGCAGGTACAGGGAACTGCCAGGTGCGATCTCGGGCCAATAGTGCGGGTCTTCCGGGTCCAGGCGCATGACGCCGGCCACCGCTGCGCCTGGACCTGGCCCGCTACGCGCAATCCAGTAGGCGCTGGCGCCAATGTCACGCCCTATGCGCTCGGCGCTGTAGTCTGCAGGGGACCACAGGGGCCGGCCATTGCCTTGCAGCCACTGGGCCGCCTCCTGCAGGGTGGAGACGACGGCATCCAGGTCGTGGGCGGTGGCTTGGTCGATGTACATGGGGCGCAGGGCGGCGGTGCAAAGGGCAGCCATCTTAGCCACTTGGCACCATGGGCCAGAGCAGACGTGTGCCAGGCAATGGCATCGCCGTGCCAAAAACTCCTGCTAAGATTTGCACATCGGGAAACCAGCCTCCCGAATCCTCACGGATAGATGGTGTCCCATCCAAGTGCTGATCACTCTTTGCCGGAGTCATCATCCGTGGACACCCTTATGGGCAACGCCCCTTTCTCCTTCTCCGTTCTTCCCCAGGATCTCGCTGCGCGCATCGGCACGCCCGGGGCTCCGCTTGTCCTGGATGTGCGCCGGCGGCCTCGCTTTGACGAGAGCGCGCACCTGCTGGCCAGCGCGCGGCACTGCACACCCGAAGACATCGCCGCCCTGGCAGCCAGCGCCCCGCCCCGCGAGGCCGTCGTGTACTGCGTGTACGGCCACGCCGTGAGCCGGGAGGCGGCGGCGGTGCTGCGGCAGGCGGGCTGGAACGCCAGCTTCCTGGCGGGCGGATTCGAGGGGGGCGAGCCCGGCGTCGACACGCCCGAGGACCTGGCCCGCTGGCGCGCCATGCGGCCCCTGGCGGTGCGCAAGCGGCCCGACCTGGGGGTGGACGGCACGGCTGCGTCGCGCTGGATCACCCGCGCGCGGCCCAAGATCGACCGCATTGCCTGCCCCTGGCTGGTACGCCGCTTCATCGACCCGCGCGCAGAGTTTCTCTACGTGGACGCGGCCCAGGTGCTGCCCGATGCGCAGCGGCTCCGTGCCGTGGCCTACGACGTTCCCGGCGCGCCCATCACGCACGCGGGCGCGCTGTGCAGCTTCGACGCGCTGCTCTCGGCCTTCGGCCTGCAGGCCGACCCGGCCCTCGCCGCACTGGCGCGCATCGTGCGCGCCGCCGATACCGACGAGATCCAGCTGGCTCCCCAGGCCGCAGGGCTGCTGGCCGTGTCGCTCGGTCTCTCGCAGTTGCACGCAGGCGACGACATGGCCATGCTCGCAGCTGCCATGCCGGTGTACGACGCGCTGTATGCCTGGTGCAGCCAAGGGGTCAGCGGCCCGCAGAAAACCCACCGCTGGGCACCGCAGGCGGTGCAGGCATGAGCGATCTGAATGGAACCCCGACGATGACAGACACCCACAGCGCGGCAGCCGTGGCCAGCGGGGCCGATGCCCCCGACGGCGATGCACGCCCCACCGATGTACCGTTCACCCAGGCCCTGTGGTTCTGGCTCAAGCTCGGCTGCATCAGCTTTGGCGGGCCGGCCGGGCAGATCGCGATCATGCACACCGAACTGGTGGAGCGGCGCCGCTGGATCAGCGAGAAGCGCTTTCTGCATGCGCTCAACTTCTGCATGGTGCTGCCCGGCCCCGAAGCGCAGCAACTGGCCACCTACATCGGCTGGCTGATGCACCGCACGCGCGGCGGGCTGGTGGCGGGAGGGCTGTTCGTGCTGCCGTCCCTCGTGCTGCTGGTGCTGCTGTCCTGGGTGTACATCGCCTGGGGGCACCTGCCCGTGGTGGAGGGCATCTTCTACGGCATCAAGCCGGCGGTGACGGCGCTGGTGCTGCATGCGGCGCACCGCATCGGCACGCGCGCACTGCACAACCGCTGGCTGTGGGGCCTGGCAGCGGCGGCCTTCGTGGCCATCATGGCGTTCAGCGTGCCCTTCCCGGCAATCGTGCTGGCGGCAGCGCTCATCGGCCACCTGGCCGGGCGGCGCTGGCCCCAGCTGTTCACGGCCGGCGGGCATGGCGGCGCCCAGCGCGGCTATGGGCCGGCGCTGATCGACGATGACACGCCCACACCGGCCCATGCGCTGTTCAGCCGCAAGCGCCTGGCGCAGGTGCTGGCCGTGGGCGGCGGCCTGTGGCTGGCGGCCATGGGGGTGCTGCTGGCGCTGTATGGCTGGCAGGGCACGCTCACGCAGATGGGCTGGTTCTTCACCAAGGCGGCGCTCTTGACCTTTGGCGGGGCCTATGCGGTGCTGCCCTATGTGTACCAGGGCGCGGTGGAGCACTACCACTGGCTGGATGCCAAGCAGATGATCGATGGCCTGGCGCTGGGCGAGACCACGCCGGGCCCCTTGATCATGGTGGTGGCCTTCGTGGGCTTTCTGGGCGGCTGGCTGCACAACGTGTTCGGGCCCGAAGCGGCCTTCTGGTCCGGCGCGCTGGCGGCTTCGGTGGTGACCTTCTTCACCTTCCTGCCCTCGTTCGTGTTCATCCTGGCGGGCGGGCCGCTGATCGAGACCACGCACAACCAGCTGCGCTTCACCGCGCCGCTCACGGCCATCACGGCCGCCGTGGTCGGCGTGATCCTGAACCTGGCCCTGTTCTTCGCCTGGCACGTGTGGTGGCCGCAGGGCTTTGCGGGCGGGGTGGACATCGCGTCCGTCGCCATCACACTGCTGGCCGGCGTGGCACTGTTCCGTTTCAAGCTGGGGGTGCTGCCCCTCTTGGGCGGCTGTGCGCTGGCGGGCCTGGCACTGCGCATGCTGGGCGGCTAGCCAGCCGCCCTAGTCTTTCAGCAGCTCCTGCACCAGCGTGCGCACGATGGGCATGGCCGGGGCCTCGCTGCGGCCGGCCAGGGTGACCAGGCCGAACAAGGCGGTGGTGATCTCGCCGGGCACCATGGGCAGCTCCACCAGGTCGGGCGCAGCAGCACGCACGGCCAGCAGGATGGCGTCGCTCTTGCGCACCACCTCGACCAGGCTCGGTATCTCTTCGCAACGCAGGGTCACGCAGGCGGCGGGGTGGGCCTCGGGGCCGTAGGTTTCCATGAGCCGGCGCGCGACCTCGTCGCTGAGCGGGGTCGAGGCGATGGGGTAGTCCTTGAGCATCTCGAAGCGCACGCCGCCGCGCTTGCGCAGCAGCGGGTGGCCGCGCCGCACCATGAAGGAGCCGCGGATCTCGCAGACCAGCTCGGTGCGCAGGTCGGTGGCGGGCTGCAGCGAGCGCGCGTCGATGACCAGCGCGTCGAGCTGGCGGTCGCGCAGCGCCTGCACCAGCCGGTCGGTGCTGCCGCGCGAGATTTCCAGCGTGAGCTGCGGGTGGCGCGTGGCCACCTGCATGAGCAGCGGTGTCATCAGCAGCGCGCCGGGCCCCGAGCCCAGGCCGATGCGGATGGCCCCCCCCTCCCCCTCGCGCATGCGCCGGCCCAGGGCATGCAGCTCGGCCGCATCGTCCACCAGGCGCTGGGCGCGCTGCAGCACCTGGCGGCCAAAAGGCGTGAGTTCGCTGCGCCGGCCGATGCGGTCGAACAGGGGCAGGCCCAGCTCGTCCTCGATGGAGCGGATGCTGCGGCTGAGCGCCGGCTGCGTGAGGTGCATGGCCTCGGCCGACTTGCTGAACGAGCCGGTCTGCGCCAGCGAAATGAAGTGCCGAAGCTGCACCAAAGTCATGCCGATTGCCCCCTTCTGGTGCAAGAAAATTGAATAACTTCAACTCATGCTAACCCACTTTGCAATGCATTGGACGCGCAGATAGGCCAATCCTAAGATGGCTTCACTGACCTGCAAAAAGCGCCCCCAAAGAGCAGCGCTGCAAGGCCAGAGGGTGTCGAAAAAACAGGAACCATGGCTGCCATGGCCGCTTACCAATTTGTCCGCAAGGGATCGAAATGAACCACACAACGATTGCGATGAAACGCCTGCTCGCCACACTGGCCGGGCTCACCGGCCTGGTACTGGGCGCCAGCCCCCTGGCCGCCTGGGCACAGGCCCCGGGCTACCCCACCAAGCCGGTGAGCCTGATGGTGCCCTACCCCGCAGGCGGCCCGTCCGACGCGATGGCCCGCATCCTCAACACCCCCATGACCCGCGAGCTGGGCCAGCAGGTGATCGTGGAGAACCTGGGCGGAGCAGCCGGCGCCATGGCCGCGCAGAAGGTGCTGGCCGCGCCGGCCGATGGCTACTACATCTTCCAGGGCTCGCCCAACGAGGCCATCCTGGCGCCGCTGGCCAACGCCGCGGTGAAGCTGCGCACCGAGGACTTCCGCCTGGTGCACCCGGTGTCCGACGCGGCCATGGTCTTCGTGACGCGCAAGGACCTGGGCGTGAACAGCGTGGACGAGCTGGTCGCACTGGCGCGCACGCCGGGCAAGGACCCGCTGTCCTACGGCAGCGTGGGCATCGGCTCGCTCTACCACCTGATCCTGGAGAAGGTGCAGCAGACCACGCACACCACCATGCAGCACATCCCCTACAAGGGCAACGCACCACTGCTGCAGGACCTGGGCGGCGGGCAGCTCGACTTCGCGGTGCTGGTCTACAGCTCGGCCATGGGCGCCATGGCCGACCAGGGGCGCCTGAAGATCATCGGCCAGTTGGGCGCACAGCGCTCCGAGATGCTCAAGACCATTCCCACCGTGAGCGAGGGCAAGGCCCTGCCCAACTTCTCGTACAAGATCTGGACCGGCTTCATGGTGCCCAAAAAGACGCCCGAGCCCGTGGTGCAGCGCCTGCACCAGGCCATCGGCCGCGCGCTCAAGGACCCCACCGTGCACACCCAGCTTGCGGCGCAGTCCATGGTGGCATCGCCGGCGATGACGCTGGCCGAATCCACCGCCTTCTTCGAGAGCGAGACCGCGCGCTACCGCGAGATCGCGCGCTCCATCAACCTGCAGCCGCAATGACGACGATGAAGCACACCCCCTTGTTCGATACCCTGGAGGCACGCGCCAGCGAGTTCATCGCCCTGCGCCGCGACATCCACCGCCACCCGGAGCTGGCCTTCGAGGAACAGCGCACGGCCGAGCTGGTGGCCGAACGGCTGGAGCGCTGGGGCTATGCGGTGGAGCGCGGCATCGGCGGCACGGGCGTGGTGGGCCGCCTGGTGCGCGGCCCGGGCCCACGCCTGGGCCTGCGCGCCGACATGGACGCCCTGCCCATCACCGAGGCCACCGGCGCCGCCTGGAGCAGCGCCCACCCGGGCGTGATGCACGCCTGCGGGCACGACGGCCACACCGCCATGCTGATGGCGGCGGCCTGGTACCTGGCGGAGCACGGGCAGTTCAGCGGCGAGCTGAACCTGATCTTCCAGCCCGCAGAGGAAGGCGGTGGCGGCGCGCTGCGCATGATGGCCGACGGCCTGTTCACGCGCTACCCCTGCGATGCCGTGTTTGCCATGCACAACATGCCTGGCGTGGCCCAGGGCCACCTGCTGCTGCGCGAGGGGCCGGCCATGGCGTCGAGCGACTACGCCACCATCACGCTCGAAGGCGTGGGCGGTCATGGGGCCATGCCGCACGTGGCCATCGACCCCGTGGTGGCCGCGGCCAGCCTGGTGATGGGGCTGCAGACCATCGTCTCGCGCAACGTGGACCCACAGCAGATGGCCGTGGTCACCGTGGGCGCGCTGCACGCCGGCCAGGCCAACAACGTGATCCCCGCCAGCGCGGTGCTGGAGATCAGTGTGCGCGCCATGGACAGCGGCGTGCGCCGGTTGCTGGAGCAGCGCATCCGCGCACTGGTGGAGGCCACCGCCACCGGCCATGGCGTGCGCGCCCAGCTCGACTGGCGGCCCGGCTACGCCGTGCTCGTCAACACCCCGGCAGAGACCGCGCTGGCGCGCCAGGTGGCGCTGGACCTGGTGGGCCCCGAGCGCGTAACCCTGCAGGCGGCGGCCCTGCCGGCCAGCGAGGACTTCGCCTTCATGCTGGAGAAGGTGCCGGGCTCCTACCTGCAGATCGGCAACGGCAACGCCCCCGGCGGCTGCATGGTGCACCACCCGGGCTACGATTTCCATGACGGCAACGTCGTGGTGGGGGGCGCCTACTGGGTACGGCTGGCCGAGACCTTTCTCAAGCCACAGTGACAGCCCCCAGCATGCCCGTGCGCGGGTGGCAGTTGAAGTACTCGAAATACTGCTCCTCGGCCCGGGCCACCGTGACCTCGTGGTAGAGCCTGAGCTGCGCCGCCGGCCCCATGGTGCCCAGGTACTTCATGGCCGCGCCGAAGATGGCCACATGCGTGGGGTGTGACTCGGCCCAGCGCTCCAGTGCGGCCAGGCTGCGCCACCAGCCCATGCCGAAGCTCTTTTCCGTGGGCTTGCCGGCAGTGTCCACCACGGCCATGTAGCGGTTGGCATAGCAGTCCACCTGGCGGCCCTGGTCCTGCAGGAAGTCCATGCCGGCGCGCAGCACGGGCTCGACCTCCTCGGTGTACATGCGCCGCTCATCGCCCTGGGTGCCGGCCCAATCCTGGCCAGAGCGGATGAGGCACAGGTTCTCGTGCGGCAGCACGCGCTGGTGCAGGCCTTCGGTGACGACCTGCGGCGCGCCCTCGGGCGCCATGCCGTCGGTCTGCGACAGGGCCAGGCGGTCGCGCATGCCGCCCCAGTAGGCATGCTCCTGGATGGGTTCGCCCAGGCCGCTGGAAACGCCGGCCACGCCCTCGATCCCATCGCTGGAAAACAGCGTCTCGAAGCGGTCGGCCGCAGGCTGCAGCACCTCGGTGAACAGGCCCAGCCCGGGATCGTTGAACGCGCCGGATGCCCAGCGCGCGCCATGCTCGGCAAACCAGGCGGCGTAGGTGGCCGGTTCGGCCCAGTAGCCGATGGTGATGGTGTTGAGGTAGCCCGCCTGGTCCAGGCACTGCGCGCGGTCCCAGTGGCCCGGGCCGTTGGCGCCGGCAAAGGCCTCGGCGATGCAGTGCAGGGCCCGCGCGGCCAGGGCGGGCGCGGGCGCATCCGCCCGGTGCTGGATGCCGAAGTAGCCCATGACCACGCGCGTGACCTCGGGGCGGTAGCGCGCCACGGTGGCCGGGTATGGCGGCACATAGTCGTCGGGCACCCTGCGGTGGCGCAGGCGCGGGCATTGCAGGTGGCTGGGGATGGCGGATTCCATGGCGTGACTCCCGTGCGCAACGCTCAGGACTCGGCCAGCAGCGCAGGTGCGGGCTCGGCGCTGGCTTCGTTGGCCGCCGCTGCGGCCATGCCGACCGGAACCTGCGACACCACGCGGTCGCCCGGGGTCTGGTTGAGCAACAGGCGCGTGACGTCGGGCCGCGCATAGTGGCCGGCCGGGTCGGCGGCGGTCTTGGCCAGGGAGATCGTGCCCAGGTCGATGTCGGCCAGTACCAGGCCTTCTTCCTTCTCGCCCAGCGGCGTGCCCAGCGATGCACCGTCGGGACCGTAGATGCGCGCGAAGCCGCCACCTTCGAGCAGCAATTGGCGCTGCAGGTCGTCGGTGCAGAGCATGGCGTGCATCTCCTTAGACACGGTGGCGCACGGCGCGACCACGAAGCAGCCGCCCTCGACCGCATAGACTTGGCTCGCGGCATTGTTGACCTCGGCCCCCAGCGCATGGGCGGCGCCGCGGTACAGCGAGAAGCTGGGCCAGGCGCCGATGTGGACCTGCTCGTTCTGCGCATACATGGCGTACTTGCTCAGGGGCTGCAGGTGCTCCCAGCAGGCGAGCATGCCGACGTTGCCGATGGCGGTCGGCATGACCGCCAGGTCGCTGCCATCGCCTTCGCCGAACACCGTGCGCTCCACGTGCGTGGGCTTGAGCTTGCGCCGCGTCTTGACCACGCGGCCCTGGTCGTCGAACAGGGCCTGGGCGATGTAGAGGCTGCCACCGGCACGCTCGCTGTAGCCGGTGGACATCCAGATGCCGATGTCGCGCGCTGCCTGCGCCAGGCGCTGGAACTCGGCCGAGCCGACGACCAGCGAGTTGTCGTTGTAGCGCTGCACGTACTGCATGCCCATGGCGGGCGAGTTGAGCCAGATCCACCAGGGATAACCGGGGATCCAGGTCTCGGGGAAGGCCACGAGCTGCGCGCCCTGCCTTTTGGCTTCCTTCATCAGCGCGATGGTCTTGTCGATGGTGGCATCGAGGTCCAGGAACACGGGTGCGGCCTGGACGGCGGCGACGCGCAGCTTGGGGTGCAGGGTGGCGGGCATGGGGATCTCCTTCAAGGGCGGGGTTGTCGATGGAAGGATTTCACTGCGGACAGGCCGGTACCGTCTTGCCCCAGGCTCTCCTGGTCCTTGATTCCAGGCCACTTGACTGGGAGTCACCTGCCCTTTGCCCCCAACTCGCCACCCCGGGTTTACCGGCATGGGCCTTGCTTGAAGAACGGGCCCGGTCGGAGGATGATGGGCCTGTTGCCCTTCTCCCCCGCCCCGCTTGAGACCCCGCCCATGAGCCAACTCTTGAGTACCGATGCCATCGCGCCCCGCGACCGGCTGGCCTACTGGACCGACATGATCTGCACCACCTACGTGCAGCTCGAGTGCGATGCGCCCGATGGCGAGCACTTCGGCGGCTCCATCCAGAGCCACCACCTGCCTGGGCTGGACCTGTCGGTGGTGCGTTCCTGCGCCCAGCGGGTGGTGCGCACGCCGCGCTTCATCTCGCGCGCCACGGACGACTGCTTCATCGTGAGCCTGCAGACCAAGGGGCACGGCGTGATCTCGCAGGACGGGCGCGACGCTGCCGTGGCCCCTGGCGACTTTGCGCTGTACGACAGCACGCGGCCCTACACCCTGCAGTTCAGCGAGGACTTCGAGGAGATCGTGCTCAAGCTGCGCGGCGAGCAGCTGCGCGCGCTGGTGGCGCGCACCGAGCAGCTCACGGCCACCACGGTCTCGGGCCGCAGCGGCGCCGGGCATCTGATGGCCGCCATGGTCACCACCTTGCGGGGCGAAGTGGACAGCCTGCCCACCGCCTCGGCCGCCGCCGTGGCCAGCGGCGTCATCAGCGTGCTGGTGGCGGGCCTGCAATCGCTGCCCGCCTGCGGCCGGGCCGAGCCCTCGGCCATGGGCGCCTACCACGTGGCGCGCATCAAGCGGCACATCGATGGCCGGCTGCGCGACCCGGCGCTGACCATCGCATCCGTGGCGGCCGACCTGGGCATGTCCAGCGGCCACCTGCACCGCCTGTTCAGCAAGGCCGAACCGCAGTCGCCCTCGCACTACCTCTGGGGCCAGCGGCTCGACGGCGCCAGCCGCGAGCTGCTGGACGCACGCCGCGCCAAGGCCTCGGTGGCGGAGATCGCGTTCGGCTGGGGCTTCAACGACGCGGCGCACTTCAGCCGGGCCTTCAAGGAGCGCTTCGGGCAGGCGCCGCGGGAGTGGCGGGCGCAGGCAGCGACGACCGCAGCGCCGCCGGCACAATCGGTGCCATGCACGAACTGAATGCGAAGAATTTCCCCGCGCTGGCCGCGCTACTCGATGGCCTCCACGCGGGCGCCGAGATCATGGGCGCCGTGCTGTCGGGCCACACCCAAGGCCGCATCTTTGTCCCCCGAGCCGGGGACGTGCACGCCGCCTTTGTCTATGACAATGGGTTTTGCGTGCTCGCGGGCGATGGGCCCGACGCACAGTGGGCTGCGACCTGCCTCGACTGGCTGCAGGCGCCTGCCCAGCAGGACTTCTTCATCCTGTACCCGGGCCATGCCGGCTGGGAACCGGTGCTCGAGCAGCGCCAGGCGCCCCGCGTGAAAAAAATGCAGCGCGTGGCCTTCTCGTTCGACCACCGCCGTTTTGCGGCACAGCGCGCCGAGCCGCCCTTGCCGCCAGGCCACCGCCTGGTGCCCCTGGATGCCACGCTGCTGCGGCGCCTGGCCGATGGCGGCCAGTACCCCTTTGCAGCAGGCATGTGGGCCAGCGATGCGCAGTTCGAACGCGACGGCGTCGGATGCTGCGTGCTGCATGAAGAACAAGTGGCCAGCCTGTGCTACTCGGTGTTCGTGAAAGGGCTGCGGCACGATGCAGACATCTGCACCTTCGAGGGCCACCGGCGGCAGGGCCTGGCCAGGGCGACGGCCACGGCGTTCATCGATGGGTGCCTGCGGCGCGGGCTGGAACCTGGGTGGGACTGCTTTCGGGACAACCGCGCATCGTACGAACTGGCCCAGGCCCTCGGTTTCGGGTCGGTCCACGAATTCGCGGTCTATGCCCGAGGGCTAGACGGTTGACTACTGCGCCACCAGGTGCAGCTGCCCGAACGGCATGTGGTGCATCAGCTCGCGCAGCAGCAGCAAGGTGGTGGCGAACTCCACACTCTCGGGCAGGCCCTCGCTCGCGGCGGGCCGGCCCTCGGAAACGGCGGCCAGGCGCTGGAACAGGCGCTCCATGGCCTCCAGCGTAAGCCGCATGGCCGGGCCGCGCGGCACGCCCGCCAGTTCGGCCAGGGCCACCAGGTGCGGATCGGTGGACCACCAGGCCAGGTCCGGGGCATGGCCCTGCACAGCGTACTGCCGGTGGGCCAGGTAGACCTCGTCCTCCACGCTGGCGATGGCGTTCTCCAGTTCCAGCGGGGTCGGCACATCGCGGCGGAAGAATGCACGGGCGGTCCTGTGCGTGCCCAGGGCCAGGGTGAACACCGGGCCGGGTGCGGCGCCCTCGCCCACCACGGCAATGCGCGTGTGCTCGGTGCCCAGGTGCAGCAGCAGGAGGGGCTCGCCTGGCACGGCATGGCCATGCAATGCCTGCAGGGCGGTGGCCGCGTCGAAGGGCGGCACGGTGGCCGCCGTGCCCGCCGGTGGCAGGGGATGGGTGGCGAACATGGCTTATCCCCCCTGGCGCGGGTTGGCGTCCCCACCGGTGCCGCCGGACTGCTGCGGGCCCGGCTGGTCGGCCTGCTGCTGGTACCTTGCCACGGCGGGCACGTAGTGCATGCGGTGGTGCATTTCCACCGTCAGGGCCTCGATGCGCTCGCTGAGCTTGCGGGTCATCTCGGTCAGGCGGGTGTTCTGCTCCAGCAGGTCGAGCAGTTGCGCGCTGTTCTGCGCGGCCAGGGCCTGGCGCTCCTGCGTGGCCAGGGCCAGGGCCTCGCGGTGCCGGGCATCGGCGTCGGCATGCATGCGGTCGCGCTCGGCCTGGCGGGTCTGGGCCAGCAGGATCAGCGGGGCCGCATAGGCGGCCTGCAGGCTGAACGCCAGGTTCAGCAGGATGAAGGGGTACACGTCGAACTTCACCACGCCCGACAGGTTCAGGCCGATCCATACCGCCACGAAGCAGGTCTGCAAGAGCAGGAACCGGGGCGAGCCGAACATGCGGGCAAAGGCCTCGGCCCGGCGCGCAAAGCCATCGTTGCCGAAGGGCGGCGACAGGTGCTCGTGCTGGCGGTGAAAGCGCAAGTGGTCGGCCCCAGGGGCCGCCGTGGTGGTGGTGGATGGCGTGGTCATGCGAAGAACCTCATGCAAGCGGTGGCAACAGGGCCGGGCAGGTGCGCCGGGCGGCACCTGCATGCTTGCCACTCTACCCGCTGGGCGCGTTCAAGTTCCGTGCCAGCGGGCACCAGGGCCGCGCAGGGCCCCCACTCTTCCTGCCGATCCGTGACTTTTGTGGCAACAAGGCGGGCGGATGGAGGGCCCACCCGCCCCACGTGGCCCCGACCCATGGTGTGATGCGCGGCACGGCGGCCCCCATGCCGCCGACAGGCGATGCCAGCGCGCGCCTACACGCGCGCACCAGCGCGCTCACTACATTGACCACACCGCCGCAAGACAGGCAGCGCCCGCCCCGAAGGCCGGCCCATGCCAGGGACTGCGACGAACCATTCCCAGGGACACCACCATGCCTGACACCCTTGTTGAACTGCGAGACATGCGAGACACGCCAGTGCCCACCCCAGGACAAGCAGCCACCGGTGCCGCGCCCTCGGTGGGCCGCCGCATCCTGCCCAACACCATTGGCGTGTTGGCGCTGGGCGCGGTGCTGTTCTTCACGGCCTGCTCCACGCATCCACCCGCCGGCATTGAGCCGGTGGCGGGCTTCGACGCGCAGCGCTACGCGGGCCAGTGGTACGAGGTGGCCCGGTTGGACCATTCGTTCGAGCGCGGCCTGCAGCAGACCACCGCGAACTACATCCCCAACCCGGATGGCACCATCAAGGTGATCAACCGCGGGTTCGACCCCGGCCGCGACCGCTGGAAGCAGGCCGAGGGCAAGGCCCGCTTCACTGGCGAGACCGACCAGGGTGCGCTCAAGGTCTCGTTCTTCGGCCCCTTCTACGGCGGCTACAACGTGGTGGCACTGGACCCCAACTACCAGTGGTCCATGGTGGTGGGCTCCAACCGCGGCTATTTCTGGATCCTGTCGCGCACCAAGACCCTGCCACCCGGCGTGCGCGAGCAGCTGCTGGCCCAGGCAAAGGCGCTCGGCGTGGAGGTGGACAAGGTGCTGTGGGTGGCGCAGGATGGTGCGTTGCCTGCGGCACAGCCCAGGAGTTGAAAAGACCCTGCGCCACGCTTAAGTTTTGTCCCCCACCTGCCGATAAGGCAGGCATGCAAGTTTCCTCCTCTTCATCGGCCGGCAAGGTGTCTTCTTCCAGCAGCGGGGGCGGTGGCAGCGAGATCGCCAAGCTGCAAAAGCAGCTGCAGTCCCTGACCGAAGAGCTCAAGAACGTGGCCACGTCCGACATGGACGCCAAGGCCAAGAAGGAGAAGGCCAAGCTGCTGCAGACCCAGATCCAGATGGTGCAGGCGCAGATCACCGCCATCCAGCGTGCACGCCAGCAGGAACAGCAGGCCGCACAGGCCCAGAAAGCCGAGGCGGCGGCGCAGGCCGCACGCGAGCAGCGCGCCAAAACCGAAGGCCAGGCCTCCACCAGCCTGGGCAGCCAGCTCGATACCTACGCCTGACAGGGTCCTGGCGCCCCAGCCGCCGGCTCGAACCCCCAAGGCACGGCGCCCGGCCAGAGGTGGGGCTCAGTCCAGCCCGGCGGACTCCACGAGGCGCTGCGTATAGGGGTGCTGCGGCGCGTCGAGCACCTGGCCCACGGGGCCGCTTTCGAGCACGTTGCCGTCCTTCATCACCAGCACCTCGTGCGCCATGGCACGGATCACCTGCACGTCGTGGGTGATGAGCAGGTAGCTCAGGCCCTTTTCCTTCTGCAGGCGCTGCAGCAGCTTGAGCACTTGCTGCTGGATGGTGACGTCGAGCGCGCTGGTGGGCTCGTCGAGCACCAGCAGCTCGGGCTGCACGATGAGGGCGCGCGCAATGGCCAGGCGCTGGCGCTGGCCGCCCGAGAATTCATGCGGGTAGCGCGCCAGCAGGCCGGGGAACTGCGCCTCGGTCAGTCCGACCTCGGCCAGCGCGGCCTCCACACGCGTGCGCCGCTCGGCCACGCTGAGCGTGGGTTCGTGCACGCGCATGCCCTCACCCACGATCTCTTCCACCGTGAGGCGTGGGGACAGCGAAGAGAACGGATCCTGGAACACCACCTGCACCTTGCGGCGCAGTTGCTGGTTGGCCGGTGAATTGCGCATGGCCGGCGCCTGCCAGCCCTGCCCCGCCACCTGCAGCGACCCGCCAAAGGGCAGCAGCCCCAGGATGGCCTGGGCCAGCGTGGACTTGCCCGAGCCCGACTCCCCCACCACGCCGAGCGTGCGGCCCGGCGGCAGCGCCAGGCTGGCGCCCTGCACGGCCACGAACTCGCCCTTCTTGAACCAGCCGCGCAGGCCGGGCAGCGGTGTGGGGTAGACCACGCGCAGGTCGCTGGCCTGCAGCACGGGCGGCGTGCCCGGCGCTAGCGCGGCCTCGGTCACGTCGCGCTGGGGCTGGCTTTGCATCAGCTTGCGGGTGTAGGCATGCTGGGGCGCACCGAACACCTCGGCCACGGCGCCCTGCTCCACCAGCACGCCTTGCTCCATCACGGCCACGCGGTCGGCAAAGCGGCGCACCAGGTTCAGGTCGTGCGTGATGAGCAGCACGGCCATGCCGGTCTGGCGCTGCAGGTCACTGAGCAGGTCGAGGATCTGCCCGCGCAAGGTCACGTCGAGTGCGGTGGTGGGCTCGTCGGCCAGCAACAGCTGCGGCTCGCTGGCCAGGGCCATGGCGATCATGGCGCGCTGGCGCTGCCCGCCCGAGAGCTGGTGCGGAAACGCGTTGGCCCGGCGCGCGGGCTCGGGGATGCCGGTCTTGGCCAGCAGCTCGATGGCCGCCTGGGCACACTGCGCGCCCGTGAGGCCCTTCTTGAGCTGCAGGATTTCGGCGATCTGCTGGCCGATGGTCATCAGCGGGTTCAGCGCCGTCATGGGCTCCTGGAAGACCATGGCGATCTCGCCACCGCGCACGCCGCGCATCTCGCGCTCGCTCAGGGCCAGCAGGTCGCGCCCGCGCAGCAGGGCCTGGCCCGTCACCCGCGCATCGCCCGCCAGGCGCAGCAGGCTGAGCGCCGTGATGGTTTTGCCCGAGCCCGATTCGCCCACCAGGGCGAGCTTTTCGCCGGGGGCGATGGTGAAGCTGGCGCCGCTCACCACCTCCTTCCTGCCGAAGTGCACATGGAGATCCCGCACGTCGAGCAAAGGGCCTGACGGTGCCGTACCTGGACTGGATGCGGTGCTCACTTGTCGGCCTTTCGCGGATCGAGGGCGTCGCGCAGGGCGTCGCCCATGAAGGTCAGCAGCAGCAGGGTGACCACCAGCACGGCGAAGGTGCTCAGTGAGATCCACCAGGCGTCGATGTTGTTCTTGCCCTGGCTCAGCAGCTCGCCCAGGCTGGGGGTGCCCGGCGGCACGCCCAGGCCCAGGAAGTCGAGGGCCGTGAGCGAGAGGATGGCGGCGCTCATGCGGAACGGCAGGAAGGTGACCACCGGGGTCAGGCTATTGGGCAGGATGTGGCGCCAGATGATCTGGGCATTGCTGACACCCAGGGCACGCGCCGCTTTCACGTAGTCGAGTTGGCGGTTGCGCAGGAACTCGGCCCGCACGTAGTCCGACAGGCCCATCCAGCCGAACAGGGAGAGCAGGATGAGCAGCAGCGAGATGCTGGGCGCGAACAGCGCGCTGAAGATGATGAGCAGGTACAGTTCGGGCATGGACTCCCAGATCTCGATGAAGCGCTGGAAGGCCAGATCGGTCTTGCCACCGAAGAAGCCCTGGATCGCCCCGGTGAGGATGCCCAGCACCGTGCCGATGAAGGTCAGCGCCAGGCCGAACAGCACGCTCACGCGGAAACCATAGATCAGCTGGGCCAGCATGTCCCGGCCCCGGTCATCGGTGCCCAGCCAGTTGTCGCGCGTGGGCGCCGAGGGATTGGGCTCCTTGGCGAAATAGTTGAGGGTGGTGGGCCCGTAGGTGTTGAGGGTGTAGAGGGCCCAGTTGTCGCCCGCGCTCAGCCGCTGCTGGATGAAGGGGTCCAGATAGTCCGTGGGGGTCTCGAAATCACCGCCGAAGGTTTTTTCGGGGTAGGTCTGAAGCATGGGGAAGTAGGTCTGGCCCTCGTAGCGCACGATCAGGGGCCGGTCGTTGCTAACCACCTCGGCGGCCAGGCTGATGAGCACCAGCACGCAAAAGATGACCAGGCTCCACAAGCCCAGGCGGTTGCGCTTGAAGCGCAGCCAGGCCCGGCGCGAGGGAGAAAGGGAAACAGGGGCCGTGGGGGCCGTTGGCGTTGCTGTGGCCGGCGTACCGGTAGCGGTGGTGGGGCTTGCGGAGGGCGCGTTCATGCGGTCAGTCAAACTTCACGCGGGGATCTACCCACACATAGCAGAGGTCGCTGATGAGCTTGGTGACCATGCCAATCAGGGTGAACAGGTACAGCGTGCCCAGCACCACGGGGTAGTCGCGGCGGATCACGCTCTCGTAGCCGAGCAGGCCCAGGCCATCGAGCGAGAAGAGGGTTTCGATGAGCAGCGAGCCGGCGAAGAAGGCACCGATGAAGGCCGCTGGAAAGCCCGTGATGATGGGGATCAGCGCATTGCGGAACACATGCTTCCACAGCACCTGCCGCTCCGACAGACCCTTGGCCCGGGCCGTCAGCACATACTGCTTGCGGATCTCTTCGAGGAAGGCGTTCTTGGTGAGCATGGCCGTCACCGCAAAGCTGCCCGCCACCATGGCCGTCACAGGCAGCGTGATGTGCCACAGGTAGTCCACGATGCGCGCCCCCCATGTCATCTGGTCCCAGTTGGACGACACCAGCCCGCGCAGCGGGAACCATTGCAGCTGGCCGCCAAAGATCACAAGCAGCGCCACGCCGAGCACGAAGCCCGGAATCGCATAGCCCACGAGGATGAGCAGCGTGGTGACCAGGTCGAAGCGAGAGCCCGCACGCACCGCCTTGGCCACGCCCAACGGAACGGCCACCAGGTAGCTGATGAAGAAGGTCCACAGCCCCAGGCTGATGGAGACAGGAAGTTTTTCCTTCACGAGCTCCCACACATTCTTGTTCTGGAAGAAGCTCTTGCCGAGATCGAAGCGCGCGAACTGGCCCAGCATGATGAAAAAGCGCTCGTGCGCCGGCTTGTCGAAGCCGTAGAGCGCCTTGATCTGCTCCACGCGCTTGGGGTCCACCCCCTGGTCGCCACGGTAGGACATGCCGCCTTCCGCACCCTGCCCCTTGCCGGCCGCGGCACGGGCCTCGGCCATGTACTGCTCCACCGGGCCGCCGGGCACGAACTGGATCACCGCAAAGGTCAGAAGCAACACACCCAGCAAGGTGGGCAGCATGAGCAGCAGGCGTTTGGCGATGTAGGCAAGCATGGCGTAGGGCTGGGCTCCGGCGGTTCAGGGTTGGGCCATCGTCATCATGGCTTCTTGATGCTCCACCAGGAGAACATCAGCCACTCCTCGGCCTTGGCGTAGGGCGGCATGGGCTCCTTGTAGGCCAGGCGCTGCTGGTTGTAGACCACGCGGTGCGAGGACAGCGTCCATTGCGGAATCAGGTAGTGGCTGTGCATGATCACGCGGTCCAGCGCACGGCAGGCGGGCAGCAGTTCGGCCTTGGTGTCGGCGCGGGTCAGCTTGGTGACGATGGCGTCGATGGCCGCACTCTTCACCCCGGTGTAGTTGGCGGCCCCCTCGACATCGGCACGCTTGCTGCCGAAGTACTCCTGCATCTCCTGGCCCGGGTTGTAGGTGCCCTGGAACGCCAGGCTGATCATGTCGAAGTCGAACTTGTCCATGCGTTGCTGGTACAGGGCAAAGTCCACCGTGGCGAAGCGCAGGGTGATGCCCAGCTTTTCCAGGTTGCGGATCCAGGGGGTCACGGTGCGGGCCCCGCCCTCCTTGCTGTCCAGGAACTCGATCACCATGGCATCGCCCTTGGCGTTGCGCAGGGCGCCGTCGCGGTAGGTCCAACCGGCGTCGGCCAGCAGCTGGCGGGCACGGCGCAGGTTCTCGCGCAGCGAATGGCCTTCGCCCTCAGTCACCGGCGGCTGGTACATGGGGCCGAACACGGCATCGGGCAGCTTGCCACGCCAGGGCTCCAGCAGCTTGAGCTCCTCGGGGCTGGGCGTACCGGTGGCCTGGCAGTCGGTGTTGCCGAACAGGTCGGTCACGCGCGGGTAGCCGCCGTAGAACATCTGCCGGTTCATCCACTCGTAGTCGATGGCCAGGCCCAGTGCCTCGCGCACGCGCGGGTCGCTCAGCATGGGCCTGCGGGTGTTCAGCACATAGCTCTGGAAGCCCGCGGGCAGGCGGTGCTTCATGTCCTTCTTGACCAGCACCCCCTGCTTGAACAGCTTGCCATTGATGCGGCGCGCCCAGTCGCCCGCCGAGTACACGGTCATGAAGTCGAACTCGCCGGCCTTCACGGCCTCCAGCCGGGCGGTGTTGTCCTTGTAGATCTTGACGGTGATGTTGTCGAAGTTGAACGCACCCTTGTTCACGTTCAGGTTGCGGCCCCAGTAGTTGGGATCGCGGGTGTAGGTGATGTCGCGCCCGAACGCCACCGGGCCGATGCGGTAGGGGCCGCTGCCGATAGGCGTATCGGTCACGATCTGGTCGAAGGGCTTGGCCTTGCCGTCGGCCTGCCGGCCCCAGGCACGGCTGAAGATGGACAGGCTGCCCACCGTGAGCGGCAGTTCGCGATTGGGCAGCTTGAAGCGAAAGCGCACCGTGCGCTTGTCGATCACGTCCACGCCCGCCACTTCCTGCAGCAGGGTGGCATAGCCGGGCGAGGCCTGGGGGCTGATCAGCGTCTCGTAGCTGTACTTGACGTCTGCGGCCTCCACGGGGCTGCCATCGTGAAAGCGTGCTTCGGCCCGCAGGCGGAAGGTGGCGCTCAACCGGTCGGGCGCCACGTCCACGTCCTCTGCCAGCAGGCCGTAGCCCGAAGCCGTCTCGTCCATAGAGCCGGTGAGCAGGCTCTCGAACAGCAGATCCGAGAGGTAGGCCGGTGGCGAGCCCTTCATGGTGAAGGGGTTGTACTTGTCGAAGGTGGAGTAGCGCAGGTTGCTCACCATGCGCAGCTCGCCCCCCTTTGGTGCATCGGGGTTCACGTAGTCGAAGTGGGCAAAGTCTGCCGGGTACTTGAGGTCGCCCCAGAGTGCATAGCCATGCGCCGCCCAGGCAGCAGGCACTGCGCAACAACCCATCAGCAAAAAAGTGAGCCAAGACCGCATGCGACAATTCTGCACTACGTTCGGCCGGCTCTGCAGCGAATGGCGCATATCCATACGCGGTGGTTACCCGGCCCTTCATCGCCCCTTCTTACGCATTCATTCACTCATTGATTGATTGCATTACCCCAAAATTCCACAGGAGAACGAACCATGGGTTTTCTGACCGGCAAGAAACTGCTCATCACCGGCGTGCTGTCCAACCGCTCCATCGCCTACGGCATCGCCCGGGCCTGCCACGCCCAAGGCGCAGAACTTGCCTTCAGCTACGTGGGCGACCGCTTCAAGGACCGCATCACCGACTTCGCGGCCGAGTTCGACTCCAAGCTGATCTTTGACTGCGACGTGGGCAGCGACGAGCAGATCGACCGCATGTTCGCCGACCTGGCCCAGGTGTGGCCAAAGTTCGACGGCTTCGTGCACAGCATCGGCTTCGCGCCGCGCGAGGCCATCGCCGGCGACTTCCTGGAAGGCCTGTCGCGCGAGTCGTTCCGCATCGCGCACGACATCAGCGCCTACAGCTTCCCGGCCATGGCCAAGTCGGCCCTGCCCTACCTCAACGAGAAGTCGTCGCTGATCACGCTGAGCTACCTGGGCGCGCTGCGCACCATCCCCAACTACAACACCATGGGCCTGGCCAAGGCCAGCCTGGAAGCCAGCGTGCGCTACCTGGCCGAGGCGCTGGGCCCCAAGGGCATGCGCGTGAACGGCATCAGCGCCGGGCCGATCAAGACGCTGGCTGCGAGCGGGATCAAGGATTTCGGCAAGCTGCTGTCGATGGTGGCGGATTCTTCTCCATTGCGCCGCAATGTGACCATCGAGGACGTGGGCAATGTGGCGGCGTTCTTGCTATCGGACCTGGCCAGCGGGATGACGGCCGAGATCACGTATGTGGATGGTGGGTTCAGCCAGACGGCTGGGGTCAGCCGGGACACCGTAGGCTGATTTTCTTGGTTGTCTTGAAGCTTCGCCGCTCTTTGGCTGTGGGTGCTTCTGTTTTTCTTTGAGGGCGGAGGCCGGGTCTCGGCCCGGCGGCCGAGGTACCTTTCTTTGCGTCGCCAAAGAAACGTACCCCAAAGAAAGGCGACCCCGCTGCCCGTGTCCCTTCGCTTCGCTACGGGCAGCCTGCGATGCTCGGTCCTGGGGTGCACCGCGGAACTCGCTGCGTTCCCCCTTCGGGCGAACTCCGCTCAAACAACCGCGGTGAGTCAGACAACGAGGCGCGTGTCCTTCGGCACGCGCTCACCCCAGGCCCTGCGCTTCTCGGCACGGTCAGAAGGGGGTGGGAGCGGGCTCCACTCGGGCCATTGCTTCGCTCGGCCTGTGGTCCTTCGCTGCGCTCGGCTCGCCGGGGCGATCGCGCCCCGCATGTCGGCAGCGCGCAGCGCGAACCGACCCCAGGCGTAGCTGCGAAGCAGCAGCCGTCTTTGACCCCGCTCCCCACCCCTTCTGGCTGCGCCGAGAAGCGCAGGAGCTGGGGTGGGCGTGTGTGCCGAAGGACACACACGCTTCGTGAACTGACTTGCCGCTGCTGTTTGAGCGGAGTTCACCCGCAGGGGGAACGCAGCGAGTTCAGCGGCACCACCCCAGAGCCGAGCATCGCAGGCTGCCCCCTTCGCCCTCCGGGCGAAGGGGGACGCAGACTGGGGGTCGCCTTCTCTTTGGTGACTTTCTCTTGGAGGGTGTAGAACAAATAAATTATGATCCTGCCGCATTGACTTACCAGGAGCAATGCAATGGCAAGGACAGGCCGGCCACCCGTGATCCCTCCCAGCGAGTATGCTGCCCTGCGCGAGGTGGTTCGAGACAACCCTCAAGCTACCCTGTCCGAGTTGGCGCTGGCCTGGGCAGATCGCATGGGGCGCAATGCGCCCAGTGCGGTGACCATGCGCGCGGCCCTGAAGGCAGCCGGCCTGCAGCGAGCACGGCCCAAGCAACAGCTGTCGCGCGCACAGCCCCAGCAGCCTGGCAAGCGCTACGGCTACAACGCCCTGCATCGACCCGGCAGTTCGCCAGGCATCGCCGGCGCCCTGACCGACGCCGAATGGGCGCTGGCCCAGGACTTGTTCGAGCCCGAACCAGGCTCGCGCGGCAGGCCTGCCACCTACTCGCGGCGCAGCATCGTCGATGCGTGCTGCTATGTGCTGCGCACCGGCTCTTCCTGGCGCAACCTGCCCGTGCAGATCTATCCGCCCTGGCAGTCCGTGCAGAAGGCCTTTGTGCTGTGGGCCCGCCAAGGCAAGTTCGAGGCGCTGCACGAGCGCTTGCGCCAGCAGTGGCGCCAGCGGGTGGAGCGCGCAGCCCAGCCCAGCGAAGCCATCATCGACTCGCAGTCCAACCGAGGCAGCCCCCAGGGCGGAACGTTGGGCTTTGATGCAGGCAAGAAGGTGCAGGGGCGCAAGCGCCATCTGGTCGTGGATACCCTGGGCCTGCTACTGGCAGTGGTGATCACCAGCGCAGCGGTACAAGACCGGGCAGCGGCGGCCCAAGCGGTAGCCCAGGCGTGCAAGCGCACGGATGGTTCGGTCAAGGCACTGTGGGCCGACAGCGCCTATGCAGGGCAATGCGCCCAGCAGATCGAGAAGGCGCATCAGGTGCAGGTACGCATCGTGCGCCACAGTGCTGGACATCGATGGGACGATGCCCAGCAGTCTCTGTGGAGCGACGAGCAGCCGGTTGCCATTGCCAAGAAGCGCTGGGTGGTGGAGCGCACCCATGCGTGGCTGGAGCGCAATCGCAGGCTGGTGATGCACCACGACCGCAAGCCGTTCTATGCCGCGGCATGGGTATGGCTTGCGCAGGCTCGGATGCTGTTGGGGCGGTTGAAATAGATTTCTTCTACACCCTCTTGGCGACGCAAGAGAAAGTTACTGCGCCGCCGGGCGCACATCCCGGCTCCCGCACTCAATCAAGGCATGCGGCAACCATCACAGAGACTAGCGATGGCTCAGCCGACGCACAGCCCAATCCCCAAGGCTCTGCACCGCCTGCACAAAAAAGATCAGAACCAGCACCACCGCCAGCATGATCTCCGGCAGAAACCGCTGGTATCCATAACGAATCCCCAGATCCCCCAACCCGCCACCACCAATCGCCCCAGCCATCGCCGAGTAGCCAGTCAGACTGACGAAGGTGATGGTCAAGCCTGCAACGATGCCAGGCAAAGCCTCCGGCAGCAACACCTTCCAGACGATCTGGCTGGTCGTCGCCCCCATGGCCTGGGCCGCCTCGACCAGCCCATGGTCGACCTCGCGCAGCGCCGCTTCCACCAGGCGCGCGACGAACGGAGCCGCTGCAATGGTCAGCGGCACCACAGCCGCCGCCGTGCCGATGGACGAGCCCGTGATGAAGCGCGTGAACGGGATGATGGCCACCAGCAAGATGATGAAGGGCGTGGAGCGCACCGCATTCACCAGCCAGCCCACGAGCTTGTTGACAGGGCCGTTCTGCAGCACGCCACCGTGGTCCGTGAGGCGCAAAAACACGCCCAGCGGCACGCCGATGAGGCCGCCGACGAGACCCGAGATGCCCACCATGATGAGCGTTTCCCACAAGGACGAGGCAAAGAGTTCCAGCATGGCCGGAGTGAAATGGTCGAACATTGCTTTCTTGCCCCTCAGGTTTCAATCGTGACTTCTTCGACGGCCACGCCGCCGGCGCGCAGGTGCTCCACGGCACCACGCAGGCGTTCGGGCTCGCCGCTGGCGTACACGGCCAGCGAGCCGAAGGTCTCGTCCTGGATCTCGTCGACCTGGCCGTGCAGGATGCTCATGTCCACGCCGAACTCGCGGATCAGCTGCGACAAAATGGGCTGGTAGGCGCTGTCACCCGAGTACGACAGGCGCAGCAGCCGGCCTGCGTGGCCCGGCGCCGTGGTGGCCAGCTGGCCGGTGAGCTTGCGCACGTGTTCGAGCACGCTGGCGGGCAGCTCCTGGGGCAAGATCTCGTCGATCAGGCTCTTGGTGATGGCCTGCTCGGGGCGGGTGAACACCTCCAGCACGCGGCCCTGCTCCACGATGCGGCCGGCCTCGATCACGGCCACGCGGTCGGCCACCTGCTTGATGACCTGCATCTGGTGGGTGATGAGCACCACGGTGAGGCCCAGCTCGCGGTTCACCTGGCGCAGCAGGTCGAGGATGGAGCGCGTGGTCTCGGGGTCCAGGGCCGAGGTGGCTTCGTCGGACAGCAGCACCTTGGGGCGGCTGGCGAGTGCGCGCGCAATGCCCACGCGCTGCTTTTGCCCGCCGCTGATCTGCGCCGGGTAGCGGTTGGCCAGAGCCGACAGGCCCACCAGCTCCAGCAAGGGGTTCACCCGCTCGCGGATGGCGGCCTTGTCCATGCCCGCGAGTTCCAGCGGCAGCGCGGCGTTGTCGAACACGGTGCGCGAGGACAGCAGGTTGAAATGCTGGAACACCATGCCGATGTCGCGGCGCGCCTCGCGCAGTTGCGCGTCATTGAGCTTGGTGAGGTCGCGGCCATTGACGATGACCTCGCCCTGTGTGGGGCGGTTGAGCAAGTTGATGACGCGCACCAGCGAGCTCTTGCCCGCACCGCTCTTGCCGATGATGCCGAAGACCTCGCCCGGATGGATGTGCAGGTCGATGCCCCTGAGGGCTTCCACCGGGCCTTGTGGGCCCGGGTAAATCTGGGTGATACCCCGTAAGTCGATCATGAAAAGTCAAAAGGCCGCCCTGCGCCTGTGGCACAGGTCCGGCCCTGGTTGGAAAGGATAAGGGAATGTACTATTGCGCCATAAGAAATCCAACTATAGAAAAATAAAGTAATAAGACATCAAAGTTATTTGGAAATTTCCCATGGGGTACCAGGACCGCCCGGGCCGTGCCGCCACCCGGCGCAGGACAGGCGGGATGCGGGGCCCCGCATCAATCAAGGCACAGCGCACGGGGGCTCGTCACCAAACACCACCCTGTTGCGCCCCGATTGCTTGGCGCGGTACAGCGCCGCGTCAGCCGCCGAAAGAAGGGCATCCAGGCTCGCTGGCAGGCGCGGCACATGCGCCACCCCGATGCTGACAGTGGAGACCAGTGGCGTGCCGTCTTCCAGCGTGGTGGCATGCGCCGCGCACGCATCGCAGATGCGCTGGGCGACCGTCTGTGCCACCTGCGCAGAGCCATCGGGAAGCAGTACCGCGAACTCTTCGCCTCCCAGACGGCCCAGCACGTCGGTTTCACGCAGGCAGCGGCTGACCAGTTGCGCAAAATCCGCCAGCACCAGGTCGCCTGCCGCATGCCCATGCACGTCGTTGACCTTCTTGAAGTGGTCGATGTCGAGCATCAGGGCAGCAAACTCCCGCTGACGCCCCACCGTATCGCGAAACAGTGCCTCAGCACGGTCCATGAAACCGGCCCGGTTGAACACCCCTGTGAGGTGGTCATGCGTGGCAGCGTGCTGCAATTGCCGCAGCGCTTCGTTGCGGGCAGCCATGACGCTGGCCACCGACAACGGAGCCAGCACCATCAGCGCCACACCGATGCGAAACGACTGCAGTTCGTATTGCCCGCCGAAGTCCGACCCAAGGTGCAGGTAGCCGACCGATACCGCCATCAGAGTCCATACGCTGCACAGCAGCGTGAGCACCGCCGTCACGAACAGGCTGTAGGTCAGGGCACACCACAGCAGGCCGGGCACCAGGTAGGAGACGGCACCCGGTCCGCTGATGACCATGCCCAGCGCACCGCCCAGAAACAAGGTCAACGCCGGCGCCATTTTCAGGAGATCCAGGCGCAGCACAACTTCGCGGCGCCGCTGGCCGCGCAGCGGGCGCCGCAAGGTCGGCATGGTCAGTATCACGGGCAGGATCACCAGATAATCGACCAACTCTGCCGTGAACCAGATCAGCATGCCGTCAGCGCGCGACCCATGGAAGAGCAGCGGATTGATCACCATGCCCACCAGGCCGGCAGTCAGCGAGGCCATGGCCACGATGACGATCAGGTAGACCACCGACAGGGGTTGCAGCAGGCGCCGGTGGCCCAGCGGTATGCGGGAGAAAAGCAGGTAGCCCACGATGACACCGGCCATGTTGGCCAGTGTGAGCCAAGCCACCTTGGGCCAGGTGCCGCCCATGACCACATCGGCCAGGACAAAACCGGCAGCCGCGCCGCACCATGCCAGCACGGAAGTCGGCCGCAGCCGGCGCACCAGCACACCGAGCAAGACGGCATTGGCAGGCCAGAACGCCGCCAGCGCCCCGGTGGGCCGGGTCAGGATGCCCAACAGGGCAAAACCGAACACCAGGCTGCAGAGCAGCAGCGCATCCAGCGCGGACTCTCTGGCGATGGCAGGCCACGCCGGGGCTGAACCGGGGGGAGGTACGGATTCCTCTGTCATGGGCACCTCGGGGCCGCCAGATCCAGCACCACGCGGGACCGAGCCTGACCGCTTCCTTTATATCGGTGAACCGGCAGACCGCGTGCCCGCGCATACTCTCTTGCCTCCAGACCAGGGGCCGGGCATGCACCCCGGTACCGCGGGCCAGAACAACGGCCGTCAGGCAGTGACAGCCACCACCCGACCCTGGACCCTGCGCGATACCAGCACCCCCAGAACTACCACGCCCGCGGCGGCAATCGAGAATACCTGAGCGATCCAGCCCCGGTCCACGCTGGCTGCGACGGCCAGCACGCCCAGCGACTGGCCCAGGAACAGCAGGCAGGCGAACAGCGTGACGGCTGCACCGCGCGCCTCGGGCGCCATCTGCGTGGCCTGTACCTGCAGCGTGTTGTGCAGCATGTAGAAACCCAGGCCGGCAAGAAAGCAGCCCAGCACCGCCAGGGGTACCAAAGGCGCCCAGGCCAGCAACAGCAGGCCCGTGCCGATCATCAAGGCGCCCAGCAAGGCCAGGCCCTTCTCGCCCAGCAAGGCCAGCCAGCGGCGCGCCATCAGGCTGTAGACCAGCCCGCCCACGCCATACAGCACCATCACGCCACCCGCGGCCGACGCCGACAGGCCGAAGCCATCGACCATGCGCGCCGGCACGAAGGCCATGGTGCCGAAGCCCAGGGCGCCTTCGACCGCAACGATGGCCAGCACCCAGCGCACGCGCGGCATGCGCAGCAGCCGGCCCGTGGTCGCCAGGTAGGCCCGCAGCGAGAACGGCGCCGGCGCACCGGCCCCCTCCCCCGACATGGCCGCACTGGCCTGTGCAGCGCGCACCTGGCGCAGCAGCATGGTGGCGGCCGTGAGGAACAGCACGGACAGCACGGCGAACGCCCAGCGCCAACCCAGGGCTTCCACCGCGAAGCCGCCGAACCATTGGCCCGCCATCATCCCCGATACCGTGGCCACCATGAGCCGGGCCAGCGTCTCCTGGCGCTGCTCGTAGGCCACGCTGTCCCCGATCCAGGCCATGGACAGCGGGATGATGCCGGCCGCCGCCGCGCCCATGAAGGCGCGCGAGGCCACCAGCACCGGCAGCGTGGGCGCCAGCGCGGTCACGGCGCTGAACAGCGCGCAGGCAAACGTGGCGCTCACGATCACGCGCAGCTTGCCCAGCCGGTCACCCAGCGGGCCGTAGAAAAGCTGCAGCACCCCGTAGGCCACGGCAAAGGCAGCGATCACGGCCGAGGCATCGCCCGTGGTGACCTGGAATTCGCTGGACAGCGCGACCAGCATGGGGTCGCAAATGCGCATGGACGCCATGCTGGCAAAGGCCGCCACGCCGATCAGGCGCAGCATCGTCGAGGAAGAAGTCATATGCGCCGATTGTGCGGTGCAGCGCGCAAGGCTGCTGGCAGCGCATCCAATGCCCCGGCACCAGGGGCCCCGGCGATCAAGCCTTGGCCGTATTGAAGCGCGTATCGAAGGTACCGCGCACATCCAGCCGCTGCTTGATCAGGCCGGCCGCCAGGTAGAAATCGGCCGTGCGCTGCTGGTCGGCCAGCACCTGGGCGTCGATGTCCTGCCAGCGCGTGGCGCGGCGCTCGAACTGCAGTTGGGCAGCGTCGGCCGGGATGCCGATGATGCGCGCCAGCGACTGGCCGAAGGGCTTGGCGTTCTGGTAGGACCAGACCTGGGCGCGCACCACGCGCTCCTTGAAGTCCTGCAGCACCGCGGTCTTCTCGGCCAGGGCCACCTCGGTGGCGGCCAGGTAGCTCAGGCCGGTCCACAGCCCGCGCCCGTTGACCAGCACGCGCGCGTGGCCGCTGGTTTCGGCCAGCGCGGTGTAGGGCTCCCAGGTGGCCCAGGCATCGACCGAGCCCTGGGTGAGCGCGAGCTTGGCGTCTGGTGGCGGGATGAAGCGCAGCTGCACGTCGTCGGCCTTGAGGCCCGCTGACTCCAGCACCTTGAGCGTGACGAAGTGGCCGATGGAGCCGCGGTTGGTCGCAATGCTCTTGCCCTTGAGATCGGCTGCGGTCTTGAGTGGCGAGTTGGGCGCCACCAGCACCGCCGTGCCATAGGCGTCCGACCGGCTCGCGGCAAAGGCCTTCACGCGGCTGCCCGCGGCCAGGGTGAACAGCAGCGGCGCATCGCCGATGGGCCCGAAGTCCACGGCATTGGCGTTGAGCGCCTCGGCCAGCGGCGCGGCGGCCGGGAACTCGCTCCATTTGATGTCGTAGGGCAGGTTCTTGAGCTCGCCTGCGGCATCCAGCAGGGCCTGCAGCCCGCCCTTCTGGTCACCCGCGCGCAGCAGCACGCGCGACTGCGCATGCGTGAGCACCGGCGAGAGGAAGGAACTGGCGGCGACGGAGGCGGTGAGCAGGTGGTTGAATTGGCGGCGCAGCATGGTGGTGGTTGGTGAACGGAGGATCGTCAATCGGTGGGAACCGCCGCCATTGCAGCACCCATGGCGCGCCCGGCCAACGAAGGCTTGCGGCCATGCATATGCGGTTTTCTCAGTAGCCGCGCGCCCGGCCCACGACGTCCTCCAGCGGCTGCCCGGCGAGAAAGCGCGACAGGTTGGCCACGAACTTGCGCGCCGTGACCTCGCCCGCATCCTGCGCCGCCCACGATACATGGGGCGTGAGCCGCACGCGCGGGTGGCGGTAGAGCCGGTGGCCGTCGGGCAGTGGCTCGGGGTCGGTCACGTCGAGCGTGGCGCCCGACAGGCGCTCCTCGTCCAGGGCCTGCAGCAGCGCCTGCTGGTCCACCAGCGCGCCACGCGCGATGTTCACCAGGTGCAGGCCGGGCCGGGCATGGGCCAGGGTGGCAGTGTTGAGCAGGTGGTGCGTCTCGGGCGTGATGGGCAGGGCCAGCACCAGGTGGTCCGATGCGGCCAGCAGCTCTTCGATGGAAGCGGCCGACTGCACGCCATCGACCGGTGCACCACCGCGCCGCAGTGCCGTGACCTGCATGCCGAAGGCCTGGGCCAGCCGCGCCACCTCGCGCCCGATGGCGCCGTAGCCGGCAATGCCCAGCGAACGCCCGCGCAAGGACCCGGAGGGCTGCCGGTCCACGCGCTGGAAGGTGTCGCGCCAGCGGCTGGCGCCATCCACCTGCAGCGTGTCCCAGGTTTTCTCGTGCGCCAGCAAGGCGGTCAGCACGTACTCGGCGATCGGCACAGCGGCCACGCCGCGCGAGCAGGTCACCAGCGGCACCTCGAGCAGCCAGGGCGGAAAGAAATCGATGCCGGCAGACGCAAGATGCACCCACTGCAGCCGGCCGGGCCAGCCCGCGGGCGCCTCCACCGGCGCATCGCGCCAGCCGTTGCGTGGGCCGGTGAACAGCACGTCGACCTCGCCAGCGCGCGTCCAGGGCGGCGCCGCGGGGTCGGTCGCCAGTTCCACCGGCAGTGCCGCCGAGGCCAGCAGCAGGTCTGCCGCTTCGCCGGTCTGGTTCAGGACCACCGTGGGCCGGAGGGCAAGCACGGCGCTCATGCGGCAGCCCCCTGCCCCAGGGCGGCCTTGCCGGCCGCCACGTGCACGCTGTCGTCCTGCGGCGTGTGGATGCGACCGCACAGCACATCGCGCAGATGGCGCTCCAGCGGGTTCCTGCGTGCCAACCCATGGTTGCTGGTGAGCGACAGCGCCACCTCCACCGCGTGCACGGCGTTGTGGGTCACCGAGGACTTGATCAGGCCGCTGTCCACCGACGGCACCGGGACACCGGCATCCACATCGGCCGCCAGGCCGCGCAGCAGGCGCTCGTTGGTGAGCAGCAGCCCTTCGAGCGTGCCCACGGCCTCCTGCACGCGCGGCAGGCTGGCCAGCGGCGCACCCAGGCTGGCGGGGGTGCGCGTGCGCAAAAAGTCGAGCAGCCACTCGCGCGCAGCCCGTGCCACGCCGGTGTACAGGCTGCCCAGCAGCAGCACCATCTCGGCCTGGGCCGCCGGGTCGCCGCGTGCCCAGTCCTGCGGCGGGCGCAGCTCCAGTGCCTGGCTGGCGGGCACGGGCACGCCGTCGAAATGCACGTCGTGGCTGCCGCTGGCGCGCAGGCCCAGGTGGTCCCATGTGGGCTCGATGCGGATGCCGGGTGCGCCCGCGCGGACCAGGAAGGCACCGGTGCGCGGCGCCTCCTCGTCGGTGCGGGCCCACACCACGTACCAGCGCAGGATGGGTGCACCGGTCGAATAGATCTTGTGGCCGCTGATGCGCCAGCCATCCCCCGCGCGCCGTGCCACGGTGGCAGGCAGGCCACCACGTGCGGGCGTGCCCAGCTCGGGCTCCACGCGCAGTGCATTGGCCAGCGAGACCTCGCGCACCGACTCCAGCACCAGTTGGCGCGCCAGCGCCTCAGGCCAGGGCGATCCGACCCGGCCCATGGCGCGCTGCTGCATGTACTGCATGGTCAGCACCAGCGCGGTGGCCGGGCAGCCCTGGGCCACGGCGCCGACCACCTCGCCCAGTTGGGTCAGCGAGGCGCCCTGCCCGCCCAGGTGGCGCGCCCCGGCCAGCGACAGCAGGCCGGCCTGCTGCAGTTCGGTGAAGTTGCGGTGCGGAAAGCTGCCCTCGCGGTCGTGCGCCGCGGCGCGCGCGCCGAACTCCACGGCCAGCGTGCGGGCCAGTTGCCCGGCGGTGAGCGGCGCGTTCACTGCAGCACCTCGGGGTGCTCGCGCACCACGATGTCGAACAGGCTCTTGAAGGTGAAATGCGCCCCGCCCGGCCCGCCGATCTGCGAATGCGTGTGGCGCGCCACCTCGGGGCGGATGGGCCGGGGCACGCCCGCGGCCTCGGCCAGCAACTGGGTGTGGCAGGCGTTCTCGAGCGCGATGTACCACCAGGCAGCGGCCTCCACCGAAGGGCCGGCCGTCAGGATGCCGTGGTTCTGCAGGATCACGGCCTTCTGGTTGCCCAGGGCCTGACCGATGCGGAAACCCTCGTCGGTCTCCAGCACCACGCCCGTGAAGTCGTCGAACAGCGCATGGTCCTCGTAGAAGATGCACGAGTCCTGCGTCAGCGGGTCGAGCCGGCGGCCCAGTGCCGACCAGGCCTTGCCGTAGGTCGAATGGGTGTGCGCGGCGGCCACGATGTCGGGCCGCGTTTCGTGCAGCGCCGCGTGGATGGCGAAGGCTGCACGGTTCAGCGGGCCGTTGCCGACCACGATTTCGCCCTGGGAGTTGACCAGCAGCAGGTCCGACACCTTGATCTGCGAGAAGTGCAGGCCCAGGGGGTTGACCCAGAAGTGGTCCGCCCACTCCGGGTCGCGCGCCGTGATGTGACCCGCCAGCCCATGGTCGAAGCCGTGCTGGGCGAACAGGCGAAAGGCCACGGCCAGGTTCTCCTGGCGGTGGCGGCGCTCGGCCTCCAGCGTGGGGCGTGCGGCCGGCGGGTCGAACCAGTCCTTGCGCTGGGGTACGGGATTGCGGGCGGGAAGGTTCGGCGCATGCAGCAGCGTGGCAGAGGAGGACATCGGGAGGCCTTGTGTCTGGGGGAATGTGCTGCCCACCTTAAGGGCCGCCCCCGGTACCACCAACGAAGAAAAGCGCGTGTGCACATTCGGTTTTGGCATGAGGCCGGGTACACGCGGCAAGGCGCTGATTTTTCGCATATCGATGCTACGCAATGGTCGTTGGGGCCCGGGGCGCGTTGTCGGACCCTTGGCATTCCCGCAGAACGACGAAAGGACTTTCTCCATGCCAGTGCCAACCACCTCCGGCACCCGCCGCCGCACCCTGCTGGGCGCCGGCCTGGGCGCTGCCACCCTGGCCACGCTGGGCGCGCCCGCGCTGGCGGCCGGCGCCACCGACCTGTCCAAGGTCACCCTGCGCATCGCCACCTACAAGGGCCTGTGGCGCCCCCTGATCGCGGCCAGCGGCCAGGGCCAGACGCCCTACCGCATCGAGTGGCGCGAGCTCAACAACGGCGTGCTGCACATCGAGGCCATCAACGGCGACGCACTCGACCTGGGCTCGGGCAGCGAGATCCCTGCCCTGTTCGCCGCACGCCAGAAGGCACAGGTGCGCTTTGTCGCCGTGGTGCGCGAGGACCTGAACAACCAGGTCACGCTGGCGCGCAAGGACGCGCCCATCCAGCGCATCGCGGACCTCAAGGGCAAGCGCGTGGGCTATGTGCGCGCGACCACCTCGCACTACTACCTGAGCCGGCAACTGGCCGAGGCCGGCCTGTCGTTTGCCGACATCAACGCGGTGAACCTCACGCCGGCAGACGGCCTCTCGGCCTTCGACCGCGGCGACCTCGATGCCTGGGCCATCTACGGCTACAACGGCCAGCTGGCGCGCCTGCGCTATGGCGCACGCGTGCTCAAGACGGGCGATGGCTACCTTTCGGGCAATTTCCCGGTCTATGCCAACCCGAAGTCGGTGGCCGATCCACTCAAGCACGCCGCCATCAGCGACTACCTGCAGCGCCTGCGCCGCGCCTACCTCTGGGCCAACGGCAACTACCTGGCCTATGCGCGCGCGCAGTCGGAAGAGACGCGCGTGCCCGTGGGCGACCTGATAGAGCTGTGGAACAACCGCAGCACCGACTACGACCTGCGCGCCGTGGACGACGGCGTGGTCAAGGGCCACCAGGCCGTGGCCGACACCTTCCTGCAGCTGGGCGTGCTCGACGGGCCGGCCCAGGTGGCACCGCTGTGGGACCGCAGCTTCGGCAGCGCCATCGGCGCCCGGAGCGCCGCGCCCTCCCCCGCCTGATCGCCATGCACTGCGGCGCCCACTCCTTGCGGAGGGGCGCCGCAGTGCCATGGATTCAAAAAAAGGCTCAGGCGACCTTCAACGCCACCTGGCCCGCTGCCTGCCGGTCGCGCTCGGCCACCTTGGCGCGCACCAGGGGCAGCAGCTCGCGGCCATAGTCGATCACATCGACCAGCGGGTCGAAACCACGGATCAGGAAGGTGGTGATGCCCAGGTCGTAGTACTTGAGCAGCGCATCGGCCACCTGCTCGGGCGTACCGACCAGCGAGGTGGAGTTGGAGCGCCCACCGATCTCGCGCGCGATGGCCGTCCACAGGCGCTCGTCCACGCGGTCGCCCTTGGCGGCATCGGCCAGCAGGCGCTGGGCCCCTTCGCTCTGCTGAGGGCCGACGCCGCGCGAGTAGCCCTGCTGCACGCGCAGGCGGCGTGTGTCTTCGAGGATCTGGTCGGCACGCGCCCAGGCCTCTTCCTCGGTCTTGCCCAGGATGGGGCGGAACGAGATGCTGAACTCCACCTCGCGCCCATGCAGCGTGGCCTCGGCGCGCACGCGGCGCACCAGCTCGCCGGCCTGGGCCAGCGACTCGCCCCACAGGGCATACACGTCGGCATGCTTGCCAGCCACCTGCAGCGCCGGTGCCGAGGCGCCGCCGAAGTAGATCGGCACATAGGGCTGCTGCAGCGGCTTGACCTCGGACCAGACGCCCTTGGCACGGTAGTGGGCGCCCTCGTGGTCGAAGGGCTTGTCGGCCGTCCACACGCGGCGCAGCAGCTCCAGGTACTCGTCGGTGCGGGCGTAGCGCTGGTCGTGGTCCAGGAAGTCGCCGTCACGCTGCTGGTCCTCGTCAGAGCCGCCGCTGATGTAGTGCACCGCCAGGCGCCCGCCCGTGTAGTGGTCCAGCGTGGCCAGCTGGCGCGCGGCCAGAGTGGGCGCGACAAAGCCCGGGCGGTGGGCCAGCAGAAACCCGATTTTCTCGGTGACCGAGGCGGCATAGGCCACGGTGAGCAGCGTGTCCGGGCTCGACGAGCTGGCCGGCACCAGGATGCGGTCGAAGCCCGCATGCTCGTGCGCCTGGGCAAACACGCGCACATAGGCTGAATCCACGGCCGGGCCCTTGCGGGCAATGGTTTCAGAGACTTCGTGCGGCTGGATCATACCGATGAACTGGACGGGCATAGCGGGCTCCTGGTGGTCGAATGGGGGACTGCGCCCATCATCCGGAGCCCACTGCGCCCTGCCAACGAAGAAAACCGCGTTTGCAAACTCGGTGGACGCATACCCGGCCTGCCCCGCCCGGCCACCGGGTAGAGTCATGGCATGGACCTGCGCACCCTTCGTTACTTCATCGCCGTGCTCGAAGCCGGCAGCCTCTCGCGTGCCGCGGGGTCGCTGTACGTGGCCCAGCCAGCACTCACCGCGCAGATCAAGAAGCTCGAGGCCGAGCTGGGCACGCAACTGTTCGACCGCTCGCACGCGGGCGTGACGCCCACGCCGGCCGGCATGCAGCTGTACGAGGACGCGCGCCGCTTGCTCTCGGACGCCGAGGCCGTGCGCGAACGCATCCAGCGCCTGCCGCAGGGGCCCGAGGGATCGGTGACAGTGGCGGCGCCCTTCCTGCTGGCCTCGCTGCTGCTCGGGCCGGTGCTGGCCCGCCTCAAGCACAGCCACCCGCGCATCCGCGTGTTCGTGCTCGACGACCTGAGCCTGATGGTGCGCAAGGCCATGCTTGACCGGCGGGCCGACGTGGGCATCCTGGTGGACACGCCGCAGCTCGACAACCTGCGCTGCACGCCGCTGGCGCGCGAGGCCATCTTCGTCTGCGGCCACGATGCCGATGGCACGGTGGCCCCGCTGCTGCGGCCTGCTCCGCGCGGGCGCGCGGCGGGCGGCCACCCCGAGATCGACTTTGCCCAGGCCGCGCAGTTGCCGCTGGTGCTGCAGTCACGCCGCTTCTCGATCCGCCAGAACGTGGAAGAGGCCGCCAGTGCCCTGGGCGTGGCCCTGAACGTGGTGCACGAGCACGACTCGGCGCGCGTGATCCGCTCGCTCTACCAATGCGGAGCGGGTTTCACCTTCACGCCCGCCTGCTCGCTGGCAGACAGCCCGCACCAAGACCAGCAGGGCTGGATCGTGGCCCGCGTCGTGCGCCCGCTGCTGCCGCGCGCCTACACCCTGGCGACCGCGGCGGACCGGGTGATCGATGCCCCGACCCAGGTGGTCATCGACGCACTGGTGCAGGAAACCACGCGGCTGGTGCGTTCCGGCGCCTGGCAGGCCGAGTTGCCGGTCTGACGTTCAGTCCCCGCAGACCCTACAGGTCGATTCCATCATTTTTATTGATGGGTCGGCATCAGTAAACGGTATTTCCTGTAGCAGGCGGTCTTCTGCAACAGTGCCTGGCATGCCGTTCCGACCGGGACATGGCGCATTCCAGGAGACCTATGCCACAGCCCGCCCTCCCCACCACCGCCGCCATCGCCAACGTCGGCGAACTCGTCTCGCGCAGCGCGCGGTCCCACGCGCGCCAGCTTGCCGTCACCAGCGCCACGCGCAGCCTCACCTATGCCGAGCTGGAGCAACGCTCCAACCGCCTGGCCAATGCCCTGCGCGGCATGGGCCTGGTGCGCGGCGACCGCGTGGGCATCTACCTGCCCAATTGCACCGAGATCGTCGAGATCGAGCTGGCCTGCTACAAGGGCGCCTTCATCAAGGCGCCGTTCAATGCCCGCCTGTCGCCTGCCGAGGTGGGCGCGATCACGGCCAACAGCGATGCCGCGGTGATCGTGACCACGGCCGAGCGCGCCGAGTCCTTCCGCGCTCACATCACGGGCCCCATGCCGCGCCTGCTGTTGCTCGACGGCCCGGCGGACACCTCGTACGAGGCCGCGCTGGCCGCCGCCAGCGATGCCTTCACGGCCGAGCGCGTCACGGCCGACGAGGTGGCCGTGCTGCACTACACCTCGGGTTCGTCGGGCGTTCTCAAGGCGGCCATGCAGACCTTCGGCAACCGGCTGGCGCAGTTGCGCAAGTTCCTCATGCGCTCGGACGGCATGCGCGCCGGGCATCTGCTGGGCCTGGTGGGGCCGGTCACCCATGCCTCGGGCATGCAACTGGTGCCGGCACTGTGCAGCGGCGTCACCATCCGCCTGTTCTCGGGCTTCGAGCCGGGCCGCTTCATCGCCGAGATGCGCGCCGAACGCGTGACCCACACCTTCATGGTGCCCACCATGATCAACATGCTGCTGGCCGAGCTGGAGGGCCAGTACCGCCCCCTGCCCGACCTGCAGCGCCTGGGCTACGGCGCCGCGCCCATGGCGGCCGCGCGCATCCTGCGTGCCATGGACGTGTTCGGCCCGGTGCTGTCGCAGGGCTATGGCGCGGGCGAGACCACCTCGGGCGTGTGCGGCCTGTCGGTGGAGGACCACCTGTTCGCCCGCGCCGCCCTGCCCGAGCGCCTGGCCTCGTGCGGCCGGCCCTTCCTGGAATCGCTGGTGGAGATCGTGGACGACGAGGGCCAGCCCGTGGCCCAGGGCGAGATCGGCGAGATCGTGGTCAGCGGGCCCGATGTCTTCGCCGGCTACTGGCGCGCGCCCGAACTCACGGCCGAGGTGCTCAAGGACGGCCGCTACCACACGGGCGACCTGGCGCGGGCCGACGACGAAGGCTATGTCTACATCGTCGACCGCAAGAAGGACATGGTGATCAGCGGCGGCTTCAATGTCTATCCCTCCGAGGTCGAGGCGGTGCTCTACCAGCACGATGCGGTGGCCGATGCCTGCGTTTTCGCCATCCCCGACGACAAATGGGGCGAGGCCGTGGCCGCGCACGTGGTGCTCAAGCCCGGGCGCGACGCGGACGCCGAGGCCATCGCGCGCTTCTGCGCACCGCTGCTGGGTGGCTTCAAGCGGCCGCGGCACATCGAGTTCGTGGCCTCGCTGCCCAAGAACCCCAACGGCAAGGTCATGCGCAAGGCCATCCAGGCGCGTTACTGGACCGGCCACAGCCGCATGGTGAATTGACAACCCCCTGAGTCGCTTCGCGCCTTCCCCCTGGAAGGGGGACGTCGCCCCTGCGGCGGGGCGGCCCTTGCAGGGCGGCACTGGCCCAGGCTGCGCCAGTTTTGCACGCAGCAGGCGATGCACAAGGCAACTCTGTCCAACGACAGAAGAAAGACAAACATGAAAACCGATTCCATCAACCCCATCCCCGCCCCGCTGTTCAACGTGCCTTTCGAAGGCTCGGAGCGCGCAGCCGAGCTCATCGGCCGCATCAACGAGTTCCTGCATGGCGAGCTGGCCGCACTGGCGCGCGCGCATGGCACCGACCACGAGCACGGCGCCGACCGCGCCCTGCTGCAGCAGGTGTGGAAGCGCTCGCACGCGCTGGGCTTCTACGGCATGACCCTGCCCACGGCCATGGGCGGCCTGGGCCTGTCGGTGCTGGACCATGTGCTCATCAAGGAGGCCATCTACGCCAGCGGCTCGCCCTTTGCGCCCCATGTGTTCGGCGAACTGAGCGGCCCGCCGCGTGTCGGCGCGCTGGCCCGCCAGGCCACGCCCTACCAGCTGCAGCAGTTCATCGCGCCCGTGGCCCGGGCCGACAAGGCCATCTGCTTTGCCCTGACCGAGGCCGAGGCCGGATCGGATGCGGGCGCGGTGCAGACGCGTGCGGTGCGGGACGGCGACAGCTTCGTCATCGACGGGCGCAAGCGCTTCATCTCGGGCTCGCCGTTCGCCGACTACGCGGTGCTGATGGCCTCCACGGCCAGCGATCCGGCCGAGCGCGAGGTCACGGCCTTCTTCGTGGACCTCAAGGCGCCCGGCGTGCGGGTGGAGACGGGCTACAAGACCATGGCCGGCCAGTCGTCCACCGGGGACATCGTGCTCGAAGGCTGCCGCGTGCCCGCTGCCAACCTGATCGGCGAGCCGGGCCGGGGCCTGGCGCTGGCGCTGGGGCGCATCACCGTGAACCGCCTGCTGCACTGCCCGGCCATGCTGGGCCTGGCGCAGCTGGCCTTGCGCGATGCGCGTGACTACGCGCTGCAGCGCCGCCAGTTCGGCCGCGCCATCGGCGACTTCCAGGCCATCCAGCACATGCTGGCCGACATGGCGACCGAGCTGTGCGCGGCCCGCGCGCTGATGCTGGGCACGGCGCGCCAGATCGACGCCGGCAGCGAGGCCCGGGCCGAGGCCTCGATGGCCAAGCTGTTCTGCTCCGAGACGGCGTTTCGCATCGCCGACCGGGCCGTGCAGATCCATGGCGGCGAGGGCATCGTGCAGGGCCGGCGCGTGGAGTTCCTGTTCCGCATGCTGCGCATGTACCGCGTGCTCACGGGCACCAGCGAGATCCAGCGCAACACCATCGCCAAGGAGCTGCTGGCGCCGCCCGCCTGACCTCGCCGGCAAGCGACCGATTCCACTATAAAGACAGGAGACAACGACATGAGCACACGCACCTTGCAACGCCGACAGTTCCTCGGCCAGGCCCTGGCCGCCAGCCTGCTGCCCGCACCCGCCCTGTTCCCGCTGGGCGCGGCGCGGGCGGCCGAGCCCTGGCCTGCGCGCCCCATCAAGTGGGTCGTACCGTTCCTCGCGGGCACGGCGCCTGACACCACCGCACGCATCATCCACGAGGCCGTGGGCCGCGAGCTGGGCCAGCCCGTGGTGATCGAGAACCGCGGCGGCGTGGGCGGCAACCTGGGCGCGCGCCAGGTGGCCAAGGCCGCCCCCGACGGCTACACCTGGATCTACTCCAGCGCGCCCATGGCCGCCAGCATGCACATGTACAAGGCGCCGGGCTACGACGCGCTCAAGGATTTCCAGCACGTGATGGGCCTGACCAGCGCGGACATCGTGCTCATCGTCAACGCGGCCTCAGACATCCGCACGCTGGACGACCTGCTCGCCAAGGCACGCTCGGCGCCCGGCAAGCTCGACTACGCCTCGGGCGGGGTGGGAACGCCCTCGCACCTGGGGGTGGAGCTGCTCCTGAGTGCGGTGGACGCGCAGGTCACCCACGTGCCCTACAAGGGCGCGTCGGAGATCGTCAATGCTGTCATGGGCCGGCAGGTCACCTTCGGCGCACCGATCTTCTCGGTGGCGTACTCCAACATCCAGGCCGGCAAGCTGCGCGCCCTGGCGATCGCGGGTACGCGCCGCAACCCCAAGCTGCCCCAGGTGCCCACGCTGGCCGAGCTGGGCGTGCGCGGGGTGGAATTGACGTCCTGGGGCGGAGTGTCGGTGCCTGCCGGCACTCCCGATCCCATCGTGGCGCGCATGCGTGCCGCCTTCGACAAGGCGCTCAAGCAGCCGTCCATCGTCGCCGCGCTGGAGGAGCAAGGCGGCACGGTCACTCCCATGGACGCCGAGGCCTACCGGCGCAACTTCACCAAGGAGATGCTGCTGACCGAGGCCATGATGAAGAAGGCGCAGATCGAGCCCATGTAGGGCGCTGCGCCGGCCAACGGGGGTCAGGGGCCCGATGCCGCGCGCAGCCGCGTGCGCAGCGCCGCCAGGGCCGGCCCGTCGGCCAAGCCCGTCGTCAGCAGGCCCAGCCCCTGCAGCGAGGATTCCAGCGCCTGGGGCAGCTTCACGGCCAGCACCACGGCCACGCCCGTGTCCACCAGCGCCTGGGCAATGCTTTGCGGAATGAGGCTCACGGCGCCGGTGCTGCGCAGGGCCTCCAGCACCACGGGCAGGGCCGTGGTGGCCATGGGGTAGAGCACGGGCTGCTGCGCATGGCCGGCCCACAGCCGGTCGTAGTAGTCGCGCACGCCCATGCCCCGCGGCGGCAGCACCCAGGGCAGGCCCACCAGCCGGCCCAGCGCCACGCTGCGCAGGCCCGCCAGGGGGTGTCCGGGCGCGGCCACCACTGCGGGTGCATCGCTCTGCAGCAACTCGAACTGCCAGGGTGCCGGCACATCCTGCGGGCGGCGGCAGACCACGGCGTCGAGCCGGCCGGCGGCCATCTCGGGCAGCAGGTGCACCATGTTCTCCTCGATCAGCTCCACCTGCAGCCCCGGCTGCGCCTGCAGCAGTGCCGGCAGCGCCCTGGCGAGCAGGCCCGATGCCGCCGCCGGGATGCAGCCCAGGCGCAAAAAGGCCTGGGCCCCCGCCTGCAGGGCCGACAGCGTTTCGGTGGAGGCGCGCAGCGCCTGCAGCACATTGCGCGCCACGGGCACCACGGCCTGTCCAAAGCGCGTGGTCCGCACGCCGCGGTTGTGCCGCTCGAACAAAGGCGCCTCCAGCAGTTCCTCCAGGTCCGCCAGGGCCTGGGTGGCGGCCGGCTGGCTCATGCCCACGGCGGCCGCCGCGCGCTGCACGCTGCCGGCATCGGCCAGGGCGGCAATCAGCTGCAGGTGCCGCAGGCGCCCGCGCGCCAGCAGGCGGTTGAACAATACACCGGGGTCGGTTGCAGGCTGCGCCGTGGTTGCCATAAGCATTTCCAATAGATAACCGCTAAATTTTATTGGTCACACCAATATCCAGCCAGCACAATCGGCCCATCCTCCCTGGCAAGCCTTTGTGACCATGACCCACCTGATCTCCACCCGCCGCGCCGTGCTGCTGGCCAGCCTGTGCGCCACCGCCCTGCCGCTTTCCGCCTGGGCCCAGGCCTACCCCGACAAGCCCGTGAAGCTGATCGTGCCCTTTGCCCCTGGCGGCTCCACCGACATCGTGGCGCGCCTGGTGGCAGACCGCATGCAGAAGTCGCTGGGCCAGTCGGTGGTGGTGGACAACCGCGCTGGGGCAGGCGGCGCCATCGGCGCCGAAGCCGTGGCGCGCTCGGCGCCCGATGGCTACACCATCGGCGTGGGCACGGTGAGCACCCTGGCGGTGAACCCGGTGCTGCTCAAGGCCTCGCGCACCGACCCGCTCAAGGACTTTGCGCCGATCACCGCGCTGGCCTCCATCCCTTCGGTGTTCTCGGTGCACCCCAGCCTCAAGGTGGACACGCTGCCCGCCGTGGTGGCGCTGGCGCGCAGCAAGCCCGACCAGCTCAACGCGGGCTCGCCGGGCACGGGCTCTATCGGCCACCTGATCATCGAGGCCATGAACGACGAGCTCAAGATCCAGGTACGCCACGTGCCCTACAAGGGAATGGGCCCGGTGATCACGGGCGCGCTGGGCGGCGAGACCCAGCTGCTGAGCGACCAGTACCCCTCGTCCGCGCCCTACATCAAGGCCGGCAAGCTGGTGCCGTTCGTGGTGGCAGCCGACAAGCGCCTGGCGGCCCTGCCCCATGTGCCCACCTTCAAGGAGCTGGGCCATGCGGACCTCAACGAGATCGCAATCACCTGGTTCGGCCTGGTGGCGCCCGCCAAGACGCCCCCTGCCATCGTGGCCAGACTGAACGCCGCCGCGGCCGATGCGCTCAAGGACCCGGCGCTGCAGGCGCGCCTCAAGGAGCTGGGGGCCGAGTCCATCGCTGGCACGCCCGAGCAGTTCGGCGCGCTCATCGGCACCAGTCTGGAGCGCGTGCGCAAGGTGGTGCAGGCCCGCAAGATCGAGATGGAGTGAACCGCACCATGTCCACCCCGCAACTGATAGCCACCATCACCGGGCAGGCCCGCGCCCAGCACCCCCAGGTCGTGGCCTGGCGCCGCCACATGCACCGCCATGCCGAGCTGTCGTTCCAGGAGATCGACACGGCCGACTTCCTGGAACGCGAGCTGCGCCAGATCGACGGCCTGGCCATCCACCGTCCCACCCCGACCAGCCTGGTCGCCACGCTGCGCGGCGCCCTGCCCGGCAAGGTGCTGGCGATCCGCGCCGACATCGACGCCCTGCCCATCCACGACCAGAAGACCTGCGACTACGCCTCGGCCCGGCCCGGCGCCATGCACGCCTGCGGGCACGATGGCCATGCCTCGATGCTGCTGGGCGCGGCGCGCCTGCTGGCCGGGCTGCGCCAGCAGCTTCCGGGCGAGGTGCGCTTCTTCTTCCAGCACGCCGAGGAGCAGCACCCCGGCGGCGCGCAGCAGATGGTGGACGCCGGCGTGATGCAGGGCGTGGACCGCATCATCTCGGCCCACGTGATGTCCACCGTGGACACGGGCCGCATCGTGGTGCTCGACGGCCCCACGCTCGCCAGCTCCGACCGCTTCGTGCTGCGCGTGCAGGGCAAGGGCGGCCATGCGGCCAACCCGGACAAGTGCATCGACCCGATCTGGATCGGCGCGCAGATCGTCGCCAACCTGCAGGCCGTGGTGGCGCGCAACACCGATGCGCACGAGGCGCTGATCCTCTCGGTCACCAAGTTCCAGGCGGGCTCGGCCTTCAACGTGATCCCGGACAGCGCGGAGCTGTCGGGCTCGGTGCGCTGCTATTCGCCCGAGGTGCGCGCGCGCGTTCCCCAGGCCATCGAACGCATCGCCCGCGGCGTGGCCCAGGCGCATGGCGCCACGGTGGAGCTGGAGTACGTGCATGGCTACCGCCCGGTGGTCAACGACCCGGCCACCGCCGCCGCCCTGCGCGCCGCGGTGCGCGAGGCCCTGCCCGACGTGCCCCTGCACACCATGAACCCGCTGCCCAACAGCGAGGACTTCAGCGCCTTCACCGAGCATGCGCCGGGCGCCTACGCGCTGATCGGCGCACGCAGCGCGGCCAAGCACATCTGCCACCCGCACCACCACCCGCTGTTCGACTTCGACGAGGACGCGCTGGAGCATGGCGTGCGCATGTTCGCGGCGGCGCCCTTCACGCTGAACGCACTGGAGTCTTGAGCACGGCCCCGGCACAATGCATGGAAAGACCACCAAGAGAGGGAAATTCCATGCACTGCACCACAGGGGAAGCTGCCAGCCGCCGGCACGGCCCAAGCCCAAGGGGGACGCCATGAACTGCAAGACCCAGGCCGGAATCGCCGGCATGGCCGTCGGCGGGCTCTGGCTGCTGGCCAACCTGCGCCACGTCCAGGCGCAGGGCTTCGTGGCCATCGGCATGCCGCTCATCATCCTGGTGCTGGGCGGCATCTACTTCGCGCTGGGACGCAAGGAGTAAGCGGCCATGGGCATTCGACACACTTTGGCGGGCATCGCCCTGCTGGCACTCGCTGGCAGCGCCCTGGCGCAGGAGGGCACCGGCTGGCTGGCCGGCACCTGGCAACTGGCCGAAGACCGCAAGAAGCCTGGCTTCACCGATGACTTCATGGACTTTGACGCTCAGGGCACGGTGGTGCTGCGCGACAGCCAGAAGACCTATGCCAACTGCCGCTACCAGCCGGGTGCCGGCGTGCTGCTGCTCACCTGCATCGCGGGTGGCAAGGAGCGGCCGATGACCATGCGCGTGGCGCCCGACAAGGCGTCGCTGACCAACTCGGTGGGCGACGTGTACCGCAAGAACCGCAAGTAGGGGCGCGCCAGCCCGCCCCCATCCGATTCAGTGCGGAAAGCCGCCGCGCGTGAGCCGCACCGGCTCTGCGTCCATGCGGCGGATCAGCGCCTCCAGCCCGTCGCCCTGTGCGGCGGCAGTGGTCTCCACCGGTCCATCGGGGGGCGCCCTGGGCACCGTGGTGGAGCGGCAGACCAGGTCATCCTCGGACCAGGCCGCCTTGCCCGGCTGGCCGCGGGCACGCAGCCAGCCGGCGCGGTCCACGATCAGCTGGTAGCCCGGCAGTTCGGCGGCCGGTATGCCAAGGACCAGCGCCAGCGCCTGCTCCACGTCATGCATGTCTGCCTGCGGCCGGCATTCGGGATCGGAGCCTGCTGGCAGCGTGCCTGCCACCAGGGTCACCAGGCGAGGGTCGTCGGCCACGGGTTGCACGCCGGGCCCGGCAACGACCACGCGCACGCGCTGCCCCACCAGCCCGCTGCTCTGCCGCGCGCGCCCCTGGCGGCATTGCACGGCCATGGCCGGCAGGCGCACGGGGCGGTCCCAGGTGCCCGATTCGCGCAGCATCTGCCCGGCCGCATGGGCCTGCAGGTAGTCCAGCACCTCCCAGATCTGCACGTCGCTCAATGCGCTGCCCGCGCCGGGCATGGTGGGCACACCGGCGCGGTTGTGCATCCCCTCGCGCACGCGCCAGAACAGCTCGCCCTCGAGCCGCTTCCAGAGCAAGGCCCCGTTCAGGTTGGGTGGCCACTGCACCAACCGCGGCGCGTCCGGGCCCTCGCCCCGGCCGTCGGCGCCATGGCATCGTACGCAATGCTGCTGGTAGGCGGCCTGGCCGCGCACGATGCCTGCGGCAGCAAAGCCGGTGGGCGACTGGTGCAGGCTGGTCGCCACGGCCGGCGCCAGCAGCAGATGGACCTGGGGCCAGGGGGCCAGCACCAGCACGGTGATGGCCAGGGCCGCCAGCGGCCACCGGGCACGGCGCCAGGCCAGCGCCACGGCCAGCAGTACCAGCGCCCCGACGGCGCAGGCCAGCGACCCGAGAACGCGCCGCGCATGGCCGGCATCCACAACCAGCATCTCGGCCGCAATGCGATGCGCGAGGGGCCAGCCGGGCTGGCCATGGACCTCGGGCGCCAGGCCCAGGGCATGCAGCAGGGCCCGCAGCCCCTGCTGCGCGGCATGCAGGCCTTCGAGCAGGCCGTTCAGCAACTCAGGGGACAAGGCGCTCCCGCTACCAGCTGGCATCCAGGCCCAGCAGTGCCAGGGCCTCGCGGCGCAGCTCGGCCAGGCGCGGGTCGCCGCGGTGGCGTGGGTAAGGCAAATCGTTCACCAGCACCTGCTGGATGCGCGCCGGCCGGTCAGAGAACACCACCACGCGCTGCGCCATGAACAGCGCCTCTTCCACATCGTGCGTGACCAGCAGGGCCGAGAAGCCCGTGCGCTGCCACAGGTCCACGAGCTCGGTCTGCATGGACAGGCGCGTGAGCGAGTCGAGCTTGCCCAGCGGTTCGTCCAGCACCAGGAGGCTCGGATCGTTGACCAAAGCCCGCGCCAGCGCCACGCGCTGCGCCATGCCGCCCGACAGCTGGTGCGGGAAGGCCTTGGCAAAGTCCTGCAGGCCGACCAGGCGCAGCGCCTGGTCCACCCGGTGGCGCTGGGCGCGCAAAATGCCGCGCGCCTGCAGGCCCAGGGCCACGTTGTCCCATACGGTGCGCCAGGGGAACAGCGTCGGGTCCTGGAAGACCACGATGCGCGAGGGATCGGGCTCGGTGATGGGCCTGCCGTCCTGCAGCAGCTCGCCCGTGGTCGCGGGCTCCAGCCCCGCCACCAGGCGCAGCAAGGTGCTCTTGCCGCAGCCGCTGGGCCCGAGCAGGGCCACGAATTCACCAGGAGCGATCGACAGGTCGAGCTCGTCGATCACGTGCAGCGGGCCGGCGGGCAGGTCGAACCAGTGGCTTACATTGCGCACGTCGATGCGTGCGCCGGTGACCTTGGCGGCAGCGGTCGACTCCGAAGCAACGGCACTCACCATTTCACCACCCCCTTCTGCCAGGACAGCACCCGGTCGCGCAGCACGAACAGCAAAGTGATGACGCCGGAGAACAGCAGCGCCATGACTATCAGCGCGGCATACATATTGGGGTACGCCGCCCAGCCCTGGGCCCAGGTCAGGTACCAGCCCAGGCCCGCCTTCACGCCCAGCATCTCGGCCACCACCAGGGTGGAGAATGCTGCGCCCAGGCCCATGAACAGGCCCACGAAGACCTGCGGCAGCGCGGCCGGTATGGCCACGCGCAGCACCAGGAACCAAGGCGACGCACCCATGGTGCGCGCCACGTCGTAGTAATTCTTGTGCACGCCCGCCACGCCCGACCAGGTGAGGATGGCCACCGGGAAGGCTGTGCCCAGCGCGATCAAGAAGATCGCCGTGGACCAGCTCGACGGGAAGAAATAGAAGCTCACCGGCAGCAGCGCCGTGGTCGGCACGGGGCCCAGGATGCGCAGCACCGGGTGGATCCAGTAGCTGGCCTGGCGCGACCAGCCGATCAGCACGCCCGTGGTGAAGCCCGCCGCCGCGCCGATGGCAATGCCCAGGGCGAGCAGGCGGACCGATGCGCCGGCGCTCTCGAGCAGGCGCGCCCAGTCGGTCACAACTACCTCCACCAGGCTTTGCGGCGGGGCAAAGAACGGCGGCGGCAGGGTGCCGAGCTTGGCGGTGAACACCTCCCAGACCGCGAGGCCGACGGCGATGGCCACCAGCCAGGGGCCCGCGCGGCGCGCACGCCGGCCCACGGCCCCGAAGGCCGCAGGTGCCAGAGCCAGCGCCACCAGTGCCAGGGCCACGGCACCAGCCCCCAGGGCAAATTCCTGGGTGAACTCCCATTCGCTGAAACCTGCGGGCTTGTTGGGCCACAGGTAGGTGAGCAGGCCCAGGGCCGCCCAGGCGGCTGCAGCCACCAGGCCCGTCCACCAGATGGCGGGAACGGGCTGGGCCGCGCCGAAGCTGGCGGGCGCTGCCGCAGCGGCTATGGGCGCCGCTGCACGGGGTGTCCGGGGCAGCTCGGCCACGGAGGCGGGCGCTGGCATTATGTGGTCGGCAACGGTGCTCATGGCGGGATCAGGCCAGGACGTCGGCGTGCACATGCGCGGCAAAGCGCGCGGGGTCGGTGGAGGGCTTGAGCACCCCCACCAGCTTGAAGTCGCGCGCGTAGAACTCGATCTCCTGGCGCAGGGCCGTTCCCACGGGGTGGCTGCGGTGCGTGAGCGTGCCCAGCACGGCACGCAGGTCCTCCTGCGGCACCTTGGAATAGGGGCTGAAGATGCGTGCCGTCTCGTTGGGGTTGTCGGCCACGAAGTCCGAGGCCTCGATGATGGCGCGCGTGAGCGCCGCCGCCGTGCCCTTGTCATTGCGCACCAGGGCGCCGCTCACGCCCAGCACGCAGCAGGTCTTGGCCGCGTACTCGCCCGAGAGGTTGGAGGCCAGGTCCACCAGGCCCTTGGTGCGCCGCTGTATCAACAGCAGGTTGGGGTCGCCGTCGGCAATGGCCTGGGCCTCGCCCTTTTCCACCGCCAGGCCCAGCATGTCGCCGGGGAACTGGCGCCAGGTGATGTCCTTCTCGGGGTTCAGGCCAGCCTTGGTCAGCAGCACCGAGAAGAAGTTCTTGCCCGGGCTGTTGAGGTCCGACACCGCGATGGTCTTGCCTTTGAGCTTTTGCAGGCTGGTCACGCCCGCCGCCTCGTAGCCCACCAGGCGCGAGCAGCCGCCGTGCGAGCTGCCCACGAGCTTCACGTCGAAGCCCGACTCCAGCGGCTTGATCCAGCGGTGCACCATGCCCAGGCCGGCATCGGCCTTGGAGGTGGCGATGGTCTCCAGCAACTGGTCGGTGGAGCCTGCGAAGTTGACCAGCTCGACCTTGAGGCCGTGCTTTTCAAAAATGCCGCGCTCGATCGCCACCGGCGCGGCCGACAGGCAGATGGCATTGGCGTTCCACGCCAGCTTCACCTCGCGCAGCTTGCCGGCGGCCAGCACCTGGCTGCCGACCACGCCCGAAGCACCCACCACCGTGGCCGCACCCGTTGCACGCAGCAACTGCCGGCGCGACCAACGCGCTTCTCCCCCACCCAGAATCTGGCCCTTGTTGTTCATGCCCTGCTCCCCATGTGTAATGAAGACAACGGTGGCAAGCACCGCACCTGCCGCATTGCAAAGGCTGGGCAGCAAAATGAGAACGAAGAAAAACGGAGATGCATATGCAAAAGATTCCGCACACCCCGACGCCCAACACTGGTGCAATGCAGGGCATGCATGCCCTCGCCCCCACCGCCATGGAAAAAACCGCCCCGACCTCCCCCGATGTCGCCCGCCTGCGCCACTTCGTGCAGCAGCTGGCCGCTTTGGTGGAAAGCGCCCCGCCCGAGCCCGCACTGCTCGAACGCGGTAGCGCGCTGCTCGGCGCCCTGGTGGCCCATGACGACTGGCTGCCCACAGCCTACGCACAGCCCAACCCCGAGCGCTACCAGCAGTTCCTGCTGCATGCCGATGCGCTGGGCCGCTTCTCGGTGGTGAGCTTTGTCTGGGGCCCGGGCCAGGCCACGCCCATCCACGACCACACGGTGTGGGGCCTGATCGGCATGCTGCGCGGCGCCGAGGATTCGCAGGCCTATGCCCGTACGGCGGACGGCCGCTGGGCGCCCGATGGCGCGCCGCACCGGCTGCAGCCGGGCCAGGTGGAGGCCGTGTCGCCCACCATCGGCGACGTGCACCGCGTGAGCAACGCGGTGGATGGCCAGACCTCCATCAGCATCCACGTCTACGGTGCCAACATCGGCGCCGTGCAGCGCAGCGTGTACCTCGAAGACGGCACGCGCAAACCTTTCATCTCCGGCTACAGCAACAGCACCCTGCCCAACATCTGGGACCTCTCGAAGAACCCGGCTCCCTCGGCCTGACCCATTTTTCCCAAGACCCGTACGATCCCGACAATGACCGCTCCCGCCATTCCCCAGACTTCCGTTCTCCAGGTCCGCGAGGCCCTGCTGGCCCGTGAGGAAATCGCCCTGCTCGACGTGCGCGAGGAAGACCCCTATGCCCAGGGCCACCCGCTGTTCGCCGCCAACCTGCCCGCCGGCAAGATCGAACTGGACGCTTTCACGCGCATTCCCCGGCGCGACACCTTCATCGTGGTCTACGACGATGGCGAGGGCCTGGCCGAGCCTGCGGCACGCACGCTGCAGCAGCTGGGCTACACCCGCGTGACCCTGCTGGCGCGCGGCCTGCAGGGCTGGCGCGATGCCGGGGGCGAGCTGTTCATCGACGTGAACGTGCCCAGCAAGTCCTTCGGCGAGCTGGTGGAGGCCGAGCGCCATACGCCCTCGCTGGCGGCCGAGGAAGTGCAGGCCCTGATCGACGCCAAGGCCGACGTGGTGGTGCTCGACGCACGCCGCTACGACGAGTACCACACCATGAACATCCCGACGGGCGTGAGCGTGCCCGGTGCCGAGCTGGTGCTGCGCGCCCAGGCGCTGGCGCCCAACCCGGCCACGCAGATCATCGTCAACTGCGCGGGGCGCACGCGCAGCATCATCGGCACGCAGTCGCTGGTCAACGCGGGCATCCCCAACCCCGTGGCCGCGCTGCGCAACGGCACCATCGGCTGGCTGCTGGCCGGGCAGACGCTGGAGCGCGGTGCCAGCCGCCGCTTCGACCCCGCCGTGCACATCGACCGCAGCCAGGCCCCCGGGCAGGCGCGCAACGTGGCCGACCGCGCCCGCGTGCAGCGCGCCCAGGCCGGCGACCTGGCCCGCTTTGCGGCCGAGGCCGGGCGCACCACCTACCTGCTGGACGTGCGCACGCCCGAGGAGTTCGCGGCCGGCCACCTGCCCGGCTTTCGCAACACGCCCGGCGGGCAGCTGGTGCAGGAGACCGACCACACGGCCGCCGTGCGCGGTGCGCGCCTGGTGCTGGTGGACGACGACGGCGTGCGCGCCAACATGAGCGCCTCGTGGCTGGCCCAGATGGGCTGGGAGGCGTGGGTGCTCGATGGCGTGCAGGCCTCCGCCTTCACCGAGACCGGTGCCGTGGCCAACACCGTGCCCGAGCCGAAGGGCCCCATCGCCTGGACCACGCCCGCGCAACTGGCCGCCTGGCTCCAGGACGAAGCCCCCGGCCACACCGCCGTGCTGGACCTGACCAGCAGCGCCAACTACACACAGCGCCACATCCCCGGCGCCTGGTTCGTGATCCGCGCGCAGCTGGCGCAGGCCGTGGCCGCCATCCCGCGCGCCGAGCGCTATGTGCTCACCTGCGGCAGCAGCCTGCTGGCCCGCTATGCCGCGCAGGACCTGGCCCGACTCACGGGCGCCGAGGTGCTGGTGCTCGAAGGCGGCACCCAGGCCTGGATCGCGGCCAACCTGCCGCTGGAGCATGGCGAGACGCGGCTGGCCTCGCCCCGCACCGACCGCTACCGCCGCCCCTACGAGGGCACGGAGAGCCCGCGCGCGGCCATGCAGGCCTACCTGGACTGGGAGTTCGGGCTGGTGGAGCAGCTCGGGCGCGACGGCACGCACGGCTTTCGGGTCATCTGAAGCGCCACTGCGCGGGCAGCCTGCAAGGCCGTGCCCGCAGGCGCATGAAAGAGCGCGCCCGAGCCTGAGGCAGTCCGCAGCCCCGCCCCCCCCAGCGCTGCGGCCTTCCAGGCCGCGCCACGGCAGTCCGAGCCGTCAACAATTGTCAAAACGGGGCCATTGCCCCCACAACGGCGCGCAAACTGGCCCATTTGGCGAGGCATCCCGGCATAGTCGCGGCGTCTGCGCTTGCAACCGCATTGCAGAAGCGAGCCAGCGAGACCCCTTCATGATGCCCAGATCCCCGGCGGGGCTGCCCGGCGCAGCCCTCGCACTGTTTGTTGCCCTGCCCAGTCTGTGGCTGCCCTTGCCCTCCCATGCCAACCCGGTGTGCCCAGCATCGGGCGAGCGGACGGTGCTGCATGTGCACATCGCAACCCAGCCTGCGCTGGCCTGCGACATGCAGGCGCTGGAGCGGCTTTCGCCACGCGAAATCGCTACCACCCTGCCGCAAGCGCTGGGCATGCCGGGCAAGTCCCGGTGGCGCGGCGTGTCCTTGCGCCAGCTGGTGGAACAGCTGGGAGGCAACGAACAGCACCAGATCGAACTGACGGCCCTGAACGACTACTCCGTTCGCATCCCCTGGAGCGATCTGGTCGAGTACGACCCCATCCTGGCCTACCGGCGCGACCAGCAGCCGATCGGCATCCGCGACAAGGGGCCGCTGATCCTGATCTACCCCTTTGACCGGCACCCCCGCTTGCAAAAGCAGGACTACGTCAACCGCACCATCTGGCAGGTCAATGTCCTCTCCGTCCGATAAGCTGCGGCCGCCTGCGCCCCAGGCCTGCCGCCTGCCACCCCACCGCAATGGAACCTACTGGCTGTTGGCCCTGGTGGCGGCCATGGTGCTGGCCACGTCCGTCGCCCTGTGGTGGACGCTCCACCAGGTGCGCTCACTGGCGCAACCCTTTCAGCAAAGCGACCTGTGGCATGTGTCCAGCGTCCACAGCGAACTGGCGCGGGTGGCCCTGCTGGCCCGCAAGGTCAAGGCCCAGGAAGCGCCCGAGGCGGAGCTGCAGGAGCGCCTGGAGGTCCTGTTCAGCACGCTCGACCTGTGGGAAACCAGCCCGCGCCTGGGCACCCGCCTGCGGCAGGAGCTCCCCCAGACCGTGCTCGACCTGGAAGACCTGGGCAGGCATGTCGACCGGTGGTCGGCCCGCTTCGCATCAGCGCCGCCCGTGCGTGGCGACGTGGCCGGCGACATCACCCTGCATGCCGACGAACTGCTGCAGCGCATCCGCAAGGCGGTCGTGGCGGTGCACCTGTTTTCCACGCAGGAGTCCGACCGCATTCGCCAGGACCTGCACAGCCAGTTCATGCTGCTCAGCGCCGTGCTCGGCGGCCTGCTGGTCGGCACGGCCCTCCTGATCCGCAAGCTGCTGCACGAAGCCCGATCGGCCCAGGCCCTGTCCCAGCAGTTGGCACAGGCCAACCGCCAGCTGGAGGTGCGCGTGGCCAGCCGCACGCGCGAGATCGAGGAGAACCGCGCGCTGCTGAGCTTCATCCTCGATTCCAGCCCGAGCGATGTGGTGCTGGTGGACGTCGAAAGCGGCTTCGTGCACTTCATCAACAGCCAGATGGTGGAACGCCTGGGCCTGCAATTTCCGCCCATCAAGCTGTTCCTGCCGCAGCTGCTGCACGAACCGGGCGCCAGCCAGCAATTGATGGCGGCGCTGGACCGGTACGGCCAGGTGGATGGCATGGAAGCGCTGATCGGCGCTAAGAATCCCCGCTGGAGCTCCCTGTCCGCACGCCTCATCGAGGTCGATGGCAAGCTGGCCCACCTGCTGTGGTGCTTCGACATCAGCACGCACAAGCAACTGGAGTCGCAGCTGCGCGAGCTGGCCACCCGCGACTCGCTGACCGGCATGCTCAACCGGCGGGCCTTCCTGGAGCGCGGCACCGCCTTGCTCGACCACTGCCGCCGCCATGCCAAGCCCTGCACCGTGCTGATGATCGACATCGATCACTTCAAGCGCATCAACGACCGGTATGGGCACCAGACCGGCGACGACTCGCTGCGCGCCTGCGCCACCTCGATTGCGAACGTGCTGCGCGAGGCCGACATCCTCGGGCGGCTGGGCGGCGAGGAGTTTGCCGCGCTGCTGCCCCATTCGTCCACCGAGAGCGCCTGGTCCGTGGCCGAACGCATCCGCGATGCCATCGCCAAGCTGCAGATCCTGTCCATCGCCAGCGAGCCACTGAAGATCACCGTGTCCATCGGCATGGCCGAGATGACGCACCGGGACGCCGGGATCGACACCATCCTCGCCTGGGCAGACCAGGCGCTGTACCGCGCCAAGGCCTCCGGCCGCAACAAGGTGCTCGCCTACGAAAGCGCTGCCGCGCACTCCCAATGACCCACGCACAGCCAACACCATGAGCCTGCAACTCCTGATCGTCGACGACAGCCGCATGTCCCGGCTCATCCTGCAGGGCCTCGTCCTGCAGGCCTACCCCCAATGGACCATCCTGCACGCCGGCAGTGGCGAAGAAGCCCTGGCCATGGTGGAGCAGCATGCCGTGGACATCGTGTCCATGGACTTCAACATGCACGGGATGAATGGCCTGGAGGCGGCCCTGCTGCTGCGCAAGACCCGGCCCCAGCTGCCCATCGCGATCGTCACGGCCAACGTCCAGGGGGCCGTGCAGGAACGCATCGAGGAAGCCGGCCTGGCCTTCATCGCGAAACCCATCACGGCCGATGCAGCGAGAAAGCTCGCCGCACTGGCAGGAGAAAAGGAATGAAGCACCCCCTGAGTCGCTTTGCGCCTTCCCCCTCTCCTATTGCTTCGCAATCTGGGAGGGGGACGCCCCCAGCGCGGCGGGGCGGCCCTTGCGCGGGGGCACTGGCCTTGGGCGCGCCAGTTTCATGCGTCGCAGGTGACGCGCAGCGCTGCGGAGAACTGATATGACTGCCAAGCTTGATGCGGAGCAAATCGATGCGCTCAGCGAAATCTTCAACATTGGCGTCGGCAAGGCCGCGGCGGCCATGGGCCAGCTCATGCGCGACGAGGTGCTGCTCTCGGTGCCGCATGTGAGCATTTTCACGGTGAGCGAGGCGGCCCAGCAGCTGGGCGCAGCCGGCAGCCCCATGTACGGCGTGCGCCAGCCTTTCAGGGGGGTGTTCAACGGCGATGCGCTGCTGATCTTCCCGGGTGACAAGAGCCTCGACATCGTGCGCATCGTCGCCGGCCAGAGCCTGAGCGGCGAGGACCTGAGCAGCATCGAGCAGGACGCGATGACCGAGCTGGGCAATGTGATGCTCAGCGCCTGCCTGGCCACACTGGCCGACCTGCTGGGCAACGAGTTCGAGCTCAGCCCGCCCCGCGTCGATGTGGGCGACAGCCGCACCATCCTGGGCACGCGCATCCAGAACCACCTGGTGGTGTTCCTGCACATCCGCTTCGAACTGCTCAGCAGCCAGATCGAGGGCTTCGTGGTGTTCGTGCTCAACACCACCTCCTTGCTGGCCCTGCGCTCTGCGGTGGACCGGCTGCTGGGCCGCCCGGCAGAGGCGGACTGACCGGCCAGCCGAAAGCCTGCGCCGACCTGTCGGCGCGTGCAGGGCTGCCACGAAATGGGCCTATAAAGGCGGCTGCGCATTGCACGCGCACAGGAGACCAGCCCATGATGCCTTCCAACCGCCACCTGACCTTCTTCCACGCCCCGCAAAGCCGCTCCGTCGGGGCCCGCATCCTCATCGAGGAACTGGGGGCCGAGCACGAGATGCATGTGCTCAACCTCAGGGCCAAGCAGCAGCGCGAGGCCGACTACCTGGCCATCAACCCCATGGGCAAGGTACCGGCACTGCTCCACGGCGAGACGCTGGTCACCGAGCAGGCGGCGGTCTACATGTACCTGGCCGAGCTGTACCCCGAGCGCGGCCTCTCCCCCGCCGTGGGCGATCCGCTGCGCGGCGCCTACCTGCGCTGGATGGTGTTCTACGGCTCGTGCTTCGAGCCTGCCGTGGTGGACAAGGCCATGCAGCGCGACAGCGGCTCGCAGTCCACCTCGCCCTATGGCGACTACGAGAGCGTGCTGCGCACGCTCAATGCGCAGATCGAGCAGGCCAACCCCTGGTGGCTCGGGGACCGGTTCACGGCGGCCGATGTGCTGTGGGGCAGCGCGCTGGGCTGGATATCGTCGTTCAAGCTGTTTCCGATCACGCCTGCGCTGTCCGCCTACCTGGCAAGGTTCCAGGCGCGCGAGGCGGTCCAGCGTGCCCAGGCACTCGACGCCGAATTGGCGGCACAGCAGCAGCAATCCGCCGCTGCAGAGCCCGCTAGCAAGGCCTGAACGGCCAGGCCTCTCCTCTCAGGGCGTGCCGCTGGCAGGCAGCGCGCCATGGCGCCATTGCACGTTCAGCGCAAAGGACTCCCCCTGCTCCAGCACGCGCAGGCCAGGCTGCCCCGGCAGGTGGAAGGCATCGATGGGCTGGGTGATGGGCTCGAAGCAGAAGGCCGGGCCCTGCGGGGGGCGGTAGACCAGGCAGAAGTGCTGCGTGACGCCGCCGTCCTGCGCAAAGTCCGGCATGTGGGCGGTCAGCCGGAGGCCGCGCTCGGGCCAGTCGATGCGTGCCGCGCCGCCCCAGCCGGTGTAGCCGTTGTCGATCAGGTCGCCCTGCGCGGAGATGCCGGCATTCAGGTTCCAGCCTTCGGGAAACTGCGGGGAGTGCTGCGTGGGCAACGGGTCATCGCCGCACAGCCACACGGCCTGCACCGGCGCGCTGATGCGCGTGCCCGGCGTGCGCGGAAACCAGGGGTGCACGCCGATGCCATAGGGCAGCGGCTCGGCGCCGCGGTGGCGCACCAGCACATGCTGGTCCAGCCCCCCCTCCACCAGGCGAAAGGTCTGCACCGATTCGTAGTCGTAGGGGTTGCCCTGGAAGCATTCGGAGCGCAGGTGCATCTGCAGCGTGTCCGGCGCGGGCTGCGACAGGGTCCAGGGCTGCAGCCAGCCATCACCGTGGATGGGATAGGGCTCCCCTGCCCGGTTGGGCTGCATGGGATGGAACTTTCCGGCGTGGGTGAAGCCCCCGCCGCTGATGCGGTTGGACCAGGGCACCATGGCAAACGACGCAAGCTGGTACAGGTCGGGCGTGGCCCCGTCCCAGGGGCGCCAGAGGTCGATCCGGCCGCCAGGCTGCCCGGGGGCGTCGATCTGCCAGGCAGCCACGCTGCCGCCCAGGGAGGGGACCAGCCCCAGGTGCTGGCCCGCATGGCTCAGCCAGGTAATGGGGTGGGTGGTGGAATCGCTCATGCGCATGCTTTCGTGAAGGAGGTCAGCCGGCGAACAGATGGGCCGGCACGCCGGGGCTGTCGATCTCGATGGCAAACACGCTGCCGGCCAGCGGCTGTGCAGCGAGCTGCTCGGGCGTGAGGCCGACCCGCGCGGTGGTGATGAACAGCGTGCGCAGGTCCGCGCCGCCAAAGGCGCAGGTGGTGACCTGGCTTGCGGGCAGCACCACGCGGCCCAGTCCCTCGGCCGTCTCGGGGTCGTGGCAGGTCACGCAGTGGCCGCCCCAGTGGGCGATCCAGAGGCGGCCCAGGGCGTCGGTGGTCATGCCGTCGGGCAGGCCGTCCTCGGCACTGAAGCGTTTCCACATCTGCTTGTGGGAAACGGTGCCTGCGGCCGCATCGAAGTCGTAGCGCCAGGTGATAGAACTGAGCGTATCGTTGAAGTACAGGCACTGGCGGCCCTCCGCCAGGGCCCAGGTGGGCCCGTTGGTCACCACGAAGCCCTCGTCGTGGCGCGTGCAGCGGCCATCGGGGTCGTAGCGGTAGAGCGCGCCGGTGGGCAGCTGGCAGTCGAAGTCCATGCTGCCGCCCCAGAAGCGGCCCTCGGCATCGCACTTGCCATCGTTGAAGCGGTTGCCCGGCAACTCGGCCACGGGCTGGTGCAGGTAGCGCGGGGCGTTGTCGGTGGCGGGGTCGAACAGCGCGAAGCCGCGCCGCAGAGTGATGATCAGGCCGGGCGCGTCCCGGCGCTCGGCCAGGGCCGAGATCTCTTCGTCGAAGCTCCACTGCGTCTGCACGCCCGTGGCCGGGTCCAGCCGGTACAGGCGGCAGCCCAGGATGTCCAGCCAATACACCACCTGCTCACGCACGGACCATACAAGCCCCTCTCCCAGCTGCGCATCGGCTTCGACCACGCAGCGCAGGGGCCCCGTGGGGCTGGGGACGGGAAATCGCGACGCAGCGGACGCTGCCATGGGACTCTGGTTGCTCAAAGCGTGTCTCCTGTTTGTTGTTTACCTGCCTGCCTCTTGACGCCGGGCATCTTATCAACGTCAATTGATGCATGGAATGATTATTTTTGGAATTTTTCGATATACAAATTGCAATGACAACTGATATCCATACCCCCTCCCAGCCCGCCACGCTCGCCCAATTTCCCAGCCTGCAAGGCCGATCGGTCTTCGTCACGGGCGGGGGCAGCGGCATCGGCGCGGCCATCGTCGCGGCGTTCGCCGAACAGGGTGCGCGCGTGGCCTTCGTGGACGTGGCGCGCGAAGCCAGCGAAGCCCTGGCGCAGCAGATCGCCGACGCAGGCCACCTGCGCCCCTGGTGGCAGGCGTGCGACGTGCGCGACATCGCCGCGCTGCAAGACTCCATTGCCCGTGCAGCGGCAGCGTTGGGCGATTTCTCGGTACTGGTGAACAACGTGGCCAGCGACGACCGCCATACGCTGGAATCCGTGACGCCCGACTACTACGACGAGCGCATGGCCATCAACGAGCGCCCGGCCTTCTTCGCCATCCAGGCCGTGGTGCCCGGCATGCGCCGCCTGGGCGCGGGCTCGGTGGTCAACCTGGGCTCCACGGGCTGGCAGGGCAAGGGCGCAGGCTACCCCTGCTATGCCATTGCCAAGTCGTCGGTGAACGGGCTCACGCGGGGACTGGCGCGCACGCTTGGTCAAGACCGCATCCGCATCAACACCGTGTCGCCCGGCTGGGTGATGACCGAGCGCCAGATCAAGCTCTGGCTCGACGCTGAGGGAGAGAAGGAGCTGGCGCGCAACCAGTGCCTGCCCGACAAGCTGCGCCCGCACGACATCGCGCGCATGGTGCTGTTCCTGGCGTCGGACGATGCCGCCATGTGCACCGCGCAGGAATTCAAGGTCGACGCCGGCTGGGTTTGATCAATCCCCGGCTTCCAGCCGGCGCCCGTACTGCACCAGGCTGGTCTGCTTGAGGGCCTTCATCATCACCTTGGCGGCGGGCGAGAGCAGGCGGTCGGTGCGGGTGATGATGCCGAAGGCGTCCATGTGGCAGGGCATGGCCAGCGGCAGCACCGACACCATGCCGTGCGATGCGTAGTAGTGCGCCACATCGGCGCCGACCACGGCGATCATGTCGCTCTGCTGCAGCATGCGCGTCATGAACAGCAGGGCCGCGGTCTCCACCACGTTGACCGGCGGCGCCAGGCCCTCCTGCTGGAACATCAGGTCGAAGCGGTGCCGCAGCACGCTGCCCGCGGGCGGCACGATCCAGCCGGCAGCCAGCACATCGCGAAGGGCCAGGCCCGCCATGCCCGACAGCGGGTGGCCCGGCCGGGTCACCGCGCAGACCAGCTCCTCGCTCAGCGGCTCGTAGCGCAGGTTGGCCTTGTCGTGCTCCTCGAAAAGCCGGCCCACCAGGATGTCGAGCTTGCCCTGCTCGAGCCGGTCCATCAGCACCGGGCTGGTCTCGATATCGAGCGAGATGCGCAGGCTCGGGTGCTCCTGCTTGACCAGGGCCACGGCGGCCGGCAGCAGGCTCAGGCCCGGCGATGTGATGGCGCCGATGCCCACCTGGCCGAAATGGCCGGTCTTGAGGGCCGCCAGCTCCACATGCGCCTGGTTCAGGCTGGCCAGCGCCATGCGCGCATGGCGGATCATGGTCTCGCCGTACCAGGTGGGGCGCATGCCGCGCGGCAGGCGCTCGAACAGCGAGACCTCCAGCACGTCCTCCAGGTCCTTGAGCAGCTTGGACGCCGCCGGCTGGGTCATGCTGAGCACCTGGGCCGCACGGTGGATGTTGCCCTCCTCGGCCAGGGCCACCAGCAGCAGCAGCTGGCGCGTCTTCAGGCGTGCGCGGATGAACCAGTGGTTGTAGGTGCTCATGGGGTTTTCCAGAATGCGTGGACGTATATGTATTTTGTCAAAAAAACTATTAGATTGATATCTAAATCGATCTTAGACTTTGCCGCACATCTGCACCAAGGTTCTTTCCCAGGTCCCCATGAAACTCGGCGACACACAGCAGCTCACCCCCCGGCACCTCATCAATGGGCGCTGGGAGATCGGCACCACCACCGGCGTGAGCACCAATCCCTCCGACACCCGTGAAGTGGTGGCCGAGTACGCCCGGGCCGACCGCAACCAGACCGAGCGCGCCATCCGCGCCGCCGCCGACGCCCTGCCCCACTGGAGCCAGAGCAGCCCCCAGCGCCGCGCCGACGTGCTCGACCTGATCGGCAGCGAGCTGCTGGCGCGCAAGGATGCCCTGGGCACGCTGCTGGCCCGCGAGGAAGGCAAGACCCTGCCCGAGGCCGTGGCCGAGGTGGCCCGCGCCGGCCAGATCTTCAAGTTCTTTGCCGGCGAGGCGCTGCGCATCCCGGGCGAGCTCATGGCCTCGGTGCGCCAGGGCGTGCAGGTGGACGTGACCCGCGAGCCCGTGGGCGTGGTGGGCATCGTCGCGCCCTGGAACTTCCCGTTTGCCATCCCGGCCTGGAAGATCGCCCCCGCCCTGGCCTATGGCAACACGGTGGTGTTCAAGCCGGCCGAACTGGTGGCCGCCTGCGGCTGGGCCCTGGCCGAGATCATCAGCCGCTGCGGCCTGCCGGCCGGCGTGTTCAACCTGCTCATGGGCAGTGGCCGCGAGGTCGGGCAGACCCTGGTGGACCACCCGCTGGTGAATGCGATCAGCTTTACGGGATCGGTCGATACCGGAGAGCGCATCCTCAAGTCGGCCACCGCGCGCCGCGCCAAGGTGCAGCTGGAGATGGGCGGCAAGAACCCGCTGGTGGTGCTGGCCGACGCCGACATGGACCAGGCCATCGACTGCGCGCTGCAGGGCTCGTACTTCTCCACCGGCCAGCGCTGCACGGCTTCGAGCCGGTTGATCGTGGAATCGGGCGTGCACGATGCCTTCGTGGACCGGCTGCGCCAGCGGCTCGTGGCCCTGAAGGTGGGCCACGCGCTCGAACGCGGCACCGAGATGGGCCCGGTGGCCGATGCCGGCCAGCTGGAGCAGAACCTCTCTTATGTGGAGATCGCCCGGAGCGAGGGTGCCCAGCATGTCTGGGGCGGCGAGCGCCTGGAACGCGCCACGCCCGGCCACTACATGGCCCCCGCCCTGCTCCTGGCCCGGCCCGAGCACCGCATCGCCCGCGAGGAGATCTTCGGCCCCGTGGCCTGCGTGCTGCGCGCCGACGACTACGAGCATGCGCTGGCCCTGGCCAACGACACGCCCTATGGCCTGTGCGCAGGCATCTGCACCACTTCGCTCAAGCACGCCATGCATTTCAAGCGCAATGCCGTGGTCGGCATGACCATGGTCAACCTGCCCACGGCGGGGGTGGACTTCCACGTGCCCTTCGGCGGGCGCAAGGATTCGAGCCACGGCCCGCGCGAGCAGGGCCGCTACGCCGCCGAGTTCTACACCACGGTCAAGACCGGCTACATGCTGGCCTGAAACGCCCGCTTCCCTTTCCCCGCAGTGCATTTCTTTCTTCCACAACAGCGTCAACAACAGACAGACAGGAGACAAATGATGAAACTGAACCGCCGGACCCTCGTATCCGCCCTTGCCTGCGCCCCCGTGGCCGGGCTGCTCCCGGGCGCCGCCTGGGCCCAGAAACCCATCGTGCTGGGCTTCAGCCAGGTGGGTGCCGAAAGCGAGTGGCGCACCGCCAACACCGAGTCGATCAAGTCCGCCGCCAAGGAGGCGGGGATCGAGCTCAAGTTCTCCGACGCCCAGCAAAAGCAGGAGAACCAGATCAAGGCCATCCGCTCTTTCATCGCGCAGAAGGTGGACGTGATCGCCTTCTCGCCCGTGGTCGAGTCGGGCTGGGAGAACGTGCTGCGCGAAGCCAAGGCCGCCAAGATCCCCGTGGTGCTGACCGACCGCTCGGTCAACGTCAAGGACCAGTCGCTGTACGTGACCTTCATGGGCTCGGACTTCGTGGAAGAAGGCCGCAAGGCCGGCCGCTGGCTGGTCGACAAGATGAAGGACCAGAAGGGCGACGTCAACATCGTCGAGCTGCAGGGCACCGTGGGCTCGGCCCCGGCCATCGACCGCAAGAAGGGCTTCGAGGAAATTGTCAAGGCCGACCCCAAGTTCAAGATCCTGCGCTCGCAGACCGGTGACTTCACCCGCGCCAAGGGCAAGGAGGTGATGGAAGCCTTCCTCAAGGCCGAGGGCAAGAAGATCAACGTGCTCTACGCGCACAACGACGACATGGCCATCGGCGCGATCCAGGCCATCGAGGAGGCCGGCCTCAAGCCCGCCAAGGACATCACCATCATCTCCATCGACGCGGTCAAGGGCGCCTTCGAGGCCATGATCGCCGGCAAGCTGAACGTGAGTGTGGAATGCAGCCCCCTGCTGGGCCCGCAGCTGATGACCGCCGTGAAGGACATCAAGGCCGGCAAGGCGGTGCAAAAGCGCATCGTGACCGAGGAAGGCATCTTCCCGATGGAAGTGGCTGCCGCCGAGTTCCCGAAACGCAAGTACTGATGATGCCGCTGCTGCCGGCGCCAAGCCGGCAGCATGGCGGGAGGCCGGCCCGGGCCATCGCAGGCTTTGCTGGGGCCGGGAACAAAACCATAAAACCAGGAGACAAATCCATGAAACGCACCATCTTCAAGGCCGCACTGGCCACCGTGGCACTTGCCGCCATGGGCACCGCGCCGCTGGCGCTGGCCCAGGACAAGGGCAGCATCGGCATCTCCATGCCCACCAAGTCCTCGTCGCGCTGGATCGCCGATGGCGACAACATGGTCAAGGTGCTCAAGGAGCGCGGCTACAAGACCGATCTGCAGTACGCGGACGATGACATCCCCAACCAGCTCGCGCAGATCGAGAACATGATCACCAAGGGCGCCAAGGTGCTGGTGATCGCCTCCATCGACGGCACCACCCTCTCGCGCGTGCTGCAGAACGCGGCCGACAAGGGCGTCAAGGTCATCGCCTACGACCGCCTGATCAAGGGCTCGAAGAACGTGGACTACTACGCCACCTTCGACAACTTCCAGGTCGGCGTGCTGCAGGCCACTTCCATCGTCGACAAGCTGGGCCTGAAGCAGGGCAAGGGCCCGTTCAACATCGAGCTCTTCGGCGGCTCGCCCGACGACAACAACGCCTTCTTCTTCTACGACGGCGCCATGAGCGTGCTCAAGCCCTACATCGACAGCGGCAAGCTGGTGGTGCGCAGCAAGCAGATGGGCATGAACAAGGTGGGCACGCTGCGCTGGGACGGCTCGGTGGCGCAGGCGCGCATGGACAACCTGCTCTCGGCCTACTACGGCAAGGACAAGGTGCATGCCGTGCTCTCGCCCTACGACGGCCTGTCCATCGGCATCCTGTCCTCGCTCAAGGGCGTGGGCTACTGCACGGCCCAGCAGCCCTGCCCGGTGGTGAGCGGCCAGGACGCCGAGATCCCCTCGGTCAAGTCCATCCTCAAGGGCGAGCAGTTCTCCACCGTGTTCAAGGACACGCGCGAACTGGCCAAGGTCGCCGCCAACATGGTGGACGCCACACTCTCGGGCAAGCAGCCCGAGATCAACGACACCAAGACCTACAACAACGGCGAGAAGGTCGTGCCCTCCTACCTGCTCAAGCCGGTGTCGGTCGATGCCGCCAACTGGAATGCGGTGCTGGTGGGCAGCGGCTACTACAAGGAATCGCAGGTGAAATAAGCCAGGCCTGGCACCCCGAGGGCGGCAGCGCATCGCCCCCGGCGCCAGAGCACCGTGAGACAACAGAGGCCGTGACCCCCCGCCTCCTGCACGAACCCAGTCCATGATTCTTGAAATGCGGAACATCCGCAAAACCTTCCCCGGCGTGGTCGCACTCAACCAGGTGAACCTGAACGTGCGTGCCGGCGAGATCCACGCCATCGTCGGCGAGAACGGCGCGGGCAAGTCCACGCTGATGAAGGTGCTCTCGGGCGTCTACCCCCATGGCAGCTACAGCGGCGAGATCGTCTTCGAGGGCCAGGAGCGCCGCTTCGACGGCATCCGCGACAGCGAGCACCTGGGCGTGATCATCATCCACCAGGAACTGGCCCTGGTGCCCCTGCTCTCCATCGCCGAGAACATCTTCCTGGGCAACGAGACGGCGCGCCACGGGGTGATCGACTGGATGGCGGCCCACAGCAAGGCCCAGGCCCTGCTGAAAAAGGTGGGCCTCAAGGAATCGCCCGAGACCCTGGTCACCCACCTGGGCGTGGGCAAGCAGCAGCTGGTGGAGATTGCCAAGGCGCTGTCGCGCCAGGTGCGCCTCCTGATCCTGGACGAACCCACGGCCAGCCTCAACGAGAACGACAGCCAGGCCCTGCTGGACCTGCTGCTGGAGCTCAAGAAGCAGGGCATCACCTGCATCCTGATCTCGCACAAGCTCAACGAAATTTCGCGCGTGGCCGATGCCATCACCGTACTGCGCGACGGCAGCACGGTCGAGTCGCTCGACTGCCGCACCGGCCTGGTCAGCGAAGACCGCGTGATCAAGGCCATGGTGGGCCGCGAGATGGCCGACCGCTACCCGCCGCGCCAGCCCGACATCGGCGCCACCGTGTTCGAGGTGCGCAACTGGCGTGCCCACCACCCGCAGCATGCCGAGCGCGAGGTCATCAAGGGTGTCGACCTGCATGTTCGGCGCGGCGAGATCGTGGGCATCGCCGGCCTCATGGGCGCGGGCCGCACCGAGCTGGCGATGAGCATCTTCGGCAAATCCTGGGGCCAGCGCATCAGCGGCCAGGTGCTGCTGAACGGCCAGGAAATCGACGTGGGCACGGTGGAGAAGGCCGTGCGCCACGGCCTGGCCTATGTGACCGAGGACCGCAAGGGCAACGGCCTGGTGCTCAGTGAAGACATCCAGTTCAACGTCTCGCTGGCCAACCTCTCCGGCATCTCCACCGCCACGGTGATGGACCCCGGGCGCGAGCACCAGGTGGCGCAGGACTACCGGCGCCGGCTGCGCATCCGCTGCTCGGGCGTGGACCAGAAGACCGTGAACCTCTCGGGCGGCAACCAGCAGAAGGTGGTGCTGGGCAAGTGGCTGTTCACCAACCCCGAGGTGCTCATCCTCGACGAGCCCACGCGCGGCATCGACGTGGGCGCCAAGTACGAGATCTACACCCTGATCGCCCAGATGGCGGCCGAGGGCAAGTGCGTGATCGTGATCTCGTCGGAGATGCCCGAACTGCTGGGCATCACGGACCGCATCTACGTGATGAACGAAGGGCGCTTCGTCGCCGAGATGCCCACTTCTGACGCAAGCCAGGAAAAGATCATGCGCGCGATAGTGAAAGCCAGTTGACATGACCCCAATGACCCCCTCCTCCACCGCCACGCTCGCCAACTCCTCCGCGGAGGCGCCGGCCGGCAACGACAAGCCGCTGCTCGAACACCTCAAGCACAACTTCCGTGAATACGGCATGTTGATCACGCTGGTGGCCATCATGGGCTTCTTCCAGTACATGACCGACGGCACGCTGATGCAGCCGCTCAACCTCACCAACTTGCTGCTGCAGAACAGCTACATCGTCATCATGGCGCTGGGCATGCTGCTGGTGATCGTGGCAGGGCACATCGACCTCTCCGTGGGCTCGGTCTGCGGCTTCATCGGCGCGCTGGCCGCCGTGCTGATGGTGGAGTACCACTGGCATTTCCTGCCCGCATCGCTGGTGTGCCTGCTGTGCGGCGGCATCATCGGTGCACTGCAGGGCTGGTTCGTGGCCTTCTCGCGCATCCCGTCCTTCATCGTCACGCTGGCGGGCATGCTGGTGTTCAAGGGCCTGGCACTGGCGCTGCTGGCTGGGCAATCGGTGGGGCCTTTCCCCGCGGGCTTCCAGATGCTCAGCTCGGGCTTTCTGCCCGACCTGTTCAGTGTGGAGGGCTTGAAGCTCACCTCGCTGCTGCTGGGCGTGGCCGTGGCCGTCGCACTGGCCGTGGCCGGGGTGCGGGCGCGCGCCAACCGCCTCAGGCACGGCGTGCAGGCCGAGCCGCTGGCCTTCTTCGTGGCGCGAACGGCGGTGTTCGCGGCGCTGCTGGTCTACTTCTCGTACCTGCTGGCCTCGTACAAGGGCCTGCCCAACGTGCTGGTGGTCATGGCGCTGCTGATCGTGCTGTTCGACTTCGTCACCAGCCGCACCACCATTGGCCGCCGTATCTACGCCATGGGCGGCAACGAGAAGGCGGCCAAGCTTTCGGGCATCAAGACCGAGCGCCTGTCGTTCTATGCCTTCATCAACATGGGCGTGCTCGCCGCCCTGGCCGGCCTGGTCTTCGCCGCGCGGCTGAACACCGCCACGCCCAAGGCCGGCCTGGGGTTCGAGCTCGACGTGATCGCCGCCTGCTTCATCGGCGGGGCCTCGGCCTCGGGTGGCGTGGGCAAGGTCATGGGCGCGGTGATCGGCGCCTTCGTGATGGGGGTGATGAACAACGGCATGTCCATCCTGGGTATCGGCATCGATTACCAGCAGGTCATCAAGGGCGTGGTGCTGCTCGCCGCTGTGCTGGTCGACGTCTACAACAAGAACAAGGCCTGAAAGCCCATGGACGTGACCACCGATCACACCCTTGCTCCCGTGCTGCAGCTCACGGGCATCCACAAGCAGTTTGCGGGCATCCCTGTGCTGCGCGACGTGCAGCTGAACCTGTACCCGGGCGAGATCCACGCCCTCATGGGGCAGAACGGCGCGGGCAAGTCCACGCTGATCAAGGTGCTCACCGGCGTGCTCGAAGCCAGCGGCGGCCAGATGCGCCTGGCCGGTCAGGCCGTGTGGCCCGATTCGCCGTTGGCCGCCCAGCGCCTGGGCATCAGCACGGTGTACCAGGAGGTCAACCTCTGCCCCAACCTGTCGGTGGCCGAGAACATCTTTGCCGGCCGCTACCCACGCTGCGGCATCGCCCAGGGCTTTCGCATCGACTGGGCCACGCTGCACCAGCGTGCGCGCGAACTGGTGGCGCGCATCGGCCTGTCCATCGACGTCACGCGCCTGCTCTCGGACTACCCGGTGGCCGTGCAGCAGCTGGTGGCCATTGCCCGGGCGTTGAGCATCGAGGCCAAGGTGCTGATCCTGGACGAGCCCACCTCCAGCCTCGACGACGACGAGGTGCAAAAACTCTTCGAGGTGCTGCGCCGCCTGCGCGGCGAGGGCCTGGCCATCGTCTTCGTGACCCATTTCCTGAACCAGGTGTATGCCGTGTCGGACCGCATCACGGTGCTGCGCAACGGCGCCTGGGTGGGCGAATGGGCTGCGGCCGACCTGCCGGCGCAGGCGCTGATCAATGCCATGCTGGGGCGCGAGCTGGCCGCGCAGTCCACCGAGCCACCTGTTTCGCCGCAGTTCGATGGTGCGAGCACCGCCCTGCTGCAGGCCGAAGGCCTGGGCCAGAGCGGCCAGTTGCAGCCCCTGGACCTGAAGGTGCGGGCCGGCGAGGTGGTGGGCCTGGCTGGCCTGCTGGGCTCGGGCCGTACCGAGCTGGCGCGCCTGCTCTTCGGCCTGCAGGCGCCCGACCGCGGCGTGCTGCGCATCGATGGCAAGGTGGTGGCCTTCGCCAACCCCATGGACGCGATCCGCGAGGGCCTGGCCCTGTGCCCCGAGGAGCGCAAGACCGATGGCATCGTGGCCGAGCTCTCGGTGCGCGAGAACATCGCCCTGGCACTGCAGGCGCGCATGGGCATGGGCCGCTTTCTGTCGCGTGCCGAACAGACGGCGATCGCCGAGCGCTACGTCAAGCTGCTGGGCATCAAGACCAGCAGCGTGGACACGCCCATCGCGCTGCTTTCGGGTGGCAACCAGCAAAAGGCGATCCTGGCGCGCTGGATGGCCATCGAGCCGCGCCTGTTGATCCTGGACGAGCCCACGCGCGGCATCGACGTGGCCGCCAAGCAGGAAATCATGGAACAGATCCTGCGCCTGGCCGAGGCCGGAATGGCCGTGGTCTTCATCTCCTCCGAAATGAGCGAGGTGGTGCGCGTGGCGCACCGCATCGTGGTGCTGCGTGACCGCCGCAAGGTCGGCGAGCTGCCTGCCGGCAGCAGCGAAGAAGCCGTGTACGAACTGATTGCCGCCGAAAATGCCTGACGCACCCACCCCTTCCCTGTTTGCCGCCGCGCTGCGCCACCGGCTCACCTGGCCGCTGGTCACGCTGGCCCTGCTGCTGGCCGTGAACACGGCGTTCAACGCCAGCTTCCTGCACATCGAGTGGCGCGACGGCCACTTCTACGGCAGCCTGGTCGACATCCTCAACCGCGCGGCACCGCTGGCGCTGGTGTCGCTGGGCATGACCATGGTGATCGCCACGCGCGGCATCGACATCTCGGTGGGTGCGGTGGTGGCCATTGCCGCCGCCGTGGGTGCCTGGATGATCGGCGGCTCGGTCTCGGGCACCGAAAGCCGCTTTCCCCTGCCGCTGGCAATGGCCGGCGCCATCGGCGCGGCACTGCTGTGCGGGCTGTGGAACGGCCTGCTGGTGGCCAAGGTGGGCATGCAGCCCATCATCGCCACGCTGATCCTTATGGTGGCGGGCCGGGGCATCGCCCAGCTGATCACCGACGGGCAGATCATCACCATCTACTACGCGCCCTTCTTCTTCCTGGGCGGGGGCTACCTGCTGGGCCTGCCGTTTTCGCTGTTCGTGCTGGCCGCCGTGTTTGCCGGCCTGTACCTGGCGGTCACGCGCACGGCGCTGGGCCTGTTCATCCAGGCCGTGGGCATCAACCCGACGGCGGCGCGCGTGGCCGGCGTGCAGTCGCGCCGCCTGGTCGTCGCGGCCTATGCCTTCTGCGGCGTGTGCGCGGGCATCGCAGGCCTGCTGATCAGCTCCAACGTGAAGAGCGCGGACGCCAACAACGCCGGCCAGATGCTGGAGCTCGACGCCATCCTGGCCGTCACGCTGGGCGGCACGGCACTGACCGGCGGGCGCTTCAGCCTGGTGGGCAGCGTGATCGGCGCGCTCATCATCCAGACGCTGACCTATGCCATCTATTCGCTGGGCGTGCCGCCCGAAATCAACCTGGTGGTCAAGGCCGTGGTGGTGTTCATCGTGATGCTGCTGCAGTCGCCCGACTTCCGCACCCAGGTGGGTGCCCTGGTGCGCCGCCCCGCGGCCGGGGGAGCGCTGTCATGAGCGGCGCACACAGCCCTACCCTGGACGTGGCCCCTGCCACAGCTGCGCCGACACAACACTCTGCCCCCACCCGCATGCGCCTGAACCCCAAGTACCTGCCGCTGGCGGCCACCATCGCGCTGTTCCTGGCCATGGCCACGGCAGGCTCGGTGCTCTACACCGGCTTCTTCTCGGCCCAGGTGTTCCTCAACCTGCTGATCGACAACGCCTTTCTGATCATCGTCGCGGTGGGCATGACCTTCGTGATCCTCTCGGGCGGCATCGACCTGTCGGTGGGTTCGGTGGTGGCACTGACCACCATGGTGCTGGCCAGCCTGGTGGAGCACCACCACTGGAGCCCGCTCACCGCCATCCCGCTGGTGCTGCTCATGGGCACGGTGTTCGGGGCCTTCATGGGCTTTCTGATCGAGCGCTTTCGGCTGCAGCCCTTCATCGTGACGCTGGCCGGCATGTTCCTCGCGCGCGGCCTGTGCTACCTGATCAGCATCGACTCGATCAGCATGGCCGACGAGGCGTATTCCGAGATGGCGCAGTGGCGCCTGGAACTGTGGGACGGCGCGTCGCTCTCGCTGGGCGCACTGATCGCCATGGCGGTGCTGCTGGCCGCCATCTTCGTCGCGCACTGCACGCCGTTCGGCCGCAACGTGTATGCCGTGGGCGGCAACGAGCACTCGGCGGTGCTCATGGGCCTGCCGGTGCGCGCCACGGTGATCGGCGTGTACACGCTCTCGGGCTTCTGCTCGGCACTGGCCGGCGTGGTGTTCACCTTCTACATGCTCTCGGGCTACGGCCTGCATGCCACGGGCATGGAGCTCGATGCCATCGCCGCCGTGGTCATCGGCGGCACCCTGCTCACGGGCGGCGTGGGCTACGTGGCCGGCACGCTGTTCGGCGTGCTGATGCTCGGAATCATCCAGACCCTGATTTCCTTCGACGGCACGCTCAGCTCGTGGTGGACGCGCATCGTCGTCGGCGTGCTGCTCTTCGTCTTCTGCCTGCTGCAGCGCCTGCTCACGCACCGCAGCGGCAAGCCTTCCTGAATTCCACGAATCACCTCTCCCAAAACCACAACAGCATGACCTCCTCCCCGCGCAAGCTCCGCTCCGCCGAATGGTTCGGCACCGCCGACAAGAACGGCTTCATGTACCGCAGCTGGATGAAGAACCAGGGCATCCCGGACCACGAGTTCGATGGCCGCCCCATCATCGGCATCTGCAACACCTGGTCCGAGCTCACGCCCTGCAACGCCCATTTCCGCAAGATCGCCGAGCACGTCAAGCGCGGCATCTACGAGGCGGGGGGCTTTCCGGTCGAGTTCCCGGTGTTCTCCAACGGCGAATCCAACCTGCGCCCCACGGCCATGCTCACGCGCAACCTGGCCAGCATGGACGTGGAGGAAGCCATCCGCGGCAACCCCATCGACGCGGTGGTGCTGCTCGTCGGCTGCGACAAGACCACCCCGGCCCTGCTGATGGGCGCGGCCAGTTGCGACGTGCCGGCCATCGTGGTCACGGGCGGGCCCATGCTCAACGGCAAGCTCGACGGCAAGGACATCGGCTCGGGAACGGCCGTGTGGCGACTGCATGAGTCGCTGAAGGCGGGCGAGATCAACGAGCACCAGTTCTTCGCGGCCGAAGCCGGCATGTCGCGCTCGGCCGGCACCTGCAACACCATGGGCACGGCCAGCACCATGGCATGCATGGCCGAGTCGCTGGGCACCTCGCTGCCGCACAACGCGGCCATCCCGGCCGTGGACTCGCGCCGCTATGTGCTGGCCCACATGTCGGGCCGGCGCATCGTGGAGATGGCGCACGAAGGGCTCACGCTCTCCAAGATCCTCACGCGCGAGGCCTTCGAGAACGCCATCCGCACCAATGCCGCCATCGGCGGATCGACCAACGCGGTGATCCACCTGAAGGCGATTGCCGGCCGCATCGGCGTGCAGCTGGACCTGGAGGACTGGACGCGCATCGGCCGCGGCACGCCCACCCTGGTGGACCTGCAGCCCTCGGGCCGCTTCCTGATGGAAGAGTTCTACTATGCCGGTGGCCTGCCCGCCGTGCTGCGCCGCCTGGGGGAGAACGGGCTGCTGCCGCACCCCGACGCCCTCACCGTCAACGGCAAGAGCCTGTGGGACAACGTGCGCGAGGCGCCGCAGTACAACGACGAGGTGATTCGCCCTATCGACAACCCGCTGATCGCCGATGGCGGCATCTGCATCCTGCGCGGCAACCTGTCGCCGCGCGGCGCGGTGCTCAAGCCCTCGGCCGCCTCGCCCGAGCTGCTCAAGCACCGGGGCCGCGCCGTGGTGTTCGAGAACCTGGAGCACTACAAGGAACGCATCGTCGACGAGGACCTGGACATCGACGCCAGCTGCGTGATGGTGATGAAGAACTGCGGCCCCAAGGGCTACCCCGGCATGGCCGAGGTGGGCAACATGGGCCTGCCGCCCAAGCTGCTGCGCCAGGGCGTGAAAGACATGGTGCGCATCTCCGACGCGCGCATGAGCGGCACCGCCTACGGCACGGTGGTGCTGCACGTGGCGCCCGAGGCCGCCGCGGGCGGCCCGCTGGCCGCCGTGCGCGACGGCGACTACATCGAGCTCGACTGTGAGCAGGGCCGCCTGCACCTCGACATCAGCGACGAGGAACTGGCCGCGCGCCTGGCCGCGCTCTCCAACACCGACATGGGCGGGCGCGGTGGCTACCAGCGCCTGTATGTGGACCACGTGCTGCAGGCCGACGATGGCTGCGACTTCGACTTCCTCGTCGGCTGCCGGGGTTCCGCCGTACCACGCCACTCGCACTGAACCTTGACCCGTAGACCCATGCCAACAACGACATCCCCCCAGTCCCCTCGCTACCGCGGCATCTTCCCCGTGGTACCGACCACCTTCCACGAAGACGGCACCCTCGACCTGGCCAGCCAGAAGCGCTGTCTCGACTTCATGATCGATGCCGGCGTGGACGGCCTGTGCATCCTGGCCAATTTTTCCGAGCAGTTCTCGCTGTCCGACGCCGAGCGCGAGACCCTGACCCGCGTGTCGCTCGAACATGTGGCCGGCCGCGTGCCCGTGATCGTCACCACCACCCACTACGGCACGCGCGTGTGCGCCGAGCGCAGCCGCGCCGCACAGGACATGGGCGCCGCCATGGTGATGGTCATGCCGCCCTACCACGGCGCCACCTTCCGCGTGCCCGAGGCGCAGATTTACGAGTTCTATGCCCGCGTGTCGGATGCCATCGCCATTCCCATCATGGTGCAGGACGCGCCGGCCAGCGGCACGGTGCTGTCGGCCCCGTTCCTGGCGCGCATGGCGCAGGAGATCGAACAGCTGGCCTACTTCAAGATCGAGGTGCCGGGCGCCGCCAGCAAGCTGCGCGAGCTGATCCGACTGGGCGGCGCAGCCATCGAGGGGCCCTGGGATGGCGAGGAGGCCATCACCCTGCTGGCCGACCTCGATGCCGGCGCCACGGGCGCGATGACGGGTGGCGGCTTTCCCGATGGCATACGCCCCATCCTCGAGGCGCACCGCCAGGGCGATGCCGACCAGGCCTTCGCGCTGTACCAGCGCTGGCTGCCGCTCATCAACCACGAGAACCGCCAGGGCGGCATCCTCACCGCCAAGGCGCTGATGAAGGAAGGCGGCGTGATCGCCTGCGAGGCCGGGCGTCACCCCTTTCCGGCCATGCACCCCGAAGTGCGCCGGGGCCTGATCGATATCGCACGGCGCCTGGACCCGCTGGTGCTGCGTTGGGCCAGGTAATCCACAGATGACGAACGACACCACTCTTCCCCACGGCACGGCCGCCCTGATCGGGCTGGACTGGGGCACCAGTTCGCTGCGCGCCTTCCGCTTCGATGCCGTGGGCCAGGTGCAGCAGATGCGCCACCGGCCCTGGGGCATCATGAACCTGCCGGCCGCAGCCGATGGCCAGGCCCATGCCACGCCGGCCGCCGCCTTCGAGCACGCCTTCGACGATGTCTGCGGCGATTGGCTGCAGGCCCAGCCCGGCATCCCCGTGCTGGCCTGCGGCATGGTGGGCAGCGCCCAGGGCTGGCGCGAGGCCACCTACCTCGAATCGCCCACCTCGCTGGACCACCTGGCGCGCGGGCTCACGGTGGTGGCGCACAGCGCCGGCCCGCGCGTGCACATCGTACCCGGCCTGCTCCAGCGCGGCGAGCTGCCCAATGTGATGCGTGGCGAAGAAACCCAAGTACTGGGCGTGATGGCGACCTCGGCCCTGCGGGACGATGCCACCGTACTGATCGGCCTGCCGGGCACGCACAGCAAGTGGGTGCTGGCGCGCCGGCGCTCCATCGCGCAGTTCCACACCTTCATGACCGGGGAGGTGTTCGCGGCCTTGCGCGGCCACACCATCCTGGGCCGCACCATGCAGGCGGCCGAGGCGGCCGAGGCGCCCGACGACGCGGCGTTCGCGCGCGGCCTGCAGGTGGCACGTTCGGCCGATGCCTCGCTGGGCCTGCTCTCGCACATCTTCAGCACGCGCACTCTGGGTCTCACGGGCGCGCTGCCCGGCACGGCCCAGGCCGACTACCTGTCGGGCCTGCTCATCGGCCACGAGGTGGCCGCGCTGGCGGCCCAGCAGGCGCCGGGTACCCCGCCCGCGCACGTAGTGCTCTGCGGCGAGCCCGACCTGTGCCGGCGCTATGCCCTGGCGCTCGCGGCGTACGGCCTGCCTGCCCCCGAAATGGCCGACAACGCCACCGCGCGCGGCCTGTGGCAGATCGCCACGGCCGCTGCACTGGTGGCCCCTACCGACCCACGCAGCACGGAGGCTGCACGATGACTCTTTCCTCTTCTTCAGAACCCTTGGCCAACGCCATGCGCCACTGCGGCCTGGTCGCCATCCTGCGCGGTGTGCAACCCGGCGAGGTAGTGGCCATCGGCCAGTCGCTGTACGCGGCTGGCTTTCGCACCATCGAGGTACCGCTCAACTCGCCCGAGCCGCTGGCCAGCATCCGCGCCCTGCGCGACGCCCTGCCGGCCGATGCGCTGATCGGCGCCGGCACCGTGATCCGCCCCGAGGACTGCGCCGCCGTGGCTGCGGCCGGCGGGCAGATCGTGGTCATGCCGCACAGCGATGCGGCGGTGATCCGCGCCGCCAAGGCGGCGGGCATGGCCTGCGCACCGGGCGTGGCCACGCTGACCGAGGCCTATGCCGCGCTGGCGGCCGGGGCCGATGCGCTCAAGCTCTTTCCGGCCGAGGCGCTGGCGCCCGCCGTGCTCAAGGCCTGGCGCGCCGTGCTGCGCCCGCCGGTGGCGCTGCTGCCCGTGGGTGGTATCACGCCCGACGGCATCGCCGCCTACGCCCAGGCCGGTGCCAGCGGCTTCGGCCTGGGCTCGGCCCTGTACAAGCCCGGCGACAGCGCCGCCGACGTGGCGCGCCATGCGGCTGCGTTCATGCAGGCCTGGCGTGCGTCCTACCCCGCCCCCTGACCGATTCGATTGCCCTCTCTCCCTTTTCCGACGAGCTGCTCCCATGAAGATCACCCGACTGACCACGTTCCTGGTGCCACCACGCTGGTGCTTTCTGAAAATCGAAACCGACGAGGGCATCGTCGGCTGGGGCGAACCGGTGCTCGAAGGCCGGGCCCACACCGTGGCCGCCGCCATCGAGGAGCTGGGCGACTACCTGATCGGCAAGGACCCGCGCCACATCGAGGACCACTGGACGGTGCTCTACCGCGGCGGCTTCTACCGCGGCGGCGGCATCCACATGAGCGCGCTGGCCGGCATCGACCAGGCGCTGTGGGACATCAAGGGCAAGGCGCTCGGCGTGCCGGTTTCCGAGCTGCTGGGCGGCTGTGTGCGCGACCGCATCAAGGTCTACAGCTGGATCGGCGGTGACCGGCCGAGCGAGACCGCCGCAGCGGCCAAGGCCGCCGTGGACCGCGGCTTCACCGCCGTGAAGATGAACGGCACCGAGGAGATGCAGTACGTGGACAGCTTCGACAAGGTCGAGAAATGCCTGAAGAACGTGGCCGCCGTGCGCGAGGCGGTGGGGCCCAACGTGGGTATCGGCGTGGATTTCCACGGCCGGGTGCACAAGCCCATGGCCAAGGTGCTGTTCAAGGAGCTCGACCCCTACCGGCTGATGTTCATCGAGGAGCCGGTGCTCAGCGAGCACTACGAGGCGCTCAAGGAGCTGGCCCACCTGTCCTCCACCCCCATCGCACTGGGCGAGCGGCTGTACTCGCGCTGGGATTTCAAGCGCGTGCTGTCCGAGGGCTATGTGGACATCATCCAGCCCGACCCCTCGCACTCGGGTGGCATCACCGAGACGCGCAAGATCGCCTCCATGGCCGAGGCCTACGACGTGGCCCTGGCCCTGCACTGCCCGCTGGGGCCGATTGCGCTGGCGGCCAATCTGCAGCTTGACGGCGTCTGCTACAACGCCTTCATCCAGGAGCAGAGCCTGGGGATCCACTACAACGCCAGCAACGACCTGCTCGACTACGTGTCCAACGGCGAGGTGTTCGCGTACCAGGACGGCATGGTGGCCATCCCCCAGGGCCCTGGCCTGGGCATCGAGGTCAACGAGGCCTATGTGCGCGAGCGCGCCTCCGAAGGCCACCGCTGGCGCAACCCGGTCTGGCGCCACAAGGACGGGAGTTTCGCGGAGTGGTAGAAGCCCGGGGATGACCGCGCCATGAGCGTGGTGGAAAATACTGTATTTACAATCAGTATTTTGACCACCCCACGTCCCCCATGACGGCGCTGACCATCACCCGCTTCCACCGCACCCGCCTGATGCAGATCTGGCGCTCGGCCGGCTGGCCCTGCAAGGACGCGCTGGAGATCGACCTGCTGGCCGCGCAGCTCGTGGCCCTGCACACCTCGCCCGAAGGCTTCGAGACCCTGAAGCTCACCGAGGACGGCATCCGCAACCTAGCCGAGGCGCGCCAGCGTGGCGTGCGGGCGCTCAGTGCCCATGACCGGCTGGGCCAGAAGTTTGCCGCGCACCTGCTGGCCTCGGGCCGTATCGTCTGGCGCGAGCTGTCGCTGCGCGCCGTGATCGAGGCCGCAGGGTCTGAAACGCCGCCACCACCCCCGGCGACCAGCAACCCGCTGTGGAGCGAAGATACGCCCGCCAGCCGCAAGGCGGCCAATGTCTGGCGCATGGCGCGGCCAGACCTGTTCTCGGTGCGCAACACCACCGTGCCAGCCTACCTGCAGCCCATGGTGCATGAGATCAAGTACAGCCGCTCCGATCTGCTGTCGGACCTGCGCCACGACGCCAAGCGCCAGGCCTACCAGTGGCTCTGCGAAGAGTGCTACTACGTGTTCCCGGCCGGCGTGGCCGAGCCCGAGGAGATCCCCGAGCACTTCGGCATCTGGGTACTGCACGGCGGGCTCGATGATGGCCGCTTCGAGCTGCTGCGCCCCGCGCGCCATGCGAGCTGCGCCCTGCCCTTTGCCGTGTGGATGGCCCTGTGCAAGGCCACACCGCTGCGCAGCGAGGACGAGTTGGCCCAGGCCCACCTGGGCGAGCCCGCTGCAGACGACCCACCTCCCTGTACCGAGGCCCCATGACCTACACCGTGGCGGTGCGAGAGCTGTGCGAGTTCACCGCCAAGCAGGGTGACCTGGACCTGCGCTTCACGCCCGCCCCCACGGCCCTGGAAGGCATGGCCGGCCATGCCGTGGCCGCCGCGCGCCGCGGCGACGGCTACCGTGCCGAGGTGGCGCTGGCCGGCAGCTACAAGAGCCTGCGCGTGCGCGGCCGGGCCGACGGTTTCGACCCGGAGCATGCGCGGCTCGACGAGGTCAAGACCTTCAAGGGCCGGCTCGACCGCCAGCCCGCCTCGCACCGCGCACTGCACTGGGCCCAGGCGCGCATCTACGGCTGGCTGCTGTGCGCACAGGAGGGCCTGGACCAGATCGACCTGGCCCTGGTCTACTTCGACATCGGCAGCCAGAAAGAGACGGTGTTCACCGAACGCCGCACGGCCGCCGAGCTGCAGCAGCATTTCGAGGATCAGTGCGAGCGCTTTCTCGCCTGGGCCGAGGCCCAGCTGGTGCACCGCGCGGCGCGCGACGCGGCGCTCAGCACGCTGGCCTTTCCCTTCGGCGGCTTTCGCACCGGCCAGCGGCCGCTGGCCGAGGCCGTGTACAAGGCCGCCAGCGCCGGCCGCTGCCTCATGGCCCAGGCGCCCACGGGCATCGGCAAAACAATGGGCACCCTGTTCCCCCTGCTCAAGGCAGCACCCACGCAGCGGCTGGACAAGGTGTTCTTCCTGGCCGCCAAGACCTCGGGCCGGCAGACCGCCCTCGACACCCTTGCGCGCCTGTGCGACAGCGCCCCCGCCCTGCCGCTGCGCGTGCTGGAGCTGGTGGCACGCGACAAGTCCTGCGAACACCCCGACAAGGCCTGCCACGGCGAGTCGTGCCCGCTGGCCCAGGGCTTCTACGACCGGCTGCCCGCCGCGCGCGCGGCCGCGCTGCAGCCCCTTGCCGGCAGCGAGCGCATCACCCTGCACCAGGCCCAGGTGCGCAGCGCGGCGCTGGCGCACCAGGTCTGCCCCTACTACCTGAGCCAGGAGCTGGCGCGCTGGGCCGACGTGGTGGTGGGCGACTACAACTACTACTTCGACATGGGTGGCCTGCTGCACGGCCTGGCCCAGGCCAACGGCTGGCGCACGGCGCTGCTGGTGGACGAGGCCCACAACCTCGTGGACCGGGGCCGCAAGATGTACACCGCCGAGCTGCGCCCCGACGGCCTGGCCCAGGCACGCCAGTCCGCCAGCGCCAGCCGCTACCCTGCGGTCAAGAAGGCGCTGGACAAGGTGCGCCGCGCCTGGGTGGCGCTGGACAAGCAGCAGGCCGCCGCCTATGCGGTGCACGAGGCCTTCCCCGAAGACCTGCTGGCCGCCCTGCAGCTGTGCGGCAACACCCTCACCGACCACCTGGCGGAGCACCCGGCCGAGCCCGATGCGGCCCTGCAGGCCTTCTACTTCGACGCCCTGCACCTGGTGCGCATGGCCGGGCTGCTCGACGCGCATTCGCTGGTCGACGTGACCCAGCCCACGGCGCCAAGCCTGCCCAAGGCGGCGCGCGCGCCCGGCAGCTCCACCCTGTGCATCCGCAACCTGGTGCCCGCGCCTTTCCTGGCCCCGCGCTGGGAGGCCGCGCACACCAGCACGCTGTTCTCGGCCACGCTGCAGCCACAGCGCTACTACACCGACCTGCTGGGCCTGCCCGAGGACCACCTGGCCATCGACGTGGAATCGCCGTTCCAGGCGGCGCAACTGTCGGTGCAGGTGGCGCGCCACATCTCCACCCGCTACCCGGACCGCAAGGCCTCGCTCGCGCCCATCGTGGCGCTGATGGCCCGGCAGTTCGGGGACCGGCCGGGCAACTACCTGGCCTTCTTCAGCAGCTACGCGTATTTGCAGCAGGCCGCCGCGCTGCTGGCCGAGCGCCACCCCGCGCTGCCGCACTGGAGCCAGTCGCGGCGCATGCTCGAATCGGAGCAAAAGCAGTTCCTCGCGCGCTTCACCGAAAGCAGCGAGGGCATCGGCTTCGCGGTGCTGGGCGGCGCCTTCGCCGAGGGCATCGACCTACCGGGCCGGCGCCTGATCGGGGCCTTCCTGGCCACGCTGGGCCTGCCCCAGGTCAACCCCGTGAACGAGCAGGTCAAGGAGCGCATGCAGGCGCTGTTCGGCGAGGGCTACGACTACACCTACCTCTACCCCGGCCTGCAGAAGGTGGTGCAGGCCGCCGGCCGCGTGATCCGCACGCCCAGCGACGAAGGCGTGGTGCACCTCATGGACGACCGCTTCGGCCGACCCGAGGTGCGTGCGCTGCTGCCCACCTGGTGGGCGCAGTCAGGCCGCTGACCGGCGGGCCGCCGCCCAATCGGCCACCTGCCCAGCCACCCAGGCCGGGTCGTCCAGCGGCAGGTCGTGCCCGGCCCAGGGGTGCAGCACCAGTGGGCAACCCCAGGCGCTGGCAATGGCCTGCGAGCACCCGCTGCTGACCAGGCCGTCCTGTGCACTGCCCAGCAGCAGCATGCGCTCCAGCGGGCAGGTGCGCGGTGCCCGGTAGCGCGCCGCCGCCGCCAGCTGGCGCACGGCATTGGCGCCCGACACCGGCCGTGCCTGGCGCGCCGCCACCCACGCGTCCACCACGGCCATGCGCTCGTCCGCCCGGTTGCTGGTGAGGCGCAGCACGGTGGCCTCGGCCTCGCGCGGGCTGCTGGCCAGCAGCACCCCGCGCACCAGGGCGCCCCAGTTGCGCGGCCGCAGCCGCCGGTAGAAGGGGCTGAAATTGCCAAAGCTGGTGTTGATGAGCACGCAGCCCTGCACCTCGGCCGGTGCCGTGCACGCCCATTCGGTGGCGACCATCGCCCCCAGCGACATGGCCAGCAGGTGGTACGGCCCGGTGATGCCGCGCTGCGCCAGTTCCGCCCGGCACTGCGCCACCATGGCCGCCACCGACAGCGGACTCTGGCGCGCATGCCACTGGCCATTGCCGGGCAGGTCCAGCACCAGCACCTCGGCGCCTGGCATGGCCGCCTGGAAGGCCTCCTTGAACCCGCCCCAGTGCACCGCCTCGCGCGTCAGACCGCGCAGAAAGATCCAGCGGATCGACGCCTGTGCCATGGGGTCAGTACCATGCAGCCAGCGCATCGGCCCTGCGCTGTACGCGCGCCTCGGGCGTGGGCACCCAGCGCTGGTGGCTGCCGGCCGCGCGCGAGAGGAAGTCGAGCAGCGGCATGTGCCGGCGCAGCACGCGCTGCAGGCGGTGGTTGATCAGCGGGTTGAAGATGCCCTTGCGCGAGAACAGCTGGCGCGGGTTCTTCTTGATCCAGCGCCAGGAACCCATCTCCAGCGTGAGCGGCAAGAAGGTGCGCGTGGGGTCGTTGCAGGCCTGCATGTACAGGTGGTCCCACAGGTCGCCGTGCGTGAGGTACTGCGCGCTCTGCGGCTCGATGATGTAGGGGTGGTAGGCATGGGCCTGCAGAAAGATCTCGTGCAGCGCATGCAGCTCCGGCAGGTGGGCAATCGGCTTGCGCGTGTGCGCGAACGGAAACCACAGCCGGTCGCTGATGCCGAAGCCCGAGTGGCAGTCCAGCGCGATGCTGAAGGGGCGCGAGAGCAATTCCTCCTGCACCACCTGGCACAGGGCCCGGCTCTCGGCCTCCATGGGCGCCCCGGGCTTGCCGCGGTACCAGGGCAGGCCCGCGCTCAACCGCTGGCCGCCGATCAGAAAGGGCACGCGGTCCAGCGCATCCACCGGGGCATTGCGCATCAGGTCCACGCCATTGGGGTTGGCGCGCGTTGCAGCCCACATGCCGCCCGGGTTCACGATGGGCATGAACACCAGGCGCACCTGTTCGAGCTGCTGGTTCAGCGCCATGTCCCAGGGCAGGCGCGTCACTACGTTCTGCAGGTAGGCGATCACCACCTCGGCGCCGATGCCCTCGAGCCCGTGGATGCCGCCGAAGAAGCCCATGGCCGGCACGCTGCGGTCCGGGTTGCCCAGGCTGATGGCATGCACCGGGAAGCGTTCGCCGGAGGCCAGCTCCACGGTGTGCACCACGCGCGCCTCCAGGCGGCTGCCACCCTGGTCGATGATCCTCTCCAGTGCCGCGAGCTCGGGCAGAACGATGTCGGGCACGGTAGGTTGGGGCGTGTGAAAAGACAGGGAAAACAGGTGTAACAGTGCTCGCGCAGCGCAAGCATAGCGCTGCGCCCCGGGCGCAAGAAGCCCTTGTTGCAGGCGCGTTGCGATTTGCACCACTGACGCGAAACCGTCACATGGCGGGGCTATCTTGGAGCCGCACCACACAACCAAGGGGAGGTCCCATGCTCTGGAAACTACTCGGATTGCAGCGCTTGTTCGACGAGCTCTTCGACGAACGCTGGTTCTCGTTCGACCTTCCTGACAACGACCATTTCTTCCATGACGAACCGCTCCCGCTCTCCGCGCAGGATTAAGCCACTGCGCGCGGCAGCCCTCTTCGGGCTCATGGGTTGCGCCATGGCCTGGGGCCTGGTGGAGCTGTTCGCGCTGCAGCGCTCGCGCTACCACGCCTGGCGCGGGCGCCACCACCACCCCGCCCTGCCGCGCTGACCGGCCCGCCACCACGCACACGCCTGGCCATGCCGTGCCGCGACCAGAGCCCCGGCGAGGAACTGGCCAACAGTGCCAGCCATGGCGTGGCACTGCTGGCTGCCGTGGTGGCCGCGCCCTTCATCGTGGCATCAGCCCGGCCGCAAGGTGGCGCCAGCGTGGCCGGTGCCATCGTCTTCGCCAGCACCATGGTGCTGCTGTACCTGGCCTCCACGGTGTACCACGCGCTGCCTGAAGGGCGCTTCAAGCAGGCGGCACTGAAGCTCGACCACGGCGCCATCTACCTCTTCATCGCGGGCAGCTACACGCCGTTTGCGCTGCTGCGGCCCGATGGCGACTGGAACCTGGCCCTACTGGCCCTGGTCTGGGCCGTGGCCACGCTCGGCCTGGTGCTCAAGGCGCTCAACCGCTTGCGCACGGCCTGGCTGTCCACGGGCATGTACCTGCTCATGGGTTGGCTGGCGCTGGTGGCCGCCCTGCCCCTCATCGGCCACCTCACGCAGTGGAGCGCGCACTGGCTCATTGCTGGCGGCGTGGCCTATACCGTGGGCGTGGCCTTCTTCGTGCTCGATTCGCGGCTGCGCTATGCGCATGCCGTGTGGCACGGCTTCGTGGCCGCCGGCACGGGCTGCCATGCCGTGGCCGTCATGGGCTACGGCGGCTGAGCGCCGGGGCCCTCAGGCAATCACCGCGGCCTCTTCCCGCAGCACCGCACCGCTGGCCGCCTTTGCCGTGTGGCGGTTTACCGGCACGGGCAGCTGGAAGTGGCTGCGCAAGGTGTCGCCTGCATATTCGGTGCGCAGCAGGCCGCGCGCCTGCAGCACCGGCACGGCCAGTTCGACGAAGGCCTTGAGCGAGGTATTGGGCAGTGCCTCGAAGAAGTTGAAGCCATCGGCCGCACCGCCTTCGAACCAGCGCTGTATTTCATCGGCCACCTGCTCGGCCGTGCCCACGAAGGTGCGGCGCGGCCGGGCATGCCACAGGGCCACCTCGCGCAGGGTCAGGCCCTGCGCGCGCGCATGCTGCTTGATGCGGTCGCTGGTGCTCTGCTGGCTGTTGCGGCCCAGCTCGCCCAGGTCCGGAAAAGGTTCGTCCAGCGGGTACTGCGAAAAGTCGTGGTCGTTGAACGGCCGGGCCAGCGCGGCAATCGCGTTCTCGATGGGCACCAGCGCGGCCAGTTCCTCGTAGCGGCGCTCGGCCTCCTCCTCGGTCCGGCCCACGATGGGGCGAAAGCCCGGCAGCAGGAACACCTCGTCGGGGTTGCGGCCTTCGGCGCGCACGCGCGCCTTCACGTCACGGTAGTAGGCCTGCGCCTCCTCGAAGGTATCGGCATGGAAAAAGATGGCATCGGCGCGCTGGGCGGCAAATGCCTTGCCGTCGGGCGATGCCCCGGCCTGGAAGATCACGGGCTGGCCCTGGCGCGAGCGCGCGATGTTGAGCGGCCCCTCGACGGCGAAGAACTCGCCCTGGTGGTCCAGCCGGTGCAGCTTGGCGGGGTCGAAGAACTGGCCCGTGGCCTTGTCGCGCAGCAGCGCATCGTCCTCCCACGAATCCCACAGGCCCTGCACCACGTCCAGGTGCTCGCCCGCCAGGCGGTAGCGCACGTCGTGCGCATAGTGTTCCTGGCGCCCGTAGTTGCGCGCGCTGCCGTCGAGCCACGAGGTGACCACGTTCCAGCCCGCACGCCCGCCGCTGATGTGGTCGAGCGAGGCGAACTGGCGGGCCACGGTGAAGGGCTCGCTGTAGCTGGCCGTGACCGTGGCCACCAGGCCGATGTGCGTGGTGACGGCCGCCAGCGCCGAGAGGATGGTCAGCGGCTCGAAGCGATTGAGGTAATGCGGGCTGGAGCGCGGCGTGATGTGCACGCTGTCGGCCACGAACAGAAAGGTGAAGCGCGCCTGCTCGGCCAGCTGCGCCTGTTGGGCGTAGAAGCGGAAATTCACGCTGGCATCGGTCACGGCATTCTCATGCCGCCAATCGCCCCAGCCGGCACCCACGCCGTGCAGCACCAGGCCGAATTGAAGGGTGCGTTGCTTCGGTGCGCTGCCTGCGGTCATGCCATGGGTCCTTGGATCGAAACCCTCAGCGTAGGCCGGCGTTGCGCAGCAGCCAACGAAGAAAAACAGATATCGCTACTTGTCGTCGCCACCAACGGAAAAAGCCCTGCAGTGCAGGGCCTCGAACCGGCTGGGCCGTGGGCGGCCCCGCTGGATCACAGCTTGGCGATGGACACCTCGGTCGACTTGACCAGCGCGACCACGTCGGAGCCGACGACCAGCGCCAGCTCGTCGACCGAGCGGGTGGTGATCACCGAGGTGACGATGCCCCAGGGGGTTTCGACATCGACTTCGGACACGACGTCGCCGCGAACGATCTCGCGCACTTTGCCCTTGAACTGGTTGCGTACGTTGATGGCTTGGATGGACATGAATTTCTCCTTGAAAAGTCCGAAAAATGGGGTGAACGGGTGAAAAAGATGGAATGCGGGCTGTCAGTCACACGGCCCAGCGCAGGCCGTGCGCAGGCACGCCGGGCCAGCGTGCATCGGCGGCGCTGGGTTCGGCATCGGGCTTTTGCAGCACGCGGTCGAGAATGCGTTTTTCGATCGCGGCAAACGCTGCATCGCCATGCGAACGCGGGCGCGGCAGGTCGATCAGCTGGTCGAGCGCGATCTGCCCGTCCTCGATCAGGATCACGCGGTCGGCCAGGGCCACGGCCTCCTGCACGTCGTGGGTCACCAGCAGCGCGGTGAAGCCGCTGGCCTGCCACAGGCCCTCGATGAGGCGGTGCATCTCGATGCGGGTCAGCGCGTCGAGCGCGCCCAGGGGTTCGTCGAGCAGCAAGAGGCGCGGGTTGTGCACCAGGGCGCGCGCCAGGGCCACGCGCTGGCGCTGGCCGCCCGACAGGCGTGCCGGCCATTCGCCGAGCCGGTCGCCCAGGCCCACGCGGGCCAGCACGTCGGCCGCTGCGCCGCGGCGCTCGGGCGGCAGGCCCAGGGCCACGTTGTCGGCCACGCGCTTCCACGGCAGCAGGCGCGAGTCCTGGAACATGATGCGCGTGTCCTGGCTCAGGCCGTCCACGGCCTGGCCATCGAGACGGATGGCGCCGCCCGAGACGGATTCCAGCCCCGCCACCAGGCGCAGCAGCGTGCTCTTGCCGCAGCCGCTGCGGCCCACGATGGCCACGAACTGGCCCGGCTCGATCACGAGCTCGGTCTTCTTGAGCACCTCACGGGCGCCGTAGCGCTTGTCCACGCCGCGCACCTCCAGGCGCACGCCGTTGTTGCTGCTGTCGCGCGATGGAACATTGGTTTGTGCCATGGTGTCAGGCTCCTGGCTTGAAGAGGGCCACTTCCAGCGTGTTCACACGCCGGGGCAGCAGTTTCTCGGACAGGAAGGCATCGGCGATGCGCTGCTGCTCGGACAGGCCCGCAGGCAGCACGGCACGCACCTCGTAGCTGCGCCGGCTGTTGGCCTGCTCCACCGTGGCGGCATCGAGCCCCCACACCGGCGCCAGCAGCGCCGCCGCGTCCTTGGGATTGCCCTTGACCCAGGTGCCGGCCTTCTGCAGCTCGGCGAACAGCACGCGCAGCACGTCGGCGCGCGCCTGTGCATAAGGGGTGGAAGCCAGGTAGTAGCGCTGGTAGGAGGCCACGCCCTGGCCATCGGCCAGCACGCGCACGCTCGACTGGCGCTGCACGGCGGCGAGGAACGGGTCCCACACCACCCAGGCATCGATGGCACCGCGCTCGAACGCGGCACGGCCGTCGGCCGGCGTGAGGTAGGCGGGGTCGATGTCCTTGAACGACAGGCCGGCCTTCTCCAGGGCGGCGATCAGCAGGTAGTGGGCCCCGGCGGCCTTGGCAAAGCCGATCTTCTTGCCCTTGAGGTCGGCCACGGTCTTGAGCGGCGAATCGGCGCGCACCACGATGGCCTGGGCCGAGGGCGATGGAGCCTCCTGCGCCACGAAGGTCAGGGCCGCGCCGGCCGCCTGGGCGAACACGGGCACGGTGTCGGCCACGTCGGCACTGACATCGATGTTGCCCAGGTTCAGGGCTTCGAGCAGCGGCAGGCCGCTGGTGAATTCGTGCCAGGTGACCTTGGCGCCCAGCGGGGCCAGCAGTTTTTCGAGCGTGCCCTGGGTCTTGAGCACCACGATCAGGGTGGACGACTTCTGGTAGCCGATGCGCACGGTATCGGGCTTGGCGCCGCTTTGCGCGTTGGCCAGGCCGCTGGCCGTGGCGGCCAGGGCTGCCAGTGCACCGAGCGTGGTGCGCCGGGAGGTGGGGGAGGAGAAAGACATGGAAATCCTTGGAGCCCCTCTGGCGGGGCATGCATGCATTGGGGGTGTTCAGGTGCTCTGGTAGCCGGGGTGCCAGCGCAGCCAATAGCGCTCCAGCGTCTTGGCGAAGACGTCGGCCAGCTTGCCCAGCAGCGCGTACAGCAAAATGCCCACGAGCACGATGTCGGTCTGCAGGAACTCGCGGGCGTTCATGGTCAGGTAGCCGATGCCCGACTGCGCCGAGATGGTCTCGGCCACGATCAGGATCACCCACATCAGGCCCAGCGAGAAACGCAGGCCCACCAGGATGCTGGACAGCGCGCCCGGCAGGATGATCTGGCGGTATAGCTGCCAGCGCGACAGGCCGTAGGTGCGGCCCATCTCGATCAGGCCCGGGTCCACGTTGCGGATGCCGTGGAAGGTGTTCAGGTAGATCGGGAAGAAGACCGACACGCTGATCAGGAACAGCTTGGCCGACTCGTCGATGCCGAACCACAGGATCACCAGCGGGATCAGCGCCAGCGCGGGGATGTTGCGCACCATCTGGATGGTGGAGTCGAGCAGGGTCTCGAACAGGCGCACCGAGCCCGTGAGCAGCCCCAGCGCCAGGCCCAGACCGCCGCCGATGGCCAGGCCCGCGAGGGCCCGGCCGGCGCTGACCTTGACGTGGGTCCACAGCTCGCCCGATGCGGTCAGCGTCCAGGCGGCCTTGACGACCTCCAGCGGCGCGGGCAGCACCCGGGTGGAGAGCCAGCCCAGCGACGAGGCGATCTGCCACACGACGATCAGCGTGACGGGCACGGCCCAGGGCAGCAGGCGCAGCAGCACGCCCTTGGCAAAGCGCAGCGCGGGCGATGCAGCCAGCGGCGCCAGGCTGGCGGCGTCGATGGAATCGGCCACGGGCGATGCCTGCAGCTCACGGGTGGTGGTGGTCATGCGAACTCCTGTCGTTCGGTGTCGGGTTCCAGAAATTCCAGCTGGTTGCCCGCCGGGTCTTTCACGTAAAAGCGCAGGTAGCCGGGCAGCGCCCGGTTCTCCACCAGCGGCAGCTGGGCCTGCAGCAGGCGCCCGCGCAGCGCGGGCAGGTCCTGCACCTCCAGTGCCAGGTGCGACACCGAGGGCGCGCCCTGCCAGTGGTCGGTGGGCACCAGGTCGATGCGCTGGGTGCCGGCGGCAAAATGCAGCGCATTGCCCGCCGCTATGCGCACCTCGGGCAGGCCGAGCAGGCTGCTGTAGAAATTGCGGATGGGTTCCTCGGCCCCGGCCGGAAAGGCCAGCTGCACGTGGTTGATGGAATGGATGGCCATGGGCGATCTCCTTGGGTGCGGTGCGGCGCTCAGCTTTGCGAGGCGCGCGGGGGCAGTTCGTTGGCGACGGATTCGCCGAACGGGCCCAGCGGGTTGCCGCCGGTAAGCTTCTCGCGCACGGCCAGCGGCAGCAGCGGGAACACCAGCTCGGCAAAGCGGTAGGCCTCCTCCAGGTGCGGGTAGCCCGAGAGCACGAAGGTATCCAGGCCCAGGGCCGCGTACTCCTCGATGCGCGCGGCCACGGTCTGCGGATCGCCCACCAGGGCCGTGCCCGCGCCACCGCGCACCAGGCCCACGCCGGCCCACAGGTTGGGACTGATCTCCAGGTCGGCGCGCGCACGCTTGGCACCGCCGGCATGCAGGCGCGCCATGCGCCGCTGGCCTTCGGAGTCCATGCGCGAGAACACCGCCTGGGCGCGCACCACCGTCGCGTCGTCCACATGGCTGATGAGCTCCTCGGCAGCGGCCCAGGCCTGCTCGTCGGTCTCGCGCACGATCACGTGCAGGCGGATGCCGAACGTCACCGTGCGGCCCTTTGCCGCCGCGCGTGCCCGCACGTCGGCCACCTTCTTGGCCACCTCGGCCGGCGGTTCGCCCCAGGTCAGGTAGGTCTCGACCTGCTCGGCCGCCAGATCGTGGGCCGCCTCGGACGACCCGCCGAAGTACACCGGTGGATGCGGGTGCTGCAGCGGCGGGAAGAGCAGCTTGGCGCCCTTCACCGTGAGGTGCTGGCCGTCGAAATCGTAGGTCTCGCCGGTGTGGCTGCGCGCCATGATCTCGCGCCAGATGCGGATAAATTCGGCCGACTGCTCGTAGCGCGTGGCATGGTCCAGGAACACGCCGTCGCCCTCGAGCTCGGTCTGGTCGCCACCCGTCACCAGGTTGATCAGCAGGCGCCCGCCCGAGATCCGGTCGAACGAGGCCGCCATGCGTGCCGCCAGCGCGGGCTGGTGCAGGCCCGGGCGCACGGCTACGAGGAACTTGAGCTTCTTGGTGACGGCGATCAGGCTCGAGGCGATCACCCAGGGGTCTTCGCACGAACGGCCGGTGGGGATGAGCACGCCCTCGTAGCCCAGGCTGTCCGCTGCCACGGCGACCTGCTGCAGGTAGTCGTGGCTGAGCTGGCGCGCACCCTTGGAGGTGCCCAGGTAACGGCTGTCGCCGTGGGTGGGGATGAACCAGAAGATCTGCATGGAAAACCTCTTTGTTGTGGCGTCAGTAGGAGATGGCGAAACCGAACCGGGGAGCACCCACACCCGCGCAGCGCGGCCGGGTGGGCAGCCCCCAGGAGCTGGCGGTCACGCACAGCACGCGGCGCAATTGCTCGTGCAGCGGAAAGGGCATGGGGGTGTGCATGGACGGCTCCCGGGGAACGGTCAGGCGCCCAGGTCTACGGGCGCGGCGTGCAGCAGGTTCAACTTCTTGGGGATGAGCTTGAGCTCGAAGAAGGTGTCGGCAATCGACTGCTGCTCGGCGATGATTTCGCGCGTCACGGGGGCCGTGCCGAACTTGGCGCGGCTCAGGTACAGGTCGGTGATGCTGCGGTCCAGGCCCAGCACCGTGGTCAGTTCCGCGGCCGCTGCGGCCTTGTTCTTGGAGGCCCAGGTATCGATGGCATTGACCTCCTCGATGGCGATGCGCAGCACATCGATGTTGCGCGTGGCGTAGTCGCGCGAGGTGAAGTAGTAGGCACGGTTGTTGACCACGCCGGTGGCGTCCACCAGCAGGCGCGCGTCCAGCGTCTTCTGGGCGGCGGCCAGGAACGGGTCCCAGATGATCCAGGCGTCCACGGCACCCTTCTCGAAGGCGGCGCGGGCGTCTGCCGGGGCCAGGAAGATCGACTGCACGTCGCCGTACTTGAGGCCGTTCTTCTCCAGCAGCTTGACCAGGAAGTACTGCACGTTGGAGCCCTTGTTGTAGGCCACGCGCTTGCCCTTGAGGTCGGCCACGCTGCGGATGGGCGAATCCTTGGGCACGATCACCGCCTCCAGCGCAGGGCGCGGCACGGTGGCACCGGCATACACCAAGGGAGCACCGGCGGCCTGGGCGAAGATCGGCGGGGCCTCGCCCACATCGCCGAAGTCGATGGCGCCCACATTGAGTGCCTCCAGCTGCACCGGGCCGGCGTTGAACTCGGTCCAGGTGACCTTCACACCCAGCGGTGCCAGGCGCTTTTCGAGCGTGCCGCGGCCCTTGAGGATGGACAGCCAGCCCTTCTGGTGGCCGACGCGCAGCACGCGCCCCGACGAGGCCTGGCCGAAGGCCGTGCCGCTGGCGGCACCCAAGGCGGCAGCAGCCAGGCTGGACAGGACCACCTGGCGGCGGCGGGAAGAGATCAGGGCTTGTGTCATGGTGATGTGTCTTTCAGCAATGTCTGGTTGTGCGGTGGCCGGCCAACAGCGAGCGCCGGTGCTTGCCTGCGGGCATGCAGCGGCCTGGCCTGCCCGCATCGGCGGGTACCGGCTCGAAGAAAACGAAATGGGGAGAAAAAGGGAGAGGGGTCCCGCCAGGCGCCTGGAAAGGCGCCGGCAACACCCACGGCGTCAGACGCTACATCGCACCTGCGAGAAATGCACCGGCGCAAACCGGCCCGTTTGCGCTGCGGGTGGGCGCAGGGTTTCGGTGATCAGCACATTGACCGCTTCGTCCAGGCGGGCGGCAATGTCGGCGTGCAGGTCGTAGGCGCCCTCGGGCGTCAGGGCCACCTGGGAGTCGGTGGCATAGATGCCGGGCAGGATGCTCTTGGCGCCCAGCGACTGCAACACGGGCCGCAGGGCATAGTCCAGCGCCAGCATGTGGTGCGGGCTGCCGCCCGTGGCCAGGGGCAGCACGACCTTGCCCTTGAGCGCGGTCTGCGGCAGCAGGTCCAGGAAGACCTTGAGCACGCCGCTGTAGGCGGCCTTGTAGACCGGTGTGGCGACCACCAGCACCCGGGCCTGGGCCACCTGGTCGATGGCGCCGACCACCGTGGGGTGGGCGAAATCGGCCAGCAGCAGGGCCTGGGGAGACAGGTCGCGGATGTGGATGCGATCCACCAGCGCCCCGCGCACCGACAGGCGTTGGGCCACGGCGTCCAGCAGGGCGGCTGAGCGCGAGCGTTCCGACGGGCTGCCGGCAATGAGAAGGGCGGACATAGGATGAAGCAATTCGTAAGGGCGTGGCTCTGCAAGCGCCACCGTGGAGCCGGCCATGCCGGGCCACGGGTGGCGCCCTTCGAGGGCAAGCGGCCACAGCAGGCCGCTTCGGGGTGGGCTTATTTCTTCGTGTAGATCTGGTCGAAGCTGGCGTTGTCGGCGAAGTGCTCCTTGGCCGCCTTGTCCCATCCGCCGAAGGCGTCGTTGATGGTGAACAGGTTCAGCTTGGGGAACTGCTTGGCGTACTTGGCCTTGGCCTTCTCGGACACGGCGGGGCGGTAGAAGTGCTTGCCGGCGATGTCCTGGCCTTCCTCGGTGTACAGGTACTTGAGGTATTCCTCGGCCACCACGCGGGTGCCCTTCTTGTCCACGTTCTTGTCCACCACGGTCACGGCGGGCTCGGCCAGGATGGACAGCGAGGGCGCGATCACGTCGAACTTGGTGCCGAATTCCTTTTCCAGCAGGTAGGCTTCGTTTTCCCAGGCGATCAGCACGTCACCCTGGTTGCGCTGGGCAAAGGTGATGGTGGAGCCGCGCGCGCCGGTGTCCAGCACGGGCACGTTGCCGTAGAGCTTGGCCACGAAATCCTTGGCCTTGGCATCGCCGCCGAGCTTGCGCTTGGCGAATTCCCAGGCCGCCAGGTAGTTCCAGCGGGCGCCGCCCGAGGTCTTCGGGTTGGGCGTGATCACGCTGATGCCGGGCTTGATGAGGTCGTCCCAGTCCTTGATGCCCTTGGGGTTGCCCTGGCGCACCACGAGCACGATGGTCGAGGTGTAAGGCGAGCTATTGTGTGGCAGGCGCTTTTGCCAGTCCTTGGGGATCCAGCCGCCGTTGGCGTTCAGCGCATCGGTGTCGCCGGCCAGGGCCAGGGTGGCCACGTCGGCGTCCAGCCCGTCGATGATGGAGCGCGCCTGCTTGCCCGAACCGCCGTGCGACTGCTTGATCGTCACGTCCTGGCCGGTCTTGCCCTTCCAGTACTTGGCGAAGGCCTGGTTGAAGTCCACGTACAGTTCGCGGGTGGGGTCGTACGACACGTTCAGCAGGGTCACCGACTGCGCAAACGACGGCAATGCCGTCAGGGCCAAGCTGCCCACCAGAGCGGCGGCAAACGGAAACTTGATAAAGTCGCGGCGAAAATTCATGGAGAGCCTCTTTAGGATTGAATGCGGACAGGTGCTGAACACCGATGGGCCGCATTCTGGAAGGCCTCCATCAAAACTGAAACAACTAAGATTTCAGTTCTTTATACCGAAACTATCTGAGCACCTCGCTCAGCCAACAATTCACAAGGAAATCCCCCATGGCACGCACCGTTCAATGTATCAAGCTCGGCAAGGAAGCCGAAGGCCTGGATTTCCCCCCCTACCCCGGCGAGCTGGGCAAGCGCATCTGGGAAAGCGTGAGCAAGGAGGCCTGGGCCGGCTGGCTCAAGCACCAGACCATGCTGGTCAATGAAAACCGCCTGAACCTGGCCGACGCACGCGCCCGCCAGTATTTGGCGCGCCAGATGGAGAACCATTTCTTCGGCGGCGGTGCCGACGCAGCGGCAGGCTACGTTCCACCGAGCCCCTGAGCGCACCCTCGCCATCAATGTCCGAGCCTGTCGAATGGCTGCCGGACGGCACCCCCTACAGCCCCCGCTTCGGCGACCGCTACCACAGTGAAAACGGCGGTCTCACGCAGGCCCGCCAGGTGTTCCTGCACGGCTGCGGGCTGCCGCAGGCCTGGGCCGGGCAAGCGCAATGGCGCATCCTGGAAACCGGCTTCGGCTTCGGCCTGAACTTCCTGGTGACCTGGGCCGCCTGGCGGGCCGATCCCGAGCGCTGCACGCTGCTGCATTTCGTCTCCACCGAGGCCTGGCCCGTGGGGGCCGAGGACCTGCTGCGCGCCACCACCGTGCACCCCGAGCTGGCGCCTCTCGCGCGCGAACTCCACGCCCAGTGGTGGGGCCTGCTGCCGGGTGTGCACCGGCTCAGTTTCGACGAAGGGCGCGTGCTGCTCACCCTGTACGTGGGCGACACCCAGGCCATGCTGCGCCAGCAGATGCCCACGGTGGATGCGGTCTACCTCGATGGCTTCAGCCCCCAGCGCAACCCGGAGATCTGGGACAGCCACACCCTCAAGGCGGTGGCGCGCTGCTGCCGGCGCGGCACGCGCCTGGCCACCTGGACCATTGCCCGCGCCGTGCGCGATGCCCTGGCGCAGTGCGGCTTCGAGGTCACCCGCGCGCCCGGCGTGCCGCCCAAGCGCGACAACCTGCACGCCACCTACAACCCGCACTGGGAGCCGCGCACCGCGCCCCAGGCCCAGGCGGAGCCTCGGCCACCGGGCGACTGCGTCGTGATCGGCGGTGGCGTGGCCGGCGCGGCCAGCGCAGCCAGCCTGGCGCGGCGCGGCTGGCGCGTGCAGCTGCTGGACCAGGCGGCGGCGCCGGCGGCCGGCGCCTCGGGCCTGCCCGCCGGCGTGTTCGCCCCCCATGTCTCGCCCGACGACAGCCTGCTCTCGCGCCTGTCGCGCAGCGGCGTGCGCGCCACCCTGGCCCAGGCCCACGTGCTGCTGCGCGAGGGACAGGATTTCGGCCAGAGCGGCGTGCTGGAACGGCATGCGGCCGACAAGGCCCGCAACAAGGTGCTGCCCGCCACCTGGGCCGACGGCCCCGGCAGCGACTGGAGCCAGAGCGCCAGCGAAGACACGCTGCAGCGCGCCCATCTGCCGGCCGACACCCCCGCCAACTGGCACCCCCATGCCGGCTGGCTGCGGCCGGCGCGCCTGGTGGCCGCCCTGCTGGCCCAGCCGGGCATCACCTGGCACGGCGGCTGCCGCGTGGCGCGCCTGCAGCGCCTGGGCGATGGCCCGGATGCCCCGTGGCAGGCGCTGGACGCCCAAGGCCATGTGCTCGCCCAAGCGGCGCTGGTGGTGATTGCCGCTGGCGCCGACAGCCGCACGCTGCTGGCCAACCACTGGCCCCTGCAGTCCCTGCGCGGCCAGGTGTCCATCGGCACCTATGCGCCGGGAGAGGCGCCGCTGGCCCCGTTTCCACTCAATGGCAACGGCAACCTGGTGCCCGACTTTCCGCTGTCGGACGAACCGGATGCACCCCGCGCCTGGATCATGGGTTCGACCTTCGAGCGCGGCATGACCGCCCTGCCCCCGACACCCGCCGAGCAACGCGAGGCGCACGCCGCCAACCACGGCAAGATGCAGGGGCTGCTGCCCAGCGCAGCCGAACGCCTGCAGGCCGGCTTTGCCGCCCCGGCCACCGGCCTGCGCACCTGGGCCGCCGTGCGCTGCACCCTGCACGACCGGCTGCCCGTGGTGGGCCCGGTCGATGCGGCGGCCCTGCCGGGGCTGTGGACCTGCACGGCCATGGGCGCGCGCGGGCTGACCCTGTCCGTGCTGTGCGGCGAACTGCTCGCGGCCCGGCTGCAGGGCGAGCCCCTGCCGCTCGACGCCAAGCTGGCCAAGGCGCTGGGCGCCGAACGGCTGGCCGGTGTGTAACCAACATGCGACAACGGCGGGGGCGCACGGCACCCCCTCGCCAACCCGCACCAATATTGGCGCATAAGCTTATCCGCATAAGGGAAGGACAAAACAATAGTTTGTTTTCATAAGCCGTCCCCCTACATTCGCTGCCATGCACGATTTGGCGTTTGTATTTGCGGGTTTTGCGGTAGGGCTCATCGTCGGCCTGACCGGTGTCGGCGGTGGCTCGCTGATGACGCCTGTGCTGATCTTCTTCTTCGGCGTCAAGCCGCACCTGGCCATCGGCACTGACCTGCTGTTCGCCGCCTTCACCAAGATGGGCGGCACGGTGAGCATGGCGCGCCAGCGCCTGGTGCCCTGGCGCGTGGTGGGCCAGTTGTGCGCGGGCAGCATCCCCGCGGCCATCCTGGCGCTGTGGGCGCTCAAGGAACTGGGCCCCGCAAGCGCCCAGGCGCAGCGCATCATGACCACCACGCTGGGCTTTGCCCTGCTGCTCACGGCCGCCGCCACGCTGTACAAGGTGATCGCCTTTTCGCGCCAGCGCCAGGCAGCCGACCAGGCCCTGCGCCTGGCCAATGCCGAACAGGCCACCCGCCCGCGCCACTGGAGCCTGCCGGTGCTGCTGGGCGCGGTGATCGGCACGCTGGTGACCTTCACATCGGTGGGCGCGGGCGCCATCGGCGTCACCGTGCTGCTGCTGGTCTACCCCCTGTTGCCACTGCCACGCATCATCGGCGCCGACATCGCCTACGCCGTGCCATTGACCCTGGTGGCAGGGCTGGGCCATGCCTCGCTCGGCTCCGTGGATTGGAGTTTGCTTGCACAATTGCTGGCTGGCTCGCTGCCGGGCATCTGGCTGGGCTCCCGCCTGGTCACCCGCACGCCCGAGCGCCTGATCCGCTCTGCCCTGTCCGTCCTGCTGGCCTGGGCAGGCGCCAAATTGATTCTGATTTAAGCCCACGACGATGTACCAATACACAGAATTCGACAAGACGTTCGTCCACCAGCGCGCGCGCCAGTTCCGCGACCAGCTCAACCGCTGGCAGGCCGGCAAGCTCGCCGAAGACGATTTCCGCCCGCTGCGCCTGCAGAACGGCTGGTACGTGCAGCGCTACGCGCCCATGCTGCGCGTGGCCGTGCCCTACGGCGAGATCGCCAGCCGCCAGCTGCGCGTGCTGGCCACCATCGCCCGCGACTACGACGAACCCGAAGCGGCCGTGTTCAAGGCTGCCATGGAAGGCCAGGGCCTCTTGGGCACCACCTTCCTGCCCAAGAACTGCGCCCACTTCACCACGCGCACCAACGTGCAGTTCAACTGGATCCCGCTGTCCAAGAGCGCCGACGTGATGGACCTCTTGGCCAGCGTGGACATGCACGGCATCCAGACCAGCGGCAACTGCATCCGCAACACCACCACCGACGCGCTGGCCGGCGTGGCCGTGGACGAGCTGATCGACCCGCGTCCCTACGCCGAGATCCTGCGCCAGTGGACCACGCTGCACCCCGAGTTCGCCTTTTTGCCGCGCAAGTTCAAGATCGCCATCAGCGGCGCCGCCGATGACCGCGCTGCCACGGGCTGGCACGACGTGGGCCTGCACATGGCCAAGAATGAAGCCGGCGAGATCGGCTTCAAGGTCTTCGTGGGCGGCGGCATGGGCCGCACCCCGGTGATCGGCACCGTGATCCGCGAGTTCCTGCCCTGGAACCAGATCATGAACTACATCGAGGCCATCGTGCGCGTGTACAACGAGCACGGCCGCCGCGACAACAAGTACAAGGCGCGCATCAAGATCCTGGTCAAGTCCGAAGGCCAGCAGTACATCGACGACGTGGAAGAAGAGTACCGCCAGATCATGGAGATCGACGGTGGCCCGCACACCGTGCCCCAGGCCGAATTCGACCGTGTGGCCGCCTGCTTCGTGCCGCCCGTGCTGGCCGACATCGCCGATGCCGATCCCGCCGCGCTGGAGGCCGCACTCCAGGCGCAGTCCACCGAACACGTGGCCTTCGGCCGCTGGCTCAAGCGCAACGTGCACGCCCACAAGAATGCACAGCTGCGCGCTGTCACGCTGTCCTTCAAGCGCCCCGGCCAGTCGCCGGGCGACGCCACCAGCGAACAGCTCGTGGCCCTGGCCGACCTGGTGGACAAGTACTCCGCCGGCGAAGCCCGCGTGACGCACGACCAGAACGTGCTGCTGCCCTGGGTGCATGCCAGCCGCCTGTTCGAGCTGTGGCAAGAGGCCAAGGCCCTGGGCCTGGCCAGCGCCAACGTGCAGTTGCTCACCGACATGATCGCCTGCCCCGGCGGTGATTTCTGCTCGCTGGCCAATGCGCGCTCGCTGCCGATCGCCGAGGCCATCACGCAGCGCTACCAGGACCTCGACGAGCTCGACGACATCGGCGAGATCGACCTGCACATCAGCGGCTGCATCAACAGCTGCGGCCACCACCACAGCGGCCACATCGGCATCCTGGGCGTGGACAAGGACGGCAAGGAGTGGTACCAGGTCACGCTGGGCGGCTCCGATGGTTCCGACCTGTCCGGCCCGGCCGTGGCCGGCAAGGTCATCGGCCCCTCGTTCTCGGCGGCCGAAGTGCCCGACGTGATCGAAGCCGTGCTCGGCACCTACCGCGACCTGCGCGAAAGCGGCGAAACCTTCCAGTCCACCGTGCGCCGCGCCGGCCTGGACCCGTTCAAGGAAGCCGCCAAGACGGCACGCCACAAGGACGAGGCCGTGGCTGCAGCCTGAGCCCGGCCCAGAAAAGAGATGGACACCCCATGAAGATACTTGCATCCCAAGACCACCAGGCCCCTGCCGAAGGCGACACCCGCACCGTGGCGCTGGCCAACGATGCCGACGCGCTCAAGCTCAGCCTCGACGGCGTGGAACGCGTGGACCTGCATTTCCCCAGCTTCACCGATGGCCGCGCCTTCAGCCAGGCCTTCCTGCTGCGCCGCCGCCGCGGCTTTGCGGGCGACATCCGCGCCACGGGCGACGTGCTGATCGACCAGCTGGTGCAGATGCAGCGCACGGGCTTTTCCTCGGCCGTACTGCGCGAAGGCGTGGACGCTGCCGATGCCCAGCGCCAGTTCGAGATGTTCCCTGGCTACTACCAGGGCGACGCGGTCCACCACCAGCCGATCTTTGCCGACAAGGCCGCCACCGCCTGACACCATGAGCCAATTCGATCTCGCATCCATCAATGCCGAACTCGGCCGCAACGCCGAGGGCCTCGTCGCCTGGGCCCTGGGCCTGGGCCAAAGCCCCATCGTCACCACCAACTTCCGCCCCTTCGAGGCCGTGATCCTGCACATGGTCAGCCGCGTGCAGCCCGATGTGCCCGTGGTCTGGATGGACAACGGCTACAACACCGAAGCCACCTACCGCTTTGCGGACGAAGTGACGAAACAGCTCGGCCTGAACCTCAGGATCTACCTGCCGCGCCGCTCGCGCGCCCACCGCGAGGCGGTGGAAGGCGCGACGCCCGGGCTGGACGACCCACGCCATGCGGCCTTCACCGAGGAAGTGAAGCTCGAGCCCTTTGCCCGCGCCCTGCGCGAGACCGCGCCCAAGGTCTGGTTCACCGCGCTGCGCGCCACCGACACCGCCGTGCGCGCCCAGATGGACCCGGTGAGCATCAACCCCGACGGGCTGATCAAGATCGCGCCGCTGCTGCACTGGTCGTCCAAGGAGCTGTACGAGTACTGCCAGAAGCACGGCCTGCCCAACAACTTCGACTACGTGGACCCCACCAAGGGCGAAGAGAACCGCGAGTGCGGCCTGCACATCGCGCATTGACTCTATCGCAGACCCCGACCATGAACGCCCGCACCGATGCCGCGCTGCTGCAGAACGAGAACATGAGCCACCACCTGAACAATTCGCACCTCGACGCCCTGGAAGAGGAAACCATCTTCATCCTGCGCGAGGTCGCCGCCGCCTTCGAGCGCCCCACCCTGCTGTTCTCGGGCGGCAAGGACTCGCTGGTGATGCTCAAGTGCGCGGAGAAGGCCTTCGGCGCGGGCCGCATCCCCTACCCGCTGCTCATGATCGACACGGGCCACAACTTCCCCGAGGTCACGGATTTCCGTGACTCCCGCGCCAAGGAGCTGGGCGCCGAGCTCATCGTGCGCAATGTGGAAGATTCCATGGCGCGCGGCACGGTGCGCCTGGCCCACCCGGGCGAGAGCCGCAACGTGCACCAGTCGGTCACGCTGCTCGAAGCCATCGAGGAGTTCCGCTTCGATGCCCTGATCGGCGGCGCGCGCCGCGACGAAGAGAAGGCCCGCGCCAAGGAGCGCATCTTCTCGCACCGCGACAGCTTCGGCCAATGGCAGCCCAAGGCCCAGCGCCCCGAGCTGTGGACGCTGTTCAACACCCGGCTGCAGCCCGGCGAGCACTTTCGCGTGTTCCCCATCAGCAACTGGACCGAACTCGATGTGTGGCAGTACATCGACCGCGAGCAGATCGGCCTGCCCAGCATCTATTACACGCACAAGCGCGAAGTGGTGGACCGCAAGGGCCTGCTGATGCCCGTGACCGAGCTCACGCCGCCACGCGAAGGCGAGACGGTGCAGACGCGCGACGTGCGCTTTCGCACCGTGGGCGACATCACCTGCACGGCACCGGTGGAAAGCACGGCGGCCACCCCAGGCGAGATCGTCATCGAGACCCTGGCGGCCGACGTGAGCGAGCGCGGCGCGACCCGCATGGACGACAAGACGAGCGATGCCTCGATGGAAAAGCGCAAGAAGGACGGGTATTTCTGATGACCACCGCACACCAAGCCACCGCACCGGCCGCCAGCGCCGCGGGCAGCAACCACGCCTCGGCCCTCAAGTTCATCACCTGCGGCAGCGTCGACGATGGCAAGAGCACGCTGATCGGCCGCCTGCTGGTGGACAGCAAGGCCGTGCTGCAGGACCACCTGGCCGGCGTGCAGCGCCAGGGCGAGACCGACCTGGCCCTGCTGACCGACGGCCTCTCGGCCGAGCGCGAGCAGGGCATCACCATCGACGTGGCCTACCGCTACTTTGCAACCGAAGCGCGCAAGTTCATCATCGGCGACGCGCCCGGCCATGAGCAGTACACGCGCAACATGGTCACCGCCGCGAGCAGCGCCGACGCCGCCGTGGTGCTGGTCGATGCGACCAAGCTCGACTGGCAGAACCCGGCCCTGGCGCTGCTGCCGCAGACCCGCCGCCACTCGCTGCTGGCACACCTGCTGCGCGTGCACTCGCTGGTGTTCGCCGTGAACAAGCTCGATGCCGTGGCCAACCCCGAGCAGGCCTTTGCGCACATCAGCGCCGCCCTGGCGAAGTTTGCCGCGGATGCCGGCATTGCCGTGCGCGCCACGGTGCCGGTCTCGGCCCTGAAGGGCTGGAACGTGGTCGACGCCCATGCAGGCTGGTGCGGCTACAACGGCCCCACGCTGCTCGAAGTGCTCGAGCAGTTGCCCAACACACCGGCCGATACGGGCCTGCCGCTGGCCTTCCCGGTCCAATGGGTGGAGAAGTTCTCCTCCTCGTCCGACACCTCGCAGGGCCGCCGCGTGTTCTGGGGCCGCGTGGCCGCCGGCAACGTGGCGCCCGGCACGGCCGTGCAGATCTTCCCGAGCGGCCAGAGCGCCACCGTGGCCCAGGTGCTCGACCATGCACGCCGCCCCGTGGGCGTGGATGCCGGCCAGAGCGCCGGCATCATCCTCGACCGCGAGGTGGACGTGTCGCGCGGCGACTGGATCCTGGCCGCGCCTGCCGCAGCCGCGGCCCCGGCCGACGATGATTTCGACACGCCCGCCGCCGTGCCCGCCTGGCCTGCCAGCCGCGAGCTACTGACCACCGTGGCCTGGATGGACGACGAGCCTCTGGTCGCCGGCCGCGTGTACTGGGCGCTGCACGGCCACCGCTGGGTCAAGGCCAAGGTCAAGCGCGTGGTGCACCGCCTGGACATCAACACCCTGGCCGAGGACGATGCCACGCAGCTCGACCCCAACGCCATCGGCCATGTGGAACTGCTGCTGCAGGAGCCTTTGCCCGCGGCCTCCTTCGCCCAGGCACGGGTGCTCGGTTCGCTGATCCTGGTGGACACCGCGAGCCACAAAACGGCTGGCGCGGTCCTGGTCAACTGATCCTCATTCGCAATGGGCACCCATTTGTGTGCCCAAAACCCCTGCGTCACCTTCTCAGACCCAGGGGCCCCGCAACCCAAGGCCAGTGAAAGCTCCTAAAATAGAGGGTTTTCACTGACCCACACAACTCTCGTCATGACCCACGTCGTCTCCGAAAACTGCATCAAGTGCAAGTTCACCGATTGTGTGGACGTCTGCCCCGTGGACTGCTTCCGCGAAGGCCCGAACATGCTCGTCATCGATCCCGATGAGTGCATCGACTGCGCCGTCTGCATCCCCGAGTGCCCGGCCAACGCCATCTTTGCCGAAGAAGACCTGCCAGCCGACCAGATCGCTTTCATCAAGATCAACGCCGACCTGGCTTTCGCCGACGGCTGGAAGAGCATCACCAAGCGCAAGCCCGCCCTGCCCGACGCCGACGAGTGGAACGGCAAGCCCGGCAAGGTCAACGACCTGGTCCGCTGAGCGGCACCGCAGCTCCTTCACCGGTGTCCACGCCCGCGCAACCCTCCTCTCCCATCGCCACGGATGCCGTGGTCATCGGCGCAGGCCCCGTGGGCCTGTTCCAGGTCTTCCAGCTCGGCCTGCAGGGCATCACCGCCCATGTGATCGACGCCCTGCCCCATGCCGGCGGCCAGTGCGTGGAGCTGTACGGCGACAAACCCATCTACGACATCCCGGGCGTGCCCGTGTGCAGCGGGCGCGAGCTGGCCGCCCTGCTGCTGCAGCAGATCGCGCCGTTCCAGCCGCACTGGCACCTGGCCAGCCTGGTCGCCTCCGTGGCGCTGCAGGACGATGGCCGCATCCTCGTCACCACCAGCCAGGGCCAAGCCCTGCTGGCCCGCTCGGTCTTCATCGCGGCCGGCGTGGGCGCCTTCGTGCCGCGCACGCTCAAGGTCGACGGCATCGAGCCCTGGGTGGGCACCCAGGTGCACTACCAGCACCTGCCCGCCGGCACCTCGGTGGCCGGCCAGCGCGTGGTGGTGCATGGCGGCGATGACGCCGCGGTGGCCCATGCCATCGCCCTGTCGGCCCTGCCCGAAGCCGAGGCCCCGGCCCGCATCCGCCTGCTGTACCGCCGCGATGCCTTCCAGGCCCCGCCGGAGCAGCTGCAGCAGCTGCAGGCGCTGCGCGACGCGGGCCGCGTGGAGGTCATCGTGGGCCAGATCACCGGCCTGGTCGCCGAGGGTGGGCGCCTGGCCGCGCTGCAGGTGGTGGACACCGAAGGCCAGACGGCGAGCGAGCCGCTTGACTGCCTGATTGCCGCGCTGGGCATCTCCCCGCGCCTGGGGCCCATCGCCGACTGGGGCATCGCCATCGAGCGCAAGCAGCTGGTGGTGGACACGGCGACGTTCCGCACCAGCGTGCCCGGCATCCATGCCGTGGGCGACATCAACACCTACCCGGGCAAGCGCAAGCTCATCCTGTGCGGCTTCCACGAAGCCACGCTGGCCGCCTTCGCGGCGGCCGAGGCCCTCACGGGCGACAAGGTGGCGCTGCAGTACACGACCACCAGCCCGCGCCTGCATGCGCTGCTGGGCGTGGCCACGCCGCAGGCGTCCTAGAAGCGCCGGGCTGTTGTGCTACCTTCGGCCCAATTCCACTGCGACAAGATTCCTGCATGACCCGCTGCCTGCTGGTGGATGACGATCCCGCCATCCGCACCCTGCTGCTCGACTACCTGGGCACCTTCGGCTTCACGACCGAGGCCGTGGGCGACGGCCGGGGCATGCGTGCCGCGCTGGCGCGCCAGGGCTTCGATGTGGTGCTGCTGGACCTGATGCTGCCCGACGAGGACGGCCTGACCCTGTGCCAGTGGGTGCGCCGCGACCACGGGCAGTTGCCGGTCATCGTGCTCACCGCCCAGGGCGACCCGATGTCGCGCGTGCTCGGCCTGGAACTCGGGGCCGATGACTACCTGGCCAAGCCCTTCGAGCCACGCGAACTGGTGGCCCGCATCAAGGCCGTGCTGCGGCGCGGTGCGGCCGCCCCGCCCCAGGCCGATGCGCCCCAGGTGCGCTTCGAGGGCTGGACCTTCGACCGCCTGCGGCGCGAGCTGGTCTCGCCCGACGGCACCATGGTGGCCCTGTCGAGCGCCGAGTTCCGGCTGCTGGAGGCCTTCACGGCCCATGCCGGCAAGGTGCTCAGCCGCGACCGGCTGCTCGACCTCTCGCGCGCGCCCGGTGTGGTGGTGAGCGACCGCAGCATCGACCTGGCTGTCTCGCGTCTGCGCGGCAAGCTCGGCGAAGGCCAGCGCGAGCGCCCGCTGATCCGCACCATGCGCGGCGAGGGCTACCTGTTCGACGTCGAGGTGCAGCGGTGAACCAACCCGTGGCCTCGGGCAAGCGCTGGAACTGGCGCCGCCTGGACACGCTGTTCCTGCGCCTGTTCATCCTGATGTGGGTGGCGCTGGCGGGCAGCCACCTGGTGGCCTACCTCACGGTCACCAAGCTGCGCCACCAGCAGGACCTCTCCACCACGCTCTCGCGCCTGCCGCCGCTGGCCTCGCTGCCGCCCGGCAACCCCCTCACCGGTGCGGGCGTGCCTGGCGGCCCACCCAGGCCCGGTGGGCCCGGCGCCAATCCCTGGCCCGGGCCACCGCCCATGGGCGGCGAACGCATGCCACCGCCGCCCCTGCAGCCGCCCGGCGGCACGGCAGCGGGCAGCGACGGCCGCCCTCCCAATCCCTTCACCGCTGGCAACCCGCCGCGCATGAGCGGGCCCATGCCCCTCAATTCCCTGTGGATGGACTATGGCATCCGCTTCGTGCTGATCGGCCTGGCGGCCTTCCTCGGGGCACGCTGGCTGTCGCGCCCCATGCTGCGCCTGTCCCATGCGGCCAGCGCCCTGTCGCAGGACATCGACAAGGGCGGCAAGCCGCCCGTGCTCGACGAAACGCTGGGCACCGTGGAGGTGCGCAATGCCGCCCAGGTGTTCAACCAGATGTCGCAACGGCTCAAGGAGCAGTTCGACGCACGCGGCCTGCACATGGCCGCCGTGTCGCACGACCTGCGCACGCCCCTGACCCGGCTGCGCATGCGCGTGGCCCAGTGGCCCGAGGGCCCGGCCCAGCAGGCCGCCATCAACGACATCCGCGAGATGGACGAGATGATCGGCGACACCCTGGCCGTGCTGCGCGAGCAGCACGAGGGCAGCGAAGCCCGCTCCATCGACCTGGTGGCCCTGCTGCAGGCGCTGGTGGATGACCTGGCCGACCAGGGCCATCCCGTGGAGCTGCGGGCCCCTGCCAGCGCCACCACCGTGCGGGTGCGGGCGCGCACCGCCGCGCTGCGCCGCGTGATCGGCAACCTGGTGGGCAATGCTGTGCGCCATGGTGGCGGCGCCACCCTCAGCGTGCATGCCCTGCCCGAGGGCGCGGTACTGCACATCGACGACTCGGGCCCCGGCATCCCCGAGGCCCAGCTGGAGCAGGCCCTGGAGCCCTGGGTGCGCCTGTCGCAGGATGCGGCGCCTGCTCCCCATGCCATGGCGGGGGACCTGCCGGCGCGCACTGCCGGTTACGGGCTGGGCCTGGCCATTGCGCGCGACCTGGCGGAGCGCGATGGCTGCCGGCTGAGCCTGCACAACCGGCCTGAAGGCGGGTTGCGTGCGCAGTTGGTCATACCGCAGGCAGGCTGAATGTCGCGTTCAGGCAATTTTTAACGGTGTGCTTTGATTGAGGGCGGAGGCCGGGATGTGCGCCCGGCGGCGCAGTAACTTTCTCTTGCGTCGCCAAGAGAAAGTCACCAAAGAGAAGGCGACCCCGCTGCCCGTGTCCCCCTCGCCGGTGGCGAGGGGGCAGCCTGCGATGCTCCAAGCTGGGGTGCGCCTCGCAACTCACTGCGTTCCCCCTGCGGGGTGAACTCCGTTCAGACATCTGCGGCGAGTCAGATGACGAAGCGCGTGTGTCCTGCGGCACACGCGCCACCCCAGCTCCTGCGCTTCTCGGCACGGTCAGAAGGGGGTGGAGACCGACACGGGCCATTGCTTCGCTCGGCCTGTGGTCCTTCGCTGCGCTCGGCTCGCCAGAGCGATCGCACCCCAACCGTCGGCAGCGCACAGCGCGAACCGACACCCGGCGCAGCTGCGAAGCAGCAGCCGTCCCTGTCCCCGCTCCCCACCCCTGCTGGCTGCGCCGAGAAGCGCAGGAGCTGGGGTGGGTGCATGTGCCGCAGGACACATGCACTTCGTAAACTAGCTTGCCGCAGCTGTTTGAGCGGAGTTCGAAGAACGCAGCGAGTTCTGCGGCACCACCCCAGGACCGAGCATCGCAGGTTGCCCCCATCGCCCCACAGGGCGATGGGGGACGCAGACTGGGGGTCGCCTTTTCTTTGCCTTCTTTCTTTTGGCGACGCAAAAGAAAGAAGGTGCGCCGCCGGGCGCACATCCCGGCCTCCGCCCTCAACCACACATCAGAAGCCACCACCCCAACCATTTCAAAAGCAGCCCAACAGCGTCCACATTTCAGCCCAGACACAAACTGCATAAACAGGTGTTACAGGATGGCGAGACACTGTGCACACGGTCACCCAGACAGCCCGCCACTCCAATGCAACGCGGTTCGGGTGAGTGGTTTTCTTTTTCAACCAGAACCTGCAAGCCCATGAACAACACCCTGTACCACGACGACGACACCGCTCACCACCATGGGCTCCAGCACGACCTCAAGACCCTGACGCGCCAGGCCGCCACGCGCCGCAATGCGCTGCGCTGGCTGGCCGTGGGCAGCATGGCGCCGCTGTCCCTGCTCTCGGGCAACAGCATGGCCGACACGGCCAGCGACACCAGCACCGTGCTCAACTGGGCACAGGCCACCTACCCGCAGTGGTTCCCCGCCAGCTCGGCCGTGGCGCAGAGCAACGCCAACTTCATCTTCCGCTTCTACCCCACCACCGACAACTACCTGGGCGTGAGCCTGCAGGACGCGAACCTGTACGCCTACGGCCGCGAGACCGGCTATGCCTTCCTGAACCTCGGCCCGCTCTCGCACTGGGTGAGCCTGGCCGCGGGCGGGGCCACCAGCCAGACCTGCAGCATCATCCCGCAGGAGACGGCCGGCCCCTACCCCGGTGATGGAACCAACAGCAACCAGTCGGGCGTGGCCAATGCGCTCACGCTCTCGGGCATCGTGCGCAGCGACATCCGCGCCAGCATCGGCGGCGCCACCGGCATTGCGGCCGGCATCCCCTTGCGCGTGGAGCTGGAGCTGGTCAACACCGCGTCGAGCTGCGCCAGCCTGTCGGGCTACGCCATCTACCTGTGGCACTGCACGCGCGACGGCCTGTACTCCATGTACTCGAACGGCGTCACCGCCGAAAACTACCTGCGCGGCGTGCAGGAGACCAGCGCCTCGGGCATTGCGACCTTCCAGTCCATCTTCCCGGGCTGCTATTCGGGCCGCATGCCGCACATCCATTTCGAGGTCTACCGCAACCTGTCCAGTGCCACGCGCGGCTCCAACGCCATCCGCACCTCGCAGATGGCCTTCCCCACGGCGGTGTGCCAGCAGGTCTACACCACCGACGGCTACAGCGCGAGCGTGCGCAACCTCTCGCAGATCAGCTTTGCCACGGACAACGTGTTCAGCGACGGCGTCTCGCTGCAGACAGCCACGGTGACGGGTGACAACACCAGCGGCTATGTGGCCAAGCTGCGCGTCGGCGTGAGCGGCTGATCCCCGACCCCTTTTCCTGCATTCCCTCCCTTGGGTGCTTCCGGCTGGCCGGGGCACCTTTTTTTCGTGCCCCGCGAGAGCGCACCGCCACCACGTCCGCACTACAGCCAGGCCACCCATCGGCCTACAGCCGCTCGGCCGGCATGCGCCCAGAATATGCCCACGACACCGGGAGACTTCCATGAGCGCGATTCCACCCAAGGACACCTACCAGCTGGTCTTCGACCGCCTCACCGAGCAGGACTCGACCACCGCGGAGCGCACAGCGCGGCTGCTGGCCCAGGTCATCGACCACCTGGAGCAGCGCCGGGAGCTGGACCGCCAGGAAATCGAGGAAATGGTCCACAAGCTCGGCTGAAGTGACACACCCCCTGAGTCGCTTCGCGCCTTCACCCCTCTCTCAACTCGCTGCGCGAGTCGGGAGGGGGACGCCCCCAGCGCAAGCGCGGGATACGCCGCCTGCGCGGCGGGGCGGCCCTTGCGCGGGGGCACTGGCCTCGAACATGCCCGTTTCAAGCGTCGCGGGTGGCGCGCAGCGCAATGGACGACTGATATCCCTGTCCCCGTGCGGGCGGGTATCCATGCGCGGCCAATGCCTTTGGTGCAGAAGGGCCAAAGACCGGTTCAGTAGCATGTCCACTCACCTGTACAAGGACTCGACCTACCCATGAATGCTTCGCTTCGCACCACCTCGGCCGTCATCGCCCTGGCCATGGCCGCCCTGACCGTTCCTACGCTCGCGCAGGCCAAGCGCATGGGTGGCAGCAGCAAGCCTGCTGCGGCCCGCCCAGCACCAGCGGCCGCAACCGCCGCGCCGAAGGCGCCGGCAACGCCAGCCACCCCGGCAGCCACACCAGCCGCTGCGGCCCCAGCGGCGGCGGCAGCCCCCGCTGCAGCGGCGGCACCCGCAGCGCGTCCCGGCATCGGCTCCACCCTGGGTGCTGCTGCCATCGGGGGCGTGGCCGGTGCCATGGTCGGCAGTGCCATCGCCAGCCCCAGCGCGGACAAGGACGCCAAGGACAAGGAAGCCAAGCTCAAGGAAGCCGAAGCCGCCGACAAGGAAGCCAAGGAACTGCAGCGCAAAGCCGATGAAGCCAAGGCCAAGGCCGAGGCAGCACGTACCGCAGCCAAGTAACTCCATAGGCCCGCTACAGCGGGCCCGCCATGCGGCTACTCCAGCGCCCTTGAGGCGCCCAGCGCAAACACGGAGTTGGGAACCCCTTCCCTGGGCAACTGCGGGCGAGGCTTCACGCGCTTGGCGGAGCTGTTTTTCTCTGCGGCAATGTGCACGCGCTCGATGGGCGCCTGCTGGCTCACCAGCTCGGCCACGGACACCGATGCCAGGTACTCCATCACCGAGTGGTTGAAGGCGGCCCAGAGGTCCGCCGTCATTGCGCCCTGCGAGCTGCTCATGGCATCGCCCAGCCTGCCGGCACCACCCGGCTTGCCGACCTCCGAGGCCAGCACGATGTCGGCCACCGAGATATCGCGCGCGCCCCGGGCCAGGGTGTAGCCGCCGCCCGGGCCCCGCGTGCTGATCACCAGCCCCGCCTGGCGCAACCCACTGAAAAGCACCTCCAGGTAGGACACGGAAATCTCGTACCGCTCGCTCAGGGCAGACAGCGCCACCGGGCTGCCCACGGAGCGGGACGCCAGATCCACGATGGCGACGACGGCAAATTTGCTACGGGTGGTCAGGCGCATGGGCGGCTCCGGAAATGGGGTTGGGGGTGCTCCGCGAGCACCCGGTGGTTGTTCTTGTTCATGGTGGTTCTTCTTTCAGGCATCGGCGCAGCCCTTTTGCACCACCCTAAGCAGCAGTTGCATCCAGCCGGCATGGCCCCAGTCCAGCGCCTCCAGCACGGAGGCAGCGGGCGCCTGTCCGCGGGCCAGGTCCACGTCGAACGTGCCGTCGGCCTTGTCGGCCGCCACCCGAACGGCGGCGCCCAGCAGCGGGATCGCGAGCGGCGGCCGGGGTCCGTCCGGGCCATCGGCATCGATGCGCAGCACACACCCGGGCAGCAGCCCGTAGCTCCAGCGGCGCTCGGGATGGGCCTCGGCCCCCAGCGTGTTCATGTGCGCCAGGCGCTGGGCCTGGGTCATGCCGAAGGGGTCCGACAGCGGCGCATCCTGCTGGGGGTAGCCGTCGATGCAGGCGGCGCCCAAGGCGATGGCCGCCGCCGCAAACGCGAAGCGCCAGCGCTGCCAGACGGCGAGCGGCCTGTATGTCAGCCAGGAGGCTTCGGTCACGAGTGCATCCCAGGTGGATGGACAGACCCCGGGGAGGGAGGATGGTCGATTTCCATGGTGAATCTCAGGGGCCAGGCCAGCGCTCCGATACTGGCAGCGCATGGGGACCGGCGGCGGTTCAATCAATGCAATGGGAGGGTCGCGCAGCGGCCATGTGCGCGCGGCTGAAGGCTGCCAGGGAGGTCGGCAGCCAACGAGGGAGAACCGCTTCGCAAGCGAAGCGAGGGGGAGCCGGCCGCTGGCCGGCTGCTCAGGCGAGGATGCCTGGGGCCTTTGGTGGTTTGTGCGGCGGCGCAAGTGCCACGGAGGGCGTGCGCACCTGGGCGAGCGGGATCAGGCCCCTGGCCGCTGCGGCGCCGGTACCGGCCAGCGCCATGGGCTGCAGCAGGTCCGGAAAGTCCTGCCGGTCATCGAGCAGGGCATGGTCGTCGGCATCGGAGTTGGCGCCGGGGACTTCGTGCCCCGGTGCGGTCTGGCTCAGCACCGCCAGGTCCTGTTGCGGCTCGAACGATGGGAAGGGTTTGCTGGAGCCGACGACGGAAATCCCCACGCACAGCAGAAAGTGCAGAAGGAAGACGGCGACAAGGCTCCGGAACATGGTGGCCAATTATAGGCAGCATGGCGGGCCTCCCGGGCCCGCCATGGATTCACATTGCCATCGGCAATGACCGAGATCAAGGAAGCACTTCGAACACCAGGTACTGGTTGCGGTCGGTGGTCGAGTCGGCTGTCGGGAAGTTGTCGTCGGCCACCACCACCAGCGAGTCGCGGCCGTTGGCCAGTTTGGGGCCGAAGGTGATGCCCTCCAGGTTGGCAATGCCGCCGAGCTGGGCCTTCAAGGTCTCGAAGTCGAGCACCAGGCGCTTGGTGACGGGCGTGTAGCTGGCGCCGGCCAGGGCGGACGTGGCCAGCACATTGGTGGCATTGGCGGTGTTGATCTCGTACAGGCGCGCCTGGTTGCCCACCACGCCCACCGAGAAGCTGCGCTCCAGCACCAGGAAGCGCGTGGCACTCATGGCCAGGATTTCGGTGGCGCCGCTGACCGTGAACTGGTCCGCAGGCACCGGCACGGCCTGCACCTTGTCCACGGGGTAGGCGTACTGCGCCACGGCGGCACCGGTGCTGCGGTCGAACATCGTGATGCGCGAGACGCTGCCGGCGGTGGTGGTCGATGCCGGGCCATCCTGCAGCAGTGCGCCTTCCATCAGCACGGCGGCGCGGCTGTTGTCGGGCGTGAAGGCGATGCCTTCGAAGGCCAGGTTGCCGCGCGGGCCGGTGTTGTCGGCCGACATGCGGAACATCGCGGGGATCTGGTACTCGCGCACATGGGTGCCGTCCGGGCGGATCTCGCGGATGAAGGGGTCGATGATGCGCGCAGCGGTCGTGCCCGAGGCCAGCGTGCGGTCGCCCTCGCTGACCCAGACGTAGTTGCCCGTGGCGCGGTCGATGCGCACCGATTCGGGGTCGGCCACCAGCGGATCGGGCACCTTGGGGTACACCGCACCATTGGGCTGCTTCATGCTGAAAGTCGACAGGAACTGCACACCGCTGAAGCTGCTGGTGTCGTAGTTCAGGCGCACGGTGTACATGCGCGGCGCATTGGCCGAGTCGGTCGTGGTGCGGTCGTCCGACAGAAGGATGAACTGGTTGCTCTTGTCGTCGTAGTCGATGCCCGAGATGCCGCCCACCACCGTGCCCTGGTACTCCATGCGGCGCGGCAGCACCTGCTGGCCGATGAGGCGCAGCGAGCCGACCGAGCGCTCGCCATTGTTGTCATCGCTGCCGCCACAGGCGGCGAGCAGTGCGGTGGCGGCGCACACGGCGCCCAGCGTCCAGAGACTGCGAAGAACTGTCATTGTGGTTTTCCCCTCGTGAGTAAAGCGGGGGAGTCTAGGGAGCGCATGTGACAGAACGGAGACCGGCCCGTGGCGCGAGATGCAGGCACCCGGATGCCGCAAGGCACGCAAGTGATGGTAAATTTTCTGGCTATTTCCAAGGACACCTTGTGCCGCTGTTGAAACTTTCGTGCGCCAACTGCTCTGCCCCCCTGCAAATCGGAGAGGACCTGGAACGCTTTGCCTGCAGCTACTGTGGGACCGAGCAGATCGTGGAGCGCTCCGGAGGCATCGTCTGGTTGCGAAAGGTGGAGACCGCAATCAAGGCCGTGCAACGGGGCACCGACCGAACAGCGGCAGAGCTCGCCCTGGTGCGGCTGGACCGTGAACTCGGCGAAGCCCAGGCGGGCAGGGCTGCGTTGATCCACACGGCGAACGCGCAGTTTGCAAAAGCCAACGCCCACCGCAGCAGCATTGCTTCGATCGCGTTCCTGGCTGCAGCATTGCTGTTTCCCATGGTCGTTGGCCTTTTCGGCAGGCACATCAGGGAGGGTGAATCCTTGTTCGTCTGGGCCATGGTCAGTCTGGGCACGCCCCTGGCAGTCTATTATTCGATCAAGGCGCCCACCCGCGTCGACATCCAACAGCCCTTGGCGGAAATCGATGCCCGAATCGCCCAGATTGAGGAAGACATCGGTTTGAGCCGTGCCGTTCTGGATGCTCCGCAGACCTGACGGTGGCGCAGCACGGCCGACATGGTTGACCGCCTTCTACCTCGCATCCAGGCCCGCCTCGCGCGGGCCTTTTTACGCCCGGTTGCAACCCGGAGATAGAATCCGCCTTCGCTAGGGGTGTCGGCCTGCGCAAGCAGCTCCGACTGAGAGAGTCCCTTTGAACCTGATTGAGATCATCCTCGCGCAGGGAAGCAGTCCGCATACGCCATAACCTGGCGCTCCGCTCCCTGTGCACTGGGGCTGGTGCGTTGGGGTCCAGCCAGTACGCTGCCGACCCTGCTCTGTCGTCCATTGATTGAACGGAGAGCCCAACCGCCATGTCAGCCCATCTTCCCGCAAGCACCGCCGCGCCCGCCAACGAGGCGCTGGCGCCGGTCAGCCCTGACCGCCGCGTCTTCCAGTGGCATGACCATGCCTCGCTCTGGTTCAGCCTGGGCGTGGGCCTCTTGGTCATGCAGGTGGGCAGCTACCTCATGCCGGCGCTGGGCACCAAGGAGGCGCTGATCGCCATCGTCGCCGGCTCCATCGTGGGTGCGGGCCTGCTCGGCTGGGTGGCCAAGCTGGGCTGCGACAGCGGGCTGGCGAGCGCGGGTCTGATGCATGCGGTCTATGGCCGCACCTTTGCCAGCCTGCCCATCATTCTCAACATCGTGCAGCTCGTGGGCTGGGGCACGTTCGAGCTGGTGGTGATGGGCGAGGCCACGGTCGCCATCGGCCGCCAGTCGGGCAGCATGGCAGGCAGCCAGTGGCCGGTGCTGGCCACGCTGCTGTGGGGCGGTGTGGTGATGCTGCTGATCAGCGCATCCATGGTGCAGCTGGTGCGCAAGCTGATTGCGCGCGTGGCCTTGCCACTGGTGGTGCTGTCGCTGCTGTGGCTGAGCTGGCAGTTCCTCTCGCTGGCCCACGCCCAGGGCTTCGATCAGCTGTGGAACCGCCCCGGCGCCGGCGGCATGGGCGTGCTGCCTGCGCTGGACCTGGTGATCGCCATGCCCATCTCGTGGCTGCCTCTGGTGGCCGACTATGCGCGCCACGGCAAGCACGGTGGATCGGCGCTGCGCGGCACCTGGCTGGGTTACGCGCTGGCCAACATGTGGTGCTACACGCTCGGCGTGCTGGTGGCGCTGACCCTGCCGAGCAAGGACCTGGTGCAGGCCCTGCTGCTGGCCCAGGGCGGGCTGATCGCACTGTCGCTGATCCTGATCGACGAGGTAGACAACGCCTACGGCGATGCCTATTCGGGCGCCGTGTCGGCCCACAGCCTGCTGCCGCGCTGGGGCGTGCGCCGCTGGGGCATCGTGATGGCGGCAGGCTGCACCGCGCTGGCGCTGGTGCTGCCCATGCACAGCCTGGAGCCCTTCCTGCTACTGCTCAGCTCGGTGTTCGTGCCCCTGTTCGGCGTGATCCTCGGCCGCCTGGCCTTTGGCACCGATGCCCCGGCGCTGCTGCAGCGCGCGGCACAGGTCCATTGGCTGCCCGTGGCCATCTGGCTGGTGGGCATCGCGGTCTACCATGTGGCGCCGCTGGTGCTGCCGGGCGCGGGATCGGCGCTGCCGGCGCTGGTGTTCAGCTTCGCTCTGGCCTGGGCAACACGACCCAAAGCCTGACTGGTTGATCGATCAGAAAACCCGCTGCGCCACCGGCGCATAGCCATGGTTCAGCGGGCCATGGCCGCCACCGGTGACCACCTGGGCACCCGCGGCGATCGCGCCCAGGATGTAGGCGCGGGCGCTTTCCACCGCCTGCTGCAGCGGCTGGCCCAGGGCCAGGTGCGCGGCGATGGCGGACGACAGCGTGCAGCCCGTGCCATGGCCATTGTGCGTGGCGATGCGGGCCGACTGCAGGCGGTGACCGGCCTGGCCGGGCGCCGTGGCCAGCACATCCACCACCCAGTCGCCGGGCAGGTGACCGCCCTTGAGCAGCGCGGCGCGTGCACCCAGGCCCAGCAGATCCTGCGCGGCCTGCTCCAGGTCATCCATGCCCGCCAGGGTGCGGCCCAGCAGCCAGCCGGCCTCGTCGAGGTTGGGCGTGATCACCTCGGCCAGCGGGAACAGCTCCCGCACCAGCACACCGACCGTCTCCTGCGCGATCAGGCGGTCGCCGCTGGTGGCCACCATCACCGGGTCGAGCACCACGTGGGGCAGCCGGTACTCGCGGATGGCGTTGGCGACCACGTGCACCACCTCGGGCGAATGCAGCATGCCGATCTTCACCGCATCGACGCCAATGTCCTGCACCACGGCGTCGATCTGGGCCTTGAGCATTTCGGGCGGAATGCCGTGGATGCCCGTCACACCCCGGGTGTTCTGCGCGGTGATGGCGGTGATGGCCGTCATGCCGTAGCAGCCCAGCGCGGCAAAGGTCTTGAGGTCGGCCTGGATGCCTGCGCCGCCCCCGCTGTCGGAGCCGGCGATCGAGAGCACGCGCGCATAGCGCGGGGCCGTGGAGGGCCCTGCGGCCGCGTTGGAAGGGGCTGAAGTCATAGGGCCGAAATTATCCCTTATGACCTGGGTCAGCCAACGGCAGGGGCAATGTGCTGTAATTGCGGTTCACGGACGAAACAGGGGTGTCCCGCCGATACGGCGTGCGACTGAGAAAATACCCTGGGGCTGCGTGCGGCCCCGCTACCCGATCCAGGTCATGCTGGCGTGGGGAGTTTCCACAGCGACGGTAAGCAGCCATCCCGTTTTGTCCACCTGTTGTTGCACAGCTGGACGCATGACCCTTTCTTCCTCCTCGTCGTTTGCCATTCTGGGCGCAGGCCTCATGGGCCGGCTGCTGGCCGTCGAACTGGCGCGCCAGGGCCACGCCGTGGACATCTACGACGCCGCGGGCCCTGCGGCCGAGCAGTCAGCCGCCACGGTGGCCGCCGCCATGCTGGCGCCGCTGGCGGAGTCGGCGGTGACCGAACCGGGCGTGGTGCGCATGGGCCAGCACGCCCTGGTGCGCTGGCCACAACTGCTTTCGCAGTTGGCACAACCGGTGTTCTTCCAGCAGGAAGGCACGCTCATCGTCTGGCACCGGCAGGATGCGGCCGAGGCCCAGCGCCTCACCCTCCAGTTGCAGACCAACCACCGGGCCATCCCCGATCTGCCAGCGCTGCAGGTGCTTGACGGCACGGGCCTGGCCACGGTGGAGCCGGCCCTGGCCGGGCGCTTCACCAAGGGCCTTTACCTGCCTGGAGAAGGCCAGCTCGACAACCGCCAGTTGCTGGCCGCCCTGCTGCACGAGATGCAGCGCCTGGGTGTGCGCACGCACTGGCATGCGCCGCGCCACCCCGATGCTTTTGCCCCCGGCGAGCCGGGCCAGCCCGACTGGGTGCTGGACTGCCGCGGCCTGGGTGCGCGCGACCCGTGGCGCGCGCTGCGCGGCGTGCGCGGCGAGGTGGTGCGTGTGCATGCACCCGAGGTCACGCTGCAGCGCCCCACGCGCCTGGTGCACCCGCGCTACCCGATCTACATCGCGCCCAAGGAAGACCATCTCTTCGTGATCGGCGCGACCGAGATCGAGTCCGACGACCTCTCGCCCGCGAGCGTGCGTTCCACCCTGGAACTGCTGAGCGCCGCCTACGCCGTGCACAGCGGCTTTGCCGAGGCGCGCATCGTGGAGGTGGCCACCCAGTGCCGCCCCACCCTGCCGGACAACCTGCCCGCCATCCGCCAGCAGCGCCCGGGGGTGCTCGAAGTCAACGGCCTGTACCGCCACGGCTTCATGATCGCGCCGGCCATGCTGGACGTGGTGATGGAAGTGCTGGGCACGGGCCGGTCCGCCCTCGCCCCCCGATTCGATTTGAACCTGCAGTTGCTGCAACAGCCCCACGAGGCTGCGGCCGCCCTATCGCCATGAACGTTTCCATCAACCAGATCCCGCACGAGCTGCCCGAGGGCGCCACCGTCGCCGCCGCAGTGGCCGCCATCGCCGCGCGCCCGCCCTTTGCCGTGGCCGTGAACACCATCTTCGTGCCCAACAGCCGCTATGCGGCGCAAGCCTTGAACCCGGGTGACAAGGTCGAAGTCATTTCCCCCGTCACCGGCGGCTGAACCCCTCCCATCACCATGACCACACCCAACGATCCCCTGGTCCTGTACGGCCAGACCTTCGCCAGCCGCCTGCTGCTGGGCACCTCGCGCTACCCGTCGCCAGCAGTGCTGGAGGCTGCGGTAAAGACCTCGCGCCCCGCCATGGTCACGGCCTCGCTGCGCCGCCAGGGCAGCAACCCGGCTGAGTCGGGCAGCAGCTTCTGGGAGCTGCTGCGCCGCCTGGACGTACCCGTGCTGCCCAACACCGCGGGCTGCCACAGCGTGCAGGAGGCCATCACCACCGCGCAGATGGCACGCGAGGTGTTCAACACGCCGTGGATCAAGCTCGAACTGATCGGCGACGACTACACCCTGCAGCCCGACACGCTGAATCTGGTGGGTGCGGCCGAGCACCTCATCAAAGAAGGCTTCCAGGTGCTGCCCTACTGCACCGAGGATTTCGTGCTCTGCCAGCGCCTGGTGGACGTGGGCTGCCAGGCCGTGATGCCCTGGGCCGCCCCCATCGGCACCGGCCGCGGCCCGGTGAACCCCTATGCACTGCAGATGCTGCGCGAGCGGCTGAAAGTGCCCATGCTGGTGGACGCCGGCCTGGGCCTGCCCTCGCATGCCTGCCAGGTGATGGAGTGGGGCTACGATGGCGTGCTGCTCAACACCGCCGTGGCCCTGGCCCAGGACCCCGTGGCCATGGCCGGCGCCTTTGCCAATGCCGTGCACGCTGGCCGCACGGCACGCCTGGCCGGTGCCATGTCGGCGCAGGACGCCGCCCAGCCCAGCACCCCCGTGCTGGGCACCCCCTTCTGGCACCACGACGACCATGCCTGATACCGCCCCCACCGAACTGGCCAAGGCCATCGTGGCGCACCATGCCGCCACGTTTGCAGGCTTCGCGCCGCAACCCGTGCCCACGCCCACCTCCGGCGAGCCCGCCTACCTGGCGGCGCTGCAGGCGGCGAGCACCCTGGGCTTCATCGCCCACGATGCCGAGTGCATCGCCCGCGCCTGGCAGGCCCGTACCGTACGCACCGGCGCCGTGAACCCCGAGGCCTGGCCCGACGAGCCCGCCGACTTCGGCCTGCAGGGCCTGCCGCGCGCGCAGGCCTTTGCCACCGGCCCCGATGCGTTGGGCCTGTACGCCGTGTTGCCCGATGCCGCCTGGGTCGGCCGCATGGCCCGCGCAGGCGTGCCCACGGTGCAATTGCGCTTCAAGTCGGACGACCCGGCCGCCATCGAGCGCGAGGTCAACGCCGCCGTGCAGGCGGTGCAGGACACCGACGCCCTGCTGTTCATCAACGACCACTGGCGCGCCGCGATCAATGCCGGCGCCTACGGCGTGCACCTGGGGCAGGAAGACCTGGACGCACTGAGCGCGGCCGACCTGCAGACCTTGCGCACATCGGGCATTCGCCTGGGCGTGAGCACCCATGGCTATGCCGAGATGCTGCGTGCCGATGCCGTGGGCCCGAGCTACATCGCCATGGGCGCCGTGTTCCCCACCACGCTCAAGAAGATGGCCACCGCACCACAGGGTGTGGGCCGGCTGCACGGCTATGCGCGGCTGCTGCGCAGCTACCCGCAGGTGGCGATCGGGGGCATCGGGCAGGCGCAGTTCCCCGAGGTGCTGGCCACGGGCGTGGGCTCGATCGCCGTGGTGCGTGCGCTGTTCAATGCGCCCGACCCCGAGGCGGCGGCCGCGGCGCTGATGCAGGCCATGCAGCGCCCCTGAAGGCGCCGGCAACGCAAACAAGCGTCGCAACACACCGGAAGCCGGCAAGCGACCCCACAAGAAAACAGGCCCCGGAGGCCTGTTTTTTTACTTCTTGCGTTGGTTGTCGTCCTGGCGCTGCTCCAGCTCCAGGCGCAGCTCCATGAGGTCGTTCTCCGCACCGAAGCCCACTGCCTGGCCGGCTGGCGGTGGGGGCGTGACCGGCACAGGCGGCAGGTCGCTCAGCGTCAGGTGCAGGGGCTCCGACAGGTCCACGTCCAGGCTCACCGACGACTTGGTATAGGTGGCCGGTGGATTGCGCGGCTGCGCCGAGGTCAGCGGGGCTGGTGCCGAGGAAACCCCGCCGATGGGTGCCATGCCCGAAGCGGGCTCCAGGGTCAGCTCGGCAGGACCGGACTGCCGCGCCATCGGCGCGGGCGCAGACGATGCCGGGGCACCACCGAAGTCGAACTCCAGGCTGGCGGCCAGCGAGTCGAGCGGGAAATCGGGCTCCGTATTTTCCAGCGGCATGAGAAAGTTCAGGCCCTTCTCGGCGGCGGCTTCGAAAGAAACCTCCGTGGGCGTGGTGCGCTTGCGCGGTGGCGGCGCTCCCCGCATGCTCGGCGGCGTGGTCTGCGCGATGCCCAGCAGCAGCAGCAGGTCGTCGTAGGCAGCCAGATCGAAGGGCTCGGCCGCCTGGTTGCCTGCACGGTGGAACAGGAACTTGTCCAGCGTGTGCAGCACGGCTGGCGAGCTCCACTCGGCCTCGATCTCGGCCAGTGCGTCGGGGTAACGGTCCAGCGGACGGCCCTGGCGGTTGAAGGCCGAGAACTCGGGCACCTTGGCGTTGAAGTAGCGCATGAACTGCGAGCGCAGCTGCATGAAGTCTTCGGCGCGGCTCAGGGTGTGGAACAGGCGCAGCAGCTCCAGGTAGGCCACGGGCGTGGTTTCCTTGTGGTCCACGATGTGCTTGCGCAGCACCTCCACCGCCTGGTTGTGCTCGCCTACCGAGACAAAGAACTCGGCCTGCTGCTGGATGTCGAACACGTCGTCGGGGTTGACGATCTTCAGGGCCCGTGCCGGCTCGGCGGCGGGGGCTGCCGCCTTGGCCTGCACCGGCAGCCGGACGGCCGCGGCTGCAGCCACCGCCGTGGGCGCGGCATACAGCGGCGCCGGCGCGGACGCTGTCTTGACATCCTTGAACAGTGCGGCACTGCCGGACGGTGCCAGCAGATCGCCCTTCACCGATGGGACAGGCAGGGTTTCGAGCGGTTCCCAACCGGGATCGACCTGCCCTGCCGTGGGGGCGCTGGAATCGACCGCGCTGACCTTGACCGACTCGCGCCACGACTTCTCGGACAGAACGGCCTGGCGGCTTGCACGCTGCCACACCCAGGCCAGCAGGCCCAATGCGAGTGCCAGCAAGGCCCCCAGCACATACACGACCGTGGCCGGAAAGCGCTCCTGCGCCTCGTCGAGCTGCTGCTGCAATTGCTGCGTGGCAGCGAGCTGCTGGGCCGAGCCCGCCTTCACGGCCTTGGCCTCGGCCTCCAGCACGCGCAGGCGCTCGGCGTCCTGCGCCAGGCTTTCGGGCGTGGCGTTCAGGGCCTTCCAGGCAGCGGCCGCCTCGGCGCGCAGGGGCGACGAATCCTCCGCCGGGGTGGACAGCAGCTGGGTCGTGGCCCGCAGGGCCACCGGACTTTCCAGCCACAGGTCCAGTGGCTCCAGCACCAGGCGCGGGCCGGCAGCTGCAGGCGCCGGTGCCTGCGCACTGGCCATCACGCGCGCATTGGCACGGGGGGCCGCAGATGCCGGGGCGCTGGCCCGCGGCGCAGCGCTGGCAGCCCTGGCAGGGGCCGACCGGGCCGGCGCCTCCGCAGCGCCACGGGCCGGGGCACCGCCCGCAGCGCGGTCAGAAGGGGAAGAGGCATTGGCCAAGCCCGATGCACCGGCACCGATGCCGCCCGCCAGCGCAGGTGGCACGACCGGCAGTTGCCCGGCTGCCACAGGGGGAACCCGCCCAGGCGGGTCTGCCAGAAAGGTATAGCTGCGCGTCACCTTGCCCGCACAGCCAGCGGTGAGCGTGACGGTCAGAACTGGCTCGTCGACGACCGAGGAGGTCTGCACGCGGACGGATGCTGCACGCCCGGCCGACTCGGCCTGGGGTGTCACGCGCACCCGGGCGGGGCTGACAGGGGTATCACCCGCGACAAGAGTGGCTCCGATACATGACGATGCGACGTCAGAACCCTGGTCTGGCTGGATGTCGAAGCTCAGATCGACCGGCGAACCGATCACCACGGCGCCCCGGCCGCTGCCCAGCGAAAGCGCCGAGGCGCCCAGGGCAACCACCCACAAACCAGCTCCCAAAATGGTGTTACGGAGTTTCACAATAAATTCTGTTTTGAGCGCGTCCCATTCTTGCACATAAGTGTGCGGGCATGTCCACAGCCATAATGGCGCTATGAAAATTCAGTTTCTCAACGTCGGCATCGTGGGTTCGGGCGCCATGGGCCGCGGCATCGCGCAGATTGCCGCCCAGGCCGGCAGCCAGGTCTTCCTGCTCGACACCCAGGCCGGCGCAGCCCTTGCCGCCCAGAACAGTATCCACGACCAGTGGCAAAAACTCGTAGGAAAAAATCGCATTTCTGCAGAGCAGGCCGCCGCCTGGTCTGCGCAATTGCACATTGTTGACAATACGGCCGGGCTGGCGCATTGCGATCTGGTGGTCGAAGCCATCGTCGAGCGGCTGGACGTCAAGCGCAGCCTGTTTGCCGACCTCGAGAAGGTCGTGGGCGCCGAGACGGTGCTGGCCACCAACACCTCGTCCCTGTCGGTCACCTCCATCGGTGCCGGCATGCAGCGCCCCGGGCGCCTGGCGGGATTCCACTTCTTCAACCCCGTGCCGCTCATGAAGGTGGTGGAGGTGATTGCCGGGCTCAAGACCGAGCCGGCCGTCTGCACCGCCCTGTCCGACTACGCCAAACAGATGGGCCACACGCCCGTGCTGGCACAGGACACCCCTGGCTTCATCGTCAACCACGCCGGTCGCGGCTACGGCACCGAGGCCCTGCGCATCGTGGGCGAGGGCGTGGCCGACTTCGCCACCATCGACCGCATCCTGCGCGACCAGGTCGGCTTCAAGCTCGGCCCCTTCGAGCTCATGGACCTCACGGCGCTGGATGTCTCGCACCCGGTGATGGAGTCCATCTACCAGCAGTACTACGACGAGCCGCGCTACCGCCCCAGCGTGATCACGGCGCAGCGCCTGGCCGGCGGCGTGGTCGGCAAGAAGGTCGGTGAAGGCTTCTACCGCTACGAGAACGGCGCGGCCCAGGTGCCGGCCGAGCCCCCGGTGCCCGTGGTCGCCGAGATCCCGCCCGTCTGGGTGTCGCCGCGCGCTGCGCGGCGGGCCGAGCTGTACCAGTTGCTCAAGGACCTGGGCGCCACCATCGAGACCGGTACCTCCCCCTCGCCCCAGGCCATCACCCTGGTGGCACCCCTCGGTTTCGACGTGACCACGGTGGCCGTCGTGGAGCGGCTGGACCCGGCACGCACCATCGGCATCGACATGCTGGTGGAAGAAGCCGCCACCAAGCGCCGCGTGCTGGCCACCAACCCTGCCACGCGCGTGGACATCCGCAACGCCGCGCACGCCCTGTTCGCACGCGACGGCAAGCCGGTCAGCGTGATCCGCGACAGCGGCGGCTTCGTCACCCAGCGCGTGGTGGCCACCATCGTCAACATCGCCAGCGACATCTGCCAGCAGGGCATCTGCAGCCCGCGGGATCTGGAAACGGCTGTGACGCTGGGCCTGGGCTACCCCCTGGGCCCACTGGCCATGGGCGACCGCTGGGGCCCGACCAACATCCTGGAAGTGCTGTTCAACATGCAGACCGTGTACGGCGACACGCGCTACCGCCCCAGCCCCTGGCTGCGCCGGCGCGGTGCCATCGGCCTGAGCCTCAGCCACGTGGAAGAAGCCTGAGCCCCCGTCCAGAAAAGAAAAGCGACCCGGAGACACGATGCCCGCAGAACTCAAGAGCACCAGCCAGGGCAAGACCCTGGTGCTGACCATCCACAACCCCGAGAGGCGCAACGCCATCGAGCCCGCCATCTACGCCGCTGGCGTGGAGGCCCTGAGCGTGGCCGAGAACAGCGACGACATCCGCAGCGTGGTCATCACGGGCTCGGACAACATGTTCTGCGCCGGCGGCAACCTGCAGCGCCTGCTGGCCAACCGCCAGGAGGCGCCCGAGGTGCAGGCACAAAGCATCGAGGGCCTGCACAACTGGATCGAGGCGGTGCGCACCTACCCCAAGCCCATCATCGCGGCGGTGGAAGGCGCGGCCGCCGGCGCCGGCTTCTCGCTGGCCCTGGCCTGCGACATGGTGGTGGCCGCGCGCAATGCGGTGTTCGTCATGGCCTACAGCAACGTGGCCCTGTCGCCCGATGGCGGCGCCAGCTGGAGCCTGGCCCAGGCCTTGCCACGCCAGGTCGCCACCGAGATCCTGATGTGCGGCGACCGCATCCCCGCCGAACGCCTGCATGCCCTGGGCGTGGTCAACCAGCTGGCCGACCCGGGCAGCGCGCTCGAGGTGGCCCTGGCCCTGGCCGAGCGCCTCAATGGCCGCGCACCGAATGCGCTGGCCAGCATCAAGGAACTCCTGAACGACGCGCCCGGCAACAACCTGACCCGGCACCTGGCCAGCGAGCGCGACCACTTCGTGAAGAACCTGCACCATGCCAATGGCGGTGTGGGCATCTCGGCCTTCCTCGAAAAGCGCACGCCGAACTACGAATAGCCCTTTGCCTGCAGCAGCTCATCACCACGGCCCTTTCACAGGGCCGTTTGTTTTGCTGCGCCTGCCTGCAAGACGCTCAGGTGACAACCCTGACGCAGCGTGCCGGTCCCTCACGCGACAATGGGCCTGTTTCTAGTCACGCAAAAGACAGGCCATGGACGACCCGATTCTTACCATCGAAGAACGTGAAGCGATCAACTCAGGTCGCTGGTTTTCATCCCTTTCACCTTCTCTACGCCACGACATCCTGCGATGTGCCTACGTCAAACGCTTCAAGGATGGCGGCCTCATAGCCGCCCGCGGGGACCCTCCCGAGGAGTGGATTGCCTGCGCGCGCGGGGCGGTGCGGGTGAGCTCCACCTCCATCTCGGGCAAGCAGATCACGCTGACCTATGTGGAGCCGGGCATCTGGTTCGGCGACGTGGCGATCTTCGACGGGGACCGGCGCACGCACGATGCCTATGCGCATGGCGACACCACCATCCTGTGCGTGGCCAAGGCCGACTTCAAGAAGATCCTGGCCGCCCACACCGAGCTCTACGAAGCCATGCTGCGCCTGCATGCACGGCGCATACGCCAGCTGTTCGGGCTGGTGGAAGACCTCAACACCCTGCCCCTGCGCTCGCGCCTGGCCAAGCAGCTGGTGCACCTGGTGCGCAGCTACGGCGTGCCCAGCCTGTCGGACGGCAGCGAGATGCGCATCGGCCTGCAACTGGCGCAGGAAGAACTGGCGCAGTTGCTGGGCGCTTCGCGCCAGCGCGTGAACCAGGAACTCAAGTCGATGGAACGCGAGGACGCCATCCGCATCGAGCCGGGCGGCCTCGTCATCCGCGACCGCGAAGCGCTGATGCGCATTGCGGACGCCGATACCTGAATTGGGCCGCAGCGGGGGCCCGCACGGCCCTCGCCCCGCACAAGAACACCACCACCTGCGCCCGCCGGTGGACAGAGACAAGCACGCGGCAACCCGCGTGGGGAACCCCAGTACATGAGCAATTTTGACCACTTCGTCGGCACCCGTGCGGTGTCCGAGCAGCACGCCTTCGACGTCGCCGCCCTCACCGCCTGGCTGACCACCCACATGCAGGGCTTCGAAGGCCCGATGACCGTGGAGATGTTCAAGGGCGGGCAGTCCAACCCCACCTACAAGCTCGTCACGCCCAAGGCCAGCTACGTGATGCGCGCCAAGCCCGGCCCGGTGGCCAAGCTGCTGCCCTCGGCCCACGCGGTAGAGCGCGAATTCGCGGTGATGAGTGGCCTGGCCGGCACCGACGTGCCCGTGCCGCGCATGCACGTGCTGTGCGAGGACGAGTCGGTGATCGGCCGCGCCTTCTACATCATGGAGTGCATGCAGGGCCGCGTGCTCTGGGACCAGTCCCTGCCCGGCATGACGCCCGCCGAGCGCGGCGACATCTACAACGAGATGAACCGCGTGATCGCCGCGCTGCACACGGTGAAGTTCGCCGAGCGTGGCCTGGCCAGCTACGGCAAGCCCGGCAACTACTTCGAGCGCCAGATCGGCCGCTGGAGCAAGCAGTACGTGGCCTCCATCACAGAGCCCATCCCCGAGATGGACCAACTCATGGAATGGCTGCCGGCCCACATGCCGGCCAGCGCGCGCGACGAGAGCCAGGTCTCCATCGTGCATGGCGACTACCGCCTGGACAACCTGATGTTCCACCCCACCGAGCCGCGTGTCATCGCCGTGCTCGACTGGGAGCTGTCCACCCTGGGCCACCCGCTGGCCGACTTCAGCTACCACTGCATGAGCTGGCACATCCCCGCCGGCATGGGCCGCGGCATCGCGGGCCAGGACATCGCGGCACTGGGCATTCCCGACGAGGACAGCTATATCCGCCTGTACTGCGAGCGCACCGGCATCACCACGCCCGAGGCGCTGCGTGCCGACTGGAACTTCTACATGGCCTACAACATGTTCCGCATCGCCGCCATCCTGCAAGGCATTGCCAAGCGCGTGGAGGCCGGCACGGCCTCCAGTGCCCAGGCCAAAGCCTCGGGCGATACCGCACGGCCCATGGCCCAACTGGCCTGGTCGTTCGCCCAGCGCAGCTGAGCCCCCACCGATTACCAACGGAGACCCCCCATGGACTTTGACTACTCCCCCAAGACCAAGGACCTGCAGGCCAAGCTGCTGCAGTTCATGGACGAGCACATCTACCCCAACGAAGCCTCGTACAAGAACGAACTGGCCGCCAACACGGCCGCGGGCAAGCGCTGGTCGGCCCTGTCCACCATCGAGAACCTGAAACCCAAGGCCCAGGCCGCCGGCCTGTGGAACCTGTTCCTGCCGGTGGACAGCGCCGCCGCATCGGGCTATGCAGGCGCCGGCCTGACCAACCAGGAATACGCCCCCCTGGCCGAGATCATGGGCCGGGTGCCATGGGCCAGCGAGGTGTTCAACTGCTCCGCGCCCGACACCGGCAACATGGAGACCATCGCCCGCTACGGCGACGATGCCAACAAGGCACGCTGGCTCAAGCCGCTGCTCGAAGGCAAGATCCGCTCGGCCTTCGCGATGACCGAGCCCGACGTGGCCTCCAGCGATGCCACCAACATCGAGACGCGCATCGAGCGCGATGGCGACGAGTACGTGATCAATGGCCGCAAGTGGTGGATCTCGGGCGCAGCCGACCCGCGCTGCGCCGTGTTCATCACCATGGGCAAGAGCGACCCCGACGCCCCCCGCCATTCGCAGCAGAGCATGGTGCTGGTGCCCGCTGATGCCAAGGGCATCACCATCATCCGCCCGCTCAACGTGTTCGGCTACGACGACGCCCCCCACGGCCATGTGGAGATGACCTTCGAGAACGTGCGCGTGCCCGTCTCCAACATCCTGCTGGGCGAAGGCCGCGGCTTCGAAATCGCCCAGGGTCGCCTGGGCCCTGGCCGCATCCACCACTGCATGCGCCTGATCGGCCTGGCCGAACGCGCACTGGAACTGATGTGCAAGCGTGCCTCCTCGCGCGTCGCGTTCGGCAAGAGCGTGGCCCAGCAGACCGTGACGCAGGAGCGCATCGCCGAAGCCCGCTGCAAGATCGACATGGCCCGCCTTCTGACCCTGAAGGCCGCCTGGCTGATGGACGTGGCCGGCAACAAGGTCGCCAAGACCGAGATCGCCATGATCAAGGTCGTCGCCCCGAGCATGGCCTGCCAGGTCATCGACTGGGCCATGCAGGTGCATGGCGGCGGCGGCATGTGCGACGACTTCCCGCTGGCCTACGCCTACGCCGGCGCGCGCACCCTGCGCTTTGCCGACGGCCCGGACGAAGTGCACCGCAACGCCATCGCCAAGTGGGAGCTGGGCAAGTACGGCGCCTACGGCCGCGACAGCGGCGTGCCGATCACGCGCGGAAGCTGAGACAGCCCGCCCCCCCCCGCGCACCACGCGGGGGACAGCACTGGCCGCCCTGCGGTCAGCGCCCCCGTTCGCTGGTGATCTCGGCCCCTTCGCGCAGGGCCTTGGTCACCGGCGTGTTCACGACCACTTCCAGCAGCCGCTCCCACTGGGCGTCGCTCAGTGCCTGGTCCGAATGCAGCACGCGGTGGACGTGCAGCCGGCCCTCCTCATCCCGGCTCAAGGCCAGCTCGGCCCGGAATTCGCCGAGGTTCCAGCCCTTGCGCTCGGCGTACATGCGCAGCGTGATGGCCGTGCAGGCCGACAGGGCCGCCAGGTAGTAGTCGAACGGAGCCGGGCCCTGCCCCTGGCCGCCGAGCGCCTTGGGTTCATCGGCGATCAGGTCGAAATGCCCTGCGCGCACCTTGTGGACGTAGTTGGTGTCGCCCGACACCACCAAAGCCGATCCCATTTTCGTCATGGCAGTCCGCCCTCCGATGCCGCGAGTGCGGAGGCAATGCGCACCTCACCGGTCAGCAGCTTGTGCACCGGGCAGGCATTGGCCACCTGCAGCAGGCGCGCGCGCTGCTCCTCGCTCAGCGCGCCCGACAGGGTGATGGTGCGCGTGATGTCGGTGCCGCTGGCGGGTGCCCCTTCGGGGTTGAGCTGCAGTGCCACCTCCACGCCGGCCAGGGGCCATTGCTTGCGCGCTGCGAACATCTGCAGGGTGATGACGGTGCAGGCCCCCAGGCTCGACAGCAGCAGGTGGAACGGGGACGGGCCGGCATCGGCCCCGCCCAGGTCGACAGGCTCGTCGCCCAGCCAGGTGTGGCCGGCGTCATCGACCAGGGTCACGGCATAGGGTGTGGTCCCGCCAATGGCGCGGACAGAAGGTGTGCTCATTGTTCAAATGCTCTCAGGCCCGGCGCCCATGCGCCGGTGGCCTAAGATCATAAGAGCCTGTGGCGATTGATCTCAGCCTGTCACTCATCGAGCGGCGGTGCCGGCAGGTTCTGCGCCGCCGCCTGGGCGGCCGTCACCAGCACCGTGCGCGCGTGCGCAATCTCGGCCAGGGTGCGCCGGGTGTGCTCGGTGCGCAGGTAGACGTGGCCGCGCGCGAGCATCAGCACCATGGGGGTTTCCGAGCGCAGCGCGCCCTGCTCGCCCTCCACCGCATTGAGCAGAGCCGACACCAGGTGCGCATGGATCCAGTGCTCGGCATGCTCGATGCGCTCTGCCACCACCGCGAAATGGCGCCGGAACGAGCCCGGCAGCTCGGGCCAGGACACCTCGTCGAACATGGACAGCCAGCGCATCTCCTCGGGCATGCGCGCGTCCACGCTGGTCTGCAGGTTGTCGGTGATGGCGTTGTAGGCATGGCGCTCCAGCGCATCGCGCAGCGGGCGGTTGAGCACCAGCACGGCGGCGTCGGGGTCGGCCTTCACGTCGGCACGGCCGCGCAGTTCCAGGCCCAGGATGTAGTCGCGCGTGGACGCACCGCACTCCAGCCGCCAGGGGTGGCCCAGGATCTCGCCGCCCACGTCGAAATGGCCGGCCCCCGCCTGCGGCACGCTGGACAGCTGCTGGTCGGCAATCCAGCGCGCCAGTTGCGGGCCGGTCACCGGCTGGCTGGACGACAGGCCATCGGATGGATCGTCGGACGGGGCACCGGCAAAGGCCTGGCGGATGCGATCAAACATGGTGTTCACAGGCCCGGGGGCCTTGCGGAAGTCGCGGGTAGCGCCATTATTGGCACAAACCGCTACGATTGGGGGACACCATGACCTCTCTTGCCACGCCCGACCCTGTCCTTCGTGAAATTTTGGCGGTTTCGGCCGCGCAACCGGCCACCCCGGCGGGCCTGCTGCGCCGGCGCCGCCTGCTGGCCAGCGCCGGCATGCTCCTGGGCTCGGCCGCCTGGGCGCCATCGGCCCGGGCCGCGGCCCCGTGGGAGCGCTCTGGCGCCAGTCTGGACGCGCAGCGCCTGGTGCGCTGGACGGCAGCCACTGGCAACCACGAGGGCATGCCGTTTGCGGTGATCGACAAGCCCGCGGCGACCATCCATGTGTTCGGCCCTGGCGGCGACCATGCCGGCAGCGCGCCGGTGCTGCTGGGTTCGGCCCTGGGCGACCACTCGGCGCCCGGCATCGGCCAGCGGCCACTGTCGCAGATACGCCCGCACGAGCGCACCACACCGGCCGGCCGCTTCGTGAGCGAGCCCGGCAGCAACCTGCAGGGCCACGACATCGTGTGGATCGACTACCCGTCGGCCGTCTCCCTGCACCGCGTGCGCGGCAACCCGGCCGAGCGCCGCGTGCAGCGCCTGGCCAGCCCCGTGCTGGCCGAGCGGCGCATCAGCCACGGCTGCGTGAACGCCCCCACGGACTTCTACAACCGCTGCATCGCCCCCTGGTTCGGCCGCGAGGCGGGTGTGGTCTATGTGCTGCCCGATGCGGAGCCGTTCGCCGCCTTCTTCCCGGCAGCGGACGCGGCCTACCCGCTGGCCCGGCTACCGTCCTGAACCGAGGCGAAACACGGGTCTGCGCCCGCCCACCTCCAGCCCACGCGCATTGACGATGCGCGCCGAGCGCCGGGGCACCAGCGCCTCGCGCTGGGCTTCGCTGAGCCAGCCCAGCTGGTCCATCACTTCCACGGAAGCGGCGACCTGAGCGAGCATGCTGCCATCCATGACCTTGAGCGCAAAGGCCTCGCCCCGGCTGCGGCTGCCCACCACCTGCACGCCATCGGCGCCGGTCTTCGACACCCAGTCGCCAGCGCCCACGCGCATGAAATCGAGGTCGTGCCGGCCCGTGCCCGAGCCCAGCTCGGGCCGCGCCACCATGGCATCGGCCAGCGCCGTGAAGCTCTCGTCGAATTCGGTGTCCGGCGCGCCACCGGCCAGGCGCGCATAGCCGCGCGCCAGGTTGGCCAGCGGCAGCGCGTAGTTGGGGGCCGAGCAGCCGTCCGTGCCGGCGGCCAGGTCATCCGGCGCAAGGCCCACGGCCTGGGCCACACGCTCCCGTATGGCCACCTGCAGCGGGTGGCCCGGGTGCAGGTGGTCGTCCAGCGGCAGGCCCTGCTGCACGCAGTAGGCCACGAAGCCCGCATGCTTGCCGCTGCAGTTGTTGTGGCGCTCATCGGGCACGAAGCCGGCGGGCAGCGACCCAAGCCCCAGCTCGGCGAACAGCGGCCGGTGGCAGCCGCAGCGCAGCGCGTGGTAGTCCTGGTCGACGCTGGCGAGCATGCGCTCGACCTGCGCCACGTGCATGGGCTCGCCGTTGTGGCTGGCGCACAGCAGCGCCAGGTCGGCCGGGCCCCAGCCCAGGGCCCGGGCGCCGCCCGACTGCATGAACGGCAGCGCCTGGAAGGCCTTGATGGTGGAGCGCGTGAACACCACCGCCTCTGGGTCGCCCACCCGGGCCAGCACCTGGCCCGCACGGTTGGCCACGGCCACGGCACCCCAGTGCTGGCACTCGACCAGTCCACCCCGGGTGACTTCGATCAACGGTACGAAACCCATGTGTATCCTTTGCGTGCTCAGGGCTGAAGTGTCAGGCTGTGAACAAAGCGCGCCGGCTCGCGCTGCAGCAGCCGGTTGCCCGCCCCGGCCCAGGCCACCGCCATGTCACGGTAGCGTGGCGAGAACACCAGGCCGCTCTGCCCCGTCTGGTAGATGAAGGTCGATTGCTCCAGGTCCGCCAGGTCGTAGATGGCGCGCAGCGATGCGGCATGCCGGTTCGCGAAGGGGGTCTTGGCATCGCCCGGGTTGTACTGGCCCACGTTCACCGTGTACGAGTCGCCGTTGGAGGGCACGCTCACGTCGAACCAGCGCGCCAGCGCCGCCACGTTGCCGAACGGCCGGTGGCCGCTGACCGCAGGGTGCGCATCGCCCCAGCGCCAGGCGGCAGGATCGGCGCCGTACGCGGCCTGCAGCCGGTCGAGCGCACGGCCCAGGGCCGCGGCCGACTGCTCGGCGCAGGTGGAGGGCTGGCACCACCAGGTGTCGTTGCGCGCGAGCATGCCTTCCAGCCCGGCACGGTAGTCGCGCTTGCCGTAGGTGGCCGCAAAGCGTGCCTCGCCGATGCGCGGCACGACCAGGCCGCGCACCAGCTCGTCGGTCCAGGCGGCCATGATCAGCGGCGCTGCGCGGCCGGCATCCATCACGCCATCGAAGTCCTTGAGCAGGGCCTGCGCCTTCGCGGCCAGCGGGTGGCTGGACTGCGCCTGCTGCAGGTGGGGCAGCAGGTGCCGCGCAGCCAGCGACGCCGTGTCGAGCTGGATGGCCTGCAGGCTCGCCGCCGTGTGCTTGGGGCGGGCCTCGATCAGCTGGGCAATGCGCTCGTAGCGGTAGGGCAGCGCCCAGTCCTGCGTCAGGTAGTGCGGGTAGCCGGGCGGTGTCACGCGCTGGTTGGCCGTGGCGATCCAGCCCTTGGCGCCCTCGTCCTGCGGGGTCTGGTCCAGCGGCAGCCAGCCCTTCCAGTCGTAGCGCGCGTCCCAGCCGGGCGACGGGGCCACGCCGCGGATGTCGTTGTCGGGCGCGCGCACAGGCACGCGGCCCATGGCCTGGAAGCGGATGCGCCCGTTCACGTCGGCCGCCACCACGCTCTGCATGGGCGCCTGGTGGTGTTCAAAGGCGGCGAACAGGTCCTCCACCGTGGTGGCCTGGTTGACCATCAGCCCGGCCAGCACGGTCTGGTTGTCGGCGTCCAGCGCCGTCCAGCGCAGGGCCAGCACGTACTTCTTCAGGTCCAGCACGTCGGCGTGCGATTTCTGCGCATCGCTGAGCACCGGGCCATGGCGCGTGCTGCGCAGCGCGATCTCCACGTCGGGCTTGCCCTTGACGCGGATGGTCTCCTTGCGCACCGCGAACGGCGCCCAGCCCTCGGGCGTGCGGTACTGCGTGGCGTCAGCCGGGTTGATCTGCTCCAGGTACAGGTCCTGCACGTCGGGACTGGTGTTGGTGAAGCCCCAGGCCACGCTGGCCGTGCGGCCCAGCACCACGAAGGGCAGGCCTGGCAAGGTGGCGCCCAGGGCGTCGATGGCGGCGATGGGCGAGCCGTCCGATGCCTTGCCGGCCGGCGCCTGCAGGCGGGCGTAGTACCAGATGGCCGGCGCGCTCAGGGAGAGGTGGGGATCGTTGGCCAGCAGCGGCTTGCCGCTTTCGGTGCGCGAACCGGCCAGCACCCAGTTGTTGCTGCCCTTGCCGTCGTTGGTGCCGGCATTGCGGGTGAGCTCCTTGGCCCAGGCCAGCATGCCCGCGCTGACCTGGCGCGCCACCGGGCCACCACCCTGCCCTGGCGCAGCGGCCGCCTCGGGCTTCCTGGCGGCCTGCAGCGCAGCGCCACGGTCCAGGCCGGCACTGGGCGCAGCCCCTGCGGCAGCGTCGCCACGGTACACCCCGAGCTGCCGGTACAGCGCGGCCAGGTCGGCCGATGCCGCAGGCGGCTCACCCGGATAGGGGGGCATCAGCTGCCACAGCCGCTCGGTATCGAGCGTGCGCGCCACAGACAGGCGCGCGAATTCATTGCCCCAGTTGCCGCCCAGGTCCAGCGCCATCATCAGCGCCCAACCCACGCTGTCCTCGGGCTCCCACACGGCACCGGCCTCGCCGCCGGGCTTGGCGCCCAGCACCAGGAACTCGGGCGGCAGGGCCTGCGGGCGGTTCTGGTGGAAGGCATGGATGCCCTTGCTGTAGGCCTGCAGCGCCTCGCGTGCGTACAGGGGCAGGCCCGCGTACTGCTTGCGCGCGTTGCCCACGATGTCCAGCGAGCGCATGAGCTTGTCGGTCTCCAGCGTGGCCTCGCCAAACACCTCCGAGAGCTGGCCGTGCATCACGCGGCGGTTGAACTCCAGCTGCCAGGTGCGCTCCTGCGCATGCACGTAGCCCATGGCAAACCAGGCGTCCTGCGGGCTCTGCGCGCTGATGTGCGTCACGTCCGCGCCATCGCGTTGCACGCCCACGGGCCGGGCCAGGCCGGCGACCGTGATCTTTCCATCCACCACGGCAAAGGTCCGCTGCACATAGATGGCGGCCCCCGCCCCCACCAGCAAGGCCCCGGCCACCAGGGCCACGGCCGTTTTCTTGATCCACGCCATATCGTTCTGTCCTGTTTTGTCTCGGTCTAGTCGCCGGGCATTGTGTCAGAACGTGTCAGCGCAGCACCAGTGCAGATTGGTCTCGTGCCGGTTTTCGACAACGCTGCGCGCCAGCGCAGCCCTCGACAACTGGCGCCCCACGCCAGTGCCCCCCGCGCTGGGGGCCTCCCCCTTTAGGAGAAAGGCGCGAAGCGACTCAGGGGGTCAACCCAAGTGCACGCTGCCGCCGACCACCTGGAAGTGCATCTTGGGCGCGGTGGGCTCGCTGAACGACACGCCCAGCGCGATCTCCCCCGTGCCGTGAAGGATGCAGGCATCGCGCCGCAGGCGCACGGGCGAATCGCTGCCCTCGAAGCGCACCCAGGTGCCGAAGCTGCTCATGTCGGTCAGCACGAAGCCGCTGTTGCGCCAGTCGATGCGGGCATGCAGGCGCGAGACCCGCGGGTCGTTGATGCGCAGCTGCATCTCGGTGGCGCGGCCCACATGCACCGGGGCATCGGCCGAGCTGAACGACAGGTCCACCCCGTGCCAGGAAAACTGGATCTGCCCCAGGATGGAATCCACCGGCGAGAAATTGCTGATCAGCGCAGACTGCATGGTGAGCGAGTCGGGCTCCTCGTCCTGGCGCCACTCCACCTGGTAGAGCATCAGGGTTTCGGCCTTGCCGCGGATTTCCATCACCCCGAGCTTGCGGTACCAGACCGAGGCGGCCGCACCGGCCAGCAGCACCGCCGTTTCGGTGGCCCAGATCTCGGACGGGCCGGCCCGCTCGCACAGGCGCGAGGCCACGTTCACGGCGTCGCCGTAGCAATCGCCATCCACATCCACCACCTCGCCTGTGGCCACGCCCACGCGGATGTCCATGCGCAGGGGGTGCGGCCAGCGGTCCAGCCGGGCCAGGTGCTTGCGCTGCATCTCGGCCATGGCCGAGACAGCGCCGGCGGCATCGCCAAAGATGCCCAGCACGCCATCGCCCAGCTTCTTGACGACGCGGCCCGCATTGCCCTCGATGGTGTCGGCGATCCACTGGGTCAGCTGCGTCACCGCTTCGGTGGCGCGCTCGTTCCCCAGCGTCTCGTAAAGCGACGTACTCCCGGAAATGTCGGCAAAGACCACCGTCGATAGAACCGTCATGGACACGCAGGCACAGGTAACATCATGTGACCCAGTTTAGTTCAAGCGCCTGCAATGTGCATGGCGCCCATGTCAGTGGGCGGACCTGAATGCCGCGTGGGGCATCCCCCTCGGGATGCGCCCTGCCCGACCGTCCCGCGCAGGCACCAGGCGCGCCCGTTGTGCGCCCGTTCGCAAGGCCTGCAATGCCTTGCAGGCGGTTGTCGGTGGACGGTGCCAACCGACCGACGCATCTGGCATGACTCCTGCTTAATCCTTTCATACTAGATGCAAATAAGCATCGAAAACTTGCAATTGTTTGCAAAAAGCTATGAAGGCCTGTTGGCTTTCTGCAAAAAACGGGAGCGGCCCCCTTGCATTTGCACAGTCGGCCACGTACCTTGAGCCTTGTACCCATTTATGGTGGAAAACCATTCCATGCGCTGGAACAAACCCTATGTACGCGGCAGCAGCCTGCACGGCCTCATTGGCCGTGACGCGCCTGCGTCGACCGCCTGGGTGCGCGACCAGCAACTGGAAGAGGTGCGCCGCGCCATGATCGGCAGCCTGTCGGGCTTTTCGGGCTGCGAGGTGGCCCGCATGAACATCCGCCTGCGCTATGCGGGCGACATCGAAGCGCTGTGGTACCTGCGCAGCGACCTGCAGAGCACCCTCACCCCCCTGCAGGGCGAGCCATCTGCCAAAAACGTCATCGCCCAGGTGACACTCCTGTTCCAGGGCCTGCTGCCGCGCGCCCTGGGAACCCCGGTACGCGCCTCGCTGTCCTGACTCCATTCGGGCCCGCCCACAACGTTTGAGCCCGCGCCGCGCAGGGCCGCCCCCCGTTCAAGGGCCGCCCCGCCACACCGGGGGTGTCTCCCTCCCGCCTCGCGCAACAAGACAAGAGAGGGGGAAGACGCGAAGCGTCTCAGGGGGTGTCAGCCAATATGCCCCCAATAGATGAGGGCATCGCGCTCTTCCACCGACAAGGAGACTGTGGCCCCCACGGGCAGCAGCACCTTGGTCTCCACATGCCCGAACGGCAGGTTGGTGAGCACCGGGGCCTTGATCTGGGTGCGCAGCCAGTCCACCACCGACTGCAGCTTGTAGCCCTTGTCGTGGGGCACCAGCTTGAACTGGTTGAACTGGCCCAGCACCACCGCCTTTTGCTGCGCCAGCACGCCGGCATGCAGCAACTGGGTCAGCAGGCGCTCGATGCGGTAGGGGTGCTCGTTCACGTCTTCGAGGAACAGGATGCCACCCTTCACGCTGGGCAGGTAGGGCGTGCCCACCAGCGATGCCAGCACCGCCAGATTGCCACCCCAGAGCTGGGCGCTTTTCACGTAGATGTCCGGCACGGCCGGCTTGCCGGTGGTGGCATCGGGCTTTTCGCGGTGCATGCGCCAGCCCGTGCCTTCGCCGTGGCCGGTCAGCAGGTCGTCGAAGCAGGCCTCCATGATGTCGTCGGGCTCGCCAGCCACGCCAAAATCCGCGCCCAGCGCCGGGCCGGCCCAGCTCACGGCGCCGGTCTGCGCCAGGAGCGCATTCTGGAAGGCCGTGAAATCGCTCAGGCCGACGAACTTCATGCCCTTGTCGATGGCCTTGGCCACCGCCTTGTAGCGGATGCCCGGCAGGATGCGCGAGAGCCCGTAGCCCCCGCGCGAGATCAGCGCCACATGCGCGCCGCTGGCGGCCGCGCGGTGGATGGCGGCCAGGCGGGTGGCATCGTCACCGGCAAAGCGCGTGTGGCTGGCCAGGGCGTCCACATCCACCTCGACCTCGTGGCCCAGGGCCTTCAGGCGGGCAATGCCACGCTTGAAGGCGGCCTTGTCGCGCACGGCGCTCGACGGCGAGTAGATGTAGATGTGCTTGGGACCATGGTCATGGTCGCAATCGGCGTGGTCGTGATGGTGGTGGTCGTGATCGTTGTGCAAAGCGTTCAGGCGTCGCTGGCGCGCCTGCTCCGAGGTAGTGTGCGGTGACCGCTGGCGTGCGCGCAGGAAGGCAGGCGCTGGCGTGCGGTCAGGGGCTGAAGTATTCCACAGCCCGTTCGGCAATGTCCCTGCCGTGCTCCTGTACAAAGTGCCCGGCCTGCGGCAACACCACCGGTTCGGGGCACCCACGGATGTCTTTTTGCAGCACCTGCATGGTCGCCAGGCCCAGCACCGGGTCCTGCGCGCCCACCACCATCAGGCCCCGGCCCTGCCACTGCTGGCGCCAGAAATCACGGGCCTGGCGCGAGAGTGCAGCGCCCGGGTCATCGGGCCCGGCCGGCACGCGCTCCGGAAAGGCGCGCAGCGCAGCACGGTAGCCCTTGTCGGGGAAAGGCGCGTCGTAGGCCGCGCATTCGGCGGCCGACAGCTGCGGGTTGCCGCGCGCCAGCAGCCGGCCCACGCCGTAGAGCGGCTTGTCGCGGCACATGGCGCGCCAGTCCACAAAGCCCTGCGGCAGCGGCACATCGCCCGTGGCCAGCAGCGTGTTCATCACCAGCAGGCCGCCAAAGCGCTCGGGGCAGTCCATGGGCAAGGTCAAGCCCAGGATGCCACCCCAGTCCTGCACCACCAGCACGGTGCGCTGCAGGTCCAGGCGCTCCACCAACTCCAGCAGCACCTGGCGGTGCCATTCGAAGCGGTGCGCGGCCTCCTTCTTGGGCTTGTCGCTTTTGCCAAAGCCGATCAGGTCGGGCGCCACCACCCGGTCACCGGCCGCCAGCCACACGGGCAGCATGTGGCGGTACAGGTAGCTCCAGGCCGGGTTGCCATGCAGGCACAGCCAGGTGCGCGGCGCGTCCTGCGGGCCTTCGTCCAGGTAGTGCAGGCGCAGTCCCGCCAGGCTGGGCAGGTCGCTCACATAGTGCGGTGGCCAGGGGTAGCCGGGCAGATCGGCAAACGCGGCATCGGGCGTGCGCAGGGCATCGTCGCGCAGCGGGTGGCGGGCCAGCGCGTCGGCACGCTGCTGGCTGCGCCGTGCGCCGAAGAAGCCGGTAAGCAGCGCGCTGCACTCGGTCGCCAGCACCCCGCCATGCACCTGGGTCTGGTGGTTGATGGCGGTGTGGGCAAACAGGTCGAGCACCGAGCCGGCAGCGCCCGTTTTCGGCTCCGTGGCACCGAACACCACGCGCGCCAGGCGCGAATGCAGCATGGCACCGCTGCACATGGCGCAGGGCTCCAGCGTGACGTAGAGCGTGCAGCCGTCGAGCCGGTAGTTGCCCAGGCGCTGCGCGGCCGCGCGCAAGGCCACGATCTCGGCATGGGCCGTGGGGTCGTTGGCCTGCACCGGGGCATTGCGGCCCGTGGCTATCACCTGGCCGTCCTTGACGACCACGGCGCCCACGGGCACCTCGCCCGCCTCGGCCGCGGTGCGGGCCTCGGCCAGCGCCAGGTGCATGCCGTCTTCGTCGGTCAACACAGCCGCCATCGCCCTGCTCACTTGTCTGCGTCGGGCAGGCTTTGCGTGCGCTGCTTCATGATGTCGTCCAGCTGCTGCTGGACCTGTTGCTGCACCTGCTGGCTCTGCTCGCGCACATTGCCCGTGGGGTTGATGACCGGCGCCGACGCACCGGTGCCCGGGATGGGCACTTGCTGCAGCGCCGCAGCAGGCGCGCGCGTGGTCGACAGCTGCTTCTTGGCAATGATGCCCACAATGGCCAGCACCACGACCAGCCCCACCAACCCGAACAATCCACGCATGCCTGTGCTCCCGATACCGTGCAAGCTCGCACTGTAAACCGGGACGGTGGTTAAAAAGATCAATGCGTCATCGGCAGCGCCGCGCCCATCAACCCGAACAGCGCACCGCAGGAGCGGTTGAACTTGCGCCCCGTGCGCTGCAGCCAGGGGCGGATGCGGTGCGCCAGGCTCGCCAGACCAAACTCCACCAGGCATTCCACCGCCGCAAATGTGCCCGCCATGACCACGAACTGCAGCCACAGGTCACGCCCCGGCACGATGAACTGCGGCAAGAAGGCGCCATAGAACAGCAGCACCTTGGGGTTGGAGATGGCCGCCAGCAGCCCCTGGCGGAACAAGCGACCGCCGCTGACTGCCCGCTCGCCCTGGGCACTCGGCAGCGCCTCCAGCTGCATGGCCGGCGCGCGCCACAGCTGGATGCCCAGCCACACCAGGTAGGCGCCGCCCACCCACTTCATCACCGTGAGCGCATGGGCCGACGACTGCAGCAGCGCGCCAATGCCCAGCATCGACAGCCCGATCAAGGCCACAAAGCCCACCGCGCCCCCGCCAATGGTCCACAAGGTGCGCGCCCGCCCGTGCATCGCCCCATGGGCCAGCACCAGCAGGCTGTTGGGGCCCGGGGTCAGCGACAGGCCGATGACCGCGAGCAGGTAGACCAGCCAGATTTTCAGTTCCATTGCTGCACCATCGTTCGAAACATGGCCTGCAGTCTAGGGGCGCACGGCAGCATGCACCGCATCGAAACTGGCTAACATCCATACCAAATTGGACACCCGCATGAGCACCGCCCTGCCCCGCCCCGACGTTCGCCTGTTGCTGCTGCCGCTGCCCGACTTCGCCCTGCTGCCCTTTGGCGCCTTCCTCGACAAGCTGCGCTTTTCGGCCGATGACGAGGACCACAGCCGCCAGCGCTACTGCGCATGGACCCTGCTCGGCATCGACGCCGCGCCCGTGGTCTCCAGCAGCGCGGTGCAGGTGAACATGGACACCACGGCCGACGCCGTGGACCTGGCGGCATTCGACTACCTGGTGGTCTTTGGCAGCCGCACGGTGCAGGCCTCGCGCGGGTACGTGCAGGCCTATGGCCCGGTGCTGCGCAAGGCTGCGGCGCGCGGCCTGCCGCTGGTGGCCATCGACAACGCCAGCTTTCTGCTGGCCGAGGCGGACCTGCTCAAGGGCCACCGCGTGGCCCTGCACTGGCGCCATGTGGCCGAGTTCCGCCACGCCTTTCCGCGCATCGCGGTGGCCAGCGAGCAGATCTATTGCTTCGACAGCGACCGCATCACCTGCGCGGGCGGCACGGCCGCCATCGACATGGCGGTGGAGCTTCTGTCGCGCCACTGTGGCCGGGTGCGGGCCTTCAAGGGCCTGGCCGACATGCTGGTGGACGCGCCCCGGCACCAGGGGCACCACCTGCAGTCGATGGAAGGTGGTGGGCCCGACTTCACCCGCCACCTTGCGCGTGCGGTGGCGCTGATGCGCAGCTCCCTGGCCGACGGGCTGACCGTGGCCGACCTGGCCGAGCGCATCGGCATCGGCCGCCGGCAGCTGGACCGGCTGTTCACCGAGCAGATGGGCATGAGCGCCCACGACCACTGGACGAAGATGCGCATGGAGCAGGCGCACTGGCGCGTGACCAATTCGCACCACAGCCTGGCGGCCATTGCCGACGAAGTCGGCCTGGGCAATGCCAGCAGCCTGGCGCGGCTGTTCCGCCAACACTACGGCACCAGCCCAGGCGCATTGCGCGCCGGGCGGGCCGGAACCGAGCCCTGAGGGATCAGTTCAATGCAACGCGGCTGCCGTCCTTGTAGGTGTACAGCGTCACGGCGGGGGTCGTCAGCTCACCCTTGCTGGTGAAGGCGATGTTGGCCGTCACGCCCTTGTATTCGGTCTTGCCGATGAAGGGGATGTAGACCTTGGGGTCCACCGAGTTGGCGCGCTTCATCGAATCAACCAGCACCATGGCTGCGTCGTAGGCGTAGGGGCTGTAGATCTGGAACTGGCCAGGGAACTTGGCATCGTAGCGCTTCTTCCAGTCGGCACCGCCCTGCATCTTGGCGACCGAGGCGCCGCCCGTGGCGCAGGTCACGTTCTTCAGGGCCGGCGTCTTGCCGGCCAGCTCGGGCAGCTTTTCGGTGCACAGCGCATCGCCGCCGAAGAACTTCACGTTGCCCAGGCCCAGCTGCTCCATCTGGCGCAGCATGGGGCCGGCCTGGGCATCCAGGCCGCCGTAGAAGATGGCGTCGGGCTTCTTGTTCTTGATGGCGGTCAGGATGGCCATGAAGTCCGTGGCCTTGTCGGTGGTGAACTCCTCGCCCACCACCGTGAGGCCCTTTTGCTGCGCCGTGGCCTTGAACACCGAGGCCACGCCCTGGCCGTAGGCCGTGCGGTCGTCGATGATGGCCACGGACTTGAGCTTCAGGTGGTCGGCCGAGAAGATGGCCAGCGCCGCGCCCAGCGCGCTGTCGTTGGCGATCAGGCGGTAGGTGGTCTTGTAGCCGGGCTTGGTCAGGTCGGGGTTGGTGGCGGCCGCCGTGATGTGCGGCACGCCGCACTTGTCGTACACCGCAGCGGCGGGGATGGAGGTGCCCGACTGCAGGTGGCCCACCACGCCGGCCACCTTCTGGTCGCACAGCTTTTGCGCCACGGCGGTGGCCTGGCGCGGGTCGCCGGCGTCGTCTTCGGCGGCGAGCTCGAACTTGATCTTCTTGCCGCCGATCACCAGGTTCTGCGCGTTCAAATCGTCCAGCGCCAGGCGCACGCCGTTCTCGGTGTCCTTGCCGATGTGGGCAATGCCGCCCGACAGCGGCCCCGCATGGGCGATCTTGACGACCTGCACGTCCTGCGCCATGGCGGCGGTGCAGGCAACGGTGGCGGCTGCAGCAGCAACCAGGGAGAAGTGAAAGCGCGAACGGGAAGCAAAGGACACGGGCAAGACTCCGGATGAACAAGAACAAGGGAGAACGCGCTGGCCAGGAGTTCCGGCCAGGCGCCGCCATCCTATCCCGTCTTCAGTACACCAGGCTTGCACAACAGAATTGCATACAGTATTAGTCCGACTAATTGAAACCAGAATTCCCCGGCAGCGTGCCAGGCTGGGATAATCGGGCCCCATGTCTCTCCTGCCCCACCAGCTCGAACTGCTCGCGCCTGCGCGCGACGCAGACATCGGCATCGAAGCCATCAACCACGGTGCCGACGCCGTCTACATCGGCGGCCCGGCCTTCGGCGCGCGCGTGGGCGCGGGCAACGACATCCGCGACCTGGAGCGACTGGTACAGCATGCGCACCGCTTCAACAGCCGCATCTTCATCACGCTCAACACCATCCTGCGCGACGACGAGCTCGAAGACGCGCGCAAGATGGCTTGGCAGGTCTACGAGGCCGGGGCCGACGCGCTGATCATCCAGGACATGGCCCTGCTCGAGATCGACATGCCGCCCATCCAGCTGCATGCGAGCACGCAGACCGACATCCGCACGCCCGAGAAGGCGCGCTTTCTGCAGGACGCGGGCCTGTCGCAGATCGTGCTGGCGCGCGAGCTCACGGTGCAGCAGATCGCCGCGGTGCACAAGGCCCTGGGCCCGGTGGACGCGCCCGGGCGCGCCAACATCGAGTTCTTCATCCACGGCGCGCTGTGCGTGGCCTACAGCGGCCAGTGCAACATCAGCCATGCGCAGACCGGGCGCAGCGCCAACCGCGGCGACTGCAGCCAGGCCTGCCGCCTGCCCTACCAGGTGACCGACGCGCAGGGCCGCTTCATCGCGCACGACAAGCACGTGCTCAGCATGAAGGACAACAACCAGAGCGACAACATGCGCGCGCTGATCGATGCCGGCGTGCGCAGCTTCAAGATCGAAGGCCGCTACAAGGACATGGGCTACGTGAAGAACATCACGGCCCACTACCGCACCATCATCGACGGCATCATGGAAGAGCGCGAGTCCTCGGGCCACCCGCTGTCGCGCTCGTCGAGCGGGCGCACCACGTTCACCTTCACGCCCGACCCGCTGCAGAACTTCAACCGCGAGTTCACCGACTACTTCGTCACCGGCCGCAAGCAGGACATCGGCGCCTTCGACACGCCCAAGAACCCCGGCCAGGCCATCGGCTGGGTGACCAAGGTGGGCGCCGATTTCGTGGAGCTGGAAGTGAGCAGCCCCGAGACCGTGCTGCACAACGGCGACGGCCTGTGCTACTACGACCTGCACAAGGACCTGGTGGGCATGGCCATCAACCGGGCCGAGCCCGTGTCGCCGCGCAGCACCACGCAGTGGCGCGTGTTCCCCAAGGACCCGATGGAGGGCTTCAAGGACCTGCGCAAGGGCACCGAGATCAACCGCAACCGCGACATGGACTGGGTGCGCACGCTCGACAAGAAGTCGAGCGACCGCCGCATCGGCCTGTGGGTCTACCTGTCGGAAACGCCCACCGGCTTTGCCCTTACGCTGACCGACGAAGACGGCTATGCCGGCGGCGCGCAACTGGACCACGCCCACCAGCCGGCCACCGACGCCGCCAAGGCCGAGGCCAGCCTGCGCGAGCACCTGGCCCGCTTCGGCGCCACCATCTTCGCGGTGAACGACGTGGGCCTGCAGCTCTCGCAGCCCTGGTTCATCCCCGCATCGGCCGTCAACGCGTTGCGCCGTGACGCGCTGGCCGACTTGGAGGCCAACCGCGCCAAGGGTTTCATGCGCCTGCAGCGCGCCACCCCGGTGGAGCCGCCGGCCCCGTACCCCGAAGACACGCTGAGCTTTCTGGGCAATGTGTTCAACCACAAGGCCCACGATTTCTACGTGCGCCACGGCGTGAAGGTGATCGATGCAACGTACGAGGCGCACGAGGAAGAAGGCGAAGTCAGCCTCATGATCACCAAGCACTGCGTGCGCTTCTCGATGAGTCTGTGCCCCAAGCAGGCCAAGGGCGTCACCGGCGTGCAGGGCACCATCAAAGCCGAGCCCTTGATGCTCATCAACGGCAAGGAAAAGCTGACCCTGCGCTTTGACTGCAAGCCCTGCGAGATGCATGTGGTGGGCAAGATCAAGCGCCAGGTGCTCAACAACCAGGCGCGCGAGACGCCGCTGAACTTCTACCGCACGCGGCCCCAGCAGGCCAGTTGAGCGGGTGCGGGATTGGCAGGCGCGGGCCTGCCATTGCTGGCCGCATAAGCACATACGAAACGATTCGATCTGCCCTTGGAGGGGCGATGGAAGAATGGTCTGCGCGCCCCACACGGGATGCGCCCAGTGCGGCTTACCCGCCCGGACCTGCTCCTATCAACCCCATACCGCAGCGGGTGTGGTTTCAGCCGGATAACTAGGCGCAAAGCCGCAGACAGTGCTGTAGCACGGCAAGGCTTTGCAACGACGTTAGCCGGTTGAAGGCACGCCCGCCAAAGGAGAACGCAATGCAGATCGAAACCCTGGCCGTGCACGCCGGCTACAGCCCTGACCCAACGACCAAAGCGGTCGCCGTTCCCATCTACCAGACGGTGGCTTATGCCTTCGACAGCGCGCAGCACGGCGCCGACCTGTTCGACCTCAAGGTGCCGGGCAACATCTACAGCCGCATCATGAACCCGACCAACGATGTGCTTGAAAAGCGCATCGCGGCACTCGAAGGCGGCATTGCGGCGCTGGCCGTCGCATCGGGCATGGCGGCCATCACCTACGCCATCCAGACCATTGCCGAGGCGGGCGACAACATCGTCTCGGCCAGCACGCTCTACGGCGGCACCTACAACCTGTTCGCCCACACCCTGCCCCAGCAGGGCATCACCACGCGCTTTGCCGACCCGCGCGACCCGGCCAGCTTTGCCCAGCACATCGACGCGCGCACCAAGGCCATCTTCATCGAGAGCATCGGCAACCCGCTGGGCAACGTGACCGACATCGCCGCCCTGGCCAAGGTGGCGCACGACCATGGCGTGCCACTCATCGTGGACAACACCGTGCCCACGCCCTACCTGCTGCGCCCCATCGAGCACGGTGCCGACATCGTCGTGCACTCGCTCACCAAGTACCTGGGCGGCCACGGCAACAGCGTGGGCGGCGCCATTGTGGACAGCGGCAAGTTCCCCTGGGCAGAGCACAAGCAGCGCTTCCCGCGCCTGAACGAGCCCGACGTGAGCTACCACGGCGTGGTCTACACCGAGGCCCTGGGCCCCGCCGCCTTCATCGGCCGCGCCCGCGTCGTGCCCTTGCGCAACACGGGTGCCGCGCTGGCCCCGCAGAACGCGTTCTTGATCCTGCAAGGCATCGAAACCCTGGCCCTGCGCCTGGACCGCATCTGCGACAACACCTTGGCCATCGCCGAGTACCTGCAGGCCCACCCCAAGGTCGAATGGGTGCGCTACGCCGGCCTGCCTGACCACCCGGACCACGCGCTGGTCAAGCGCCAGCTGGGCGGGCGGGCATCGGGCATTTTGAGCTTTGGCGTCAAGAACAGCGATGCCGATCCGCGCGCGGCGGGGGCACGTTTTCTTGATGCGCTGCAGCTGTTCACCCGGCTGGTGAACATCGGCGATGCGAAGTCACTGGCCACGCACCCGGCATCGACCACGCACCGCCAACTCAACCCCGAGGAACTGGCCAAGGCGGGGGTGAGCGAGGGGATGGTGCGCTTGTCGGTGGGGATCGAGCACATTGACGACCTGAAGGCGGATCTGGAGCAGGCGCTGGGCAAGGTGTGACCGCGCAGCGGCCTACCGCTCAGACATCCCGCGCCAACCGCACCCCCGCAAACTGCCACCGCGCAGTTGCCGGGAAAAAATTGCGGTAGGTCGCCCGCACATGCCCCGCGGGCGTGGCGCACGACCCCCCGCGCAAAACATACTGGTTGACCATGAACTTGCCGTTGTACTCGCCCACGGCGCCCTCGGCCGTGCGAAAGCCGGGGTACGGGGCGTAGCTCGACTGGGTCCACTGCCAGGCATCGCCGAACACCTGCACCATGCCCGGGCCCTCGGCCGCGCCGGGGTGCAGCGGGGCATCGGGGCCGTCAGCGAAATGGCCCTGCAGGGGCTGGCGTGCGGCGGCGCATTCCCATTCGGCCTCGGTGGGCAGGCGGGCGCCGGCCCAGCGGGCATAAGCATCGGCTTCGTAGTACGACAGGTGCACGGCGGGCAGTGCGCTGGCCAGGGGGACCAGGCCGGCCAGGGTGAACTCGTGCCAGGCATCACCCTCGTCATCACCACCGCCCAGCCCCGCGCGGTGCCAATAGATGGGCTGCGTAAGGCCCTGCGCGGTGCGCCAGTCCCAGCCTTCGGCCAGCCAGTGCACGGGGTTGCGGTAGCCGCCGTCTTCGATGAAGGCAGCGTACTCGCCATTGCTCACCAGGCGCGATGCCAGGGCGTGGGGCTGCACGTAGACGCGGTGGCGCGGCAGTTCGTTGTCGAAGGCAAACGCGCCGCTGCCGGCATGGTGGCCGATTTCGACCACGCCGCCGTCGCTGCGGTGCCAGGTGAGGGGCTGGGCCAGGCCACCATCGATGCTCGGCTGCAAGCCATGGTAGGCCGGAAACAGCGGGTTGCACGAGAGCAGGTGCTTGATGTCGGTCACCAGCAGCTCCTGGTGCTGCTGCTCGTGGTGCAGGCCCAGTTCTACCAGGGCCTGCAGCCTGGCGTTGTCTGCCTGGCGCGCCAGCAGGGCCTGCACGCGCTCGTCCACCTGGGCGCGGTAGGCCAGCACCTCGGCCAGCGACGGACGCGTGAGCAGGCCGCGCTGCGGGCGCGGGTGCTTGGCGCCCACGCCGTTGTAGTACGAATTGAACAGCACGCGAAACGCCGGGTGGAACGGCGCAAACGCCAGTTCGTGCGGCTCCAGCACAAAGGTCTCGAAAAACCAGGTGGTGTGTGCCAGGTGCCACTTGGCGGGGCTGGCGTCGGGCATGGACTGGGCACAGGCGTCTTCGGGCGACAGCGGCACCACCAGCTCCACCGAGCGCTGGCGCACGGTGGCGTAGTCGGCGGGCCGGGGGGGCGGGTTCGTCGTCATCCTGCCAGTGTGCCCCACCGGGGTGGCATGCGGCTGTACCAGCCGCAGAGGCAGGCCAGTGCCGGGCAGCGGCGGAAAGCGCGCGTCAGGGTTGCGCATGCACCACCGCAAACCAGCCGCGCGGGTCGGTCCAGGCCTGGGCGCGCGAGAAGCCTGCGCGCGCCAGCAGGTCAGTGAAGGCGGGCAGCGTGTACTTGTAGCTGTTCTCGGTGTGGATGCATTCACCGGCCGCAAAGTCGCGCACACCGCCGCCGGGCCAGCGCACCTGCAGCGGCGACATGGCCTGCAGATGCATCTCGATGCGCGAATGCAGGGTGTTGAAGAAGGCCAGGTGGCGCCACTGCGCGGGGTCGAAGTTGCTGCCGATGAGGCGATTCACGTGCGAGAGCACGTTGAGGTTGAAGGCCGCGGTGACGCCGGCGGCATCGTCGTACGCCGCCTCGAGCACGTCCACCTCCTTGGGCAGGTCGATGCCGATGAGCAGGCCGCCGTCGGCATCGGGCTCACCCTCGCCATCGACCAGCTCGCGCATCTGTTCGAGCAGCATCAGCGCATGCGGCGGGTCGAAATTGCCGATGGACGAGCCCGGGTAGAACACCAGGCGCCCGGTGCGCGGTATGTCGGCCGGCAGGGTCACGCCGCGCGTCATGTCGGCGCCCACGGCGCGCGCGTCCATGTGCGGGAACTCCTCGCGCATGCGGGCCACGGCGCCCTGCAGAAAATCGGCCGAGATGTCCACGCCCACAAAGCAGTCTGGGGCCAGGGTGCGGCACAGCGTACGCGCCTTCTCGCAGTTGCCCGCGCCCAGCTCGATCAGCGTGCGGCCCTGGCCTACGGCGGCGGCAATGGCGGCGGCGTGCTGCTGCATCACGGCGTGCTCGGTGCGCGTGGGGTAGTACTCGGGCAGGCGGGTGATGGACTCGAACAGCTCCGAACCGAGCTGGTCGTAGAAGTACTTGGGCGAGATGGTGGCGGGCTGCTGCAGCAGGCCCTCTGTGATCTCGTCGTGGACCGATTGCTCCGCCAGCGCCTGGGGCGCCTGAGAGGTGTTGGAGGCATCGGCACTGTCCGGCTCCGGGGCCAGCCCCTCGAAGGCTTCGAAGGCCAGATGGGGTGGCTTGGCATTCCAGGCTGCCTGGCGCTGTGCGCCCCGGGTTGGAAGCAAGGGCGACGGATTCTGGAGGAGTGCGTGGGCCATGGTTCGCAAGGTTAGCGGGGGGTGTACAGCCCCCAAGTAGGACGAACGCCCGTGTGCCTTGCCCGGTGGATGCACCAAGCCACCACGCACCGTGGGCAAGCATGCATGGCCCGGGTACCGGCTGGGCGCATACCCGGCCTGTCATCGAGCCAAGCCACAATCATGGGCCCCCGGCGCGGCCACGGCAAGCCCTGTTTCGGCTGGCCCGCATTTCGCTTGCTGTCACACCTTTGCCGCAATCATCGCTACACAAGGACACACCGCCCCATGGATTCATTGACCCAGATCGCCCTGGGCTCCGCCGTCACCCTCGCCACCATGGGCCGCCGCACCGCCGCATGGAAAGCCGTCTTCTGGGGCGCCGTGGCCGGCACCCTGCCCGACCTGGATGCCTTCATCGACCATGGCGACGCCATGCTCAACATGGTGCTGCACCGCAGCAGCAGCCATGCCCTGCTGACCCTCACACTTTTGTCAGGCCCGCTGGCCTGGCTGGTGGCGCGCCTGCATGGCGAAACGCCGCACCTGCTGCGCTGGTGGCTGGCCCTGTGGCTGGCGCTGGTCACCCACCCGCTGCTGGATGCGATGACGATCTACGGCACGCAGCTGCTCTACCCCTTCACCAACCACCCGTACGGCGTGGGCAGCGTGTTCATCATCGACCCGCTGTACACGCTGCCGCTGCTCATCGGGGTGGTCGCGGCCCTGTCCATGCGCGGCGGCCGCGGCCTGCGCTGGAATGCCTGGGCACTGGTGTTCAGCACCGCCTACCTGGGCCTGGGCGTGCTGGCGCAGCAGCATGTGGAGGGCATTGCGCGTGCATCGCTGCAGTCCGAGGGCATCACCGCCGAGCGCGTGCTGGTGACGCCTGCGCCGTTTTCTGCCGTGCTGTGGCGCGTGGTGGCGATGACACCCACGCACTACCTGGAAGGCTTTCGCTCGCTGGCCGATGGCGGCCAGCAGCCCATGCGCTGGACGCGCCATGAGCGTGGCACCGACCTGTACGCCACCTACCAGGGCAATGCGCATGTGCAGCGCCTGTCGCGCTTCACCCATGGCTTCTACCGCATGAACGAGGCGGGTGGGCACATCTACATCACCGACCTGCGCATGGGCATGGAGCCCGCGTACTCGTTCCACTTCGACATCGGCACGCCGCAGCAGGTGCTGGCGGGCACCGCCAAGGCCCGGCAGGAGTGGCAGCGCCCCGACCTGGAAACCGCCCTGCCCTGGCTGTGGCGCCGCATGCTGGCGCTGGACGATGCGCCCCTGCGCCCGGCGGGTACCGCGCCCAAAACACCTGCCCCGACCACCCCGGCAGGCTGAGCCAGCAGACAGACGGGCAGTACAGACGGCAGCGCTGGCAACCGCCGTCTGTGTCTTGCCGCGCAGGGCCGCTGCGCATAGAGTGGCCGGTTCACCGACCACCCCGAGGCCCCGCCATGCTCCAGATGCGCCCCAGCTGCGAATGCTGCGACAAAGACCTGCCACCCGATGCGACCGACGCACGCATCTGCACCTTCGAGTGCACCTTCTGCAGCACCTGCGCGGGCGGCCCGCTGGGCGGCATCTGCCCCAACTGCGGGGGTGAGCTGCTGCAGCGCCCGCGCCGGCCCGCATCCAAGCTGGCCAAGTACCCCGCGTCGACCGAGCGCGTGCACAAGCCGCAAGGCTGCGGCCCGGTGCTGGCATGAACGCGACCACGCTGCTGGTCTTTGCGCTCGTGGCCCTGGTGGCCATTGCCACGCCCGGGCCCACGGTGCTGCTGGCACTGGCCAACGGCTCGCGCTATGGCGTACGCCGCTCCGTGCCGGGCATGCTCGGCGCCGTGGCCTCCGACTTCGTGCTGGTGGGTGCTGTGGCGCTGGGCCTGGGCGCTCTGCTCGCGGCCTCGGAGTTCTGGTTCTCCGTCGTCAAATGGGTGGGCGCCGCCTACCTGGCATGGCTCGGGCTGCGCCTGCTGCGCTCGCAGGGCGGGCTGGATCTGTCGCAGGCCGGCAGCGCCGAGGGTGTGACGGCCCGCGGCGTCTTTGCCAAGTCGTTCCTGGTCGCGGTGACCAACCCCAAGGGCTACCTGTTCTGCTCGGCCCTGCTGCCACAGTTCATCGACGCGAATGCACCGCAGTGGCCCCAGTACGCCGCCATTGCGGTGGTGTTCGCGGGCCTGGATTTTGCGGTGATGCTGGCCTATGCCATCGTGGGCGCCAAGGCCGTGCAGTTGCTGCGCCGCCGCGCGGTGCTGTGGCTTGACCGCTGCTGCGGCGGTGCGCTGCTGGCCTTGGCGGGGTCGTTGGCCTTCTATCGCCGCAGCGCCTAGAACCTGTAGCCCAGGCCGATGCCGAACAGCACCGGATCGACCTTGAAGGTGCCGGCCTTGGCACTGCCCGCGAACACGTCGGTCTGGATGTAGACCTTCTTCAGGTCCACGTTCAGGTACAGGTTCTTCGACAGCGGAATGTCCACGCCCACCTGCAGGGCTGCGCCCCAGCTGTTCTTGTCGATGCCCACGCCGGCGGGCAGGTGCACGCTGGAAAAGCGCGTGTAGTTCAGGCCCGCGCCCACATAGGGCTTGAAGCCAGGGGCATCGAAATGGTACTGCAGCAGCAGCGAGGGCGGCAGGTGCTTGAGCGTGCCGATCTTGCCGCCGAGCGTGCTGGCGCGCACGTCGTGCTTTTGCGGCACGGTCAGGACCAGCTCGGCGGCGATGTTCCTGGTGAAGAAGTAGGTGACGTCGACCTCGGGAATGGCCTTGTCATTGACCGACAGGCCCAGGCCGGTGGTGTCCTTGTTGGCGCTGTCCAGGTGCACGGCGCGGGCGCGCACCAGCCAGGGGCCTTCGGATTCTTGTGCCATGGTGGCGCCGGATGCCAGCGCGCAGGCGGCCACCAGGGCCAGTTTCAGCAGCTTGTTGTTGTTCATGGGAGCGATCGATTCGATGCGGTTGAACGGGGACGACCCCCGTGCATGCATTGGGCCCCCGCACGCCCGCGCGTACCTTGCCGCAGATCAACCGATGGGCCGGCTGACGCGGCGCATCAGGCCCCGGATGACGGGGCTTCGATCTGGATCAACAACGGTGCGTGGTGCGTGGCGCGTCAGTGCGCGGCCGCGCCCTTGCCACGCATTTTTTGTACGACGGTCACCACGGCCACCACGAGGCCACCCGCGACGATGCCCACCACGGCATTGAGCAGGTTGGAGATCAGCCCCCCCCACAGCGCTCCCGCGGGCCAGGTGCCGGCTGCAGCGCCCGCCCCTTCCACGGCATGGTGCAGGGCCGGAATGCCGTGTACCAGAATGCCGCCGCCCACCAGGAACATGGCGGCCGTGCCGGCGATGGACAGGAATTTCATGAGCCAGGGCGCCGCATTGACGATGCCCGTGCCCAGGGCCTTGGCCACCGCGCTGCGCTTGTTGTTGAGCCACAGGCCCAGGTCGTCGAGCTTGACGATGCCCGCCACCAGGCCGTACACCCCCACCGTCATGATGACGGCGATTCCCGTCAGCACGGCCACCTGCTGCGCAAACGAGGCTGTCGCCACCGTGCCCAGCGTGATGGCGATGATTTCTGCCGACAGGATGAAGTCGGTGCGCACGGCGCCCTTGATCTTGTCCTTTTCCATGGCCACCAGGTCCACGGCCGGGTTGGCATTGGCCTGGGCACGGCTTTCGTGCTCGGCCTCGTCCTTGCTTTCGCTGTGCAGGAACTTGTGGGCGATCTTCTCGAAGCCCTCGAAGCACAGGAAGGCGCCGCCGATCATCAGCAGCGGCGTGACGGCCCAGGGCGCGAAGGCGCTGATCAACAGCGCTGCAGGTACCAGGATGGCCTTGTTGACCATGGAGCCCTTGGCGACGGCCCAGACCACGGGAATCTCGCGCTCCGCGCGCACGCCGGTGACCTGCTGGGCGTTGAGCGCCAGGTCGTCGCCCAGCACGCCCGCCGTCTTCTGCGCGGCCACCTTGGTCATCACCGAGACGTCGTCGGCCATGGCGGCGCTCTTCTTGGCCGCCACCTTGGTCATGAGGGCGACGTCGTCGAGGATGGTGGCGATATCGTCCAACAGGGCTAGAAGGCTGCCAGCGGCCATGGGATGTCCTTGGGTGGTGGTTCGGTCAAAGCGCCGACTATAGCAATGACCTGGGTCAATTCCACACGCTGCCAGGGGCCACCGCACGGCGCCGCAAAGGCCTTGCAGAGGACGCGGCCCGCCGTGGCTTTGGCAAAAGGCGCATACTCGGCGCTCACACCACCAACCTTTTGGGGTCCCTTGACAACGGGCTTCTCGCCCGAGCCATGCCAGGCTACCTCACCAAGCAAGACAGCGTCGCCATTGCGGGCGTCGCCAATCTCACCATCCGTTCGCTGCTGGACAAGCAGCAGTTCTCCGACCCGCTGGGCGAGGCCGAGCGGCTGGGCATCTCCTCCGCCCTGTGGCCGCTGTTCGGCCTGCTGTGGCCCTCGGGCACGCAACTGGCCGAGCGCATGGCCACCCGGCCGCTGCAGGCGGGCGAGCGCGTGCTGGAGATCGGCTGCGGCCTGGGCCTGGCCAGCCTGGTGTGCCACCGGCGCGGCGTGGACATCACCGCCAGCGACGGCCACCCGCTGGCCGACAGCTTTCTGCTCGAAAACCTGCGGCTGAACGCCCTGCCGCCCATGAAGTACCGTGCCGGGCACTGGAACCCACCGCAAGGCGCCGAGGGCGACGGCCCCGCTGCCAGCACCGTGAGCGGCCGGTTCGACCTGATCATGGGCAGCGACGTGCTCTACGAGCGCGACGCGCGCGCCACCCTGGCCGGCTTCATCGACCGCCATGCCGAGGTGGGCGCACAGATCTGGATCGTGGACCCCGACCGCGGCAACCGAAGGGCCTTCCACAAGCAGATGGCGGTGCACCGCTTCGAGGTGGTGGAAGAGCGCCTGGACCACCCAGCCCTGGACGACCGCCCCGCCTACAAGGGCCGGCTGCTGGTGTACCAGCGGCCTGACCTCGCCAACTAGTGTCCTGTCCCGCAAATAAATCCCCATAAAACCGCGTCTTTCACGCCAGGGCAGCGTTGCAAATCCTCGCGATAGCTACGGCTATCGCTGCGGTTTGCGCCTTGCCCTGGCGCGAAATCCATCGGTTTTATTTTTGGCATCTATTTACGGGACAGAACACTAGCCGAGCATGAAAAACGGGGCCGAAGCCCCGTTTTCTTTCAACGCCGCCGCAGCGGCAATTCCATCAGCCCACCCACTTGCGGGCATTGCGCCAGATGCGCATCCACGGGCTCAACTGGCTGCGGTCCTCGCTGGTCCAGCTCATCTGCACGTTGCGGAACACGCGCTCGGCGTGCGGCATCATGGCCGTGAAGCGGCCGTCGGCCGTGGTCACGGCGGTGAGGCCGCCCGCGCTGCCGTTGGGGTTGAAGGGGTACTGCTCAGTGGCTGCGCCGTGGTTGTCCACATAGCGCATGGCCGCAATCGCCTTGTCGGCATTGCCGCGGTAGCGGAAGTTGGCGTAGCCCTCGCCATGCGCCACGGCGATCGGCAGGCGGCTGCCGCTCATGCCCTGGAAGAACAGGCTCGGGGATTCGAGCACCTCCACCATCGACAGGCGGGCCTCGAAGCGCTCGCTCTGGTTGGTGGTGAAGCGCGGCCAGTCCTGCGCGCCGGGGATGATGTCGGCCAGCTCGGCAAACATCTGGCAGCCGTTGCACACGCCCAGGCCGAAGGTGTCCGTGCGGCCGAAGAAGCCCTGGAACTGCTCGGCCAGCACCGGGTTGAAGGTGATGCTGCGCGCCCAGCCGATGCCGGCACCCAGGGTGTCGCCATAGCTGAAGCCGCCGCAGGCGACCACGCCCTTGAAGTCCGCCAGTTGGGCACGCCCGGTCTGCAGGTCGGTCATGTGCACGTCGTAGGCCTCGAAGCCCGCCTCGGTGAAGGCATAGGCCATCTCGATGTGCGAGTTGACGCCCTGCTCGCGCAGGATGGCGACCTTGGGACGCGCCAGGTTGAAATAGGGCGCGGCCACGTTCTCGGCGGGGTCGAACGCCAGGTGCACGTGCAAGCCGGGGTCGGCCGGTGCGCCAGCGGCGGCGTGTTCGGCATCGGCATTGGCGGGGTTGTCGCGCTGCTGGCAGATCTTCCAGCTCACAGCGTCCCACACCTGGTGCAGGTCGGCCAGGGGCGCGCTGAACACGGCCTTGGCATCGCGCCAGACCTGCAGCTCGCCCTTGCCGGCGTCGATGGGTGAAGACACGGGACGCGTCTTGCCCACGAAGTGGCTGAAGCGCGAGAGATTGTGCTCGCGCAGCAGCTGCATCACCTCGTTGCGCTCGGCGGTGCGCACCTGCAGCAGCACGCCCAGCTCTTCATTGAACAGCGCCTTGAGCGTCAATTCTTCACGGCGCGCGCTGACCTGGGAGGCCCAGTTCTTGGCGTCGCCGGTTTCCATGCGGCTGTCGCTGATGCCGTCGCCCTCGGTGACCAGCAGGTCCACGTTGAGCGACACGCCCACATGGCCGGCAAAGGCCATTTCGGCAGCGGCGGCCAGCAGGCCGCCGTCGCTGCGGTCGTGGTAGGCCAGGATCTGGCCCTTGGCGCGCAGTGCGTTCACGGCGTTGACCAGGTTCACCAGGTCTTGCGGATCGTCCAGGTCGGGCACCACGTCCCCGCTCTGGTCCAGCGTCTGGCCCAGGATGCTGCCGCCCATGCGGCTCTGGCCCTTGCCCAGGTCCACCAGCACCAGGGTGGTGTCGGCTTCGGTGGCATCGAGCTGCGGCGTGAGCGTGCCGCGCACGTCGGCCAGCGAGGCGAAGGCGCTCACGATCAGGCTCACTGGCGAGGTGACCTTCTTCTTGTCGCCACCTTCTTGCCACTGCGTGCGCATGGACAGCGAATCCTTGCCCACGGGGATGGAGACGCCCAGGGCCGGGCACAGTTCCATGCCCACGGCCTTCACCGTGGCGTAGAGCGCGGCGTCTTCACCGGGTTCGCCGCAGGCGGCCATCCAGTTGGCGCTGAGCTTGACGCGCGGCAGCTCGATGGGCGCGGCCAGCAGGTTGGTGATGGCTTCGGCCACGGCCATGCGGCCCGAGGCGGGGGCGTTGATGGCCGCCAGCGGCGTGCGCTCGCCCATGCTCATGGCCTCGCCGGCAAAGCCCTTGTAGTCGGCCAGGGTCACGGCGCAATCGGCCACCGGCACCTGCCAGGGGCCAACCATCTGGTCGCGGTGCGACAGGCCACCCACCGTGCGGTCGCCGATGGTGATGAGGAAGCGCTTGGAGGCCACCGTGGGGTGGGCCAGCACGTCGATCACGGCCTTTTGCAGCGGCACGCCGGTCAAATCCATGGGCGCGAACTGGCGCTCCACCGTGGCCACGTCGCGGTGCATCTTGGGCGGCTTGCCCAATAGCACGTTCATGGGCATGTCCACGGGGTTCTTCTGGTCACCGCCGGCCACGGCCGTGTCGTCCAGCACCAGTTGGCGCTCTTCGGTGGCGGTGCCGATCACGGCAAACGGGCAGCGCTCGCGCTCGCAGAAGGCCTGGAACTGCGCCAGCGAGCCGGGTGCGATGGCCAGCACGTAGCGCTCCTGGCTCTCGTTGCTCCAGATTTCCTTGGGTGCCATGCCCGATTCTTCGAGCGGCACGGCGCGCAGGTCGAAGCGCGCACCGCGGCCGGCGTCGTTGGTCAGCTCGGGGAAGGCGTTGGACAGGCCGCCCGCACCCACGTCGTGGATGGCCAGGATGGGGTTGGCATCGCCCTGCGCCCAGCAGTGGTTGATGACTTCCTGTGCGCGGCGCTCGATCTCGGGGTTGCCGCGCTGCACGGAGTCGAAGTCGAGCTCGGCCGCATTCGTGCCCGTGGCCATGGAGCTGGCGGCGCTGCCGCCCATGCCGATGCGCATGCCGGGGCCGCCCAGCTGGATCAGCAGCGAGCCGGCCGGGAATTCGATCTTTTGGGTGAGGCCGGCGTCGATCACGCCCACACCGCCCGCGATCATGATGGGCTTGTGGTAGCCGCGCTGCACGCCGCCCACGTTCTGCTCGTATTCACGGAAGTAGCCCGCCAGGTTGGGCCGGCCGAATTCGTTGTTGAACGCGGCGCCGCCCAGGGGGCCTTCGACCATGATCTGCAGCGGGCTGGCGATGTGCTCGGGCTTGCCGACCTCGCTGCCCCAGAGCTTGGAGACGGTGAAGCCGGTCAGGCCGGCCTTGGGCTTGGAGCCCCGGCCGGTGGCGCCTTCGTCGCGGATTTCACCGCCCGCGCCGGTGGAGGCGCCGGGGAAGGGCGAGATCGCCGTGGGGTGGTTGTGCGTTTCCACCTTCATCAGCACGTGCTGGGTGGCTTCGCTCTTGGCATAGCCGACCGTGCCGGCATCGCCCATGCGCGCCAGGAAGCGCTCGACCGTGTGGCCTTCCATGACGGAGGCGTTGTCGGAGTAGGCGATCACCGTGTGCTGGGGTGCCAGCTGGTGGGTGTTGCGGATCATGCCGAACAGGCTCTTGTCCTGCGCCACGCCGTCGATGGTGAACTCGGCGTTGAAGATCTTGTGGCGGCAGTGCTCGCTGTTGGCCTGGGCGAACATCATCAGCTCGACGTCGCTCGGGTTGCGCGCCAGGCCTGTGAAGGCGTTGACCAGGTATTCGATCTCATCTTCGGCCAGGGCCAGGCCGAAGCGGGTGTTGGCGGCTTCCAGCGCGGCGCGGCCGCCACCCAGCAGGTCCACATGCTCCATGGGCGCGGGCTGCAGCTCGGTGAACAGGGCGGCGGCGCCGCTGCGGTCGGCCACCACCGATTCGGTCATGCGGTCGTGCAGCAGGGCGGCGACCTGGGCCACCTGGTCGGCAGTCAGCTCGGGCGTGCCGCCCAGCAGGCCGGGCTTCAGGGCCACGCGGTATTCGGTGATGCGCTCCACGCGGCGGATGGCGATGCCGCAGTTGCGCGCGATGTCGGTGGCCTTGGAGGCCCAGGGCGAGAGCGTGCCCAGGCGCGGGGTGACGACGATGACGGCACCGGTTTCGGGGCCGGCATAGGGGTCGCCGTAGGTCAACAGGGCCGCCAGGCGCTCCTGATCGGCAGGCGACGGCGCCGCATCGGTGGCCACCAGGTGCACGAAGCGCGCAGCGATGCCAGTGATCTTGGGATGGATGGCCTCGAGGGCAGGCTGGAGTTGCTGGGCGCGAAAGGTGCTGAGGGCGTTGCCGCCCGCCAGCGTGGTCATGTGCAAGGTCACGGTAGCGGCCTGTTGGGGTGTGAGGGGTACGGTGGGCGCCGCCGCCATCCGGAAAACGCAGGCTTGGTGGCGGTTAGCCTCCCATTTTAACCGGCGGCGCTCAACACCATGCAGCATCTCAAGCGCAATGGGATAATCCCCCCATGAGCATCACCATCAAAAGTGCACAGGACATCGAGGGCATGCGCGTCGCCTGCCGCCTGGCGTCTGAAGTGCTGGACTACATCGCCCCCCACATCAAGCCCGGCATCACCACCAACGAGATCGACCGGCTGGCCGCCGAATGCATGGTCCAGCAGGGCACGATATCGGCCACGGTGGGCTACCAGCCGCCGGGCTACCCGCCCTACCCTGCGTCGCTGTGCACCTCGGTCAACCACGTGGTGTGCCATGGCATCCCCAACGACAAGCCCCTCAAGAAGGGCGACATCGTGAACGTGGACGTCACCGTGATCACCAAGGAAGGCTGGTACGGCGACAACAGCCGCATGTACCTGATCGGCGAGACCTCCATCGCCGCCAAGCGCCTGTGCGCCATGACCTTCGACGCCATGTGGCATGGCATCGTGCAGGTCAAGCCGGGCGCGCACCTGGGCGACATCGGCCATGCGATCCAGAAGTTTGCCGAAGGCCTGGGTTTTTCCATCGTGCGCGAGTTCTGCGGCCATGGCATCGGCCAGCGCTTCCACGAAGAGCCCCAGGTACTGCACTACGGCAAGCCCGGTACGCTCGAAGAGCTCAAGCCCGGCATGGTGTTCACCATCGAACCCATGATCAACGCCGGCCGCCGCGAGGTGAAGGAACACGGCAACGACGGCTGGACCATCGTGACCAAGGACCACAGCCTCTCGGCCCAGTGGGAGCACACGGTGCTGGTCACCGAGACAGGCTACGAGGTGATGACGATCTCGGCCGGTTCGCCGCCTCTGCCGTCCTTTGTGACCGCCACAAAGACATAAAAAGTCAGCGGGAACCCCGCTGCGCACGACTCTTGCGTGGAACACTGCATGGCCATATCGACTGCAACGCCCCTATCGTCCATGACTGAAGTCCACGCCCTGCGGGACGCCTACCGCCGCGACAAGGCGGCGCTGATGGCCTCCATCCAGGCCACGGGTGCCTCCACGCGCGGTATCCGCGTTCTGCTGCGCAAGCTCTCCACCCTGGCGGGCAGCCTGCTGCAGGAGCTGTGGCGCCGTGCCGAGCTGCCGGCCGACCTGGCCCTGGTGGCAGTGGGCGGCTTCGGTCGCGACCAGCTGTTCCCCTACTCCGACGTCGACGTGCTGCTGCTGCTGCCAGACGACCGCGCGGCCGATGGCTGCAGCGTGCTGCGCGCGCAGCTCGAAGCCTTCATCGGCAGCTGCTGGGACGCGGGGCTGGAGATAGGCTCCAGCGTGCGCACGATTGCCGAGTGCCTGGCCGAATCGGCCGCCGACGTGACGGTGCAGACCTCACTGCTCGAAGCACGCCAGGTCTGCGGCAGCACCGAGCTGTTTGCGCAGTTCCAGGAACAGTACTGGGCGCAGATGGATCCGCAGGCCTTTCTGGTGGCCAAGACGCTGGAGATGCGCCAGCGCCACAACAAGTACGAGAACACGCCCTACTCGCTGGAGCCCAACTGCAAGGAGTCGCCCGGCGGCCTGCGCGACCTGCAGATGATCCTGTGGGTGGCGCGTGCCGCCGGCCTGGGCAGCACCTGGAAGGAACTGGCCGCCAACGGCATGGCCACGGCCTTCGAGGTGCGCCAGATCGAGCGCAACGAGGCCGTGCTGTGCCTGATCCGCGCGCGCCTGCACGCCGCGGCCGGTCGGCACGAGGACCGGCTGGTGTTCGACCTGCAGACCTCCGTGGCCGAGTCCTTCGGCTACCGCTCGCAGGCGCCCGACGGCTCGCGCCTGCCCATGCGCGCCAGCGAGGCCATGATGCGCCGCTACTACTGGGCGGCCAAGGCGGTCTCGCAGCTCAGCCAGATCCTGCTGCTCAACATCGAGGAGGCGCTCAACCCCTCGGCGCACGAGCTGCGCCCCATCAACGAGCGCTTCTTCGAGAAGTCAGGCCTGATCGAGGTGGCCAGCGACGATCTGTACCTCAAGGACCCGCACGCCATCCTGGAGACCTTTCTGCTCTACCAGACCACGGTGGGGCTCAAGGACCTGTCGGCGCGCACCCTGCGCGCGCTGTACAACGCGCGCGGCGTGATGGACGGGGCCTTTCGCAGCGACCCGGTGAACCGCGCCGCCTTCATGCGCATCCTGCAGCAGCCGGCCGGCATCACGCATGCCATGCGGCTCATGAACCAGACCTCGGTGCTGGGGCGCTACCTGTGGGCGTTTCGCGGCATCGTGGGGCAGATGCAGCACGACCTGTTCCACGTCTACACGGTGGACCAGCACATCCTGATGGTGCTGCGCAACGTGCGCCGCTTCTTCATGGCCGAGCATGCGCACGAGTACCCCTTCTGCTCGCAACTGGCCGGCGGCTGGGACAAGCCCTGGCTGCTGTACCTGGCCGCGCTGTTCCACGACATCGGCAAGGGCCGCGGTGGCGACCATTCGCAGATCGGCGCCATGGAAGTGCGGCGCTTTTGCCGCCAGCACAAGGTGGACCGCGAAGACGGCCAGCTGGTCGAGTTCCTGGTCAGCGAACACCTGGCCATGAGCCGCATCGCGCAAAAGGAAGACCTGAGCGACCCGGACGTGATCGCCGCCTTCGCCAAGCGCGTGGGCAACGAGCGCTACCTCACGGCGCTGTACCTGCTCACGGTGGCCGACATCCGCGGCACCAGCCCCAAGGTGTGGAACGCCTGGAAAGGCAAGCTGCTCGAGGACCTTTACCGCGCCACGCTGCGCGCCCTGGGCGGGCGCGCGCCCGATGCCGCGGCCGAGGTCGAGGCACGCAAGCGCGAGGCCCTGGTGCTGCTGGCCCTGAGCGCCCTGCCCTTCGAGGCGCACAAGGCCCTGTGGGCCACGCTGGACGTGAGCTATTTCATGCGCCACGAGGCCGCCGACATCGCCTGGCACACGCGCCACCTGTCGCGCCACGTGGGCGCGCCGCGCGCCGTGGTGCGCGCGCGCCAATCGCTGGCCGGCGATGGCCTGCAGGTGATGGTCTACGCGCCCGACCAGGAAGACCTGTTCGCACGCATCTGCGGCTACTTCGACCGCGCGGGCTTCAGCATCCTGGATGCGCGCGTGCACACGGCCAACAACCAGCATGCGCTCGACACCTTCCAGATCGTGGCCGACGACCAGGCCGGCCACTACCGCGAGCTGACGCACATGGTCGAGAGCGATCTGGTGCATGTGATCGAGGAAGGCGGCCCCTTGCCCGAGCCCACGCGCAAGCGCGTCTCGCGCCGGGTCAAGAGCTTCCCCATCGCCCCGCGCGTCACGCTGCGCCCCGACGAAAAGGCCCAGCGCTGGTTGCTGGCGATTTCGGCCAGCGACCGCGCCGGCCTGCTCTACCTGGTGGCGCGGGTGCTGGCGCAGCACCACCTGAGCGTGCAGCTGGCCAAGGTCAGCACGCTGGGCGAGCGGGTGGAAGACACCTTTTTGGTGCAGGGCCCCGAGCTGCAGAACAACGCGCGGCAGATCCAGATCGAAACCGAGCTGCTGCGCGAATTGAGCGCCTGACGCTCAGACCACCGCAGGCAACTTGTCGAGCAGCTTGTCCAACGTGATCGGGTAATCGCGCACCCGCGCCCCCGTGGCATTGAAGACGGCGTTGGCAATGGCGGCGCCCACGCCGCACAGGCCAAGCTCGCCCACGCCCTTGGCCTTCATGGGCGACGAGGTGGGGTCGGTCTCGTCCAGGAAGATCACCTCCTGGTGCGGAATGTCGGCATGCACCGGCACCTCGTAGCTGGCCAGGTCGTGGTTGACGAAGAAGCCCTGGCGCTTGTCCACGGCCAGGTCTTCCATCAGTGCCGCGCCCACGCCCATGGTCATGGCGCCGATCACCTGGCTGCGTGCGGACTTGGGGTTGAGGATGCGGCCCGCGGCGCACACCGCCAGCATGCGGCGTACGCGGATCTCGCCGGTGGCCACGTCCACGCCCACCTCCACGAAGTGCGCGCCGAAGGTCGATTGCTGGAACTTCTTCTGCAGGTCGCCGTATTCCATGCTGTCCTCGGCCACGATGTCGCCGTCGGCCGCCGCATCGGCCAGCGGCACGGAGCGCTCGCCCGCGCGCACCATGCCATCGGCGAACTGGGCCGCCTCGGGTGGCATGCCCAACTTCTGCGCAATCGCTTCGCGCAGCTTCACGCAGGCCGCATACACCCCTGCAGTGGACGAGTTGCCGCCCCACTGCCCGCCCGAGCCGGCAGACACCGGGAACGCAGAGTCACCCAGGCGCACCATCACCTTGCTGATCGGCACGCCCAGCATTTCGGCAGCCGTCTGCGCGATGATGGTGTAGGAGCCCGTGCCGATGTCGGTCATGTCGGTCTCCACCGTGACCACGCCGCGCTGGCCGAGCCGCACGCGCGCGCCGGATTTCATCGCCAGGTTGTTGCGAAAGGCCGCCGCCACGCCCATGCCCACGAGCCAGCGGCCATCGCGCACCTGAGCGGGCTCGACTTTGCGCTGGCCCCAGCCAAAGCGCGCGGCGCCGGTGCGCAGGCATTCGACGAGCTGGCGTTGCGAAAACGGGCGCTCGGGCTTTTCGGGGTCCACCTGGGTGTCGTTGATCACGCGCAGCTCCACGGGGTCGATGCCCAGCTTGTAGGCCATCTCGTCCATGGCGATCTCCAGCGCCATCATGCCGGGCGCTTCGCCGGGCGCGCGCATGGCATTGCCCTCGGGCAGGTCGAGCACGGCCAGGCGTGTGGCCGTGAGCCGGTGGGCCCCGGCATAGAGCAGGCGCGTCTGGTTCACGGCCGTCTCGGGCTTGCCCTCGGGCAGGTCACCCGACCAGCTCTCGTGCGCGATGGCGCCGATCTTGCCGTTCTTGGCCGCGCCGATGCGGATGCGCTGGATGGTCGCGGGCCGGTGCGTGGTATTGTTGGCGATCAACGGCCGCTGCAGCGCCACCTTCACGGGCTGGCGCGCCGCCCTGGCGCCCAGGGCGGCCAGCAGCACGTCGGCGCGGATGAACAGCTTGCCCCCGAAGCCCCCGCCCACGAAGGGCGAAACAAGGCGCACGTTGTCCTTGGGGATGCCCAGGGTCTTGGCCAGGTCGCCCACGCTCCAGTCGACCATCTGGTTGGAGCTCCACACGGTGAGCTTGTCGCCGGTCCACGCCGCCGTGGTGGCATGCGGCTCCATCATGGCGTGCGACTGGTCGGGCGTGGTGTAGGTGGCATCGTGCTGCACGGGCGCGGCATCGAAGGCCTTCTCGAAGCCGCCCTTGCGGGTGTCGGCAGGCGAGCCATCCTGCTCGGGCGGCTTGTGCGCCGAAGGCCGCGCGGCGGCCAGATCGAACTGGCCCGGCATGCGGGTGTACTGCACCTTGACCAATTGCGCCGCCGCGCGCGCCTGCTCGAAGGTATGGGCCACGACCAGGGCGATGGCCTGGTGGTAGTGCTGCACCTCGGGTCCGGCGAGCAGTTTCGCGGTGTTGAATTTGCCCTGGCCCAGGGTGCCCGCCGTCTTGGCGGTCACGATGGTGATCACACCGGGCGAGCCCTGCGCGGCACGCAGGTCCATGGATTCGATGCGGCCCTTGGCAATCGCGGCACCCACCACCACGCCATAGGCGGGGCGGGCAACGGCGTCGTGGCGTTCGTAGGCATAGGGCGCCGTGCCGCTGGTCTTCATCGGCCCGTCGATGCGGTCGGTGGCCTTGCCGATGAAGCGCAGCTGGTCGATGGGGTTGGTGGTGGCGGGGGTGTCGAATTTCATGCGTCAGCTCCTCGCCTGCGCCAGCACGGCAGCCAGGGTGCGCTCGGCCAGTGCGAGCTTGAAGGCGTTGTCGTGCCCCGGCTGGGCGCCGGCCAGCAACCTGGCCATGGTGGCCCTGGCCCCGCTGGGCAGCTCGGCCTCGGCCGCCTCCATCCGCCAGGGCTTGGGGGCCACACCACCCAGGGCGATGCGGCCCGTGCCATTGCGCTGCACGATGGCCGCCACCGAGACCAGCGCAAACGCGTACGAGGCACGGTCGCGCACCTTGCGGTAGATATGCGTGCCGCCCACCGGCCGGGGCAACGTCACGGAAGTGATGAGCTCTCCCGGGGCCAGCACGGTCTCCACCTGCGGCGTGGTGCCGGGCAGGCGGTGGAAGTCGGCGATCGGGATCACCCGCGTGCGGCCATCGCCGCGCACGGTCTCCACCCTGGCGTCGAGCACTCGCAGGGCCACCGCCATGTCGCTCGGGTGCGTGGCGATGCAGGCCGGGCTGGTGCCCACCACCGCATGCTGGCGCGTGACCCCGCCGATGGCGCTGCAGCCGCTGCCCGGCTGGCGCTTGTTGCAGGGCATGTGGGTGTCGTAGAAATACGGGCAGCGCGTGCGCTGCAGCAGGTTGCCGGCCGTGGTGGCCTTGTTGCGCAGCTGGCCCGAGGCGCCCGCCAGCAGGGCGCGCGACAGCACGGCATAGTCGCGGCGCACACGCTCGTGCGCCGCCAGGTCGGTGTTGCGCACCAGGGCACCGATGCGCAGGCCGCCGTCCAGCGCGGGCTCCACGCGGTCGAGCTGCAATGCGTTTACGTCCACCAGGTGCACGGGGTTCTCGATCTGCAGCTTCATCAGGTCCAGCAGGTTGGTGCCACCCGCGATGAACTTGGCGCCGGGCACCCGCTCCACGGCGGCGGCGGCCTCGGCGGGCGATTGCGCCCGTTCGTAGGTAAAGGGCTTCATGCCTTGCCTCCCGCCATGCCAGCCACTTCCGTGATGGCATCCACGATGTTCGAGTAGGCGCCGCAACGGCAGATGTTACCGCTCATGCGCTCGCGCAGTTCGTCGGCCGACAGCAGCGGGCGTGCCGTGAGGTCGGCGCTCACATGGCTGGGAATGCCGCGGCGGATCTCGTCGAGCACGCCCACGGCCGAGCAGATCTGCCCTGGCGTGCAGTAGCCGCACTGGTAGCCGTCGTGCTTCACGAAGGCCGCCTGCAGGGGGTGCAGGTTGCGTGGCGTGCCAAGGCCCTCCACGGTGGTGACCTGTGCGCCCTCGTGCATCACGGCCAGCGTGAGGCAGGCATTGATGCGCCGGCCGTCCACCATCACCGTGCAGGCGCCGCACTGGCCATGGTCGCAGCCCTTCTTGGTGCCGGTGAGCTGCAGGTGCTCACGCAGCGCGTCGAGCAGCGTGGTGCGGGTGTCCACCTCCAGCTCGCGCGGCTGGCTGTTCACGATGAACGCGACCTTGGCCATGGGAATCGGGAAGACGACGCCGGGCGGCTGGGGGGCCGCCGTGGTCTGGGCGTCGGCGGGCAGGGTCGCCGTGGCCGCGCCGGTGGCAGCGCTGGCGATCAACAGGTCGCGCCGGGATATCGGCAGCGCAGTCGCTTGTTGCATTTTTGGGTCCTGTGGGGGCGGGTCGGCCCATGGTGGGCGCTTGCGCACGCGCTGCCATGGCGGCTGCGTCCTGAATCGGTGTAGGACGACTGCCCGCCGCCCGGCGGCCAGGGCACAGGAAATACAGGACCGGAGACGCGCCTAGCGGACGGCCGAGGGCAGGTAGCCGAAGCGCGCACGAAAGCGCTCGGCAAAGCGCGCGCGGGACTGGTAGCCACAGGCCTGCGCGATGCGCGGGATGCTCCAGGAGGTGGTCTGCACCAGCATCAGGGCATGGTGCATGCGGATGTCGACCAGCAGCGCGTCGAAGCGCACCTGCTCGCGGGCGAGACGCCGCCGCAGGGTGGCTTCGCTCATCGCCAACGCGCGCCCGGCCTCCTGCGCCGTCCAGTGGCGTTCGGGCGCTTCGCCGATCAGTGTGCGCAAACGCCAAGCGGTGCCCTGCTGCGGGGCCGCCCTGAAAAGATGGCCCCGCTCCGCGAAGGCAGCCAGCAGGTCCATCAGGCGGTAACGCAGGCGCTCGTCGCTCAGGCCCGCCGCGCCAGCGCTGTCCAGCACCTGCCGCAGGGTCTCGGCGAGGTCATCGTCCAACGGCATCTGCCGCCAAGGTGCGGCAACAGCAGCGACCTCCGCCACGCCCGGTGGCCGGGCGCGGTGGAAGGCTTCCAGCAGGTCGGCCGACAGCGTGAGCAGCACGGAGCGAAAACGCTGCGCGTCACCGCCCGGTGTCTTCACCAGTTCTGCGCAGGTGTTGGGCCCGACGAGCAGCAGCGAGGCCGGCGAATCCGCCACCACCGCCGGGCCACCACTGCCATCGTCCAGTTGCAGCCGGCCTGACGCCACCAGCACCAGGGTCGCCTCGTGGAACAGGAAACGCGGCGTGCACTGCGGCTGCTTCAGGCAGGGCTGGGCCAGACTGCACAGCCCACGCCGCAGCACGGGTGCGCCAGCCGGCAACCACCAGCCCGCGTCCCTGCCGGCGCCCTCCCCTGGCATGGCGGCCGGCAGCCGTGACCCCGCGGCACTCAAACGGCAGGTACCGCAGGATTGAGGCTGTAGAGACCGGTCAGGCGGGCCTGGGCCAGCACCGGGGCCGCAGCCAGGGCCGCCTGCAAGTTCGCACCGGTCAGCGGCCCGGTGACGGCCAGGGTCGGCGTGGCCAGGGCATACACCGTGAAGACGTAGTGGTGCACCAGCGTGTCGTTCCATGGGGGGCAGGGGCCGTCGTAGCCGTAGTAGTCGCCCTTCATCTGCTCGTCGCCCGCGAACCAGCCGGTGTAGTCGTTGATGCCATGGCGCAGGCCGCCGGGTGCTGCCGGGCCGCTCTTGCCGCGGGCCGTGACGGCATCCGACTGCGCGCCCGCCTCGATCTGCGTGGTGCCGGCCGGAATGTCGAGCAGCAGCCAGTGGAAGAAGTCCACGCGCGGCAGCGTGGCGGGCACTTCGCGGCCCTCCTGGTTCACATCATCGCCCCGGCTGGGCACGTCGGGGTCGTGGCAGACCACAACGAACGATTGCGTGCCCTGCGGCGCGCCGCTCCACGCGAGGTGCGGATTGCGGTTGGCCGACAGCGCGACATGCGATGCGGCATCGGGGACGGCAAAGGCAAATTCGCCGGGAATGGCCTGGCCGTCTTTGAAGCTGTGGCTGGTGAGTTGCATGGAAGGTCTCATCCTTGGATGGGCAGTGAAGAATCCGGTGGCCGACAGGTACCGGGACGCACCGAAATTCTAGGGACACATGGCGCAGCGCATGCACCTCATCCGCTCAAACTCTCGACCAATCCAGTCAACATGATGGCATCAGGTGCTTCTTCGCAGGGTTCCCCTTGCCCTTGGCACAGCCAAGTCGCGGTCGAGGAGCCCGTCCGCGGGCAAGGTCAATGCAGGCACGGAGCGATGCGGATGATGCACCGCGCTGCAAGACCAAGGTAGTGCAAAAGCAGCCGCGCCATCACCACCTTCCGAGACATTTGCCCGGTGCATTTGCACCCGAGAACGCCCATAAATCAAAATCGCCAATGAAAAAGCCGATGCAAATCAGAAATTTGCATCGGCTTTCATAATGGCGGAGTGGACGGGACTCGAACCCGCGACCCCCGGCGTGACAGGCCGGTATTCTAACCAACTGAACTACCACTCCTGGTAGATAGCTTTCGCCTGCATTCTTCAACACAGGCCAAGCGCTACAACTTGGCGACCCTACGGGGATTCGAACCCCGGTACTCACCGTGAAAGGGTGATGTCCTAGGCCTCTAGACGATAGGGTCAAAACCTTGGAACTAACCGACTGACAAAAAAACCGTGGTGGAGGTAAACGGGATCGAACCGATGACCTCTTGCATGCCATGCAAGCGCTCTCCCAGCTGAGCTATACCCCCACGGGGCCCTCGCGCATCACACAGATGACACACGACGGCAATAAACTGGCGGAGTGGACGGGACTCGAACCCGCGACCCCCGGCGTGACAGGCCGGTATTCTAACCAACTGAACTACCACTCCTGGCAGGCAGCTTTCGCTTGCAGCGGTGTTGCCACCTCACAAGCCAAGCGCTACAACTTGGCGACCCTACGGGGATTCGAACCCCGGTACTCACCGTGAAAGGGTGATGTCCTAGGCCTCTAGACGATAGGGTCAAAACCTTGGAACTTGCGAACCGTTCTGATGGAAGTGGTGGAGGTAAACGGGATCGAACCGATGACCTCTTGCATGCCATGCAAGCGCTCTCCCAGCTGAGCTATACCCCCACTTGATGCGACTGGAAATACCTTCCCAAACCGCTCCTTGTCGACGTCATTCACACTGTGTATGTCGTCTTCATCAGAGACTCAAATTATAGACAGGTTTTTAGCGGTTTTGCAAACGAACGCCAATTTTTTCGCGTCCGATCAATTCCAGCACCGCATCGACCGATGGCGTATGGGCCGTGCCCACGGTCAGAACGCGCACCGGCATGGCCAGTTGCGGCATCTTCAGGCCATGCGCAGCCAGCACCTGCTTGAAGGCAGCGCTGATCGCGGCCTTGTTCCATTCGCAGGTGGCCAGCACTTCTGCGAGCGCGGCGATGGCCGGCCGGATGGCCTCGGTCACATGCTGGGCGAGTTCCGCTTCATTGGGAGTCACGTCGCCATAAAACACCTGGGCCCAGTCGGCCAGCGCCACGGTGGTGTCGCAGCGGTCCTTGAACAGCGCGCAGATGCGCGGCAGGCGGCCGTCGGCCAGATCGGCGGCAGACACGCCGCGCTTTTGCAGCTGGGTCGACACCAGAGCGGCCAGAGCGTCGTCGTCCATGGCCTTCAGGTGCTGGGCATTCACCCAGCGCAGCTTGGCTTCGTCGAACTGCGCGGCGCTGCGGCCCAGGTGATCGAGGTTGAACCATTCGAGGAACTGCGCGCGGCTGAAGATCTCGTCGTCGCCATGGCTCCAGCCCAGGCGGGCCAGGTAGTTGACCATGGCATCGGGCAGGTAGCCCTCGTCACGGTACTGCGTCACGGGCTTGGCGCCGTTGCGCTTGCTCATCTTCTCGCCTTGCTCATTGAGCACGGTGGGCAGGTGGGCGTACACCGGCGGCTCCTTGCCCAGCGCGCGGAAGATGTTGATCTGGCGCGGCGTGTTGTTCACGTGGTCGTCGCCGCGGATCACATGGGTGATGGCCATGTCGAGGTCGTCCACCACCACGCAGAAGTTGTAGGTGGGCGTGCCGTCGGGGCGCGCTATCACCAGGTCGTCGAGCTCATCGTTGCTGATCTCGATGCGGCCCTTGACCTTGTCGTCCCAGGCGACCACGCCGCCCTGCGGGTTCTTGAAGCGCAGCACGGGCTGCACACCGTCGGGGATGGCCGGCAGGGTCTTGCCGGGCTCGGGGCGCCAGGTGCCGTCGTAGCGCGGCTTTTCCTTGGCGGCCATCTGCTTTTCGCGCAGGGCGTCGAGTTCGGCAATGCCCATGTAGCAGGGGTAGACCAGGCCGGTGGCCTTGAGGTCCTCGAGCACGGCGCGGTAGCGGTCCATGCGCTGCATCTGGTAGAACGGGCCCTCATCGGGCTGCATGCTCAGCCATTCCATGCTTTCCAGGATCACGTCCACCGCGACCTGGCTGGAACGCTCCACATCCGTGTCTTCGATGCGCAGGATGAAGTCGCCGCCCATGGCGCGCGCAAAGGCCCAGGGGTACAGGGCCGAGCGGATGTTGCCCAGGTGGATGAAGCCGGTGGGCGAGGGCGCGAAGCGCGTGCGCACGCGGCCGGTGGCGGGGGTGTTGTTCTGGTCGGTCATAGGTCTTGCTGGGTGGGCCACCCTGCCCTGCTGCGGTCCGGGCAGGTGCGAAGGCGGCGGTCGATGCCGGTAATGATAAGTGCCGCGCCCTGGCCGGGTGTCCCGGCAGCTGAAACGGCACGGGCGCCCCGGATGATCGGCGCGCCCGCGAAAGGCTTCTCGATGAAGAAGGCGGCAGCCCCCGAGGGGGCGTCTTTCACGCGTCCTGGGCGTTGGGCAGGGCCAGGCGAGAGGTGTCCTCTTCGTTCTCTTCCACGCCCACGCGGCCTTCGTTCAGGCGTGCGATGTCCTCGGCGGTGATGTCGCCCGTGACGTAGGTGCCGTCGAAGCACGATGCGTCAAAGCCGACGATGGCCTTGTTGAGCGAGCCAATGGCGCGCTTCATGCCATCCACGTCCTGGTAGATCAGCGCATCGCAGCCGATGACCTGGCGGATCTCTTCCACCGTGCGGCCATGGGCCACCAGCTCGCTACTGGTGGGCATGTCGATGCCGTAGACGTTGGGGTAGCGCACCGGTGGTGCGGCGCTGGCCAGGTAGACGTTGCGGGCGCCGGCATCGCGCGCCATCTGCACGATCTCGCGCGAGGTCGTGCCGCGCACGATGGAGTCGTCCACCAGCAGCACGTTGCGGCCCTTGAACTCGCTGGCGATGACGTTGAGCTTCTGGCGCACGGACTTCTTGCGCACGCCCTGGCCCGGCATGATGAAGGTGCGGCCCACGTAGCGGTTCTTCACGAAGCCTTCGCGGTACGGAACGCCCAGCAGGTGCGCCAGCTGCGTGGCGCTGGGACGGCTCGACTCGGGGATGGGGATGATCACGTCGATCTCGTTGGGCGGCACGGTGGAGACCACGCGCTTGGCCAGGGCCTCGCCCAGGTTCAGGCGCGCCTGGTAGACCGAGATGCCGTCGAGCACCGAATCGGGGCGTGCCAGGTACACGAACTCGAAGATGCAGGGGTTGAGCTGCGGGTTCTCGGCGCACTGGGCCGAATGCACGGTGCCGTCGAGCGTGATGAACACGGCCTCGCCGGGTTCGATATTGCGCTCGAACACATGCGAGGTGCCCTCCAGCGCCACGGATTCGCTGCCCACCATGACGTTGCCGTCGGCACTGCGGCCAATGGCCAGGGGGCGGATGCCATGCGGGTCGCGGAAGGCCAGCAGCCCGTGGCCGGCGATCATGGCGATCACGGCGTAGGAGCCCTTGATGCGCTTGTTCACGGCACGCACGGCGGTGAACACGTCTTCAGGGCGCAGCGGCACGCCGGCAGTGGCGCGCTCGAGCTCGTGCGCGAACACGTTGAGCAGCACTTCCGAGTCGCTCTCGGTGTTGGTGTGGCGGTGGTCGGTCTGGAACAGCTCCGTGCGCAGCGTCTGGGCGTTGGTCAGGTTGCCGTTGTGCACCAGCACCAGGCCGAAAGGCGCGTTCACGTAGAAGGGCTGGGCCTCTTCCTCGCTGTAGGCGTTGCCGGCCGTGGGGTAGCGCACCTGGCCCAGGCCCACATTGCCGGGCAGGGCCCGCATGTTGCGCGTGCGAAACACGTCGCGCACCATGCCCTTGGCCTTGTGCATGAAGAACTTGCGGCCCTGCTGGGTCACGATGCCGGCGGCATCCTGGCCCCGGTGCTGCAGCAGCAGCAAGGCGTCATAGATCAACTGATTGACGGGCGCGGTACTGACGACGCCGACGATTCCACACATAGTTCGTTTCCATCCGTTTGCGGGAACATCCCCGCTGCAAACCCACGACAACAGCTTCTGGCCGTTGCCGCCTCACGAAGGCAAGTGCCTCGTAAATTCTTCCGGAAGTGCCGGTTTCAACCCTTCGAGCACCTGGGCCAATACCGGCGCCCCCCGCGACTCCTGCCACCAGGCGGCCTCGTGCAGCGGCGTGAGCCCGGCCACCACAGCCACGGCCAGCAGCAGCACCATGCCCCGAAGCACGCCGAAGACCGCACCCAGCGTGCGGTCTGCCGGGCGCAGGCCGATGGACTCCACCAGCTTCTTGGCCACCCAGGCCAGGAAGCCGCACGCGAACACCGCAGCGATGAACACCAGGGCAAAACCCGCCGCATAGCGCAGACCGCTGGCCGACTCCCCCATGGGCAGCAGCGCCGCCACATCGTCGGCCAGCCACTGCGCCACAAAAAACGCCGCCACCCATCCCACCAGGGACAGCACCTCGTACACCAAGCCGCGCCAGGCCCCCATGAGCATGGAGGCCAGCAGCACGGCCACGAAAACCCAGTCCAGCGCCGCCATCACCGGCGCAGCCTGCTCTGGCATCACATCAGAGCGTCAGCACCGACGCCGACAGCTCCAGCGAACGGATCTTGCCGGCCGCCTTGTCCGCATCGGCCCGGTTGTTGAAGGGCCCCACGCGCACCCGGGTGCGCTTGCCATCCTTGGTATCCACCACCTGCACGAAGGTCTTGAGGCCAGAGCGCTCCACCTTGGTGCGCGCCTCGCGGGCCTTGTCGGCATCGGCGAACGCCCCCACCTGGACGATGAAACGGGCATCCTCGGCACTGGCCGAGGCGGCGGCTGCTGCAACGGCCGGCGCCGCGGTGCGGCCTTCCAGCAGTGCGCGGGCGCGGGCAGCTTCGTCGTTGGCACGCGCCGGCGCCGCCGGTGCGGGCGCGGGCGTGGCGGCCACCACGGCCGGCCGGGGCTCGGGCTTCGGTTCGGGCTTGTGCTCCGGCTTGGGTGCGGCCGCCACCGCGGGCGGCTTGGGCACCAGTGCGGGTGCGGGCCTGGGGCTGGAGATGATCTCTTCGCCCTCGCTCAGTCCATTGCCGGCGTTGCCCTGGCCTGTCGGCGCGGAGCGGCTGCCGGACGGCGCGGCAGGAGCGGCCGCTGGCGCCGCCTGGCGTGCCACGGCGGCAGAGGCCGGAGCCGGAGCAGGCGATGGCGCCTGTGCTGCGGCAGGCGCGGGGGCGGGCACGACCACGGGCGCGGTCTTGTTGCGATCAGGGATCTCGATGGGAATGTCCACCGCGATAGGGCGCGGCTGGGTGTCGAACAGCAGTGGAAAGCCCACCACGCCCAGAGCCACCAGCACGGCCGCGCCGATCAGGCGGTGGCGCGCGCGCCGGCGCATCGCTTCGATGCTTTCGGCCGGGGGCGCTGCGCGCGAGCGCTTGGCCGGCTTGTCGGCCGGTGCGGGTTCACTCTGACCGGGCCACCGAAACTTGAAAAATGCCATGGAGTTGCGACTCGTGCGGGGTGCTTACGCGCCCAGATGTTTGGCGTGCAGGCGGGGGGTGCCGTTGATCAATACCCCGCCCACCGTGTAGAACGAGCCAAAGACCACGATTCTATCAGCGGGGTCTGCCGCCGCCACGGCGGCCTGCAGTGCCTGCATGGGGTCTTGGTGCACGCTGGTGGCCACCTCGCGGCGCCCGCCGGCCACCATCTGCAGGGCATTCCATTTCTGCTGCAGCGCCGCGCCCGTCTCGGCCCGGGCCGTGGGCAGGCTGGTGAAGTACCAGCGGTCTACCAGCGGGCCCACCTTGGCCAGCATGGTGGCCAGGTCCTTGTCGGCCATGGCACCGAACACCGCATGCGTGGTGGGGAAAAAGCCCATCGCATCCAGGTTGGCCGTGAGGGCTGCCACCGAATGCGGGTTGTGTGCCACGTCCAGCACCAGCGTGGGCTCGCCCGGCACGATCTGAAAGCGCCCGGGCAGCTCCACCATGGCCATGCCGGTGCGCACGGCCTGGGCCGTCACGGGGATGCGCTCGCGCAGCGCCTCGAAGGCCGCCAGCACGCCCGCGGCATTCACCAGCTGGTTGGCGCCGCGCAGCGAGGGGTAGGCCAGGCCCGCGTAGCGCCGGCCGCGTCCGGCCCAGCTCCACTGCTGCTTGTCGCCCGAGACATTGAAATCCCGGCCCGAGCGCCACAGGTCGGCGCCGATGGCCGCCGCATGGTCTACAACGCTCTGCGGGGCCATGGGGTCGCTCACGATCGCCGGACGGCCGGCGCGCATGATGCCTGCCTTCTCGCGGCCGATGCTTTCGCGGTCCTTGCCCAGGAATTCGGTGTGGTCGATGTCGATGCTGGTGATGATGGCGCAGTCGGCGTCGATGATGTTGGTGGCGTCGAGCCGGCCGCCCAGGCCCACCTCCAGGATGGCCAGGTCCAGTCGCGACTGGCTCATGAGGCGCAGGATGGCCAGGGTGCTGAACTCGAAATAGGTCAGCGAGATGGCCTCGCCGCCCTGCACGCGGGCGGCCTCGACGGCCGCGAAGTGCGGCACCAGGTCGGCGGCGGCCACGATCTCGCCGTGCACGCGGCAGCGCTCCTCGAAATGCACCAGGTGGGGCGAGGTGTACACCCCCGTGCGGTAGCCCGACTGCAGGCCCACCGCCTCCAGCATGGCGCAGGTGGAACCCTTGCCATTGGTGCCCGCCACGGTGATCACCGGGCAATCGAAGCGCAGCGCCATGCGGCGGGCCACTTCGCTGACCCGGTCCAGGCCCATGTCGATGTTGTGCGGGTGCAGTTGCTCGCAGTGCTGCAGCCAGCCTTCCAGGGTGTCGATATTATTGGTGTGCATACAGCCCGCGATTGTCGCCCAGCCCACGGTCGCGCACATCTTCAGCCCCAATTACCCATGACAAGCCAGCACACCATCACCCTCTACGGCATTCCCAACTGCGACACCGTGAAAAAGGCCCGCACCTGGTTCACCGACCAGGGCCTGGAATACCGCTTCCACGATTTCAAGAAACAGGGCGTTCCGGCCGACCGCCTGCCCGGCTGGCTTTCCGCCGTGGGGCGCGACAGGCTCGTGAACCGCCAGGGCACCACCTGGCGCAAGCTCGACGCAGACACCCAGGCCGCCGTGCAGGACGATGCCAGCGCCAGCGCCCTGCTGCAGGCCCAGCCCAGCGTGGTCAAGCGCCCCGTGGTGGAGTGGAGCCAGGGCGGCACGACCCGCATTTCGGTCGGTTTTGCGCCTGAAACCTGGAACGAATGGCGCCAGGCGGGCTCCAACCGCTGAAATCGCCCGGATGCAGTGCACTGAAACCGGAGATATTGCACAAATCTTTACGCAGTTTTACGGCCTGCCCACCCGGTATTGACGGGTAGCGCCTAAACTTTTCGACAGTCTGGTGCGTTATGTACCGACCTGAAAGGAGTTTCTCCATGAAAAAGATCGTCGTTTTTTCCGCCATGGCCGCCATCGCCTCCATGGCCGCAGCCCAGGAACAGGGCCGCGTGCTCTCGTCCACCCCCATCGTGCAGCAGGTGGCCGTGCCCCAGCAGGTGTGCAACAACGAAACCGTGTACAGCGGCAACCGCACTACCGGCGGCGGCGCAGTGATCGGTGCCATCGCCGGCGGGGCCGTGGGCAACCAGATCGGCAAGGGCAGCGGCCGCGCTGCCGCCACGGCGCTGGGCCTGATCGGTGGCGCCGTGCTGGGCAACAACATCGAAGGCAATGGCCAGCCGCAGTACGAAAACGTGCAGCGCTGCCACAACCAGACCTACTACGAGAACCGCACCGTGGGCTACAACGTGACCTACGAGTACGCAGGCCGCCAGTACACCACGCGCACCCAGTACGACCCGGGCCGCTGGATCCCCGTGAGCGTGCAGCCAGGCCAGACCTACTCCACGGAGCCCTCGTACCAGCAGGGCTATGCACAGCCGGGCGTGGTCACCTCGACCTACCCGGCACCGCCCCCCACCTACGTGACACCCCCGGTCACGGTGATCGAGTACGGCTACGACCGCTCCTACCACCACCCCCGCAATCCCTACTGGCGCTGATTCGGGTGGGCAGCCCGGGCAGCCGGCGGCATGAGCACGCCGCCGGCCCAGTGACCATTGCCGTTGACGGTTGCCCTCCCCTTGCGCCAGTCTTCAAAGAGCCCTTCGGGGCTCTTTTTTTTGCCTTGCGCCGGATCGAAAGCGGCAATGCGGCACGGTGGCCTAAAATCAGGGGTTTCCCTCTAACCAACGCGCATCCATGACCACCGAAAAAATCGACGGCGTGTCCGTCACCACCCAGGCCAATGTGTACTTTGACGGCAAGTGCGTGAGCCACAACATCACCTTCCCCGATGGCACGAAGAAGTCGGTGGGCGTGGTGCTGCCCGCGTCGCTGACCTTCAACACCGGCGCGCCCGAGATCATGGAATGCGTGGGCGGCGAGTGCGAGTACAAGCTCGACGGCACCGATGCCTGGGTCAAGTCCGGCGCGGGCGAGAAGTTCAGCGTGCCAGGCAACTCCAAGTTCGAGATCCGCGTCGCCAGCGCCTACCACTACATCTGCCACTTCGGCTGAGCCCTGAGAAAGTCCTGACCGTCATGGCCACCATCCTCCAGAACCTGCCCATCGACCAGAAGGTCGGCATCGCCTTCTCCGGCGGCCTCGACACCAGCGCCGCACTGCGCTGGATGAAGAACAAGGGCGCCGTGCCCTACGCCTACACGGCCAACCTGGGCCAGCCCGACGAGCCCGACTACGACGCCATTCCGGCCAAGGCCATGGAATACGGCGCCGAGAAGGCGCGCCTGGTCGATTGCCGCACGCAGCTGGCGCACGAAGGCATTGCCGCCCTGCAGGCCGGCGCCTTCCATATCAGCACCGCCGGCATCACCTACTTCAACACCACGCCGCTGGGCCGTGCCGTCACCGGCACCATGCTGGTGGCCGCCATGAAGGAAGACGACGTCCATATCTGGGGCGATGGTTCGACCTTCAAGGGCAACGACATCGAGCGCTTCTACCGCTACGGCCTGTTGACCAACCCTTCGCTCAAGATCTACAAGCCCTGGCTGGACCAGCTGTTCATCGACGAGCTAGGCGGTCGCGCCGAGATGTCGGCCTTCATGACCAAGGAAGGTTTCGGCTACAAGATGAGCGCCGAGAAGGCCTACAGCACCGACAGCAACATGCTGGGTGCCACGCACGAAGCCAAGGACCTCGAATTCCTGAACAGCGGCATCCGCATCGTGAATCCCATCATGGGCGTCGCGTTCTGGAAGGACGACGTGCAGGTCAAGGCCGAGGAAGTCTCGGTGCGCTACGAGGAAGGCCAGCCCGTGGCCCTGAACGGCGTCGAGTTCAGCGACCCCGTGGCCCTGATCCTGGAAGCCAACCGCATCGGTGGCCGCCATGGCCTGGGCATGAGCGACCAGATCGAGAACCGCATCATCGAGGCCAAGAGCCGCGGCATCTACGAAGCCCCGGGCCTGGCGCTGCTGCACATCGCCTACGAACGCCTGGTGACCGGCATCCACAACGAAGACACGATCGAGCAGTACCGCATGAACGGCCTCAAGCTCGGCCGCCTGCTCTACCAGGGCCGCTGGTTCGACCCCCAGGCCATCATGCTGCGCGAAACCGCCCAGCGCTGGGTGGCCCGCGCCATCACCGGCACGGTCACGCTGGAACTGCGCCGCGGCAACGATTACTCGCTGCTGAACACCGAATCCCCCAACCTGACCTACGCGCCCGAGCGCCTGAGCATGGAAAAGGTGGAAGACGCGCCGTTCTCGCCAGCGGACCGCATCGGCCAGTTGACCATGCGCAACCTGGACATCATCGACACGCGCGCCAAGCTTGGCGTGTACTCGCGCGCCGGCCTGCTGTCCCTGGGTGGCAATGCCGCACTGGCACAGCTCAACGACGAGCGCGGCGGGTAAACAGCAGCGTTCGCTTCGCCCCCATGAAAAAAGCCACCCTCGGGTGGCTTTTTTTACTTCGTGGCGCTACACGACGACCGGCTCGGGCTCCAGCCGGATGCCGAAGCGCTCGTACACGCTGGTCTGGATGGCCTTGGCCAGGGTCATCACCTCGCCTCCGGTCACGCTCTGCTCGCCGCGCCCGCGGTTGACGAGCACCAGGGCCTGCTTCTCATAGACTCCCGCCTTGCCGATCGACTTGCCCTTCCAGCCGCAGGCGTCGATGAGCCAGCCGGCGGCCAGCTTGATGCTGCCGTCGGCCATGGGGTAGTGCACGATCTTGGGCTCGCGCGCGATGATGTCGGCGCACTGCTCGGGCGAGACCGTGGGGTTCTTGAAGAAGCTGCCGGCATTGCCCACCACGGCCGGGTCGGGCAGCTTGGCGCGGCGGATGTCGCACACCCAGTCGAACATCTGCCGGGCCGTGGGGTTCTCGATGCCGGCCTCGGCCCTGCGGCGCTCCAGCTCCAGGTAGCCCAGCACCGGCTTCCAGGGGCGTGGCAGGCGAAAGCGCACATGGGTGATCACCGCGCGCCCGGCCAGCCCCATGCCGCGCGGCAGGCCGCCAGGCACCTCGGGCTGCGCAGGGGCGTGCTTGAACACCGAATCGCGGTAGCCAAAGGCGCACTGCGCCGCGTCGAGCGTGAAACGCTCGCCCGTGGCCAGGTCGATGGCATCCAGGGATTCAAAGCGGTCCTGCAGCTCCACGCCATAGGCGCCGATGTTCTGCACAGGCGATGCCCCCACGGTGCCGGGGATCAGGGCCAGGTTTTCCAGGCCTGGGTAGCCCTGCTCCAGCGTCCAGGCCACGCAGTCGTGCCAGACCTCGCCGGCACCGGCCTCGACGATGAAGGCCTTGGGTGTTTCCTCAACCAGGCGCAGGCCCTTGATCTCCATCTTGAGCACCACGGGGCGCACGTCGCCCGTCAGGATGATGTTGCTGCCGCCGCCCAGCACGAAGGCCGGGCTGCCAGACAGTTCTTTATCGGCCAGGAAGGCCGAAATATCATCGGCGGAGTGCACGCGCACCAGTGTCTGGGCGCGCGCCGCAATGCCGAAGGTATTGCAGGGCTGCAAAGGGACGTTTTTCTCGACTACCATTGGCCCGATTGTCGCACCCACGCTTGCGTGCGTTGGGGCGAACCCCGTATTCCCGAGATAGATTGAGAGCCACCACCATGCCATCTTTTGATACCGTCTGCGAAGCCAACCTGGTCGAAGTGAAGAACGGCGTAGAAAACACCGCCAAGGAGATCGGTACCCGCTTCGATTTCAAGGGCACTTCCGCCAGCATCGAGATCAAGGACAAGGAGATCACGCTGATCGGCGACGCCGACTTCCAACTGACCCAGATCGAGGACGTGCTGCGCAACAAGCTGACCAAGCGCAATGTGGACGTGCGCTTCCTGGACATGGGCGACGTGCAGAAGATGGGTGGCGACAAGGTCAAGCAGGTCATCAAGGTGCGCAACGGCATCGAGAGCGAGCTGGCCAAGAAGATCCAGAAGCTCATGAAGGAAAGCAAGCTCAAGGTGCAGGCCGCCATCCAGGAGGACAAGGTGCGCATCACCGGCGCCAAGCGCGACGACCTGCAGGCGGCCATGGCGCTGATCCGCAAGGAGGTGACCGACGTGCCGCTGTCGTTCGACAACTTCCGCGACTGACGCGTTCTCACCATGCGCCCTCTGCGTTCCGCCCTCTCCTTCGCACTCGCCGCCGGCCTGGCATGGCCGCTGGCGGCACAGCCATCCGGTCAGTCCATCGCGCTGGCCGGCATGCTGGGGAGCAAGGCCTTGCTGGTGGTCGATGGCGGGGAGCCACGTGCCGTCGGCCCCGGAGAGACGCACCAGGGCGTGAAGGTGCTGTCCGTCACGCGCGACGAAGCCACCGTGGAAGTCCAGGGCACCCGGCGCCTGTTGCGGCTCGGCGAATCCCCCGTGGCGCTGGGTTCCAGCGGCAGCGGCAAGCGCATCGTCCTCATCGCCGACAACCAGGGCCACTTCGTCAACACCGGCACCATCAACGGCAAGCAGATGAAGTACATGGTGGACACCGGTGCGTCCGTGGTCGCCATCGGCAAACCCGATGCAGACCGCATGGGCATCAAGGTCGACGACAGCCAGAAGGTGGTCATGAGCACGGCCAATGGCTCTGCCGTCGGCTGGCGTGTGCGCCTGAACTCGGTGCGCCTGGGTGACGTGGAAGTGCTGGGCGTGATGGCGGTCATCATGCCCGAGGGCATGCCCTTCGTGCTGCTGGGCAACAGCTTTCTGACCCAGTTCCAGATGACACGCAACAACGACCAGATGGTGCTGGAAAAGCGCCATTGAGCGCTTCGGCCCGCCACACCCCCCCCATGAACGCCATCGCCCTGCCCAGCAACAGCCCGCCCGAAGGCGAGTACGAGGACCTGCTGAGTCTGTGGTCGGACCTGGAGTCGGGCCTGTCGGTGCTGCTGTCCAAGCCGCTGCAGGTGCAGGACTTCCCGGGCAAGGTGCGCAGCTTCGACCTGTGGCTGCAGGAACTGGTGGCGCACGACATCGATGCGGCGCTGTACCTCATGTTCCAGCTCGCCTCCACCTCGTCGGTGGGCTACAGCGCAGCGCATGCGCTGGTCTGCGGCACCCTGTGCCACATCATGGCGCAGGACCTGCGCCTGGCGCCCAGCGAGCGCGACAGCCTGGTGCGCGCCGCGCTCACCATGAACATCGGCATGACCTCACTGCAGGACGAGCTGGCCGAGCAGCGCGAGCGCCCTAGCAGCGCCCAGCAGGAGGCCATCCGCAGCCACCCCGAGGAAAGCCAGGCCCTGCTGGAGCGCCTGTTCGTGAACGACCAGCTGTGGCTCGACGTCGTGGGCCAGCACCACACCAACATGGCCGACCAGGTTCCCCTGGCCCAGCAGAACCCCGAAGACCGCCTGACACGCATCCTGGGCACCATCGACCGCTACGCGGCCATGATCAGCCCGCGCAAATCGCGTGCGGGGCGCAGCGCCACCGATTCGGTGCGCGCCATCGTGGGCCAGGAAGTGGACCAGCGCGACGAAGTGAGCTACACGCTCGTGCGCTCCATCGGCCTGTGCCCGCCCGGCACCTTCGTGCGGCTGGACAACGGCGAGGTGGCCATCGTGCTGCGCCGCAGCGAAAAAGCCAACTACCCGCTGGTGGCCAGCCTGCTGGACCCGGTGGGCCAGCAGCAGAACCTGCCCAACCTGTACCAGACGGCCAGCGGCAAGCCGCGCATCCAGTCGGCCGTGGCGCGCTCTGCCGTCAAGGTGGAGCTCAACCACCGCACCATGGTGCGCCTGGGCCTGTATGCCGCACAGCGCATCTCGGGCATGCGCTCGCTCATCACGGCGCCCGCATCGCTTGGGGCGCGTTGACCCCTGTTCATGCCGCGGGGTCTTCTCCCCCCGCCAGGGCGAGGGATTGGGAATTGGGAAAAAGGGCTCAGCCCTTGGCGCCCTTGGCCTTGCCCACCTTGCTGCTGCCCAGACGCGACTCCTTGCCTTCGAGCAGGCGCTGGATGTTCTCCTTGTGGCGCCAGGCCAGCAGCAGGCCCATCACCACGATGGCGCCAGCAATGCGGTTGTCGGCATTCCAGACCACGCCATCGGCCAGCAGGTAGTACATCGGCGCGAACAGGGCTGCCGCCAGCGAGGCCAGCGACGAGTAGCGAAAGAAGAAGGCGATGATCACCCAGGTGACGGCCGTGGCCAGACCCAGCCAGCCGCTCACGCCCAGCAGCACGCCAAGCGCCGTGGCCACGCCCTTGCCGCCTTCGAAGCGGAAGAACACCGGCCACAGGTGTCCGAGGAAGGCCGCCAGGCCCACCAGGGCCATGGTGCCCTCCTGCAGGCCGTAGGGCTTGCCGAACCAGGCCACCAGCGCCACCGGCAGCCAGCCCTTCACGGCGTCCAGCAGCAGCGTGACGACGGCCGCCACCTTGCTGCCCGAGCGCAGCACATTGGTGGCGCCCGGGTTCTTGCTGCCATAGGTGCGCGGGTCGCGCATGCCCATGGCGCGCGTCACGATCACGGCAAACGACAGCGAGCCGAGCAGGTAGGCCGCCACGGTGGCGAGGATGGGGTACACGGCGGTCAATTCAGTTCCTTGGATGGGGTGCGTGCCGACAGCGGCGCAGGGCCGCTATTCTGCCAGCGCGCAGTGCACGGTCTGCGCACCGAGCAGTTGCACGCAGACCTCTGGGTCGATCTGCACCAGAAAACCGCGCCGCCCGCCATTGATGGCGATGCGCGGCAGCGCGAGGATGCTGCCCTCGATGTAGACCGGCATCTCGCGCCGCGTGCCGAAGGGCGAGGTGCCGCCCACCAGGTAGCCGCTGTGCCGGTTGGCCACCTCGGGGGCGCAGGGCTCGACCGACTTGGCGCCGATCTGCCGCGCCAGGTTCTTGGTGGAGACCTTGCGGTTGCCGTGCATCAGCACGATCAGGGGTTTGGCATTCTGGTCCTGCATCACCAGGGTCTTGACCACCGTGAAGGGATCGAGCCCCAGCACCTCGGCGCTGTGCAGGGCGCCGCCATGCTCCAGGTACTCGTAGGGGTGCTCGGTGAAGGCCACCTTGCGGGCCTTGAGCAACTGGGTGGCGGGGGTTTCGGAGACATGTTCTTTCTTGGCCATGGTGCACCGATGGTACCCGCCCGATTCAGCCAGAGCGCCTGCGCCGCCCCACCTTGCGCTTGCCGTACTGTTCGATGGCCGCCACCAGCACGCCCGTGAACTCCTGCACCAGCGGCGGTGGCACCCGGCCGTCCAGCGCCAGCACCTGCAGGCGGCGCTGCTGCAGCTGCACGTCCTCGAAAGGGCGGGCGGCGAGCACGCCCTCTTCCACCCAGCGCGCGGCCGTGAGGTAGCTGGCCAGCGCCACATCGCGCGGGCCCAGCAGCGGCAGCAGGGCCGACGAGAAGTTGCTCACCACGGCCGGTGTGTAGCGCAGGCCCTGCAGCGTGCACGACAGGTCGAACAGCTGGCGCCCCGTGATGCCGGCCGTGCCCAGCAGCAGCGGGTAGCGCACCACATCGGCCACGCTTACGCTGCGCTGCTGCGCCAGGGGGTGCGCCGCCACTGTGATGGCGAATACGGGCGCAATGGCCGAATGCAGCACCGCCAGGCCCTTTTCGGGCGCCACGCTGTACTTGAGGGCCAGGTCCGCGTCGCCGCGCAGCACCTGGGTCGACACCTCCTCGGGCGTGCCCACGTGCAGTTGCAGCTCCACCTCGGGGTGCATTCCGCGGAACTGCGCCATCACCAGGGGCATGAAGCCCGCCGCAAAGCCCTCCGTACAGGCCAGCCGCACACGCCGCGCCTCCTGCGCAGCCAGGCCCTGCAGCTGCTCCACCAGTTGGGCCGACTCCTGCGCATGCGCGCCCGCATGCGCCAGCAGGCGCTCACCCGCGACCGTGAGGCGCATGCCGCGCGACTGCCGCTCGAACAGCGCCACGCCCAGCGAATCCTCCAGCTTGCCCAATTGCCGGCTCACGGCCGACGCGGCCACATGCAGGCGCTGCGCGGCCTGGTTGACCGAGCCGGTGCGCGCCACCTCCAGGAAGTAGCGCAGGGGCAGGCTCAGCAGGGACAGGGGCATGGGTGCTTTTGTATTGCCTTTGAGGCAATGGACAGTTGCTTATTCTCTAGGAATAGCAATGGTAAACCAGCATCGATCTTGCGTGCATCGAGGCTCCAATCAACCCATCGCCACGCCGCGCCCGCCCCTTGCGGTGCAAAGCCCGGCGCCCTACCCTGGAGCCCCCATGACACAACGCCTTCGAGTCCCCCTGCTGATGGCCGCGCTTGCCGCGGCCTGCGGCATGGCCGGTGCGCAAACAGCCGCGGCCGCCAAGGACACCTGGCCCGACCAGAGCGTGCGCCTGGTCGTGCCCTTCCCGCCCGGCGGCGGCACCGACGCGGTGGCCCGCGCCCTCGGCCAGAAGCTCGGTACCCGCCTGGGCACGCCGGTGGTGGTGGACAACAAGCCCGGCGCCTCCACCATCATCGGCACCGAGGCCGTGGTGCGCGCCAAGCCCGACGGCTATACGCTGCTGGTCTCGGGCTCCACCAGCTACTCGGTCAACCCCGCGCTGCGCGCCAAGCTGCCCTACGACCCGGTGAACGACCTGGTGCCCGTGGCCACCGTGGCACGCGCGCCCCTGGTCATGGTGGTCAGCGCCAATGCACCCTACAAGGACCTCAACGCCCTGATCGCGGCTGCCAAGGCCGCGCCCAAGGCCATTCACTACGCCACCTTCGGCTCCGGCTCGGGCCCGCACCTGGCAGGCGCGCTGCTCGAACAGGCAGCGGGCATTCAGCTGCAGGATGTGCCCTACCGCGGCAGCAGCCAGTCGCTGATGGCGTTGATCGGCGGCGAGATCCAGCTGGGCATCGACACCGTGGCCGCTGCTGCACCGCAGATCCGCGCGGGCAAGCTGCGCGCCCTGGCCATTGCGGGCAAGGCCCGCTCCAGCATGCTGCCCGGTGTTCCCACCGTGGCCGAACTCAAGCTGCCCGATGCGGCCTTCGACGCCTGGTACGCCATCGCCGCACCGGCGCGCACGCCACAGCCCGTCATCCGCCGGCTGGTGAGCGAGGTCGAGGCCGTCACGCGCGATCCCGCCATCCAGGAACAGATGCGCGCCCAGGGCATAGAGCCCGTGCACCTGGGGCCCGTGGCCACGCGGGCCGTGATCGACGACGAAATCGGGCGCTACCGCGCCCTGGCCCACCGCGCCAAAATCATTGTGGAGTGACGACGACATGACAACGACGATGAACCGGGACCAACTGCTCGCCAGCGTCCACCGCCATTTCGATGCGGGCCAGTTCGAGGCCGACCTGCGCCGCCGCGTGGGCTGGCGCACCGAAAGCGACACCGGCCAGCCCGGCGCCCCGGCACTGCGCCAGTACCTGACCGACGAGATCGTGCCCGGCCTCGAGCCGCTGGGCTTTGCCTGCGAGGTGCTCGACAACCCCGACCCACGCGGCGGCCCGGTGCTGCTGGCGCGCCGTGTGGAATCGGCCGACCTGCCCACGGTGCTGACCTACGGCCATGGCGACGTGGTCAACGGACAGGACGCCAACTGGCGCGAGGGCCTCTCGCCCTGGGAATTGAAGATCGAGGGCGACCGCTGGTACGGCCGCGGCACGGCGGACAACAAGGGCCAGCACACGGTGGTGCTCACGGCCCTGGCGCAGGCCATTGCGGCCCGCCAGGGGCGCCTGGGCTACAACGTGACCCTGCTCATGGAAATGGGCGAGGAAGCCGGCTCGCCAGGCCTGGCCGCCTTCTGCCAGCAGCAGCGCGAGGCGCTCAAGGCCGACCTGTTCATCGCCAGCGACGGCCCGCGCGTGAACGCGGCGCGGCCCACGCTGTTCCTGGGTTCGCGGGGCGCGATCAACTTCTCGCTCAAGGTGAACAGCCGCCCGCGGGCCTACCACTCGGGCAACTGGGGCGGCGTGCTGTCCAACCCGGCCACGGTGCTGGCCCATGCCGTGGCCAGCATGGTCGATGCGCATGGCCGCATGCTGGTGCCCGGCCTGCTGCCCCCGCCCCTCCCGGAAAAGCTGCGCACGGCCATGAAGGACGTGGTGATCGGCGGCGGCGCCGACGACCCGGCCCTGACCCCGGGCTGGGGCGAGCCCGGCCTGACACCGGGCGAGCAACTGGTGGGCTGGAACACGCTGGAGGTGCTGGCCCTGGGCGCAGGTTCGCCCGCGCGGCCCGTGAACGCCATCCCGTCGGGCGCCGTGGCGCACTGCCAGTTGCGCTTCGTGGTCGGCACGGACTGGCGCAAGCTCCAGGACATCGTGCGCGCCCACCTGGATGCCCACGGCTTTGCCGAGGTGGAGATCGAACTCGGCATGCAGTGCGGCGCCACGCGCCTGGACCTGCACAACCCCTGGGTGGACTGGGCGCTGGCCTCCATGCAGCACAGCGCAGGCCAACCCGCCACCTTGCTGCCCAACCTGGCCGGCTCGCTGCCCAACGACATCTTTGCCGACGACCTGCACCTGCCCACGCTGTGGGTGCCCCATTCGTACCCCGCCTGCGCCCAGCACGCGCCCAACGAGCACCTGCTGGCCAGCGTGGCCCGCGAAGGCCTGGCCGTGATGGCCGGGCTGTTCTGGGACCTGGGCGAGCCCGCGGGCGTGCCGTGGAAAGAAGGCGCGCTGGCCGCCGAGGCTACTGCGGCTTGACGGCGTGGTGACGGCCGGGCCGTCACCCGTTCGTCACAGCGCCGGGTCGCGCAGTTCCTGGCGAATGCCGTCGATGGCCTTGAGCACCTCGGGCGAGAGCGTGGTGCCCCAGGCGTTCAGGTCTTCCTCGAGCTGCGCCACCGAGGTCACGCCGAGGATGGTGCTGGCCACCTGCCACTTGGTGTAGCAGAACGCCAGCGCCAGTTGCGTCGGCGTGAGGCCGTTGGCGCGCGCCAGCGCGTTGTAGCGGCGCGCGGCTTCCAGTGCTTCGGGGCGGCCCCAGCGCTGCTTGCGCACCGATTCGTAGGACGAGATGCGGGCACCCTTGGGGGCATCGGGGCCGGTGGTGCCGCTCTCGTCGTACTTGCCGGTCAGCAGGCCGAAGGCCAGCGGCGAGTAGGCCAGCAGCGAGACGTTCAGGCGGTGGCAGGTCTCGTCCAGCCCGTTTTCCCAGGTGCGGTTGACCAGGCAGTACGGGTTCTGCACCGTGGCCACGCGCGGCAGGCCATGCTGCTCGGCCAGGCGCACGAATTCGTGCACGCCATAGGGCGTCTCGTTCGAGAGGCCGACATAGCGCACCTTGCCGGCCTTGACCAGGCCGGCCAGCGCATCGAGCTGTTCATGGATGGGGGTCTGCGAGGTTTCTTTCGCCGGGTCGTAGTACATGGCGCCGAAGGCCGGCACATGGCGCTCGGGCCAGTGGATCTGGTAGAGGTCGATCACGTCGATCTGCAGGCGGCGCAGGCTGCCTTCGCACGAGGCGACGATGTCGGCAGGCGCCATGCCCTTGCCTTCGCGCACCCAGGGCATGCCGCGCGAGGGGCCGGCCACCTTGGTGGCGACCACCAGCTTCTCGCGCGCGCCGGGGTTCTTGGCGAACCAGTTGCCGATGATGGTCTCGGTGGCGCCGAAGGTCTCGGCCTTGGCGGGCACCGCGTACATCTCGGCCGTGTCGATGAAATTCACGCCCCCTGCCAGCGAGCGGGCAAGGATGTCGTGGGAATCGGATTCGTTGACCTGTTCACCAAAGGTCATGGTGCCCAGGCAAATGGGGGTGACGTGCAGATCGCTCTGGCCGAGCTGGATGGTTTTCATGCGGACTCCGTTGGCAAGCCGCGCAGTTTACGGGTTGCCAGCAAACTCTGCTGGCATGAGCTTCTGCCGCCACCGAATAAGGACGACGCCCTATCCAGAGAGCCCCCACACCGTGCGCAGCAGCTGCAGCGTGGCCACGGTGGCCGGGTCGTGTTCGGCCGCACGCGGGTAGATGAAGCTCAGCAGCGCCCCGACCCGGGCATGCGGCCAGATGACCACCTCGCCGCGTTCGCTGGCGGGCAGCGCCACGTCCTCGCGCAGCAGCGACAGGCCCACACCTGCGCGCACCAGGCTTTGCGGCAGGGAGACCTCGTCGGACTCGATCACCTGGTGCGGCGTGAGCCCCTGGCGCGCGAACATGTCGCGCATCAGCGTCTGTACGTGGTGCAGCGGCGGCGCACCGATCCAGGGCATGGCCGCGATGTCGCGCCAGCCCGCATGCAGCACCTGCGCCGCCTGGCTGGCCGGCCCGGCAATGCGGTAGTGGATGGTCTGCAGCGCCAGGCCCATCACCTCGCGCGGAATGTTCGGGCCGATGTAGAACGCCCCCTGCAGCAGCCCGGCCGCAACCTGCTCGCGCAGCTCCTCGGCGGCGCCATTGCGTGTGCGGATCTCCAGGAGCGGCAGGCTGCGCACCAGCGCACCGAGCAGCGAGCCCAGGCGCAGGGTGTCGGGGTCGGCCACGGTGCCCAGGGTCAGCGAACCCGTGACCTCGCCCTGCAGGTCGCGCGCCCTGCCCAGCAGGTGGCCGGCCGCCGTCAGCACGTTCTCGGCCTCGGGCAGCAGGGCCTCGCCGGCCCGGGTCAGGCTGATGCGGCCCGGCCGCCGGTCGAACAGGGCCACGCCCAGTTCCTCCTCCAGCGCCTTGATCTGGGCGGTGATGGCAGGCTGGGTCAGGTGCAGGGCCTCGGCCGTGCGCGTCACATGGCCGAGCTTGGCCGCCGTGACGAAGGCACGCAGTTGGTAGATCTCCATGCCGCTCAGGCCACGGAGTGAAGGCAAAAGAAAGGTTCAGGCATCGGGCTGCATTGTGGCGTGGTCAGAAGGTGCGAATGAATCCGGTGTGTCCGAGCAGGCAGTCAAAACGCGCGCGATCCAGGCGCAAAGCGCAGCCATAGCGGGGGCGATGGCGAGCATTTGCAACGACGAGCGCGCGTGTTTTGGCGGCATGAGCGGGCATGGCGGGTTCGTTCACACCTTCTTATTGGTCAAGAAAGCGCACCTGCGTGGGCTCGATGCCCAGGCGCACCTCGGCGCCCGGCGCGAACATGGCCAGGCCCGCATAGTGCGGCTGGTCGGTGACCATGGCCACCTCGCCCACGCGCACCCGGTAGCGCGAGAACTCGCCCAGGAACTCGGCGCTCTCCACCAGGCCGTTGAGCCACAGGCGCGAGGCATCGACCTGCTCGTCGCGCACGCGGATGCTCACCTGGTGCGGCCGGAAGGCCAGCGCTGCCGCCCCCACGGCGGGCGGGTCGGCCGGCCGGGGCAGCGTGAGGTCGCCCAGGCCCTCGACGCGGAACACCAGCGTCTCGCCGCCGACCGACAGCACCTGCCCCTCGAGCAGGTTGGCCGTGCCCACGAAGCCCGCCACGAAACGGTTGATGGGAAAGTCGTAGAGCCCCGTTGCGGCCCCCACCTGCTGCAGGATGCCTTTGTCCAGCACGGCCATGCGGTCGGCCGTGGTCATGGCCTCTTCCTGGTCGTGCGTGACGAAGATGGTGGTCAGCCCCAGCTTGCGCTGCAGGTTCTTGAGCTCCTCGCGCATCTGCACGCGCAGCTGCTTGTCCAGGTTGGACAGGGGCTCGTCGAGCAGCAGCAGCTTGGGCTCGATCACCACCGTGCGCGCCAATGCCACGCGCTGCTGCTGCCCACCCGAGAGCTGCCCGGGCCGGCGCTGCGCATAGTCGGCCAGGCCCACCAGCTCCAGCACCGCGCCCACCTTGCGGCGGATGGCGTCCTTGGTCTCGCGCCGCTCCACCAGGCCGAAGGCCACGTTGTCCCACACCGTCATGTGCGGCCACAGCGCGTAGTTCTGGAACACCATGCCCACGTTGCGCGCATGCGGCGGCGTGCCGGTGATGTCCTGCCCGTCCACCAGCAGCTCGCCGCGCTGGTGCTGGTTAAAGCCCGCGATCAGCCGCAGCAGGGTGGACTTGCCCGAGCCCGAGGGCCCGAGCAGCGCAAAGAACTCACCGGGCTCGATGCGCAGGTTCACGTCGCGCAGCACCTCGGTGCTGCCATAGCTCAGGCTGATGTGCCGGGCTTCGAGAGAGACTTTGTTCAGATGCATGGAATGTTCATCCCTGTTTGGCCTGCACCGTGGTGCGCGAGCGCTCCACGAAGCGGTGCGAGAAATACGTGCCCAGGCCCACCACCACCACGGCCAGCACGCCCAGGGCCGCGCCCGGGCCGCGGCCCGAGATGCTCTGCATGTACAGGTAGATGCCGTAGCTCATGGGCGCCTGGCTCTGGGCCGAGGCGAGCAGGATGGTGGCCGACAGCTCCACCGCGGCCGTGATGAAGCTGGTGACGAAGCCCGCCAGAATGCCGCCCATCATCAACGGCACCATGATGCGGCGGATGGTGGACAGGCGCGATGCCCCCAGGCTCTGCGCCGCCTCTTCCAGCGATACATGCACCTGCTGCAGCGCCGCCATGCACGAGCGCAGCGCATACGGCAGGCGCCGCACCGCATAGGCCAGCATGATCAGCACCCAGGTGGCGACCACCGGCGTGTCAGTGAACGGCAGGCTCACGCCCTTGAACATGCGCAGGTAGCCGATGGCCAGCACCAGCCCCGGAATGGCCAGCGCGGCCGACGCCAGGTAGTCGAGCCAGCGGCGCGCCGGCAGCTGCGTGCGCAGGATCAGGTAGGCGATGGCCGTACCGATCACCACGTCCAGCCCGGCCGCGATGAAGCAGTAGAGCAGCGTGTTGCCGATCATCTGCTTGGAATCGGTGAACTCCGTGGCGTAGTGCTCCAGCGTGTAGGCATCGGGCAACACCGAGAAACTCCACACCTTGGAGAACGACATCAGCAGGATGCCGATGTGCGGTGCCAGCGTGACCAGCAGGATGAGCCCTATCCAGCCATAAGCCAGCACCGACTCCCAGGCCGACAGGCGCCGGCGCTGCAGCGAGCTACCGCCCTTTTGCAGGGTGGCGTAGTCCTTGCCCTTCATCACGCGCGCCGCCATCCACAGCGCCAGGATCGAAAAGGCGATCATGATCACGCTGATCACGTACCCGAGCGGGTCGTCGATGCCCACCGAGGTGATGCGCAGGTAGGCCTGGGGTGCGAGCATGTTGGTCACGCCCATCACCAGCGGCGTGCCCAGGTCGTCGAACACCTTCACGAACACCAGCGCCGCGCCCGCGAGGTAGCCCGGCATGGCCAGCGGGAAGATCACGCGGCGGAACAACCGCCAGCCGCGCGCACCCAGGTTCAGGGCCGACTCCTCCATGGCCCCGTCGATGTTGCGCATGGACGCCACGAGGTTCAGCAGGATGAACGGAAAGTAGTGGATGCTCTCGACGAAGGTCACGCCCACCAGGCCGTCCATGATGGGCACGGTGAAGCCCAGGTACTCGTTGAGCAGCAGGTTCACCGAGCCATTGCGCCCGAAGATCAGCTGCAGCGCCACGGCGCCGACAAAGGGCGGCATGATCAGCGGCAGCACGCCCAGGGTCTGGATCAGCAGCGCCCCGCGGAACTCGAAGCGCACCGTGAGGTAGGCCAGCGGCACCGCGATCAGGCTCGCAAAGAACACGCTGGCCAGCGACACCACGAGGCTGTTGAAGAACGACTCGCGGAACACCGACTGCGCAAAAAAATTGGCGAAGTGCCCGATGGTGAGCGCACCGGTCTCGTTGATGAAGGCGGTGTAGACCACGAGCCCCACGGGGATCAGCAGGAACAGCGCGAGAAAGGCCAGGATCAGCCCGAAGGCGAGCCAGGGCCCCACGCCCGTGAGGGCGTGCAGCAGACGGCGCGGGCGGGCCGCACCGGGCCCGGCGGCGCCGGGTTCGGAATAGACAGCGGACATGGCGGGGGCTTCCCGGCGCCCGCGAGGGGCGCCCTTGGATGAGAGAGATGCGATGCAGCTACTTGGCCAGGCCTTGGGCCTGCTGTGCCAGGCCGCGCGCGCGCTCATAGTTCTCGCGCGCCTTGGTGGCCCACAGTTGCTCCAGGCCCGTGAGCTGCTTGGAGACCTCGACGTCGCGCCGGTTCTTGCGGAACAGCGCGAGGAACTCCTCGTTCTTCACGTTGGACTCGCCCACCAGCGAGGTGTAGGCCAGGCTGCGCGCCTGGGCCAGCAGCTCGGACCCCTTGGGGTTGGGCTTGGCCTTCAGGGCCTTGTCGGCGTCGTGGATGGCGCGCGTGGCGGACTGCAGCTCCTTGAGACGAAAGGTCACCATCTGGTCGAACAGGCTGGTGACCACCTGGTAGCGGTTCTCGGACAGATCGGCGTCGAACTGCACCTTGGCGCGCTTGGCCACGTCCTGCGGCACGGGGTAGCCCGCGGGCGCCTTGAGGCTGCTGTAGGGCAGGATGGGCAGGCGGCTGATCTTGGGGTCGAACAGCAGCTGCTGCCCTTCGGTGGACATGCTGAAGGCCATGAACTTCCTGGCCTCATCGGTGTTCTTGCCGCCTGCGATCAGCGCGATGTTGGCCGGCACCACGGCCGTCATGGCCGGGTAGGCGAAGTCCACCGGAAAGCCCGAGTACTTGCCCGCCAGGCCGAAGAAGTCGATCACGATGCCGATGCCGTACTGGCCGTTGTTGACGCCATCGGGCACGGCAAAGCTGCGGTCGGTGACGGCAGCGGCATTGCCCATCATGGCCAGCAGCTGCGACCAGCCCTTGTCCCAGCCCTCGCCCTGCAAAATGGTCTCCACCGTGAGCTGCGTGGTGCCCGAGCGCGAGGGCGAGGAGATCGCCACGTGGCCGAAGTACTCGGGCCGCGTGAGGTCGGCCCACTCCCTGGGCGCGGGCAGCTTGTTGGCCTGCAGGTAGCGCGTGTTCCACATGATGCCGTAGCCCGCCAGCGCCTGGCCGTAGTACAGGCCCTGCGGGTCGTTGAGCGGGTAGTTGCCGATCTTGGCCGGCGCAGCGGGGTTCTTCGTGTCGGGTGCGGCCTGCAGCAGCTTGTTGCGCGCCAGCACCTCGAAGGCATCGGGGGCCGAGGCCCACATGATGTCGGGGCGCTGGCCCTCGGGCAGCTCACGCACGTAGGCGATCGCCGCCGTGGTGTTCTTGTTCAGGATCTCGATCTTGATCCCCGGGTTCTTGGCCTCGAAGGCCTTCTGGTAGGCCGTGGTCAGTTCCTTGGGGAAGGACGTGAGCACCGTCACGGTGCCCGCCTGGGCGCCTTGCACGAACAGACCGGCGGCCAGGGCTCCGGCACAAAGAATGCGCTGCATGCTTGTCTCCTCGATGTTCTAGTGGCCCCAATGTAGGGCGCGCCGACGGCCTGTGCCAATCATTGTTTCTGATGCGGCACATCAGTCACAAGACCTGTCGGGTTATCACCTAGGAGAGCGGGTGACTTCAGCGCTCCATCAAGCCATTGGACGGCAGGGTCTCATCGAGCAGCTTTCGGCCGGTCTCCACACCGGCCACCGGCAGGCCCTTGGGGTCGAGCAAGCCCACCTGCACCAGCACGCTGGCCTGGTCCCAGTAGATGTGCTCGTGGTAGAGCTTGTCACCACGGAACTTCACCACCGCCAGCAGCGGTATCTCCACGCGCCGGCCGGTGGGCGCCACGCCGGGCAGCATCCAGGGGATCTCGGTCGTGTGGGTGAAGCAAAACAGCATCTCGTCGACCACCTGCGTGGCGCCCACCGTGCGGGAGATCGGCGTCAGGCTGGTATCGGGCGGGTTGCTGTTGACGAAGTGGCGCGTGTAGAAATCGTGCAGATGCCGGTAGCCCACGCCGCCCGTCATGGTGGGGATGTGGTTCACATAGGGCTCGTCCACCATGGTGGACATGGTGGCGTCCACATCGCGCGTGGCGAACTCGTATTCGCAGTGCTTGTCCCACAGGGCCGACAGGTCGTAGTGCGGGCCCATCGCGCGCCGCAGCGCGGCCACGCTGCGCTGGTGCGCCATCAGCGCCGAGGGCTTGTGGAAGTGGTCGCCGCCCACGCGCGCAAACGCATGGTCGGTGCCAGGGTAGACGTACAGCTCCACGTTCTCGCGGCCCGAAAGGGCCTGCACGATGGCCTCGCGCGCCGGCGGCGGGCAAAAGCCGTCAAGCTCGGCAATGTGCAGCACCAGGCGGCACTGGATGTCCGCAGCCTCGGCCAGCGCGGCCTCGATGCCCACGCCGTAGTAGCCCACGGCCACGTCGGCATCGGTGCGGCAGGCCGCCAGGTAGGCCAGCTTGCCACCCAGGCAAAAACCCAGCACGCCGACCTTGCCGCCCTGCGAGCGAACCTCGGGGCGCGCACGCAGCGCCGAGATGGCCGCCTGCAGGTCCTGCACACCCTTCGCCTCGTCAAAGCCTTGGTAGAACCCGAAGGCGCGCGGCATGTCGCTGGCAGCATCGAGCTCCACCGCCGGCTCCTGGCGCCAGAACAGGTCGGGCACCAGCACCACATAGCCCTCTTCGGCGTAGTAGTCGGCCACGTCGCGCATGGTGGCGTTGACACCGAAGATCTCCTGCGCGAGCACCAGCCCCGGGCCACTGCCGCTGGCGGGGGTGGCAAGGTAGGCGCGAAAGCGGCCGCTGCCGTCTGCGGCGTCGAGCGTGGTCCATTGTCCAGGCATGGTGGGGGTCCTTGTGGGTGGTGGTAATTTCTGGGAAGACTCAGGAGGCGGCGGCACCGGAGGTGGCCTGGGGCGCGGCAGCCGTGGCGGGGGCACCCGCATGCCGCGCCAGCAAGTGCCGGGTGACCACCGCATAGTCCGACGGGTTCACGGGCTCCAGCCACTGCCTGAAGCGGGTGAAGGCGCCCAGCGGCAGTTCCATGTCCTGCAGCAGCTCGTCGATGTTGTGCACCGAGAACGGGATGATGTTGGTGCCCTTGGAATGCTTGCCGTCGGTGCGCTCCTCCATCCAGGCCAGGCGCCGGTCGATCTGCGCGTTCATCTGGTCCTGCGGGGGCAGCTGCAGCCCGCCGCGCAGGTGGTTGGCCAGCCACAGCGCACCGATCTCGCAGTTGAGCTGGCTGAAGAACGAGGAGTTGTAGCCGTTGAAGGCCAGGCGCGGCATGCCCACCGGCAGGATGGAACGGTACAGCCGGAAGTTTCCGCGCGCATCGGTCACGCGCTGCAGCACGCTGCTGTCGAAGAACGGCACCTGCTGCTGCCAGCCGGTGCCGCAGACCACCAGGTCGGCGGGCACCGTCTCGCCATTGCTCAGCACCGCCTGACCGGGCTGCAGCGCGCGGATGCTCACGCCCTTGCGCACGCCCAAGGTGCCGGCTGCCACCTTCTCGTAAAAGCCATCGGTCACGAGGCTCACGGTGCTGCGGGCAATGGTTTCGAGCGGCGTGCCCGGGTGCAGGCCGATCTGGCGCAGCTTGAGCTGGCGCGTGACCACCGACTCCACGCTGCCCAGCATGGAGTTGCGCACCGGCAGGCCCGCGCCATGCAGGAATTTCTCGAAGCCCTTGGGCTCGATGTACTTGAACAGCGCCTCGCCCATGCGCGTGAGCAGCAGGAACTTGAAGTTCAGCACGTTCATGAACTTCTTCGGGATTTTCCAGATCAGCTGGCGCGCCAGCACCGTGGTGCTGGCACTGTCGGCCGCAATCGCATTGGCCACGTCGCACGAGGACTTGCCGTAGCCCACCACCAGCACATGCTTGCCGCGCGCCTCGCCCGCGTCGTTGAACTGGCTGGTATGGCACACGCGCCCGCCCGCCGCCTCGAAGGCATCGGCACCCGGGTACCGCGGCACGGCGGGCTCGCTGAAGATGCCGTTGCACACCACCAGGTAGTCGAAGCGGTGCACCTCGGCCGGCAGGGCGCCGCCCTGCCCGGCCACGGCACGGCGCGCCTTCACGGTCCAGACGCCGGCCTCTTCGTCGAGCACCGCGCTTTCCACCGTGGTGGACATGCGCAGGTGGGGAATCAACCCGAAGTGCTCGGCATACGCGTGCAGGTAGGCCTGCACCTGCTGGCCCGAAGGCCACTCGGGGTAGTCGGCTGGCATCGGAAAGTCCGACAGCGCATAGGTGGTGCGCGGGTTCTGCGTGGTCAGGCCCGGGTAGCGGCGCGAGGCGGCCCAGACGCCGCCCACGTCGGGCTCCTTCTCGAACACCGTCACCTCGAAGCCGAAAGCGCGCAACACCTTGGCCGTGGAAAGGCCGGCAAAGCCGGCACCGATGATGCCTACGGATCGGATGGTCATGGCCATTGCTCCTTCACGACATGAGCTTGGGGATGGCGGGTTCGTACGATTCAGGCCCCATGGCCGAGTAACCGCCGTCGCACGCATAGTCGGCACCGGTCACGAAGCTGGCCAGGTCCGAGCACAGGAACAGCACCACATTGGCCACCTCTGCCGGGTCGCCCACGCGGCGCAGCAGGTGGAAGGGTGCGGCCACGCGGTCGGTCTTGGCGCGGTCGCCACCGGTGAGCTGGTCCATGATGGCCGACCAGGTCCAGCCGGGCGAGACACTGTTCACGCGCACGCCCTCGCCCGCCAGGTCCATGGCCATGCTGCGCGTGAGCTGCACCATGGCCGCCTTGCCCACGGGGTAGAGCCAGCGCCCGGTCTGCGCCACGCCCGAGGAGATGCTGGTGAAATTGACCACCGCGCCGCCGCCCGCACGCTGGAAGTGCGGGCGCACGGCCTTGAGCACCATCACCGCACTGACCAGGTTGACGTTGAGCGAGGCCAGCCAGTCCTCGCGCGGCGAGGCGATGCCGTCGTCCAGGTACGAGCAGGCCAGGTTCACCAGGTAGTTCACCCCGCCATGGCGCTCGGCGGCCAGGGCCACGCAGGCGGCCACCTGGGCGTCATCGGTGATGTCCGTGCGGCTGAACAGCACCCCATCCCCCAGCGCGTCCGCCAGCGCCTGCCCGGCCTCGGCGTTGATGTCGGCCACCACCACCCGTACCCCAGCCTGGTGCAGTGCACGCACCACCCCGGCGCCGATGAGCGTGGCGCCCCCGGTCACGATCGCGCTCTTGCCGCGCATGCCTTCGAATCCCTGGACCATGCTGACTCCTGTGCTGACTGAAACATGTTGCGGTGCAGCAGCGGTAACACGCCGTCACATCCGCCCCGGCGCACCCGGGTGCTAACGCTCTTGCGCAGCACCCGGGGCATGCACAAGAATAGGAAAGCAGCCTGCGCATCCGCATCCCGAAAGCGCAGGGCATATCCCGCAAACGCATGTTTTCGCGCCCCTGCCGTGGCGTGCTTCGTGCTTGCTCCAGAAGAAACGACACCCCACCGGCCGAACCGCATGCCCACCGCACAGCAGAGCAGCAGCAGCACCGCGCACCCGCTACCGCTGGCGCACTACCGCCTGTTCGACAGCCACGACCTGGACGAGGCACGCGAGTTCGTGGGCCGGGTGTTCTGCCCGCACGAGCTGGCCACGTTGCACCCGGGCGCACAGCTCGATGCCTGCCACCACAGCGTGCCCCTGCACCGCGACGCCAGCCTGAACTACGTGCAGTACGGCCCGGCCGTGCGCATCGAGCCCGGCCACCTCGCGGGCTTCTACCTGCTGCAGATACCGCTGCGCGGTGGCGCCAGCGTGCGCTGCGGCGGCCAGGCGCTGGAGTCGCATGCGCTCATGGCCTCGCTGCCCTCGCCCACCGAGCCGCTGTCCATGCGCTGGCACGAGGACAGCCCGCAGTTCATCGTCAAGATCGACCGCGAAGCCCTGCAGGCGCGCCTGTCGGCCCTGCTGCAGGCGCCGGTGCAGCAGCCGCTGGTGTTCGAGTTGGGGGTGGACCTGGCCAACCCCACGCTCATGGGCATGGCCAGCTTCATTGCCTACCTGCGCTCGGCGGTCGAGACCAAGGCCTTCCTGCTGGGCCACCCGGTGCTGGCCGAGCAGGCCGAGAACCACCTGCTCACCAGCCTGCTGCTGTCCACGCAGCACAACTACTCCACAGCGCTGGCAGCGGGCACGGCCCTGCCGGGCAGCGCACCCGTGGTGCTGCCACGCGTGGTCAAGCGGGCGCAGGAGTTCATGCACAGCCAGCTGGAGCTGCCCATCACCCTGGCCGATGTGTGCGCGCACGTGGGCGTCAGCGCCCGGTCGCTGCAACAGACGTTTGCCCAGTGCACGGGCAGGAGCCCCATGGCCTTCCTGCGCGAGCTGCGGCTCGATGCGGTGCGTGCGGCATTGCAGCAGCCCGCCCGGTCCGAGCGCGCCCCGCAGGTCTCGGACATTGCGGCGCGCTACGGCTTCTTCCACCTGGGGCACTTTGCCGAGGGCTACCGCAAGCGCTTTGGCGAGACACCCTCGGACACCCGCCTGCGGCAGGGCAAAACCCACTGAGTCCGGCTCACCCCGGCTGCGCCACGAAGGCGTCCGCAAAGAAGGCCGTGGGCCGCATGCCTGCCAGGGTGGCGAAGTCGCGCCGGGCCGCATCCACCATGGCCGGGGCACCACAGGCATAGACCTCGTGCTGCGACAGGTCCATATGGTCCTGCAGCACGGCCTGGTGCACCCAGCCGGTGCGGCCAGCCCACGCGTCGGCCTCGGGCGCATCGGACAGCACAGGCACGTAGGTCAGCCGGCCTTGCAGGGCGTGCGCCCATTCCAGGCACAGGCTGTGCAGGTACAGGTCCTGCCGTGCGCGGCCGCCCCAGTACAGGTGCACGCGGCGCCCGCTGCCGGAGGCCAGCAGTTGCTCCACCAAGGCCTTCACGGGTGCAAATCCGGTGCCGCTGGCCAGCAGGATGGCCGGCGCCTGCGAGGCGTCGTCGTGCATGCCGAAGGTACCGAACGGCCCCTCGATGCGCAGCACGTCGCGCGCCTTGAGCTTGCCGAACACCTGGTCGGTGAACAGCCCGCCCGGCAGGTGGCGGATGTGCAGCTCCAGCAGGTCCTGCCCCTCGCGGGCCGTCGTGGCCAGCGAATAGCTGCGCCGGCGGTTGCCGGGCAGCAGCACGTCCACATACTGGCCTGCCGCGTAATGCAGGCGCTGCTGGCCCGGCGGGGGCTGCAGCTGCACGCGCATCACGTCGGGCGCCAGGCGCTCCATGGCCACCACGCGCACCGGCAATTTGCGCACGGCGATGCCGGGGATGTGCGGGATCTCGGCACATTCGATGCGCAGGTCGCTCGCCGCCTGCGTGCAGCACAGCAGGTGCACGCCCTGCCCCGCCTCTTCCGGTGAAAGCGCTGCAGGCTGGGCGCCTGGCAGGCAGGCGGCCTCACCATCGACCACGCGGGCACGGCAGGCGCCGCAGGTGCCGGTCTTGCACTGGTGGGGCAGCAGGATGCCCTGGCGCAGGGCGGCGTCGAGCACGCTTTCACCCGCCTGGCTGGTGAAGGACTTGCCGGACGGCAGCAAGGTGATGGCGTGCACAGGCGCTTCGGCCACGGCTGCGCCGGCCTCTTCGGTCATCTGCATGGGGAAACCTACACGGTGAGGTAGCGCGACCACAGGCTGCGGTCGGCGTTGAGCGCGGCGGAATCGCCCTGCCAGACCACGCGCCCGCGCTCCAGGATCACATGGCGGTCGGCCAGGCCCACCAGGCGGTGCACGTACTTGTCCACCACCAGGATGGTCTGGCCCGCGGCCTTGAGCGTAGCCAGGCAGCGCCAGATCTCTTCGCGGATGACAGGCGCCAGGCCTTCGGTGGCCTCGTCCAGGATGAGCAGGCGCGGGTTGGTCGACAGCGCCCGGCCGATGGCCAGCATCTGCTGCTCCCCACCCGACAGCTGGTTGCCCAGGTTGTTCTGCCGCTCCTTCAGGCGCGGGAACACGCCGTAGATGCGCCCGATGTCCCAGGCGTCGCGCAGGCCGTTGCGGTGGTCGGCAAAGGCCTGCAGGTGCTCGCGCACCGTGAGGTTGGGGAACACATGGCGCCCCTCGGGCACGATGGCCAGGCCCAGGCGGGCGATCGCATCGCTCTTGAGGCGGTCGGTCGCCTGGCCGGCAAAGCGGATACCGCCCGCCGTGGGGCGCAGCGCCCCCACCAGGGTCTTGATGGTGGTGCTCTTGCCCATGCCGTTGCGGCCCAGCAGGGACACCACCTCGCCGGCCCCGATCTGCAGATCGATGCCGAACAGCACCTGGCTCACGCCGTAGCCGGCCTCCAGGCCCTGGCAGCTCAGCAAGGGTTCGGGCGCGCTCATGGGGTGGTCTCCAGGGTTTCGGTGCCCAGGTACACAGCCTGCACCTCGGCGTTGTGGCGAATCTCGTCGGGCGTGCCGGCCGTGAGCACGCGGCCATAGACCAGCACCGAGATGCGGTCGGCCAGGCGGAACACGGCCTCCATGTCGTGCTCGATCAGCAGCACGGCCATGTCCTGGCGCAGGGTCTCGATGAGCTGCACCATCTGCTGCGACTCGTCGGGCCCCATGCCGGCCATGGGCTCGTCGAGCAGCAGCAGCTTGGGTCCGGAGGCCAGCGCCAGCGCCACATCCAGCGTGCGCTGCGCGCCGTGCGGCAGGGCGCCGGCGATCTCATCGAGCTGGCCCTGCAAGCCCACGCGCTCGGCCAGCCGGTCGGCGGCTTCGTACAGGCCACGCGCCTGCGAGCGCGGCTGCAGGAAGCGAAAGCTCGAGCCGCTGTGCGCCTGCACGGCCAGCAGCAGGTTGTCGCGCACGCTTTGCCTGGGGAAAATGCGCGTGACCTGGAAGCAGCGCGACAGGCCCTTGGCCACCCGGCGGTGCATGGGCAGCGCGGTGATGTCGGCGCCGTCCAGCAGCACCCGCCCCTCGTCGGGCGCCAACAGGCCCGAGATCTGGTTGACCAGCGTGGTCTTGCCCGCGCCGTTGGGGCCGATGAGGGCGTGCACCTCGCCATGCCCCACCGACAGGCTCACATGGTCGGTGGCCAGCAGGCCGCCGAAGCGCTTGACCAGGCCCTGCACTTGGAAAAGGCTCATGGCTTGCTCCTTGCGCGCAGGTCCGCCAGCGCCGCCAGGCCCTTGGGCGCATACAGCGCGGTGGCGATCAGCAGCACGCCCAGCGGCATGTGCCAGTAGTCGGTGTGCAGCTTGAGCGCTTCTTCGAGTGCCAGCCACACAGCCGCGCCCACCGGCCCGCCCCAGCGCCGGCCCAGGCCGCCGATGACGACCATCACGATCAAGGTGGCAGACTGCGTCCAGTGCATCATCGATGGGCTCACGAAGCTGTTGCCCGTGGCCAGCAGCGCGCCCGCCAGGCCCGCGGCGGCGCCGGCCAGCGTGAAGGCCGCCAGCTGCAGCAGGTACACCGGGTAGCCCAGGGCACGCATGCGCGTCTCGTTGTCGCGGATACCCGCCAGCGCCGCACCGAAGCGCGAGGCCGTGGCCCGGTCCAGCCACCACAGCACCAGCGCCACCAGGGCCAGCACCACCCAGTACAGCGTGGGCTCGTGCATCACATCAAGGCCCATGCCCAGCGCCGGCCGCAGGGGCAGCGTGTAGCCATCGTCGCCGCCATAGCTGCGCAGCGAGACGAAGACGAAGTACAGCATCTGCGCGAAGGCCAGGGTGATCATGATGAAGTACACCCCCTTGGTGCGCAGCGAGATGGCGCCCACCAGTGCGGCCACCAGCGCGGCCGCAGCCATGGCAGCGCCCCAGACGATCCAGGCCGAAGTGGCGCCCGCATCGCTGAGTACCACCACCGCATAGGCGCCCACGCCCACGAAGCCCGCATGCCCCAGCGCCACCATGCCGCCAAAGCCCATGATGAAGTTCAGGCTGGCCGCGGCCAGCGCCACCACCAGCACCCGGCGCACGAAGCCGATGTAGAAATCCAGGCCCAGGGCCGGCGCGACCAAGGGAAAGGCGGCCAACGCGGCCAGCAGCACCAACGGCACGATGGCGCCGCGCCAGCGCGGCGCAGCCATCGGCGGCGAGGGTAGCGAGGGGGATGAGGTCAAGGAGGCAGACATGGCACTCATGCTTTGGCAGAAAACAGCCCCGCGGGGCGAAAGCTCAGTACGGCGGCCATCAGGGCGTACATGGCCACCTCGGCGAACAGCGGGCCCAGGTCGGCAGCGACGGATGGCGGCAGCGTGGCGCGCAGCAAGAGCGGCAGGAAGGCCCGGCCGATGGTGTCCACCAGCCCCACCAGCAGCGCAGCCACGAAGGCCCCGCGCACCGAGCCGATGCCGCCGATGACGATGACCACCAGCGCCGGGATCAGGATGGCTTCGCCCATGCCCACCTGCACGGCCATCAGCGGCCCCATGAGGGCGCCGGCCAGGGCCGCCAGGGCAGCCCCCAGCACGAAGATGCCGCAGAACACGCGCTTGACGCGCACGCCCATGAGCTCGGCCATCCACCGGTCCGACGCGCCGGCCCGCACCAGCATGCCCACGCGGCTGTGGTTGACCAGCAGGTACAGCAGGCCCGCCACCGCCACCCCGGCCACCAGCACCACCAGCCGGTACGAGGGGTACGGCAGCCCGGCGAACAGCTCCACCGGGCCCGAGAGCAGGGCCGGTGTGGGCGCCATCACGGGCGACGGGCCCCAGGCCATCTTCACCGCGTCATCGGCCACCAGGATCACGCCGAAGGTCGCCAGCACCTGGGCCAGGTGGTCGCGCCCGTAGAGGCGGCGCATCAGCGTCACCTCCAGCAGCACGGCCACGAACACGGTGGCGGCGATGGCCACCAGCACCGCGCCCGCGAACGAGCCACTGTGCACATGCACCGTGGCCGCCACGTAGGCGCCCACCATGAACAGCGAGCCGTGCGAGAGGTTCATCACGTCCATGATCCCGAAGACCAGCGTGAGGCCGGCCGCGATCAGGAAGAGCATGAGCCCGTAGCCCGCTCCGTTGAGCAATTGCTCGATGACGAGGATCCAGTTCATGGTGTGCTTGGAATGCGCGAAAGCGGTGGGGACAAGGTCACTTCAACGGGCACTGGGCAGAGAAGGCATCTCCGTAGTTCTCAAGCACCGTCTTGATGGTCTTGTTGGTCACGCGGCCCTCGGCGTTCTTGCCGATGGTGCGCAGGTAGAAGTTCTGCACCGGGTAGTGGTTGTTGGCATAGCGGAAGCTGCCGCGCACCGAGGGGAACTGCGCCTTGGCCAGCGCCTTGGCCAGGGCCTCGCGGTCGGCCACCTTGCCGCCCACGGCCTTGACGGCCGCGTCCATGGCGCTGATCACGTCGAAGGCCTGTGCGGCGTAGATGGACGGGTAGCGCCCGCCGTATTCCTTGCGGAAGGCCGCGACGAAGGCCTTGTTGGCCGCGTTGTCCAGGTCGTGCGCCCAGTGCGAGGTGTTGAACAGGCCGAGCATGGGCTCGCCCACCGCGCCGATGATGTCCTCGTCGGCCGAGAAGCCGCTGGTCACCAGCATGATGTCCTTGGACAGGCCGGCCCCCACGAACTGCTTGATGAAATTGATGCCCATGGCTCCGGGCAGGAAGAAGTACACGGCCTCGGGCTTGGCGGCGCGCAGTTGCGCCAGCTCGGTCGCGTAGTCAATCTGGCCGACCTTGGTGTACACCTCGTCGACCACCGTGCCCTTGAACTTGCGCTTGAAGCCGGTGAGCCCGTCCTTGCCGGCGGGGTAGTTGGGGGCGATCAGCACCATGCGGCCAAAGCCGCGGTCGGCTGCGAACTGGCCTGCAGCCTCGTGGTACTGGTCGTTCTGGTAGGCGGTACCGAAGAAGTAGGCATTGCACTGCGCGCCGGCCAGCTGGCTCGGGCCGGCGTTGTTCGACAGATAGGGCACCTTGGCCGCGAACAGCGTGGGTGCCACGGCCAGCGCCACGTTGGAGGCGATGGGGCCTGTGAACAGGTCGATCTTCTCGCGCTGCACGAAGCGGTCCACCAGTTGCTTGGCCTGGTCGGGGCTGCCGGCCATGTCGGTCTGCACGAACTCCACCGGCTGGCCGCCGAGCTTGCCCGCGAGCTGCTTGATCGCCAGGTTGAAGCCGTCGCGCGCATCGGCGCCGGGGCCGGCAAACGGGCCCGAGATATCGAGCGCCATGCCGACCTTGATGGGGCCCTGCTGCGCTGCGGCGGTAAAGCTGGCGCAGACCGCCAGGGTGGCCAGTGCGGCTACTTCGAGACGCTTGCGAAGCGAGGTGCGGTAGAGGTATGCCATCGTCAGTCCTTATCCATCAACAAAAAAGAAAAGAGAACCAGGGGCCGTGCAGGCGGGGCGTCAGAGCCCGACCTCGACGCGCCCTGCCACCACGCGCACCGGGAACGTGCGCACCGCTTCGGTGACGGGCGCCTTGCAGGGCGCCCCCGTGCGGATGTCGAAGGTGCCCTGATGCAAGGGGCATTCCACACAGCCGTCTTCCACCCAGCCGTCGGACAATTTGGCGGCGCCATGGGTGCACAGGTCGTACAGGGCGAACAGCCCCTCCCCGTCGCGGAACACCGCCACGGGCAGCCCCTGCACCACCACGGGCCACACGGCGCCGTCCGGGAAATCCTCGGGCTCGCCCACGTCGTGCCAGGCGGCTACCGCGCCCTGTTCCAGTGCCTTGTCGGTCGTTGTCTGCATGGTGCGGGTCCTCAGATGGGGGTGGCGAGCAAGGTGGCCACGCGCGAGGTGTCGTAGACCACGCGCTTGCTGCGGTAGCGCCACTCGCCCTGGTGCTGCACCACCTCGTCGAGGTAGGTGCCGGCCTGGTAGACGCTGGACTCGCCGGCCGTGCCGGTGATGACCACCACGTAGCTCGATTGGGTGTGCACCACGCCGTCCTTCACGGCGGTGATCACCAGGCCCGAGGTGCCGTGGCGGTACACATGGTCCTCGAAGATGTTGGCGTTGCGCAGCGACAGCACGCGGTCGCGCAGCATGCCGGCATTGCGGCAGTACATGATGGGCGCGGGAAAGCCGGCGTCGAAGTTCTCCTTGGGGATGATCTCGTAGCGGCCCTCTTCGACGAAGAAGCCGGGCCACTCTTCGAGCCGGTTGTTGTCCAGCGCGCTCACGTAGCGGTGCTGCAGCTCGAGCAGTTCGGTCCACAGCTGCAGGCGCTCCTGGCGGCTGATGTCGATGGGGGTGGTCATCGTGGTCATGGCGTGCAGTCCTTCAGTAGCCCATCAGTCCCTGGTAACCCACCCAGAAGCGGCGGATCAGGTTCTCGGTGATCACGGTGTCCATCTGCTCGGGCGCCTCGCGCGCCATGGCGATGTAGGAGTGCTTGTCACCATCGCGCACGGTGCCGCGCTGCACCAGCTCGGTGGCCTCGGTGTCCTCCATCGAGATGTAGCCCGCAGGGCCCACCAGGTTGGCCTGCAGCAGGCGCAGCTCGCGCAGCTCGGGGGTGTCGTCGGCGTAGCCGAAGAAATGGAACACCAGCTCGAAGTTGCCCGGCCCCTTGGGCAGCAGCTGGCGCGCCACCAGCGTGTTGTGGATCTGCTGCACCACCAGCTGCGGAAAGATCGGCTGGATGTGGTTGGTGGTCATCTCGTCGAACTCCTGGATCTGGCCGAGCAGCGCGGGCTCTTCGAGTTCGAAGCCTTCGTCCATGGAGCGAATGTTCTGCGCGCTGTAGGCCGCGGCGGTGTCCGTCTCCACCTCGGGCTTGGTCACGGTGATGATGCTGTGCAGGCCGTGGTTCGCGTCGGGGATGGAGCGCGCCTTCATCCCCACGCGGAAGATGTTGAAGGTGGTGTGGAACAGGTGCAGCAGGCTGGCGTGGTAGGGGTCCTTGACGTTCTCGAAGTACAGCTTCCAGTTCGACTTGGAGTACTGGCGCGTGCAGCCCAGGTAGACGATGGGCTTGTGGAAGATGCGGTCGATCCACGGCCGCATCTGCTCTCCCAGGTACTCGGGCAGCGGCGGCGTCGCGTCGCTGAAGGTGGCGAACAGCAAGCCCTTGTAGCTGTCCACGCGCAGCTTCTGCAGGCCATGCTCCTCGGTCTTGAAGTCCTTGGGCATGCCGACCATGCCTTTCTGGCCGCGGCGAAACGGCACACCCTGCAGGTCGCCGTTGGCGGCAAAGCTCCACTGGTGGTACACGCAGGTGTGGCTGGCCGCGTTGCCGCGCTTTTCGCGGCAGACCATGGCGCCGCGGTGGGCGCAGCGGTTGACCCAGCAGGCCAGGCCATCGGCCGTGCGCGTGACCACCACGGGCGTGTCGCCGACGAAGGTGGACTTGAAGTCGCCCACGTTGGGTATCTCGGCTTCCAGCCCCAGAAAGCTCCAGACCGGCCCGCGGAAGATGCGCTCCTGCTCGCGGTCGTAGACCTCCTGCGAGCTGAACACCCGGTAGGGCACGTTGGAGCCATCGGGCTGCGGGAAGAACACCTGCCGCTGCGCCTTGAGCGAGACGGGGGCAGCGACTTCGACGGCGGGGATTTCAGACATGGGCACGGCCTCTTCGATTGGTATGCCTCCATGCTAGAAATCAACGCCCTGCCCCGCTATCCACTATCGGCACGCGGCGCTGCGGGCCTGTCCGGTTCTTGCAAATGTGCAGTGGTGCCTGCTCAATTGAAGCTGGTCTGGCTCGGCAGTTCGCCAAAGCGCTCGCGGTAGTAGCTCGAAAAACGGCCCAGGTGGCCGAAGCCGAACTCCAGCGCCGCATCGGTCACGCAGTGGCCGGGGCGCTCCTGCAGGCGCGCACGCACAGCGTCAAGCCGCATGTTGCGCAGCAGCGCCATGGGCGATTCGCCATGGTGGCGCTGGCACAGCGCATTCAGGCCGCGCACGCTGACACTGGCGGCGCGCGCCAGGTCTTCGAGCGCCACGGGCGCGCACAGGCGGCTGCGCATGTAGGCATCGAGCCGGTCGAGCCGGCCCATGTCGCCATGGGGGACCGGCGCGGCGGTGTCGATGTCCAGCGCCCCCAGGGACAACCGCGGCGCCGCAGGCATCGGCACGCTCTGCGCGCAGGAGGCCAGGAACAGCGCCACGTTGCTCTCCATGTGGTCCACCCAGCGCGCATGCGCGGTGCTCTCCACCGCCTGCTGGCTCACGTGGAGCAGCGATTGCATGAGAAAGTGCCACTGCTGGCCCTGCCCCGCGCTCAGCGGCAGCAGCGGGTGCACGAAGGTCGAGTCGCCCACCAGCGACTCGGGCGCCCAGGCGCGCAGCAGGCTGCACGGCACCTTGAGGATGAGCTGTCGCGCGCCCTGCTGCCAGTGCATGTGCAGGTTGTGGCGCGGTGCAATCAGCGCGGCGGCACCGGCGGGCAGGCGCACGGGCACGCCGTCGGACACCAGCTGCGCTGTGCCCGAGAGCGACAGGTGCACCAGCACGAAGTCGTCGAACGGGCGCGGGCGGATCTCCACCTCCGCACCGTATTGCAGCATGAACAGCTGCAACTGGCGCACGCGCACCTTGGACAGCGAGGTGGCCACCGGCCCGCCGCACCATTTCAGCCCATGGTCGGAGAACTCGCGCGCCACCAGGTCATGGGAATCCACCCGGAGGTCCGACGTGAACAGCGGGCGCTGCTGCAGCGCCGACAGATCCAGGGACAGGGCGGACGACAGGGGAACCATCGGACAGAGACCTCGCGTGGGGGCTGGGGGGATAGGGGCGCAGCACGCGTCGGGGCGCACCGCTTTGATATGCGTCAACCTCAGCAATTTCCATACCCATGGACTGGCAGGCGCCCATGCGACACCCCCGCAGCCACGGCCGCAGGGCTGCCGACGTACCATTGGAGCAACAACACCTGTCCATCCTTTCACCCCGCTGCTCTCCATGTATTCCACCGTCCGCACCTCGCGCAGCGAGTTCGTCCCCATCCGCACCCTGCGCTACCACGTCCGCCACTGGGGCGAGGCATCGAGCGACAAGGCCAGGCCCCCGCTGGTCATGGTGCATGGCTGGATGGACGTGGGCGCCTCCTACCAGTTCGTGGTGGATGCGTTCTCGGCCGCGTTCGCGCAAGGCCGGCACATCATCGCGCCCGACTGGCGCGGCTTCGGCCTGAGCAAGTTGCCCACGCCCTGCGACCACTACACCTTTCCCGACTACCTGGCCGACCTGGACCTGCTGCTCGACCACTACGTGGGCGATCAGCCCGTGGACCTGATGGGCCACAGCATGGGCGGCAACATCGCCATGATGTATGCGGGCGTGCGGCCCGAGCGCATTCGCCGCCTGGTGAACCTGGAGGGCTTCGGCATGCCCGCCACCAAACCCGACCAGGCGCCCAAACGCTATGCGCAGTGGATCGACGAGATCAAGAAGCTGCAGACGGGCGACATGGCCCTCAAGGCCTACGACGCCGTGGCCGGCGTGGCCCAGCGCCTGATGAAGACCAACCCGCGCCTGTCACAGGACAAGGCCGACTGGCTGGCGCAGCACTGGGCCGAGCCCAACGCAGAGGGCCGCTGGGAGATCCTGGGCGACCCGGCGCACAAGATCACCAGCTCGCAGCTGTACCGCCTGGACGAGGCCCTGGCCCTGTACGAGCGCATTGCCGCCCCCGTGCTGGCCGTGGAGGCCAGCGACGACAGCCTGGGCCAGTGGTGGAAGGGCCGCTATGCCCTGCCTGAATACCACCAGCGCCTGACCCACGTGCGCGACTGCCGCACGGCCGTGGTGCAGGACGCCGCGCACATGCTGCACCATGACCAGCCCGAAGCGGTGGCGCAGCTGATCGAAGAGCACCTGTCTTCCTGACCCCTCCTGCGGCACGGTTCCGCGGCCGTTTTCGAGGGCGCAAGGGGCATTGCCGGCCCCCATGCCCATCCATGAGAAAATGGCCGATTCGGGCGATGCTGAACCGACCCGCCTCGGTGCGGGTCATCCCCTTGCGTGCGCACACCAGCGCAGCGCACACGGGGCCCGTTCGGCCTTGTCACCCTCTACAGAACACACCTACCAGGACACCACCATGGACGCAGAACGCATCAACCTCATCGGCAACACCTTGAGCGACCTGACCGTGCGCACGCAAGAGTTACGGAGGTATCTTTGACTTCGATGCCAAATTCGAACGCCTGAGAACCGTCAACGCCTCGCTGGAAGACCCTTCGGTCTGGAACGATCCGAAGAAGGCCCAGGAACTGGGCAAGGAAAAGAAGTCGCTGGACGGCGTGGTGCTCACGCTCGAAAAACTCACGCGTGAGCTGGCCGACAACACCGAGCTCTACGACATGAGCAAGGAAGACGGCGACGAAGACGGCCTGATGACCATCGAGGCCGAGACCGCCAAGCTGCAGCCAGAGATCGAGCAGCTCGAGTTCCGCCGCATGTTCCGCCACGAGGCCGACCCGCTCAACTGCTTCGTCGACATCCAGGCCGGCGCCGGCGGCACCGAGGCCTGCGACTGGGCCGGCATGCTGCTGCGCCAGTACCTCAAGTACGCCGAGCGCAAGGGCTTCAAGACCACGGTCGAGGAAGAGACCCCGGGCGACATCGCCGGCCTCAAGAGTGCCACCATCAAGGTCGAGGGCGAGTACGCCTACGGCCTGCTGCGCACCGAAACCGGCGTGCACCGCCTGGTGCGCAAGTCGCCGTTCGACTCGTCGGGCGGGCGCCACACCAGCTTTGCCAGCCTGTTCGTCTACCCCGAGATCGACGATTCGATCCAGATCGACATCAACCCCTCGGACGTGCGCACCGACACCTACCGCGCATCGGGCGCGGGCGGCCAGCACATCAACAAGACCGACTCGGCCGTGCGCCTGACCCACATCCCCACGGGCATCGTGGTGCAGTGCCAGGACGGCCGCAGCCAGCACGGCAACCGCGACATCGCCTGGCAGCGCCTGCGCTCGCGCCTGTACGACCACGAGATGCGCAAGCGCCAGGAAGAGCAGCAAAAGCTCGAGGACACCAAGACCGACGTGGGCTGGGGCCACCAGATCCGCAGCTACGTGCTGGACAACAGCCGCATCAAGGACCTGCGCACCGGGGTGGAAATCTCCGCCACGCAAAAGGTGCTGGACGGCGACCTGGACGCCTTCATCGAAGCCTCGCTCAAGCAGGGCGTGTGATGCAGCGCGACGCAGCAGCCGCCACCACCGTCGACGCCACGGCCCCGGGCCGCAGCGCGATCCCTGTCGAAGCCTTCATCTTCGACATGGACGGCACCATGATCGACTCCATGCCCTGGCACGCCAAGGCCTGGGTCGAGTTCACGCGCCGCCGCGGCATGGCCATCGACGTACCCGACCTGATGGCCCGCACCACAGGCCGCAATGGCACCGAGTGCATCCGCGAGCTGCTGCAGCGCGAGGTGGAGCAGGCCGAGGCCGATACGCTCACGCGCGAGAAGGAAGACATCTACCGCGAGCTGTTCGGCCCGGCCTTTGCCGAGGTGGCGGGCTTTCGCGCCTTTGCGGCGCAGGTCTCCACACGCGGCTACAAGCTGGCCGTGGGCACGGCGGGCGACATCCACAACGTGGCCTTCGCCATGGCGCGCCTGTCCATGGAGCCCAAGCCCCTGACCATCGTGCGCGGCGACGAGGGCCTGCCCGGCAAGCCCCAGCCGGCCATCTTTCTCGAAGCGGCACGCCGCATCGGCGCCGCACCCGAACGCTGCATCGTCTTCGAGGACGCCCCCTTCGGCATCGAGGCCGCGCGCCGCGCAGGCATGCATGCCGTGGCGGTGTGCAGCACCCACAGCGCGCAGGAACTGGCGGGCCCCCATGTGCTGGCCGCCGTGCGTGACTACCACGAACTCATGAACACCGACTTTCTGGAGCGCATCCATGTTGCCATCGCCTAACGCAGACGCCAGTGGAGCGGGACCGGCCCTCGCCATCCGCCGCGAGGACTACACCGCCCCCGCCTACTGGATCGACAGCGTCGAGCTGACCTTCGACCTGGACCCCGCCAAGACGCGCGTGCTCAACCGCATGACGCTGCGCCGCAACCCGGACGTGGCCGAGCAGCCGCTCAAGCTCGACGGCGAGGACCTGAACCTGGCACGCGTGCTGGTCAACGGCCAGGGCACCTCGTTCAAGATGGAGGGCTCGCGCCTGGTGCTGGAGAACCTGCCCACGGGCCCTGACGCCTTCGCGCTCGAGATCTTCACCACCTGCTGCCCCGCCAAGAACACGCACCTGATGGGCTTGTACGTGAGCCAGGGCACCTTCTTCACGCAGTGCGAGGCCGAGGGCTTCCGGCGCATCACCTACTTCCTGGACCGCCCCGACGTGATGGCCAGCTACACCGTCACGCTGCGCGCCAACAAGGCCCAGTACCCGGTGCTGCTGTCCAACGGCAACCTGGTGGACAGCGGCGACCTGGAAGATGGCCGCCACTTCGCCCAATGGGTCGACCCGCACAAGAAGCCCTGCTACCTGTTCGCCCTGGTGGCGGGCAAGCTGGTGGCCCGCGAGCAGAAGATCCGCGCGCGCGCCGGCACCGACCACCTGCTGCAGGTCTACGTGCGCCCGGGCGACCTGGGCAAGACCGAGCACGCCATGAACTCGCTGATGGCCAGCGTGGCCTGGGACGAGGCGCGCTTTGGCCTGCCGCTGGACCTGGAACGCTTCATGATCGTCGCCACCAGCGACTTCAACATGGGCGCCATGGAGAACAAGGGCCTGAACATCTTCAACACGAAGTACGTTCTGGCCAGCGAGTCGACCGCGACTGACGTGGACTTCGCCAACATCGAGAGCGTGGTCGGCCACGAGTACTTCCACAACTGGACGGGCAACCGCGTGACCTGCCGCGACTGGTTCCAGCTGAGCCTGAAGGAAGGCCTCACGGTGTTCCGCGACCAGGAGTTCAGCCAGGACCTGGCCGGCAGCCCCTCGGCCCGCGCCGTCAAGCGCATCGAGGACGTGCGCGTGCTGCGCACCGCCCAGTTCCCCGAGGACGCGGGCCCCATGGCCCACCCGGTGCGGCCCGACAGCTACATCGAGATCAACAACTTCTACACCGTCACCATCTACGAAAAGGGTGCCGAGGTGGTGCGCATGATGCACACCCTGGTGGGCCGCGAAGGCTTTGCCAAGGGCATGAAGCTGTACTTCGAGCGCCACGATGGCCAGGCCGTGACCTGCGACGACTTCGCCCAGGCCATTGCCGATGCCAACCCCGCCAGCGACCTGGCACGCCTGCTGCCCCAGTTCAAGCGCTGGTACAGCCAGGCCGGCACGCCGCGCGTGAAGGCCACGGGCAGCTACGACGCCGCCGCGCGCACCTACACCCTGACCCTGGCGCAAAGCTGCGCGCCCACGCCGGGCCAGGCCGACAAGCTGCCCTTCGTGATACCCGTCGGGCTGGGCCTGCTCACGCACCAGGGCGCCGCCCTGCCCCTGCAGCTACAGGGCGAGGACGCCGCGGGCGCGCCATCGCGCACCGTGGTGCTGACCGAGGCCAGCCAGACCCTGGTGTTCACCGGCCTCGACGCCGAACCCGTGCCCTCGCTGCTGCGCGACTTCAGCGCCCCGGTGGTGCTGGACATCGAGTACACCGACGAGCAACTGCTCACCCTGCTGGCCAACGACACCGATGCCTTCAACCGCTGGGAAGCGGGCCAGCGCCTGGCGCTGCGCACCGCCATCCATGCCATCACTGGCAGTGGCCCCGCCGGCGGCGACATCCTGCCCGCTGCCGTGGTCGATGCGCTGCGCAGCGTGCTGCGCAGCCCGGCGCTGGATGCGGCCTTCAAGGAACTGGTGCTGACCCTGCCGTCCGAGACCTACATCGCCGAGCAGCTCGACGTGGTGGACCCGCAGCGCATCCACGCCGTGCGCGAGGCCATGCGCGAGCAACTGGCCGTGGCCCTGCAGGCCGACTGGGAGTGGGCCTGGGAGCAGAACCAGGACACCGGCGGCTACAGCCCCGACCCGGTCTCGTCCGGCCGCCGCTCGCTCAGCGGCATGGCGCTGCACATGCTGTGCATCGCCGCCCAGCGCACGGGCGACGAGGTCTGGCCCGGCAAGGCCTACCAGCGCTTCAAGGTGGCCAGCAACATGACGGACCGCTTCAACGCCCTCACGGCCCTGGTGGCCAGCGGCAGCACGCATGCGGCTGCGGCGCTGGCGCGCTTTCACGCGCTGTTCAAGGACGAGCCCCTGGTCATCGACAAGTGGTTCGCGCTGCAGGCCGGCGCGCCCGACAAGGGCGGCAATGTGCTGCCCGCCGTGCGCCAGCTCATGCAGCACCCGGACTTCAGCCTGAAGAACCCGAACCGCGCGCGCAGCGTGATCTTCAGCTACTGCAGCGCCAACCCCGGCGCCTTCCACCGCACCGATGCGGCGGGCTACGTGTTCTGGAGCGACCGCGTGATCGAGCTCGACGCCATCAACCCGCAAGTCGCCGCGCGCCTGGCGCGCGCGCTCGACCGCTGGAAGAAGCTGGCCGAGCCCTGGCGCACCGCGGCCCGCGAGGCCATTGCCCGCGTGGCCACGCGCCCGGACCTGAGCAACGACGTGCGCGAGGTGGTCACCCGCGCGCTGGCAGACTGATCGATCGCACGCGACGCACCATGGCATTCACCGATTCCGCACAAGAGTTCGCGCGGCGCTTCAACCAGCTGCTCGACACGGTGTACGACGCCGACGCCATGTTCAGCGGCACGGCCATGTCGGCCGACCTGGCCGCCCTGCGCCCGCTGGCCGAGGGCCTGGGCGCGGAGTCACCCGAGCTGGCCCAGCTGCTGTGGCTGCAGTTCGTGGTGTATTCCAAGCGCCAGATGGACGACGAGGGCCTGCCCCTGGGGCTGCGCGCCCTGGCCATCCGCTCGACGTTGGGTGATCTCACCACGGCGGACCGCTGCCAGAAGCACTACGCCATCGGCGAGTCGGCGCTGCAGTCCGAGGAGTACGACACCGCCATCGAGCACCTGCGCCAGTCGGCCCACTGGGCCGACCAGGAGGGTGCCACGCTGAGCGCCGACCAGAAGCTGGGCATCCGCGAAGAGATCGGCTACGCCCTGCACGAGGCCGGCCGCTTTGCCGAGGCCCTGGCACACAACCAGCAGTTGCTGACCGACGCGCGGCAGGTCTTCGGCTCGGATACCGACCTGCGCCTGTCAGGCCTCATCAACAACCTGGCGCAGAACGCCTACGAACTGGGCGAGCATGCCCAATCCCACAGCTATCTGCAGCAGCGGCTGGCCCTGGGCCACGCACTGGGGGACGATGGCATCGTGCTGGACACGCTGTTCCAGCAAGGCGTGCTGGCCCATGAGACCGGCGACGACGCCCTGGCGCGCAGCCTGCTCACGCAACGGGTGGCCATTGCCCGCGCCAGCGGCGACGAGAACCTGCTCGAAGAAGCACAGGCGACGCTGGCCGAGCTGTCCGAACGCGAGCAGCAATCCAAGTAATTCCACCAAAGAACCCAAGCCAAGGACGATCTACCGATGAGCTCCCGCATCTCCCTCACCCGCTACCTGGTCGAGCAGCAACGCATCGACGGGCTCATCCCCTCGCAGCTGCGCCTGCTGCTCGAAGTGGTGGCCCGCTCGTGCAAGAGCATCAGCCAGGCCGTCAACAAGGGCGCCCTGGGCGGCGTGCTCGGCACGGCGTCCAGCGAGAACGTGCAGGGCGAGATCCAGAAGAAACTGGACATCATCGCCAACGAGGTGCTGATCGAAGCCAACGAATGGGGCGGCCACCTGGCCGCCATGGCCTCCGAGGAAATGGACGGCATCTACCTGGTGCCCAACCGCTACCCGCAGGGCGAATACCTGCTGCTGTTCGATCCCCTCGATGGCTCGAGCAACATCGACGTGAACGTGAGCATCGGCACCATCTTCAGCGTGCTCAAGAAGCCCGATGACGACCGCGGCGTGGAGGCTGGCGACTTCCTGCAGCCCGGCACCTCCCAGGTGGCGGCAGGCTACTGCATCTACGGCCCGCAGACCACGCTGGTGCTCACCGTGGGCGACGGCGTGGCCATGTTCACGCTGGACCGCGAGCAGGGCTCCTTCGTGCTCACCGAAGAGAACGTGCGCATTCCCGAGGACACCAAGGAATTCGCCATCAACATGAGCAACATGCGCCACTGGGACGCCCCCGTGAAGCGCTACATCGACGAGTGCCTGCAGGGCAAGGACGGCCCGCGCGGCAAGGACTTCAACATGCGCTGGATCGCCAGCATGGTGGCCGACGTGCACCGCATCCTCACGCGCGGCGGCATCTTCATGTACCCCTGGGACAAGCGCGAACCCAACAAGCCCGGCAAGCTGCGCCTGATGTACGAGGCCAATCCCATGTCCTGGCTTGTCGAGCAGGCCGGCGGCGCCGCGACCAACGGCAAACAGCGCATCATGGACATAGAGCCCACGCAGTTGCATGAGCGCGTCAGCGTGATCCTCGGATCAAAAAATGAGGTCGAACGCGTGACAAGCTACCATTCCACGCTATAATCTAAGTCTTACGCCGGTGTAGCTCAGTCGGTAGAGCAGCTCATTCGTAATGAGAAGGTCGGGTGTTCGATTCATCTCTCCGGCACCAAATGAAAAGCCCCTGATTCGCAAGAGTCAGGGGCTTTTTGCTTGGGTCGTGCCTATCCCGCGGCATGGCACTTCGAACCGCTCGACCGCACACCCCCAACGCGGCAGCAAAGCACCGGTAGTCGGCATGCAGCTTGTGCCAGCAGCCGCAGGCCAGGTGCACAGGCATGGGGTGAAGAAACCCGATGGTGGCCAAGCCCGCCGGCCTGGGCCACACCCCAAACGTCAACAAGTCTTGCAGCCGGGATACTTCCCTCCATTTCCGGCCACCACAAGGGCATACTGGCACCGCCCCTGCCGGCAGGCTCCCGGACTCTCCATGCAACGAACCCATGGCCGACAAGCCCACGGGCCGCGGGCATTGACCGCCAGCCTCCAGAAAGACCCTCAGGCCCACGCCATGGAAAAGACTGTCCCCATTGAACGACGCAGCGGCATGGATCGCCGCCAACGTGAAGACGGCCCACCCGACAAGCACGAGCGGCGCCGCTCCATCGAGCATCGCCAGCCCGAAGTGCGCGAGCTGCACCCGTCACCCGAAGAGCTGGAGGCCATGGGCTTTGCCAGCAGTGGCACCCAGGCCAGGCCCGGCGGCATGCACGCCGGTCGGCCACCCAGCCACGGCTGAGGCAGCGTAGCCCCAGCCAGGCAGATCAGTTGGTTTGCGTCTGGTACGCGTCGCGCGCGCTCATCACGCGGTGGGCGACCATGTCGAGCGCCGGGCGCACATTGCCCTGCTTGTCGGTCCACACCTTGGGGGTCACGGAGCCTGCGACGGAGATGGACTCGCCATCGTGCAGCTGCTCCATGGCCAGGCACACGTCGTCATCGAACGCAATGACGTTGACGAACAGCATCTCGCCCTCTGCACTCGGGGCCCGCACTTTGGCCACCATGTAAGGCTTTCCTACCTTGTCCAGACGCCGCTCTGGGCCCCCGTAGAGACGGCCCGAAATCAGTCCATCGATCATGCAATCCCCATCCAGCACTTGTTGTCGGTTTGTTCTTGCCGGGGCCATCGCCCCCGCCCACCCGGCCGGAACACAGCAGTCTCGAAAAACACGCCGCCCCTGTCCACAAAAAAAGCCCAGGACCAATTGGCTCTGGGCTCTTGCCGTGAATGATGGGGTCGCCGCCGCCACGGGCTTTTCAAAGGAGCGCCAGACCGCAGCAGCTCGCCAGCACATGGCGACCACCACGCCCCACACCCCATTGAAAGAATGGCCCGCCCCGGAGCAGAACTGCCCCGCGGCCCCGGACCAACCCGCACGGCGTCCTGTCTCATGACCTGCGCACAGCCGCCACGGGCAGCACGCACATCCATCCAAAAGCCAGTACGTATTGTAACCACCGGCCCCTCAAACAAAGTGCCTTGCGCACCGCGGTGCTGCAAGCACGCGACACTGGCGGCAGACTTCGGGCACACAACGCCGCCCGGCCGCCCAGGCCCCATTTGGCGTGCGCCGGCAAACCGGTGACAATGGCTTGGCAAGCTCCACCAGTTCGCACCCACCATCTTTCGAGAGGGGACACCATGACTGTTCTGGACGACGCCAGCATCGAACTGCCCTGCCCGCACTGCCAGCAGGCCGTCAAGGAGCGGCTGGGCAAGCTGAAGCTGAGCCCGCGCATCACCTGCCCGCGGTGCCGCCGCACCAGCGAGGTCAAGCCCGAAGAGTTGCAGCGCGCCACCCACAAGCTCACCCAGGCCTTTGCCAACATCCAGCAGTCACTGGCCCGGCTGGGGCGCTGAGGCATCCGACAGGCACGGAGCCCTTCGACAGGCATGGCGTGCGGCAGGCGTACGCCTGGACTGGCCCTACTGCACAGGCTTGGCAGGAGGCACCACGGGCACCATAGCGCCGAGGGCCTGGGGCGCAGGCTCTGCCGCAGCGGCGGGCGGCGTCCACTCCATCGCGAGGTAGCGCTGGCGCACCGACTCCGGCGTCTGTTCGCACACATGCTGCCCCACCTGCGTCAGCTCGGGCACCCGCACGCACAGACCAGGCGAATGCCTGAATGGGGTCGTGGTGAAGTCATCCACATAGCGCATCTCGCCGTCGCCCTGGCGCACCGTGTAGCGAAACTGGTAGCGCGCCTGGTGCCTGCGGTCCATGGCAGAGCCGATGACCGCCCCCACCAGGGTGGCAGCCAGCGCGCCCCCGGCGGAGTAGTTGCCCCCACGCAGGCCGCGGTCCAGGTAGGCAGCACCCGCAATGGCGCCACCCAGGTGCGCGCCTGCCGTTGTGCCGGGGATCGAGCGATCAACCCCTTGCACATCGACGATGGCGCCATAGCCATCGGCGCGCAGCACCTGCGTTGCATACTGCAGCTTGAGCCGGGCACGCTCGGCCTCGGTCAGGCCCTCCCACACACGGGAGGTGATCACGGCATCCGGCCGGAGGTCCTGCACCACGCCTGCCACAGGAGCCGAAGGCGGAGCGAACGGCATGAGCAAGGTCGTGGGCGGTGCCGCCTGGTCGCCGCTGCCGGCAGGAACCCTGGCATCCAAGGCCCTCGGATCCGGTCCCCTGGCGTCCGGCAGCCGGGGTGCCCGGGTTGCGCAACCCGCCACAAGCACCAATGCGGCCGCGCCGCCCAGAACCTTAAGGTACGAATTTGACTGCACGGCCTTTGCCCTCCAGGGTGCCCCAACTCATCATCGAAATGCCCACGTCGCCATAGCGCACCAGGACCACGGCATCGGCCCCCATCGCGGCGGCCTTCTCGCGCAGCCTGTCGTTCACGAGCTCGGGTGTCGGCGCAGGATGGAAGATCGTGGTCTTGTTGACCCTGACGGTGATATCGCCCAACGCGGCGTAGCGCCGGTCCACGATGTCCTTGTCGGTGATGGACACCTGCGCGGGACTCAGCCGGGGCGCGCTGGCTGTGGCCTCAGTGGCCGGCGCGGCATGGTGAACGGAACTCGTGGACCAGGTGGCACAGCCACCCAGCAGTGCCGCGGTGCACAGCACCACCCCCGCCGATGTCATTCGGGAAACACGCATAAAAAAGCAGTCCTGGAAAAGAGAGGTCTTGGTCTTCCGAGCGCAAAACTTACCAGAAACACATGGATACACAAACAAGAAAACGCCCGCCAGCGGCGGCGGCGGCGGTGGCCCAGGCCCAGGCCCAGGCCCAGGCCAGGGCCAGGGTCAGTGAAGCGATACGTCCGCGCGCTTGAATGAAGCCATCGGCAACAAGCGCGAAAGCCAGGCCTGCCTGCGCGTCTCCAACACATCTGATCAACAGCGACGGGTGCGCCGATCACCGCACCACAAGATGCGAGCGCACAAAGAAAAACAGGCTACCGCTTGTGGCGATAGCCCGTTGTTCATCGAAGAAAATGGTCGGCGTGGCGGGATTCGAACTCGCGACCCCTTGCACCCCATGCAAGTGCGCTACCAGGCTGCGCTACACGCCGACAAGACTTAGATTATATGCACAAATTTGGCTAGTTCGGAGAAAGTAGGGCTCGGATCTCAAATAATTCTTGGCGCACTGCATTCGAGTCGAAAGCGAAGGCCGAAGAACCGATGGACAGGCCGTGCGCCTCGTCGATCAACATGCTCGGCAGCTCGCTGTCCGGTGCATCGTGCTCGCCCTGCCCTGCCTCGCTGCGCGCCGGCAGTGCCAGCTCCTGCAGCCTGTTGCGCGCACCGCTGATGGTGAACCCCTGGTCGTACAGCAGGTCGCGGATGCGGCGGATCATGAGCACCTCATGGTGCTGGTAGTAGCGGCGGTTGCCGCGCCGCTTCATGGGGCGCAGCTGGGTGAATTCCTGTTCCCAATAGCGCAGCACATGCGGCTTCACGCCGCACAGCTCCGCCACCTCACCGATGGTGAAGTAGCGCTTGGCAGGAATGGCGGGAAGCACAGTGCCCATGGGTGATTCAGCAATCAAACGGGAAAGCCTGCAAGGGTACTGCAGGCCGGCAGGAACCGCCAGACCGCCAGCGCGGATTCAGCCGCCGATCAGGCAAAAATTCACAATCCGGCCGCAGCCTGGATCTGCTCCTTGAGCTTGCTGCTGGCGTGGAAGGTGACCACGCGCCGCGCCTGGATCGGGATCGCCTCGCCGGTGCGCGGGTTGCGCCCGGGGCGCGGCGCCTTGGTGCGGATCTGGAAGTTGCCAAAGCCCGAGAGCTTCACGTCGTCGCCTTCCACCAGGCTCTGCGAGACGAGGTCGAAGAACGCGTCGATCATGTCCTTGGACTCGCGCTTGTTCAGCCCGATCTGGTCGAACAAGAGATCCGCCAGCTGCGCCTTGGTGAGCGCAGGGGTTTCCAGGCTTTCGACTGCAAATTCGATCACGGTATCTCTCCCCGTCAGCATCGTCATGTTGTTGTGTTCGCTTGGGCTATTGTCGCCGTGATCCTCAGCCGCGCAGCCGCGCGCCCACGCGCTGTGTGAGCTGCGTCACAGCCGCCTGCACGGCGGCCTCGATCTCGGCCTCGGTCAGCGTGGCTTCGTCGCTGCCCAGGGTCAGGCGCACGGCCAGACTCTTCTCGCTGGGTGCCAGGCCGCCGGCCGGCGTCTCTTCGCCGGCCTTGAGCGGCTTGGGTCGGTAGACGTCGAACAGCACGGCAGAGCGCAGCATGCCACCGGGCACGGCAGCCTGCACGGCCGCTACCACCTCGGCATGCGTCACGCGCTCGGCCACGACCACGGCCAGGTCACGCTCGACAGCCTGGTGCTTGGCGACCGACTTGAACTGCGGCACCACGCGCTGCAGCACGGCATCGAGCTCCAGCTCGAACAGCACGGGCGCCAGCGGCAGCTCCCACGACTGGCGCCACTGCGGATGCAGCTCGCCCACGAAGCCGATGGCCCGGCCCTGCACCAGCACGCGGGCACAGCGGCCGGGGTGCATGGCCGGGTGCTCGCCCGGTTCGAAGGTGGCTTTGAGTGGCGCCAGCAAGGCCTCGACATCGCCCTTCACATCGAAGAAGTCGATGCCCTGCTCCTTGCGGCCCCATTGCAGCATGTCGTTCGCGCCATAAGCCACACCGGCCACGCGCATGGGCTGGTGGAAGCCCTCCACCGTGGTGTCGGTGTTCTTCATGCTGGCGTCGCGCAGGAACACGCGGCCCAGCTCGAACACGCGCACGCGCTCGGCGCGGCGGTCCAGGTTGAACTTGAGCACCTGCAGCAGTGAGCCCAGCAAGCTAGAGCGCATCACGCTCATCTGGCTGGCGATGGGGTTGAGCAGCTTGATGGGCTGGGCGTTGCCCGCCAGCTCCTGCTCCCAGCGCTCTTCGACGAAGCTGAAGTTGATGGTTTCCTGGTAGCCCAGACCAGCCAGCGTGCGGCGCACGGCGAACGGGCTGCGCGTGGCCTCGGCCGGCAGCTTGGGGGTGATCGGTGCCAGCGGCGCCGTGGTGGGCAGGTTGTTGTAGCCCACCATGCGCGCGACCTCCTCGATCAGGTCTTCTTCGATGGTGATATCGAAGCGGTAGGCCGGCGGGGTCACGGTGATGGTGCCTTCACCTTCGGTGAACGGCAGGCCCAGGCGCTGGAACACGTCGGCGCACTGCGCCTGCGTGAGCGGCATGCCGATGACCTTGGACGCACGCGCCACGCGCAGCGTGACGGGTGCCGGCACGGGCAGGTTCACGCGCTGGTCGTCCATCGGGCCGCAGGCCGTCTCGGGCGTGCCGCAGATGTCGATCACCAGCTGGGTGATGCGCTCGATGTGCTCCACCGTCAGCTGGGGGTCCACGCCACGCTCGAAGCGGTGGCCGGCATCGGTCGAGAAGTTGTAGCGGCGCGAACGGCCGGCGACGGCCTTGGGCCACCAGAACGCGGCCTCGATGTAGATGTGCTTCGTGTCGTCCGACACGGCCGTGGCATCGCCGCCCATGATGCCGGCGAGCGATTCGACCTGCTGGGCGTCGGCGATCACGCCGACCTTCTCGTCGACGGTGATGGTGTTGCCGTTGAGCAGCTTGAGCTGCTCGCCCGCCTTGCCCCAGCGCACGTCCAGGCCGCCGTGGATCTTGTCCAGGTCGAAGATGTGCGAGGGACGGCCCAGCTCGAACATCACGTAGTTGGAGATGTCCACCAGCGGCGACACGCCGCGCTGGCCGCAGCGTGCCAGGCGATCGAGCATCCACTGGGGGGTGGTGGCACGCGTGTTCACGTTGCGCACCACACGGCCACTGAATCGGCCGCACAGGTCCGGCGCGCTCACCTGCACCGCGAGCTTGTCTGCCACAGTCGATGCCACGGCCGGGAAGGCAGGCTGCTGCAATGGCACGCCCGTCAGCGCGGAAACTTCGCGGGCAATGCCGTAGACGCTCAGGCAATGCGCCAGGTTGGGCGTGAGCTTGAGCGTGAACAGCGTGTCGTCCAGGTTCAGGTGCTCGCGGATGTCCTGGCCCAGGGGCGCGCCGGCATCGAGCTCGAGCAGGCCACCATGGTCTTCCGACAGCTTGAGTTCGCGTGCCGAGCACAGCATGCCCTGGCTTTCCACGCCGCGCAGCTTGCCGACCTTGATCAGGAAGGGTTTGCCGTCGTCGCCGGGCGGCAGCTCGGCGCCCACCAGGGCGCATGGCACCTTGATGCCCACGCGCGCATTGGGCGCACCGCAGACGATGTTCAGCAGGGCACCCTGCCCCACGTCCACCTGGCACACGCGCAGGCGGTCGGCGTCGGGGTGCTGCACGGCCTCCTTGATCTCGCCCACGACGATCTTTGCGAACGGCGGCGCCACGGGGCGCAGCTCTTCCACCTCCAGGCCGGCCATGGTCAGCGTCTCGGCCAGCTCGGCGGTCGAAAGGGGTGGGTTGCAGAACTCACGCAACCAGGATTCAGGGAATTGCATAGTCGAACTCTTGTACGGAAAGTGCCTTGCGCGGCCAGGATCTCAAAGCGCGCGCCAGGGCGAAAACGGCGGGTGGCCCGGCCTTGCAGCGGGGGCCGGCCCTTCTTACTGGAACTGCGACAGGAAGCGGATGTCGCCGTCGAAGAACAGGCGCAGGTCGTTCACGCCATAGCGCAGCATGGTCAGGCGGTCCATGCCCATGCCAAAGGCGAAGCCGATGTACTTTTCAGGGTCCAGGCCCATGTTGCGCACCACGTTGGGGTGCACCTGGCCCGAGCCCGCCACCTCCAGCCAGCGGCCGGCCAGCGGGCCGGTCTGGAACTGGATGTCGATCTCGGCGCTGGGCTCGGTGAAGGGGAAGAAGCTCGGGCGAAAGCGCAGCACCAGGTCATCGCTTTCGAAGAAGGTGCGGCAGAAGGCCGTGAAGATCACCTTCAGGTCCTTGAAGCTCACGTTCTCGCCGATCCACAGGCCTTCGCACTGGTGGAACATGGGCGAGTGCGTGGCATCGCTGTCCACGCGGTAGGTGCGGCCCGGCGCGATGACGCGAACCTCGGGCATGGGCTGGCCGGCATCCAGCGCAGCGCGGTGCTTCTTCACATGCTGCACCGCGTGGCGGATCTGCATGGGGCTGGTGTGCGTGCGCAGCAGGTTGGGCGCCTCGGGGGTGCCGCCTTCCACGTAGAAGGTGTCGTGCATGGAACGCGCGGGATGGTCTTCCGGCGTGTTCAGTGCGGTGAAGTTGAACCAGTCGGTCTCGATCTCGGGGCCTTGGGCCACGTCGAAACCCATGGAGCCGAAGATGCCCTCGATGCGCTCGAACGTGAGCGACACCGGGTGCAGGCCGCCCTGCCCGCGCTGGCGCCCTGGCAGGCTCACGTCCAGGGCCTCGGCCTTGAGCTGGACCTGCAGCTCCGCATCGGCCAGCGCCTGGCGGCGCGCGGTGAGCGCAGCTTCGATGGCCTGCTTGGCGACGTTGATGGCGGCACCGCGGGACTTCTTCTCGTCCACCGACAGCTGCGCCATGCCCTTCATGAGCTCGGTCACGCGACCCGACTTGCCCAGGAACTGCGCCTTGGCGTTTTCCAGATCAGCAGGGGTGGCGCTTTGCGCAAACAGTTGCGTCGCGCTCTCGACCAGGGTATCCAACTCGTTCATATCGACTCTTGAAAATGAACAAGGGCTAGTGCCTTCACAAGCCCTAGCCCTTGCTGTTATTGCGCAAACAGCCGTCCGGTGAGAGACGGCCGCCTGTCGTGAACTCAAGCAGCCAGCTTGGCCTTGACTTGCTCCACGATGCTGCCGAAGGCAGCCTTGTCGTGCACTGCGAGGTCGGCCAGCATCTTGCGGTCGATCTCGATGGATGCCTTCTTCAGGCCGTTGGCGAACTGGCTGTAGGTCAGGCCCAGTTCACGGGCAGCGGCGTTGATACGGGCGATCCACAGCTGGCGGAACACGCGCTTCTTGGTGCGGCGGTCACGGTAGGCATATTGCCCAGCCTTCATTACCGCCTGTTTGGCGATGCGGAAGACGTTACCGCGGCGACCACGGAAGCCCTTTGCGAGGGCGAGAACTTTCTTGTGACGGGCACGGGCCGTTACACCACGTTTGACGCGAGGCATGTGAGTACTCCTTGTTCGTCGTTATTAAAGGCCAGCACCGGGCAGCATTTGTGCAATAGAGCCCATGTTGGTCTCATGCACATTCACTGCACCACGCAGGTGGCGCTTGTTCTTGGTGGTCTTCTTGGTCAAGATGTGACGCTTGAAGGCTTGACCGCGCTTGACGGTGCCACCGGGACGAACGCGGAAACGTTTTTTCGCGCTGCTCTTGGTCTTCATTTTGGGCATGTGAATGCTCCTTTTCGTTGTGCTCGTGAGGCGTTTGCAAAACGATTTGCAAACTTGTTGGCCCCGAGCCACTTTTTCAGCCGGCTTTCACCGGCTGTGCGGCAGTGCTTTCGCACTGCCTATCGCCGGGCAACCCCCTTGCAGGGGCTGCCTGGCAAATCCTTGTCTCTGTGCAGCGGACCCGCCTCAGGCGGCACTGCCCGAAGGCGTGCCTTCCGTCGCGGCCGCCTTGGCGGCGGCGGGCTTCTTCTTGCCCGGCGCGATCATCATGATCATCTGGCGGCCTTCCAGCTTGGGAAACTGCTCGATGATGATGGTGTCGGCCAGCTCATCGCGAATGCGGTTGAGCAGCGCCAGACCCAGCTCCTGGTGGGTGATTTCACGGCCGCGAAAACGCAGCGTGATCTTGCACTTGTCACCCTCGGCCAGAAAGCGGCGGATGTTGCGCATCTTGATGTTGTAGTCGCCATCGTCCGTACCCGGACGGAATTTGACTTCCTTGATCTCGATCACCGTCTGCTTGGCCTTCGCCTCGGCAGCGCGCTTTTGCTCCTGGTACTTGAACTTGCCGTAGTCCATCAGGCGGCACACCGGAGGATTGGCCGTGGCGGCGATTTCCACCAGGTCCACGTCCAGCTCACCTGCCATGCGCAGGGCTTCCATGAGGCTGACCACGCCCAAAGGCTCATTCTCCGGCCCGGAGAGACGGACTTCCGGGGCCATGATTTCACGGTTCAGGCGGTGCTTGCGCTCTTCACGGTGGCGACGATCACGAAATTCAGTAGCGATGGCTATCTTCCTTCAATCAAAATACTACAAAAAATGTAGCTACAACCGTACAGTTGGCAAGCGACAAAGCGCGTTTTGAATCAAACTCAGGCTTTGGTGGCGATGTCATTGGCGATCAGCTCAGCGAACGCTTCGATGGACATCACTCCGAGGTCACGATTGCCCCGGCCGCGTACTGCAACGGCGCCTGCGGCCTTCTCCTTGTCGCCCGCGACGAGGATGTACGGCAGCTTTTGCAACGAATGCTCGCGTATTTTATACGTAATCTTCTCGTTGCGCAGATCCAGGCCCACCCTAAGGTCTTGATTCGGCAGTGCTTTTTGCAGCCGTTCAACAATTTCGCGACAGTAATCGGCCTGCGCGTCGGTGATATTGAGCACCGAGACCTGCACCGGAGCCAGCCACACGGGGAAGGCGCCAGCATAGTGCTCGATCAGCATGCCGATGAAGCGCTCCATGCTGCCCACCGTGGCGCGGTGCAGCATCAGCGGGCGCTTGCGGCTGCCGTCTTCGGCCACGTACTCGGCATCCAAGCGCTCGGGCAGGTTCGGGTCGATCTGCATCGTGCCGCACTGCCACTGGCGTCCCAGGGCATCCTTGAGCGTGTACTCGATCTTGGGGCCGTAGAAGGCGCCCTCGCCCTCGGCGATCTCGAACTCGCAGCCCGAATGGCGCAGGCCGTCCATCAGCGCCTTCTCAGCGCGGTCCCACGATTCGTCGGTGCCGATGCGCGCCTCGGGGCGCGTGGCCACCTTGTAGATGATGTTGGTGAAGCCGAAGTCCTTGTAGACCTTCTGCACCAGCGCCGTGTAGTTGGCGCACTCCTCCAGCACCTGCTCTTCGGTGCAGAAGATGTGGCCGTCGTCCTGCGTGAAGCCGCGCACGCGCATGATGCCGTGCAGGCCGCCCGTGGGCTCGTTGCGGTGGCAGGCACCGAACTCGCCGTAGCGCAGCGGCAGGTCGCGGTAGCTCTTGATGCCCTGCTTGTAGATCAGGATGTGGCCGGGGCAGTTCATCGGCTTGAGCGCGTACTCGCGCTTTTCCGACTCGGTCGTGAACATGTTCTCGTGGTACTTGTCCCAGTGGCCGGTCTTCTCCCACAGTTGCTTGTCCAGGATCTGGGGGCCCTTGACCTCCTGGTAGCCGTTGTTGCGGTACACGCGGCGCATGTACTGCTCCACCTCCTGCCACAGGGCCCAGCCCTTGGGGTGCCAGAACACCGTGCCGGGCGAATGCTCGTCCATGTGGAACAGGTCGAGCTCGCGGCCGAGCTTGCGGTGGTCGCGCTTTTCGGCCTCTTCCAGCATCGTGAGGTACTGCTGCAGCTCGTCCTTGGTGGACCAGGCCGTGCCGTAGATGCGCTGCAGCATCTCGTTGCGGTGGTCACCGCGCCAGTAGGCGCCGGCCACCTTCATGAGCTTGAAGAACTTGAGCTTGCCGGTGCTGGGCACGTGGGGGCCGCGGCACAGGTCCTCGAACGCGCCTTCGCGGTACAGGCTCACATCCTCGTTGCTCGGGATGCTGGCGATGATCTCGGCCTTGTAGTGCTCGCCCAGGCCCTTGAAGTAGGCCACGGCCTCATCGCGCGGCAGCACGCGGCGCACCACGGGCTCGTCCTTGGCAGCCAGCTCGGCCATGCGCTTTTCGATGGCCACCAGGTCATCGGGCGTGAAGGGGCGCTTGTAAGCGAAGTCGTAGAAGAAGCCGTTCTCGATCACCGGGCCGATGGTCACCTGCGCCTCGGGAAACAGCTCCTTGACGGCATAGGCCAGCAAGTGGGCCGTGGAGTGGCGGATCACATCCAGGCCGTCGGCGTCCTTGGCCGTCACGATGGACAGGGGGCTGTCGGCCGTGATCTGGTAGCTGGTGTCCACCACCTTGTCGCCGATCTTGCCGGCCAGGGCGGCCTTGGCCAGGCCCGTGCCGATCGATGCCGCCACTTCGGCGACCGTGACCGGGCCGGGGAACTCTCGCTGCGAGCCGTCGGGGAGCGTGATGTGAATCATGATGGGTCTCTAATCCGTGGATGGGTGGGTATGGGGGTCGATCGCGGGGCAGGTGCTGCGGCGCACGCCAGCCGGAATCGGAAAACAAAAAAGCGCGGAACCGGCCGCGCTTTTGATTGGGGAGAGGTGAATCTCGTGCAGGCGCGAACGGCCAGCCACTAGTGGCCGGTGGAGAACTCCGTTGTAGTTCGCGGTGTCATAACCAGATTGCCTTTCTCGCCCTTGTGGGAAATCAAACAGTTGATGCCGCCATTTTAACCATGTTCGCCGAAGGGTGCACGGCGCAAGCCATCTGACAGCCCCCCAGTCGCGCCCCGACAACAGGACCACCCCGGCAAGCCAAAGCAAAAAGCCACCCCGCTGGGTGGCTTTCTGGAGTCTCCTCATCCCCCTTGGCGAGGGATTTCGGATCAGTGGAACTGCTCTTCTTCGGTCGAGCCGGTCAGCGCGGTCACGCTGGACTTGCCACCCTGGATCACGGTGGTCACTTCGTCGAAGTAACCCGTGCCCACTTCCTGCTGGTGCGACACGAAGCTGTAGCCGCGGTCGCGGGCAGCGAACTCGGGCTCCTGCACCTTCTCGACGTAGGCCGACATGCCGCGGGCCACGTAGTCCTGGGCCAGATCGAACATGTTGTACCACATGGAGTGGATGCCAGCCAGCGTGATGAACTGGTACTTGTAGCCCATGGAGCCCAGCTCGCGCTGGAACTTGGCGATGGTGGCGTCGTCCAGGTTCTTCTTCCAGTTGAACGAAGGCGAGCAGTTGTAGGCCAGCAGCTTGCCGGGGTGCTTGGCGTGCACGGCTTCGGCGAACTTGCGGGCGAACTCCAGGTCCGGCGTGCCGGTTTCGCACCACACCAGGTCGGCGTACTCGGCATAGGCCACGGCGCGCGAGATGGCCTGGTCCATGCCCTTCTTGGTCTTGTAGAAGCCTTCGGCGGTGCGCTCACCGGTCAGGAAGGGCTTGTCGTTCTCGTCGTAGTCGCTGGTCAGCAAGTCGGCGGCTTCGGCATCGGTACGGGCGATCACCAGGGTGGGCACGCCGTAGACGTCGGCAGCCATGCGGGCGGCGATCAGCTTCTGGCAGGCTTCGGTGGTGGGCACCAGCACCTTGCCGCCCATGTGGCCGCACTTCTTCACGGAAGCCAGCTGGTCTTCGAAGTGCACGCCACCGGCACCGGCGCGGATCATGGCCTTCATCAGTTCGTAGGCGTTGAGCACGCCGCCGAAACCGGCTTCGGCATCGGCCACGATGGGAGCGTGGTAGTCGATGTAACCCTTGTCGCCGGGGTTGATGCCCTTGGACCACTGGATCTCGTCAGCGCGGGTGAAGGAGTTGTTGATGCGCTCCACGACCTTTGGCACCGAGTCCACGGGGTACAGCGACTGGTCGGGGTACATGGCCGAGTACTCGTTGTTGTCGGCAGCGACTTGCCAGCCCGACAGGTAGATGGCCTTGATGCCGGCCTTCACCTGCTGCATGGCCTGGCCACCGGTCAGTGCGCCCAGGCAGTTCACGTAGGGCTCGTTGTTCACCAGGTCCCACAGCTTCTCGGCACCGCGGCGGGCCAGCGTGTGTTCGACCTGGAAGGAGCCGCGCAGACGTACCACGTCGGCAGCGGTGTAGCCACGCTTGATGCCCTTCCAGCGGGGGTTGGTCGCCCAGTCTTTTTCCAGGGCGGCAATCTGCTGTTCGCGGCTCAGTTGTTCGTTGAAGGATTGGGGCATGGGGTCTACTCCTGAGGTTGGTTGAAAACACCGGGCTGCGTCTGCTGCCCATGGAGAGAACTTTAAGTCTTGTATAAGAGTTGCACAAGCTCTTATGTCTTATATAAGAGATAAATTTTTCCCTTATAAAACAAGACTTTATGCTTCAAATTCCTCAATGTGAAAACCATTTTCTCGTATTGAGAGAAATTGCCGCACCGCAGCATTCTTGCATTCCGCATTGCCAAAAGCAATTTTTGCAATGTGAAATTTGCTGATCAGGGGATTTCAGGAGCCCGTGCACCCGCACTGCCAGGCCGGCCTGGCCCCGTCAGGCCCTGGGTGCACGCGCCACGTCGCGCATCCAGTCGCCGCCATCGATGCGCGCCGCCGAGCGCACCCGGCTGGGGTTGATCTCGTACACCAGGCAGTCCACCGATCGGCCGTCCACCTCCAGGGCGATTTCGCGCTTGAAGTATTCGTCGTCGGGTGCACCGGAGATTTCCTCGATGGCGTCGAGGCGTCGCTCCAGCGCCGGCTCCATGGCGTAGACCTCGCCGACAACATCCACGGCACCACCCAGCACCAGCCCGGGGTAGGCGCCCAGGTGGTACAGCGTGCCCGCAATGCGCGAGAACCCGATGAAGCGCGGTGCCGGCTGCAGCCGTGTGATGTCGTTGGAGCCCCCCTTGCGCAGGGTGCCGTAGACGAACACGCAGCGCAGCGGGCCGGAAGAAGGGGATGCATCGGGCATGGCGTGCAGATCCTTGGGGAATGCCCGTCAGGCGGTGAGCGTGATTTTTCCGGCGCGGCCCGGCACATCGCTGGCCGCAGCCGCCTTGGCCGCATCCGCAATGTCGAAGGACGCCTCCACCGGCAGGCGCAGCTCGCCACTGGCGGCCAGGCGGATCAGCTCGCCGATCAGGCGTGCCATCTCGGCTGGTGGCGTGGCCTCGGAGCGCTTGGCGCCCCAGAAGCCCTTGACCGTGGCCTGCTTGAAGATCAGGTTGTTGGCGCTCAGCACCAGCGGCTGGCCCGACATGGCACCGAAGGACACCAGCGTGGCCCCGGCCGCCACCACGTTCATGATCTGGTTGGCGGCATCGCCACCGATGGAGTCCACCGCCCGCACGATGGGCGCCCCCCCGGTGATGGCCTGCACGCGCTCCTCCCAGCCGGCCTGCTCGGTCGAGACACCGTTGGCAATGCCCAGGGCGTCGAGCTCGGCCACGCCGACATCCCTGCGCACCAGGTTCACCACCTTCACGCCGCGCGCCTGTGCCAGCATGGCCACGGTCTTGCCCACGGCGCCGTTGGCGGTGTTCTGCACCATCCACTGGCCGGGCTGCAGCTGCAGGTCTTCCAGCAGCATGGCGGCCGACAGCGGCATCGCGATGAGCTGGCAGGCCAGGCTGTCCGACAGCGCATCGGGCACCGGGATCAGCTTGGCGCCCTGGGCCAGGAAGTACTCGGCCCAGGTGGCGCTGGCACCGGCCAGCATCACACGCTGGCCGACCTGGAGGTGCGTGACGCCCTCGCCGAGCGCGTCGACCACCCCCACCGCCTCCGTACCGGGAACCGCCGGCAGCGGCGGCCTGTAGCCGTACTTGCCGCGGATGATGGCCAGGTCGTGGTTGTGGATGGGCGACATCGCCATGCGCACCCGCACCTGGCCGGCGGCGGGCTGGGGCTGCGGGCGGTCGGCCAGGACCAGCACTTCGGAGGGTTCGCCAAAGGATTCGAAAACGACACTGCGCATGGGATGCTCCTTGGAACAAGGGATGAAAAAAGAGAAGCGCCAGATCTGCGCCATGGACCCAAAGGAGCTTAGCGCCTGTGCAATCATCGCGGGGTCGCTCTGCCGACACCCCTGTCCCGCCCGCGATCCCCGTGCATTGCATCGGAGCGCGGGAGCGAACGCCGCCCCTGCACCGCCCGATGACCACCCCCAGCCGCACCGTTGCCTACCTTTGCCTGGCCCTCAGCATGTCGCTGGTGGGCAGCTATGTCGCCCTGTCCAAGCCGCTGGCCGCCGTGCTGCCGGTGTTCCTGCTGGCCTGGATGCGCTTTGGCATCGGCGGCCTGGCCATGCTGCACTGGCTCAGGAAACCCGCCGACGAGCCGCCCATGACGGCGCAGACCCGGCGCCTGCTGTTCCTCGAGTCCTTCCTGGGCAACTTTTTGTTCACCGCCTGCATGATCTACGGCGTGAGCCTGACGAACGCGGTCACCGCCGGCGTCACCATGGCCAGCATGCCGGCGGCCGTGGCGGTGATGAGCTGGGCCTTCCTGCGCGAGAAGGTGGCGCCGCGCACCTGGGTGGCCGTGGGCTGCGCCGTGGTCGGCATTGCCCTGTTCGCCATGGCAGGCCCCAGCGCCAGCCATGCCAGCCCGGCAGGTGCCGATGCGCCCTCGGGCAAGACCCAGCTCGCATGGCTGGGCCAGTTGCTGCTGCTGGGCGCCGTGGTGTGCGAGGCCGCCTACTCCGTGATCGGCAAGAAGCTCACCGGCGCGCTGGGGCCCAAGCGCATCACCTCCATCATCAACCTGTGGGGCTTCACGCTGTCGGCTCCGCTGGGCCTGTATGCCGCGTGGCGCTTCGACTTCGCGGCGGTGGGCTGGGGCACCTGGGTGCTGCTGGTGTTCTACGCCCTGGCCGCCAGCATCTGGACCGTGTGGCTGTGGATGACCGGCCTGCGCGTGGTGCCCGCGGCCCAGGGCGGCGTGTTCACCGTGCTGCTGCCCGTGAGCGCGGCCCTGGTGGGCGTGCTGGTGCTCGGCGAATCGCTCAGCGGCCTGCAGCTCATGGCCTTTGCCATCGCGCTGGCCAGCGTGCTGCTGGCCACCCTGCCCTCGCGCCTGGCCTTGAAAGTGGGAAAACGGTCAGGCTGACAGCGGCGTCGCACTGACCACGATGCCATCGGCATCGGCATAGAGCCAGTCGCCAGGGCGCACCCAGACGCCCTGGATCTGCACGGCCACGTCGCGCTGGCCCTCATTGCGCTTCTCGGTGGGCAGGGGCATCAGGGCCAGGGCGCGGATGCCCACGGCCGCTGCACGCAGTTCGGCGATGTCGCGCACGCAGCCATCCACCACCACGCCGGCCCAGCCGTTGCGTGCGGCGGCAGCGGCCAGGTTGCCCCCGACCAGCGCCTTGCGCAGCGAGCCGCCGCCATCGACCACCAGCACCCGGCCGTTGCCGGGCGAATCGACCGCGGCCTTGACCAGGGTGTTGTCCTCGAAGCACTTGACGGTGCTCACCGGCCCGCTGAAGGCCGGCACGCCCCCCAGGTCCTGGAACACGGGCGGCAGCACGCGGAAGGCACCGCTGTCGTCGCCCTTGTGTGCATCGCAGAAATCACAGGTGCTGAAGGCCGGGGAGGATGGGGCTGTCATGGAGCAAAAACCTTTCGTGCGAAAAGAAAAAGGAGGAAGCCGGTGCTGCACAGGCAATCACCGCCTTTCATTGTCATGCACGGCGGCGGCCCCGGCCGGCCCGACTGCCACGCACCCGCATAGCCTCGGCAGCCCACTTTCTCCCCCAGGGAAAGCACCAAAACGGTGAGCTTTACCGTCCCTGGGGCAAGCAAGCAACAAATCGAGGCAAAAAAAGCGTTTTCTCCCTTGGAAACGCGTTTTTTTCCCAGTAGCATCGGCCTGCCAGCAGAGAGGCTAGCTCTCACTGGTCAGACAATCTACTTCCAACAAGGAAAATCCAACATGGCAACTGCAAAAAAGGCTCCGGCAAAAACAGCACCCGCAGCCAAGACGCCCGCCACCAAGGCGGCGGCTCCTGCCAAGAAGCGCACGCCCAACGCTGCGTTCATGAAGGCCCTCACCCCCAGCCCCGCTCTCGCGGCTGTGGTCGGCTCGGCACCGCTGCCACGCACGGAGATCATCAGCAAGCTGTGGGTCTACATCAAGGCCAACAACCTGCAGGATGCTGCGAACAAGCGCAACATCAACGCAGACGCCAAGCTCAAGGAGCTGTTTGGCAAGCCCCAGGTGTCGATGTTTGAACTGGCTGGCCTGATCGGCAAGCACGTCAAGTAAGCAGCACACCAGCGCCCGGGGCGACGCCCTGGGCTCCCTGAAAAGCCGGCCCTGTGCCGGCTTTTTTGCGCCTTGCGCCGTAAAGCCCAGGTAAAGCTGTTGCAAAAAGGTAACGAGTTAAATATGAATAATACGCAACACGATTAAGATTCCGGCGCCCCCGAAGCACAGCCACGCACGCGATCTGCCGTTGCCAGCCACTGCACACCCCAGGCGTTCACCGCCTGCGCACGCCGCTTGCCAGCCACTGCTTCAGAACACTTTCCGTCGCGAGCCCCCTCGCGTCCCCACCGTTCCGCTGGAGAAGCCCCCTTGGCCAAGAAACACCACCGCCGCGCGCAGCCTGCTGCCCGCGCCGCCGCGCCCATCGCCACCGCCACCCCCTTCACGTCCGACAAGGGCCTGCTGCCACTGGGCGCCCTCATGCTGGCTGCATCGGTGAGCAGCTGGGCCCAGACCGCCACGCCCGAAGCCACCATGGGCACGGTGACGGTCAAGGAAGCTGCCGAAGTGCAAGGCAAGGACACCCTGCTGCTCAAGAAGACCACGGTCGGCAAGGGCAACCAGGACATCAAGGACATCCCCCAGTCCGTGACGGTGTTCACCGAAAAGCTCATGAACGACCGCAACCAGGACGATTTCCGCGAGGTGCTGCGCACCACGGCGGGTGTGACCTTCCTGTCCGGCGAAACAGGCGAGGAAGACGTGCGCCTGCGCGGCTTCTCGCTGGGCCAGGCCGGCGACATCTATGTGGACGGCATGAAAGATGCCCCACTGATCGAGCGTGACACGTTCAACAACGACCGCATCGAAGTGCTCAAGGGCTCTGCCTCCATGCTGTTCGGCAAGGGCTCGACCGGTGGCGTGGTCAACCAGGTGAACAAGTACCCGCTGCTGATCGACCAGCACGAGGCCGCCTACACCTTCGGCACCGGCCAATACCACCGCGCCACGGGAGACTTCAACTTCAAGACCGGCGAAAACGCGGCCTTCCGCTTGAACGCCATGGTGCAGGAGTACGACAACTACGGCGCCAAGCAGGACAAGCGCGGCATTGCGCCGACGTTCGCCTGGGGCATCGGTACGCGCGACGAGTTTTCGGTCGGGCTGTACTACTTCGAATCCAAGGGCCGCCCGCTGTACAACCACCCCTGGCGCGTGGTCGACGGCAAGATCAACACGCCCCTGGATGCACGCAACTACTATGGCCTGGCCAGCGACCACAACAACACCTCTTCGCAGTACGTCACGCTGGGACACATCCACCGTTTTGACGACAACGGCGAGCTGACCACGCGCCTGCGCTATGGCAAGTACGAGCGCGATCTGCTGGCCAGCACCATCGGTTTCCAGAACGGCGCCATCACCCTGGACCAGATCAACGGCAACACCGTGCTGACCCGCGGCTCCAAGGGCCGCCTGGGCGAAAGCGAAGTGCTGCAGGTGCAAAGCGACTACAACAACACCTTCAACTGGGGTGGCCGCAAGCACGCGGTACTGGCCGGCGTGGACTACTACGACGACGACGCCAAGCGCAACCAGAACTACGCCAACACCACGACGCGCCCGAACACGACCGTGGGCTCCCCCAATGATGGCGCCTGGGTGGCCGATGGCCGTGCACCGCTGCAGTGGAACACGTTCGCCTCGCGCAACCTGGGCCTGTACTTCCAGGACACGGTTTCGATCAACGACACGCTCAAGCTGGTGGCCGGCCTGCGCTTTGACAACTTTAAGGCGTCCTACAACAACGCGACTGGCGCACTGAGCAACTCCCGCTCCGACAGCCTGTACAGCCCCCGCGTGGGCCTGCTGTTCCAGCCCAACGAGCTGGCCTCGTACTATGCGTCGTTCGGCACTTCGTACAACACCTCGGGCGACACCTACCAGTTCGGCAACCCCGGCAACACCACGGCCCGCACGGCCAACACGCCACCGGAGAAGAGCCGCAACTTCGAGATCGGCAGCAAGTTCGAGCTGTTCGAGCGCCGCGCACTGCTGGGTGTGGCCGCGTTCTACAGCCAGAAGTACAACGAGCGCAACACCGACCCCGACACCGCAGCCCAGCAGGAACTGCTGTCCGGCGAGCGCCACGCCACCGGCATGGAGTTCAACCTGGCAGGCCGCCTGACGCCCAAGTGGGAGCTGTTCGCCAACCACACCTGGATTCCGTCGGCCAAGATCGATCGCAGCAATGTGGTGCTGGCTGCCAACGGCAGCGGTGCGCAGGTGCAGGGCGACCGCCCCGGCCTCACGCCCAAGCACAGCGGCAGCGTGTGGACGACCTATGCCCTCACCGCCAAGCTGCGCCTGGGTGCAGGCCTGACCTACCGCGGCAAGCAGAATCCCGACGGTGCGCGCACCGTGTACGCCAGTGGCTTTGCCGTGGTGGATGCCATGGCCGAATACGCCTTCAACGACAAGACCGCATTGAAGCTGAACGTCAGCAACCTGTTCGACCGCACCTATGCGGACGGCCTGTACCGCGGCTTCTACACGCCGGGCGTGCCCCGCTCCGTGCAGTTGACGCTGAAGACGCGCTTCTGATGCCGTGACGAAATGACTCCCCCCTGACCGGGGCGGAGTCACAATCGGCCACCATGTTCCTGCACCTCAAGAATGTTCTGACCGCCGAAGAAATCACGCTCTTCCGGCAAAGACTCCGGGCGCCCGAAACCCCCTGGATGGACGGCGCGCGCAGTGCGGGCAGCCAGGCCGTGCACCAGAAGAACAACCTGCAGCTTTCGCAGGGCAGCGAGCTGTCGGGCCAGTTACAGGGCTTGGTCAAAGCGGCGCTCGCCCGCAATGCCTTGTTCTTTTCAGCCGCCCTGCCTCGGCGCATCTACAACCCCCTGTTCAACAACTACGGAGACGGCGCCAACTTCTATGGCGACCATGTGGACAGTGCCGTCATGCACTCCAAGGCCGACAACTGCTGGGTGCGCAGCGACCTCTCGTGCACGCTGTTCCTGACCCCGCCCGAAGAATACGAAGGTGGCGAACTCGTGGCCACCGAAGCCTGGGGCGAAAAACGCATCAAACTGCCGGCTGGCGACATGGTCCTGTACCCCAGCAGCACCGTGCACCAGGTCTCGCCCGTCACCCGCGGCCATCGCATCAGCAGTTTCTTCTGGGTGGAAAGCATGGTGCGCAGCCTGGAGCAGCGGCAAGTGCTGTTCGACATGGACATGGCTCTGCTGCAACTGAGGCAGAGCGTGGGCGAAACAGACCCCTCGGTGATCGCGCTGTCGGGCACGTATCACAATCTGCTGCGCATGTGGGCCGATGTGTGAGCCCTCCTGCCAACTGCAGGCCCCGGCATGCAGGACATTCCTCACCCCCTGCGCCAAGCCCGGCAGCAGGCGCCTGCTGACCTGACGCCAGCTGCACCGGCCTTTCCATGACCCACGTTCCAACACACCAACAGCTGCCCCCGGGCCTCGTGAGCCTGGCGGATCACGAGCAGCAAGCCAGGCAGCACCTGGACGACAACGCGTGGGCCTATTTTGCGGGTGGCGCCGCCGATGAGATCACCCTCCGGAGCAACCGCAGCGCCTGGGATGCCCTGCGCCTGTGGCCACGCGTGCTGCGCCCCCTCGCCAGCGGCCATACGCGCGTGCAGCTGCTGGGCCGCACGCTGGCCCACCCCGTGCTGCTGGCCCCCGTGGCCTTCCAGCGCCTAGCCCATGGCGATGGCGAGCTGGCCACCGCCTATGCGGCCGCCGCGCTGGGCGCCGGCCTGGTACTGAGCACCCAGGCCACGCTGCCGCTGGAAACCATTGCCCAGGCGGTGCAGAACGACGCCGGCCGCGGCCCCCTGTGGTTCCAGCTGTACCTGCAGCACGACCGGGGCTTTACCCAGGAACTGGTGCAGCGTGCCGAGGCCGCAGGCTACGAGGCCCTGGTGCTGACGGTGGACGCCCCGTCGAGCGGCGCCCGTGACCGCGAGCGCCGCGTGGGCTTTCGGCTGCCCCCCGGCATCGTCGCCGTGAACCTGGCGCAGCTACCCCCGCCCCCGCGCGTTGCGCTGCAGCCCGGCCAGAGCGCCCTGTTCGATGCCCTGCTGCACCAGGCCCCTACCTGGGACGATGTGGTCTGGCTGCAGTCCATCACCCGCCTGCCGGTGCTGCTCAAGGGCGTGCTGCACCCGGCCGACGCCCGCCAGGCCGCGGGCCTGCAGGTGGCGGGCCTGGTGGTGTCCAACCATGGCGGCCGCACGCTCGATACCGCCCCCGCCACGGCCAGCGCACTGCCGCGCATCGTGCAGGCGGTGGAGGGCCGCCTGCCCGTGCTGGTGGATGGCGGCATCCGCCGCGGCACCGATGTGCTCAAGGCGATGGCGCTCGGGGCATCGGCCGTGCTGGTCGGCCGCCCCGTGGTCTGGGGCCTGGCCAATGCGGGTGCCGCCGGCGTGGCCCATGTGCTGCGCCTGCTGCGCGATGAACTGGAAATCGCCATGGCGCTCACCGGCTGCGCCACGCTGGCAGATGCCTCGCCCGCCTTGCTGGAAGGCGATTTTTAGAACCTGTTCAAGGCCGGCAATCGGGTTTTCCCCTCTCGCCAGGAATGGTTTGTTGCAAATGCGAAAAATTCGCATTTATAATAATCCATCTTCTACCAGCCAGCCACCACTGCCTGCCGCCATGATCGTCTGTGTTTGCCGCCGGATTTCTGACCGCGAGATCGCCCGCCACGCCCGTGCAGGCATGAGCTTTGATGAGATCCAGTTCGAACTGGGCGTGGCCACCCAATGCGGGTGCTGCGAATGCTGCGCCCGCGACGTGGTGGCCCAGTGCAGTGCATCGAGCCCGGTCGCCGCCCTGCACAACGAGGCAGCGCCCCAGACGATCCAGCTTGCCAGCTCCATCATGGAAAGCAAGGCATGGAACTCCTCTCTACACTCGCCGGCAGCCTGATCCTCGTCGCAGGCTCGGCCTGGTGGATCTTCCGCAAATAATCAAGGTCTCACAGGCCTGTGCCGCTTGCCGTGCAAGCGGCGGCAGCTGCCATCACACTTATGTCTCACCCTGATCGTTTTGCCCCTCCCGCGGGCGTCAGTCGCAATACCGTGATCGTAGGCTCCGTCGTGCTGTTGCATGTGGCGGGGATCTGGGCACTGCAGTCGGGCCTGCTGCGCCGCGCGGCGGAAGTCATCGTGCCGGCAGAGCTACTCAGCGAGTTCATTGCGCCGCCCGCGCCCAAGATCGAGCCACCGCCGCCCAAGCCGCCGGCACCACCGCCACCGCGGCCAGCGCCCCAGGTGAAGGCGCCGCGCCCGGCCCCCATGCCCGTGGCCATTGCCGACCCGACGCCGGCCCCCAATGCCCCCACGGGGGTGACCACGCCCCAGCCCCCCGCGCCGCCCATCGCCGCCCCTGTGGCCATGGAAGCGCCGCCACCGGCCCCACCCGCCCCCCCGGCCCCGCCCAAGATCGAACTGCCATCGAGCGATGCCGCCTACCTGAACAACCCCAAGCCCAGCTACCCCGCCATCAGCAAGCGCATGGGCGAGCAGGGCAAGGTGATCCTGCGCGTGCTCATCGGCACCGACGGCTCGCCGCAGAAGGTGGAAATCAACAAGTCCAGCGGCTTCGAGCGCCTGGACCGCCAGGCCCAGGAAGCCGTCATGCGCTGGCGTTTCACGCCCGGAAAGCGCAATGGCGTGCCAGAGACCATGTGGAACCTGGTACCCGTCAATTTTGTTCTCGAATAATCATCAGGAGTTTTCATGGAATCGCAATTCGGCATCGCCAACGTATGGATCCAGGGTGACTTTGTCACCCGCGCAGTGGCCGTCATCCTGCTGGCCATGTCCCTGGCCTCGTGGATCGTCATCATCATCAAGGCCCTGGACATCGTGAAGTTCAAGAAGCACACCCGTGCCGCCCAGGACTTCTGGCACAGCGAGGACTTTGCCGCCGGCCTGTCCAAGCTGGGCAGCGACAACACCAACCCCTTCCGCCATCTGGCCCTGGAAGGCCGCGAAGCCACGGCCCACCACCGCAACACCAAGGCGCACCTGCACGACAGCCTGGACGTGAGCGACTGGGTCACGCGCTGCCTGCGCAACTGCATCGACGAGTTCACCTCGCGCCTGCAGTCGGGCCTGGCCATCCTGGCCTCGGTCGGCTCCACCGCCCCCTTCATCGGCCTGTTCGGTACCGTCTGGGGCATCTACCACGCGCTGCTGGCCATCGGCACCTCGGGCCAGTCGACCATCGACAAGGTGGCCGGCCCCATCGGCGAAGCGCTGATCATGACCGCCCTGGGCCTGGCCGTGGCCATCCCCGCCGTGCTCGGCTACAACGCCCTGGTGCGCGGCAACAAGTCCATCCTGGGCGGCCTCAACAGCTTTGCCCACGACCTGCACGCCTACTTCGTCACCGGCGCCCGCGTGTCTGCCGGCGGCGAACAGGCCAAGGTGCTGCCGCTCAAGAAAGGCAGCTAAGCCATGGCCTTCGGAACGCAAGACGAAGCCGATGACGTGATGAACGAGATCAACATGACGCCACTGGTGGACGTCATGCTGGTGCTGCTCATCATCTTCATCATCACCGTGCCCGTCATGAAGCACTCGGTGAACGTGGACCTGCCCCGCGCCACCAACCAGCCCGAGGACGTCAAGCCTGAAACCGTGCGCCTGTCCGTGGCGGCCGACGGCAAGTACTACTGGAACGAGTCCCAGGTGACGGACGAGGAGCTCTTCCCGCGCCTGCAGGCCGAAGCGGCCAAACAGCCCCAGCCGGACCTGCACATCCGCGGCGACAAGGAAGTGCGCTACGAACGCGTTGCCCAGGCCATGGCCAGCGCCCAGCGCGCCGGCGTGCGCAAGATCGGCTTCGTGACCGACCCGCAGTGATGCGCCTGCCGCGCCGCAAGGCGCGGGCGGCCGCCATGCAACGACAGGCCTTCGGGCCTGTTTTGCTTGGTGCCTGCGGTGTCCGCACCGTGATCCCCCACTTTCGCCAAAGATTCTTGCCGGTTCGTGAAGAAATCACTTGACCAGTAATTGCGAATCACTATCATTAGCAAACCGTACAAATCAACGTACCAGGAACTCCTTCATGCAAGCCACCCTGACTGCCGCCACGCTCCTGCGCCCCGCCCCTGCAGACACCCTGCAGCCGCAGCAGGCCGCCGCATTGCGCAGCGCCACCTCGGTGGACGCAAAGGTCGCCGTGGACAGCAATGATCTGCTGCAGGGCCAGAAGGCCGTGGCCATCAGCCACAACGGCTCGGTGTACCGCCTGCAGGCCACCAAGCTCGGCAAGTTGATCCTCACCAAGTAAGGACATCTCTCCATTCAACAGGTTTCATCGTGGGGCGACTCCCGGGCTTCCAGTCCGCAAGGGTCGTTTTTGCCAGCCAACGGGCTTGATTGACCCGCGTAGCCAGGCCTTTTTTTCCACGCCAGCCTCCTCGGGCCAGAGCCGACCGCCACCCCGGCGCTCTCCCCACCCAAAGGCCCCCGACGGGGCCGTTTTCCTTGGTGCATGGCCGCCAGCGCGCAGCCCCGGCAAACGCCCGAAATGGGCGGTTTTCACCCTGCTGTTCCGCAACGGGACACGGGTCGGGTGTGAAACACTTCTTGACGTTTCTCCCTTTTGCGGGCACCGCCAGCCAAACTCCATCTGGCAGCCAGCCACACGCCTGCGGCGTCACGCGAAGGGGCCATCCGCCACCCTGTGCACTGCCCGCCCATGACCCAGCCCACCACCGCCCGGCCCGAGATTTCCAAAGCCCAGTTGCTGCAGGAACTGTCGGCTTTTGCCAATCCCAGCGACCGCAAGGGCGTGACCCTGGTGCTGCGCGACCACGTGCTGTACTGGGCCTTCATCGCCACCGTGCTGCTGGCCGGGCCGACATGGATCAAGGTCGTGGCCGCGCTGATGGCGGGCGTGCGCCTGTCCTCGTTCTATACCCTGGCGCACGATGCCGCCCACGGCACCCTGGCCCGTTCCAAGCGCCTGAACTGGGTGCTGGCGCTCGTGGCCGGCGTGCCCGCCACGCACAACTACCGCATGTGGTCGCACGACCACAACAAGGTGCACCACCCCTACACCAACGGCGACCACTTCGACTACTACACGCCCTACTCCAAGGCCGGCTACGACGCGCTGCCCTGGCACAGGAAGGTGCTGGAGCACATCTACCGCGCGCCCCTGGGCATCGGCCTGTGGCTGTACTTTGCGATCCACTGGTTCCCGACCCGCGTCTACCCCAACGTGCGCACGCCCAAGGACCAGGTGCCCGAGTCGCGCAAGTACTCCGCCCTGCTGCTGGCCTACCACGGCAGCTATGTGGCCTTCCTGCTGTGGTCGCCCGCCTTCGCCCCCGTCACGGCCCTGCAGGCCGTGCTGCTGGGCTGGGTGCTGCCGCTGTTCACGCTGATGTTCCTGAGCAGCACCTCGCTGTACATCATGCACACCCACCCCAACATCCCCTGGTTCAAGAGCGACGACCTGCGCAGCAACCGCCACAGCCCCGAGGTCTGCTCGGTGGTCTGGGTGCTGCCCGACTGGATCTCCAAGGTGGTCAACAACGTCTACAACCACGCGGCGCACCACGCGCATGCCGGCATCCCGTCCTACCACCTGCTGGCCGCGCAAAAGCGCATGAACGAGCTGGTGGGCCACAAGCTGGTGATCGAGAAGGCCTCGGTGCGCACCCTGCTGCGCACCATGCGCACCTGCAAGCTCTACGACTACGAGAACCACCAGTGGCTCGACTTCAAGGGCCAGCCCAGCGCACCGCGCATCGACCTGGAGCAAAAGGGCCTGGTCGCCCTGCGCAACCCCGTGCGCCGGCCCGCAGCGCCCATCCAGGCCCCCATGCCCGGCCCCTGTGCAGCGCCCAGCAGCAACGGCAACGCCCTGCCCCACCCCATGGCAGACGCCACCGCCTGACACTTGGCATCCCCCAACGAAAAAACCGGCCAAGGCCGGTTTTTTTCATGGGTGGTGCATGCCAAAAGACATGCCGCGGCTCACAGGCCGATGGCGGCGATGCCGGCGCGCGCGACCTGCGCGTCTTCGGTGGACTTCACGCCGCTCACGCCCACGGCGCCCAGGCACTGGCCGTCCTTGAGGATGGCCACGCCGCCTTCAAGCAGGCCGTCGATGGTGGGGGCGCTCAGGAAGGCGGTGCGCCCACCGTTCACGATGTCCTCATAGACCTTACTGTCGCGGCGGCCCAGTGCGGCCGTGCGGGCCTTGGACGGAGCGATGTGCGAGGACACTGCGGCGGCGCCGTCCAGGCGCTGCAGCCACAGCAGGTGGCCGCCATCGTCCACGATGGCGATGGTCACGGCCCAGTGGTTCTTCAGGGCTTCGGCTTCGGCGGCGGCGGCAATGGCCTTGACGTCGGCCAGTTCGAGTTCGTGCTTGGTCTTCATGGGTGCGGTGCGGGTTGGAGGAGGCGCCAACGCGCCCCCAGGGATGGAAACCGGCAAGCATAGCGGCTCCCGGCGGGGCCACCAACTGTGCCTGGGGCGAAAGAATAGTGACCGGGGACAGCGCAATCCCTCACGCCACCGCCCTCTGCACCGCCCATGGCAAGCCCGTTGGCCGGTGCGGGTATTGCCATTGGGGGGAACGCCTCCACCTAGAATTTGTCCAAGCCTGTACCGTGCAGGCACAAGGAGAGATACAGATGAATGACCAAGTCACCACCCTGAACCATTCGGCGGGCTATGGCATTTCGCAGGAAGAGCGCCACAAGGTGCTGCGCAATACCTATTGGCTGCTCGCACTGAGCATGATCCCCACCGTGCTGGGCGCCTGGATCGGCGTCGCCACGGGCATCACGCAGTCGCTGCGCGGCGGCGTGGGCCTGATCGTGTTCCTGGGCGGCGCGTTCGCCTTCATGTACGCGATCGAAAAGACCAAGCGCTCTGCCGCCGGCGTGCCCGTGCTGCTGGCCTTCACCTTCTTCATGGGCCTGATGCTCTCGCGCATGATCGGCATGGTGCTGGGCTTCAAGAACGGCACCGACCTGGTGATGACCGCATTTGCCGGCACCGCAGGCGTGTTCCTGGTCATGGCCACCCTGGCCAGCGTGATCAAGCGCGACCTCTCGGGCATGGGCAAATGGCTCATGGTGGGCGCCCTGGTGCTCATGGTCGGCGCCATCATCAACGTCTTCGTCGGCTCCTCGGCCGGCATGATGGCCATCTCGGTGGCTGCCATCGGCATCTTCAGCGCCTACATGCTGTATGACTTGAAGCAGATCCTGGACGGCGGCGAGACCAACTACATCAGCGCCACCCTGGCCCTGTACCTGGACATCTTCAATGTGTTCCAGAGCCTGCTGGCCCTGCTGGGCATCATGGGCGGCGAGAAGGACTGAGCTTCTTTCGCGCTGCGCCCCCTCAAAAAGGCTCCTTCGGGAGCCTTTTTGTTGACCGCGGGCCGTGGTCAACCCTCAACCCAGGCGAGCTGCTGCCGATAATGGAACTACATGCGCTCTACCCTCCTTTCCGCCTCCCTGCCTGTCCTGCGCCTCCTGGCCGTCTCTGCCGCCCTGCTGGCATTGGCCGGGTGCGACAAGATCACTGCCAGCCTGGGACTGAACGAAGCCCAGCAGAAGGATACCGAGGCCCGGGCCATTGGCGGGGCCTGCCGCCACGCACTGCGCGGCGTGGAGGACTGCTACACCCTCAATCCCAAGGCCCCCAAGGCGGCGGTCTTCGATGGATGGAAGGAGATGGACCAGTACATGCGCGACAACAAGATCGAAGGCACGCCTGCGGTGGTCACCAAGCCGCCCGAGCCGGCGCCCAAGCGTGCGGCAGCGAAGGCCTCCGCGCCCGCCGAGCATTGAACCGACCAAGACGACAAAGGGGCCCTCGGGCCCCTTTGCGCTTCGCGGCGGGTGATGTTCCCCGGCCTCAATCCCGCTCGAACACCGCCATGCTCTCCACGTGCGCCGTGTGCGGGAACATGTTGACCATGCCGGCCGCCGTGCAGCGGTAACCGCCCAGGTGCACCAGCAGGCCGGCGTCGCGCGCCAGCGTGGCGGGGTTGCAGCTCACGTAGACGATGCGCTTGGGCGCGGTCCAGTTCTCAGCCCCGGCCGGCAGCGGCGCAGCCCCTTCGGCACCAATGCGGGCCTGCTCGATGTCCGCCAGCGCCTTGGCCAGCGCGAAGGCGCCTTCGCGTGGCGGGTCCACCAGCCATTTCTCGGCCGAGCCGTCGGCGATCAGCATCTCGGGCGTCATCTCGAACAGGTTGCGGGCCACGAAATCGGTGGGCGCCAGCGCCTTGCCGCCTTCGGCAACCAGGCCCTGGTTGAGCCGGTAGTTCTCGCGCGAGCGCGCCACCAGCGTCTCGCTGCCCTCGATGCCCAGCACCTCGCGGCCCTGGGTGGCCAGGGGCAGCGTGAAGTTGCCCAAGCCGCAGAACCAGTCGATCACGCGCTCGTGCTTTTGCACGTCGAGCAGGCGCAGCGCGCGCGTCACCAGCACGCGGTTGATGTGTGGGTTCACCTGCGTGAAGTCGGTGGGCTTGAAGGGCATGGTGATGCCGAAGTCCGGCAGCGCATAGGACAACTGCTCGCCGCCCTCCTCCATGAGCTTCACGGTCTCGGGACCCTTGGGCTGCAGCCACCATTGCACCTGGTGGGCGGCTGCGAAGTCGCGCAACCGGGCCAGGTCGTCCGCGCTCAGCGGCTCCAGGTGGCGCAGCACCAGCGCGGTCACGCTGTCGCCGCAGGCCAGCTCGATCTGCGGGCAGGTGTCGCGCGCGTCCATGGAGGCGATCAGCGCGCGCATGGGCATCAGCATCGCGTCCACATGCGGGGGCAGCACCGGGCAGGTCTGCATGTCGGCCACATAGCGGCTCTTGCGCTCGTGGAAACCCACCAGCACCGTGCCCTTCTTGATGACGTGGCGCACTGACAGGCGCGCGCGGTAGCGGTAACCCCAGGCCGGGCCCTCGATGGGGCGCAGCACCATCTCGGCACGCACCTTGCCCAGGTGCCACAGGTTGTCTTCGAGCACGCGCTGCTTGACCGCCACCTGCCCGCCCACGTGCAGGTGCTGCATCTTGCAGCCGCCACAGGCCCCGGCATGCAGGCCGAAGTGCTGGCAGCCCGGGCGCACGCGCTGCGACGATTCGCGGTGGATCGCCGTCAGGCTGGCCTGCTCCCAGTTGTTCTTCTTGCGGTGGGTGTTGGCGGTGACGTATTCGAACGGCAGCGCGCCGTCGATGAAGACCACCTTGCCATTGGGCCTGCGGGCCACGCCCTGGGCTTCGAGGTCCAGGGATTGCACGGACAGCCAGCCTTCCGGCAGTTCTCCCGCTTCCTGCTGGGCGGGTTCATACGAGGGGGACAATTCTTTGGGTTCGCTCATCCCCTGATTGTCTCAGAGGCGGCGAACCGTCCCGCCGCCCCTTGCGGCCGGCAGGAAGAGAGGGCGCAATCAGCCGCGGTCGGCGCGCGGTGCGCGGCGGCCACCGGGGCCGGTCATGCGGGCTGGTGCAAAGCGGGGCAACTCGTTGATGCGCAGGTCGCAGCCATGGTTGTCCAGCGTGAACACCAGCGTGCTGCCGGGCGCCACGCGGGGCAGCACTTCGTGGATCTGGTAGGACATGTCCACCGGTGGCTCGGGCGAGCGGTAGATGATTTCCTTGGCCGGGCTGTAGACCACGTAGCAGGCAGCGGAGGCGGTCTGGCTGAAGCAGGCGGCCACCAGGGCCGCTGCGGCGAATTTGAATGCGGACATGAGAACTCCTCCTGCGACTTTCGGGTATTGCACCCATTATGCGGGCTTGCAGGGCGCTCGCCAATGCAGGCGTTGCGCGCGTGCCTACCGCAGCACGAGGTGGTTGGTGTGCTTGACCTCTTCCATCACCGCATAGGTGCGCGTTTCGCGCACGCCCGGCAGCTGCCACAGCACGTCGCCAGCAAACACGCGGTAGGCGTTCATGTCGGCCGAGCGGGTCTTGAGCAGGTAGTCGAACCCCCCCGCCACCATGTGGCACTCCATGATCTCGGGGTGCACCTGCACGGCGGCCTTGAACTGGTCGAACACATTCGGCGTGGTGCGGTCGAGCAGCACCTCGACGAAAACCAGCATGCCGGCGCCCAGCTTGAGCGGGTTCAGCCGCGCCTCGTAGCCCAGGATGAAGCCGTCGCGCGTGAGCCGCTGCACGCGCGCCAGCACCGCAGTGGGCGACAGGGCCACGGCCTCGGCCAGCTTGAGGTTGGCAATGCGCCCGTCTTCCTGCAGGATCGACAGGATCCGGCGGTCGATACGGTCCAGATCGGCAACGTTGGTCATTGAGTCTAGTGATTCATTCGTTCGATTGGCCAATTTTCGAACATTTATTCATCGCAAGTCCAGAGATGATCCGTTTCAGTGGGGCAGACAGCCGTTTGCCCCGAACTTCTCTCACCAAGACGCCGCCATGACCCATTCCGCCGCCTTTGCCGACTTCGCCCCGCGCACCCCGCTGGCCAACCCGCTGCGCGCGGCCATCACCGCGGCCTGCCGCCGCCCGGAACCCGAGGCCCTGGCACCGCTGCTGGAGCAGGCCCGCGTGCCGCAGGAGGTGGCCGCGGCCGCGCAGCAACTGGCACTGCGCATTGCGGGCGCGTTGCGCCAGCGCAAGGCCGGCACCGGCCGGGCCGGCATCGTGCAGGGGCTGCTGCAGGAGTTCTCGCTCTCGTCCCAGGAGGGCGTGGCCCTGATGTGCCTGGCCGAGGCGCTGCTGCGCATCCCCGATGCGGCCACGCGCGACGCGCTGATCCGCGACAAGATCAGCAACGGCCAGTGGGAGCCGCACCTGGGCAAGAGCCCCTCGCTGTTCGTCAATGCCGCCACCTGGGGCCTGCTGATCACCGGCAAGCTGGTGGCCACGCACAGCGAGGGCAGCCTGGGCGCATCGCTGGGCCGGCTGATCGGTCGGGGCGGCGAGCCGCTGATCCGCAAGGGCGTGGACATGGCCATGCGCATGATGGGCGAGCAGTTCGTCACCGGCGAAACCATTGCCGAGGCCCTGGCCAACGCGCGCCGCATGGAGGTCGAGGGCTTTCGCTATTCCTACGACATGCTGGGCGAGGCCGCGCTGACCAGCGCCGATGCCGAGCGCTACTACGCCTCCTACGAGCAGGCCATCCACGCCATCGGCAAGGCATCGGCCGGGCGCGGCATCTACGAGGGCCCGGGCATCTCGATCAAGCTGTCGGCCCTGCACCCGCGCTACAGCCGCGCGCAGTTCGGCCGCGTGATGGACGAGCTCTACCCCCTGGTGCTGCGCCTGACCGAGCTGGCCAGGAGCTATGACATCGGCATCAACATCGACGCCGAGGAGGCCGACCGGCTGGAGATCTCGCTCGACCTGCTGGAGCGCCTGTGCCACGCCGAGAGTCTGGCAGGCTGGAACGGCATCGGCTTCGTGATCCAGGCCTACCAGAAGCGCTGCCCCTACGTCATCGACTTCGTGATCGACCTGGCCCGGCGCACGCGCCGCCGCCTCATGGTGCGCCTGGTCAAGGGCGCCTACTGGGACAGCGAGATCAAGCGCGCCCAGATCGACGGCCTCGCCGACTACCCGGTCTACACGCGCAAGGTGCACACCGACATCTCCTACGTGGCCTGCGCGCGCAAGCTGCTGGCCGCGCCCGAGGCCGTGTACCCCCAGTTCGCCACGCACAACGCCGAGACCCTGGCCACCATCTACCAGCTGGCGGGCAGCAACTACTACGCGGGCCAGTACGAGTTCCAGTGCCTGCACGGCATGGGCGAGCCGCTGTACGAGCAGGTAGTGGGCGCCGTCACCGCCGGCAAGCTGGGCCGGCCCTGCCGCATCTACGCCCCGGTGGGCACGCACGAGACGCTGCTGGCCTACCTGGTGCGCCGCCTGCTGGAGAACGGCGCCAACACCTCCTTCGTGAACCGCATCGCCGACGAGACCATCGCCCTGGCCGAACTGGTGCGCAGCCCCGTTCAGGTGGTGGACGAAACCGCCGCCCGCGAAGGCACCGCCGGCCTGCCCCACCCGCGCATCCCGCTGCCAGGGGCGCTGTACGGCCATGGCCGCGCCAACTCGCAAGGCCTCGACATCGCCAGCGACGCCACGCTGGCGCAACTGGGCGCCACCCTGCAGGCCAGTGCGCTGCACGATTGGAAGGCCGGCCCGCTCCTGGCCACCGATGCCCCCGCCGGCCCCACCACCCCGGTACGCAACCCTGCCGACCTGCGCGACGTGGTCGGCCAGGTGCAGGAGGCCACGGCCGACGACGTGGACCAGGCACTGAAGCACGCACAGCAGGCGGCACCCGCCTGGGCCGCCACCGCCCCCGCCGAGCGCGCTGCCGCCCTGCAGCGCACGGCCGACCTGCTCGAAGAGCGCCTGCAGCCGCTGATGGGCCTGTTGATGCGCGAGGCCGGCAAGAGCGCCAGCAACGCCATCGCCGAGGTGCGCGAGGCCGTGGACTTCCTGCGCTACTACGCGGCCCAGGTCGCCACCACCTTCGACAACGCCACGCACCTCCCGCTGGGCCCCGTGGCCTGCATCAGCCCCTGGAACTTTCCGCTGGCCATCTTCATGGGCCAGGTGGCCGCGGCGCTGGCCGCCGGCAACACGGTGCTGGCCAAGCCGGCCGAGCAGACGCCGCTCGTCGCCGCCGAAGCCGTGCGCCTGCTGTGGCAGGCCGGCGTACCGCGCGGCGCGGTGCAGCTGCTGCCCGGCCAGGGCGAGACCGTGGGCGCGCGCCTGATCGGCGATGCCCGGGTGATGGGTGCCATGTTCACCGGCTCCACCGAGGTGGCGCGCATCCTGCAAAAGACCATTGCGGGCCGGCTCGATGCCGCTGGCCGCCCCATCCCGCTGATCGCCGAGACGGGCGGGCAGAACGCCATGATCGTGGATTCCTCGGCCCTGGTGGAACAGGTGGTCACCGATGCGGTCTCGTCGGCCTTCGACAGTGCGGGCCAACGCTGCTCGGCCCTGCGCGTGCTGTGCGTGCAGGAGGATGCCGCTGACCGCGTGGTCGAGATGCTCCAGGGCGCCATGGGCGAGCTGCGCATGGGCAACCCCGGTGCCCTCGCGGTGGACGTGGGCCCGGTGATCGACGCGGAAGCCCAAGGCGGCATCCACAGGCACATCGAGGCCTTCAAGGGCCGTGGCCACCGTGTATTCCAGCACTGCCGCAGCGATGCTGCCGAGGCTGCGCAGGGCACCTTCGTGCCGCCCACGCTGATCGAGCTGAACAGCATCAGCGAGCTGCAGCGCGAGGTCTTCGGCCCCGTGCTGCACCTGGTGCGCTATGCCCGCCAGGACCTGGACCAGCTGCTCGACCAGATCAACGCCACCGGCTACGGCCTGACCCAGGGCGTGCACACCCGCATCGACGAAACCATCGCCCGCGTGGTGGACCGCGCGCACGCCGGCAACGTCTACGTCAACCGCAACATGGTGGGCGCCGTGGTGGGCGTGCAGCCCTTTGGGGGCGAAGGCCTGTCGGGCACCGGGCCCAAGGCCGGTGGCCCCCTGTACCTGCTGCGCCTGCTGGCCGAGCGCCCGGCCGACGCGCTGGCACGGACCTTAGCCGCCGCCGACCGCGCCGCCCCGCCCGACCTGGCTGCACGCGACCAGTTGCTGATGCCGCTGCGTGCGCTGGAACGCTGGGCGCAGATGGGCAACCAGGCCACCCTGGCCGCCACCTGCCGCCGCTTTGCCGGCGAAAGCCAAAGCGGCACGGCGCGCACCCTGCCCGGCCCCACGGGCGAGCGCAATGTCTACAGCCTGCTGCCCCGCGCCACGGTGCTGTGCATCGCCTCTGCCGAGGATGACGTACTGACCCAACTGGCCGCCGTGCTGGCCAGCGGCGGCAAGGCCGTGTGGAGCGATGCCCACACCGCCCTGCGCACCACCCTGCCCGCCGAGGTGCAGGCGCGCATCGTGACCGCCGGCAATGCACTCGCCGATGGCGGCACCGAACTGGCGGCTGTGCTGCACCACGGCGGCCCCGAGGCCCTGCGCAGCACCTGCGAGCAGCTGGCGCGCCGCCCCGGCCCCATCGTCGCCGTCACGGCCCTGCAGCCCGGCAGCACCGACGTGCCGCTGGAGCGCCTGGTGATCGAGCGCGCGCTGAGCGTGAACACGGCGGCGGCGGGCGGCAATGCGAGCCTGATGACCATCGGCTGAGCTTTGTGGAGCGCGCTCACTCGATGGAGATGTTGCGCTCCTTGATGAGCTTGGACCAGCGCTCGCTCTCGCTGGCGATGAAGCGGGCGAAGTCCTCGCGGGTTCCGCCGCCGAACTCGTTGTTCTGCGACTGGATGATGTCCTTGACCTCGGGCCGCTCGATCGCCTTGGCGAAGGCTTCATGCAGCCGGGCCACGATCGCCGGCGGGGTTCCCTTGGGCGCGACGTAGCCCATCCAGTTGGACACGGTCACCTGCGGGTAGCCGAGCTCCGCGAAGGTGGGCGTGTCCGGCAGGGTCGACAGGCGCTTGGCCGAGGTGACGGCGATGGGCCGGATCTTGCCGGCCTTGATGGACTGCAGCGCTGCGCCCGTCTGCTCGAACATCAGGTCCACCTGCCCGGCCAGCAGTGCGGTGGCGGCAGGGCCGCCGCCCTTGAACGGAATGCCCACCATGTCGATGCCTGCGGTGCTTTCGAACAGCTCCGCCGAAAGATGGTGTGCGCCCCCGGGCCCCGCGTTGGCAATGTTCAGCGAACCCGGGGCCTTCTTCGCTGCCGTGACGATGTCGGCGACCGTCTTGTACGGCTTGCTGGCGGGGGTCGAGAGCACCAGCGGGCTCTTCTCCAGCAGGATGATCGGAACCAGGCTCTCGGGCGCGAAGTTCAGCTTGGGATAGATCCAGGGATTCACCGCCAGGGGGCCGAAGCTGCCCATGCCGATGGTGTAACCGTCCGGCGCGGCGCGGGCCAGCATTTCCGTGCCGATGTTGCCGCTGGCCCCCGGCTTGTTGTCCACGACCACCGGCTGGCCCAGGATGGCCGAGAGCTGCTGCGCCACCAGGCGTGTCTTGACGTCCGTATTACCGCCCGCGGCGAAGGGCACGATGATCGTGATGGCCTTTGCCGGGTAGGGCGCCGCCCCTTGCTGCGCGTGGGCGAGGCCCGGCGCTGCGCAGGCAAGCAGCGCAGCGGCGATCGCCGTCCTTCGGGTCCATGTGGGGTGCGTGCGGTGCATGGTCTGTTCTCCATCCATAGGTGAGGGGTGTGCGGGCCGGCGCTCCTTCAAGTGCGCTTCGGGCACTTCGGGTTTGCGCTTAATTGCATTTTACGGTCGTAATATGCAAAAATAGAACCTATGGAAAACACCAATGCCTGCCCTTCCGGGCAATTCGAGGTCGACGGAGAGGTGCTGCACGCCGTGGATCTGCCGGCCCTGTTCGGTCCGCGCCTGGCGCGCCTGCCGGTGGTACTGCGCCTGCTGCTGGAGAACGCCGTGCGCAACATGCAGGGGGCGGAGAGGGACGCCGCCGTCGATGCCCTGCTCGCCTGGCTGGACACCGGTACCAGCACGGCTGAAATCGCCTTCCAGCCGGGCCGCGTGCTGATGCATGACACGACCAGCACCCCGGCGCTGGTGGACATCGCGGGCATGCGCGACGCGCTGGCAGAGGCCGGTGTCGACCCCGCAGTGCTGAACCCCGGGCTGCCGGTCGATGTCTCGGTGGACCACTCGCTGGCCGTCGAGATCCATGCCCGGCGCGATGCCCTGGCGCGCAACCTGGAGCACGAAATCCGCAGGAACGGCGAGCGCTACCGCTTCCTGCGCTGGGCAGCCGCGGTGCTCGATGGGGTGCGCATCCACCCCCCGGGCACGGGCATCATGCACACCATCAACCTGGAGCAACTGGCGACGGTGGTCACCACCGAGGTCCGGGGCGGCGTGCGCTGGGCCCTGCCCGACATGATGATCGGCACCGACAGCCACACGCCCATGGTCAACGGCATCGGCGTGCTGGGCTGGGGCGTGGGCGGGCTGGAGGCGCAGACCGTGATGTTCGGCATGCCCACCATGCTGCGCATACCCGACGTCATCGGCGTCAAGCTCACCGGCGCCCTGGCGCCCGGCGTGCTGGCGACGGACCTGGCACTGACCGTGACACAGCGCTTGCGCGCAATCGGGGTGTCGGGCGAGTTCGTCGAGTTCTACGGCCCGGGCGTGTCCACGCTGACTGCAGGCCAGCGCAGCGTGGTGGCCAACATGGCACCCGAGTACGGCGCCACGACCGGTTTCTTCCCGGTGGACAGCCAGACCACCGCCTACCTGCTCGGCACGGGCCGCAGCGCGGCACACGTACGGCGGGCCGAGGCCTATCTGCACTTTGCAGGCCTGTGGTTCGACCCCGGGGCCGAGCCGACCTTCACGCGCCGCATCGAGGTGGATCTGGCCACGGTGGGCATGCACATCGCCGGCCCGCAAAGGCCGCAGGACCTGCTCGACCACGGCGATGCAGCGCGCGTGCTGCACGCCATCGGCTTCACACCGCGGGCGGACGCCGGGCCCGGCGCCGGGCTGCCGCGCCACGCCATCGCCATCGCCGCGATCACCAGCTGCACCAACACCTCGGACCCGGCCCTGCTGATCGCCGCCGGCCTGGTGGCGCGCAAGGCGCGCGCGCTGGGCATGCAGGTGCCCCACTGGGTCAAGACCTCGCTCGGGCCCGGCTCTCCGGCCGCCGCCTCGTACCTGAAGCGCGCCGGCCTGCTGGACGACCTGTCGGCCGTGGGTTTCGACATCGTCGGCCATGGCTGCACCACCTGCATCGGCAACCCCGGCCCCCTGCCCGAGATCATCCGCAGCGAGCTGGCGCAGGGCCGCATCCGCCCGGTGGCGGCGATCTCGGGCAACCGCAACTTCCCCGGGCGCGTGCACCCCGACCTGGACCTGGGCTTTCTCATGTCGCCCCCGCTGGTCATCGCCTTCGCGCTGGCCGGCGATGCCGAGCGCAACCTGCGCGAAGAACCGATCCAGACCCTGGCCGACGGGCGCCAGGTGTTCCTCCGCGACCTCTGGCCCAGCCACGGGGAGGTCGCCCGCATCACCGCGCAGGCAGTGCAGGCACCCGACTTCGCACGCGACTTCCGCATCGCCAGCCAGTCGCCGCTGTGGCACCGGCTGGACGCGCCGGCCACGCCGCGCTTTCCCTGGGACCCGGCGTCCACGGCCCTGCGGCGCCCGCCGTTCGCCTCTCTCGACCAAGGCAGCCAGCTGGGCCGCTACACGGCCTACCCGCTGCTGGTGGTCGGCAACGACATCACCACCGACCACATCTCCCCCGCCAGCGCCATTCCGCCCGACAGCCTGGTGGCCGACTTCCTGGTGGCGCGCGGCGATGACCGCAACGACCTCAACGTCTTCGCCTCGCGGCGCGGCAACTGGGAAGTGATGCTGCGCGCGGCCTTCCACAGCAAGACACTGGTGAACCGCTTGGCCCCCGGCGCGCCCGTGGCCCACACCCTGCACGCACCCAGCGGCGAGGTGCTGCCGATCTGGGAAGCGGCAGCGCGCTACCGCGAGGAAGGCCACGCCGTGGTGCTGGTGGCCGGCGAACGCTATGGCGCGGGCTCCTCGCGCGACTGGGCGGCCAAGGGCCAGCGGCTGCTGGGCATACGCGCCGTGCTGGCCATGGGCTTCGAGCGCATCCACCGCTCCAACCTGGTGGGCATGGGCATCCTGCCGCTGCGCTTTGCCCGGGGTGTCGGCCCCGACACACTGGCCCTGCAGCCGGGCGACCGCATCGCGGTGGACGCCCCGGCCCAGGGACTTGACCCGCGCTGCCAGGTACCCGTGGAGATCTTGCGCGCCAACGGCACGCGCGAGACCCTGGTGACCACCGCGGTGGTGGAGACCCAGCTCGAAGTGGAACTGCTGCGCAACGGCGGCGTGATCCCGCTGATCCTGCGCCAGACGATGGCCGCTCATGCGAAAACACCGGTCGCAGCGTAGGTCCGCGGGCGCCGGGCGTGGAAAATCGGTCCCCATGAAGACCGAATCCACCATTCCGGCCCAGATCATCGCGCTCGCCCAGTCCGAGCAGTGGGCGCTGGGCACGCACCTCAAGGCCCAGGGGCTGGCCGACCGCCTGCGCGTGTCGCGCTCGCCCATCAACGACGCACTGCAACTGCTGGCGGACAAGGGCGTGCTGTCGCGCGAGCGCAACCGCGGCTACTTCCTGGCGGCCCTGCCCACGGACCTGTCCAGCGAGACACTGGAGGAGATCGGTGTGTCCGAGACCGACGCCGTGGGCACAGCCTACTTTCGCATCGCCGAGGACCGGCTGCGCGGCCTGTTGCCGGACAGCATCACCGAAACGGCCCTGCGCGCACGCTACCAGCTCACGCTGGGCCAGTTCACCGCCGTGCTGGGCCGCATCGCCCAGGAGGGCTGGGCCGAGCGCAAACCGGGCTACGGCTGGGAGTTCACCTCCATGCTGACCACGCCCGACAGCCTGCTGCAGTCCTACCGGCTGCGCCTGGCGCTGGAGCCGGCGGCCTTGCTGGAGCCGGGCTACAGGCTCGACGCCCAGGTGCTTGCGCGCTGCCGCGCCGCCGAAATGCATTTGCTGCAGGGCGGCATCGCCACCGACACGGCCGACCAGTTGCACGACCGGGGCGTGCGCTTCCATGAGTCGCTGATCGAGGCCTCGGGCAATGCCTTCTTCATCGACACCATCCGCCGCGTCAACCGCGTGCGCCGCCTGCTCTCGTACCGCTCGATGAAAGACCGCAGCCGCTACCAGCAGCACTGCGAGCAGCACCTGCACATCCTGCAACTGCTGGAGCACGAGCGCAACGAAGAGGCATCGCTGGCGATGCGCGAACACCTGTCCAGCACGCTGCGCAACCTGGCGCAGATCAGCGCCATCCTGCAGGCCCGCCCCGCCGCTCCGCAACCCCCTTCCAAAACACCATGAACCCTGCTGCCGCATCCCCCGACATCGTCCGCGCCGTCGCGCCCGCCGGCGTGCTGCGCGCCTCCATCAACCTGGGCAACCCCATCCTCGCGCGCCGCGACGGCGACGGCCAGGCCGCGGGCGTCTCGGTGGACCTGGCCCATGCCTTCGCCCACCGGCTGGGCATCGGGCTCGAGCTCGTCGTCGTCGACGCGGCGGGCAAGTCGGTGGACGTGGTCACCGAGGAAAGGGCCGACATCGGCTTCTTCGCGATCGACCCGGTGCGGGGTGCGGGCATCGCCTTCACCGCGCCCTACGTGCTGATCGAAGGCGCCTACCTGGTGCGCGATGCCTCGCCGCTGCACAACAACGAGGACGTGGACCGCCCTGGCCAGACCATCACGGTCGGCAAGGGCAGCGCCTACGACCTGTACCTCACACGGGAAATCCGGCATGCGCAGATCGTGCGCGCCCCCACCTCGCCCACGGTGGTGGACACCTTCGTGGAACAGCACCTGGATGTCGCGGCCGGCGTGAAGCAGCAGCTGCAGGCCGATGCACAGCGCATCGCCGGCTTGCGCCTGCTGCCCGGGCGCTTCATGGTGATCCAGCAGGCCATGGGCCTGCCGCGCTCCCGGGATGCGGCCGCGGTCCGGTTCCTGGGGGCCTTTGTCGAGGAGGTGAAAGCCAGCGGCTTTGTCGCGCAGGCGCTGGCCAGGCATGGCATCGAGGGCGCTTCCGTTGCACCAGCCGAGCAAAGGCAGGACTGAAAGCGCCGCCTTGGGGCAAGGCCCATCGCCATGAAGTGAGCAACCAACGGCGCACCTCCGGTGTGCGGCAATCATTCGATCAACTTGCCCACTGCACCCGGAAATGGGCGCCCGCCTCCATTGAGCAGCGCCGTGAGACCCGCACGAACACATCTTGATGCAGGTCACGCTGGGGAACCTGCACTTGACCGACCATGGGAAGGCCTCCGGGCAAGAACGGTGCCGGCGCACCGCCCAGGCGAGCCCCCCAGATCCCTCCCCCATGAACATTTCCGAGCTCATCGTCACTCAGGCGCCCGATGGCATCCTGTTCGTATCGGACAGCGGCACCATCGTGCTTGCCAACGAGGCGCTGTGCACGCTGTCAGGCTACCAGCGCCATGAACTGCTTGGAAAGTCCGTCGAGCTCTTCCTGCCAACCGATCTGCACCGATTGCATGTGGAAAACAGGCAGCGCTATGCGCTCGACCCCCAACGCCGACCCATGGGGACCATGGGGAACCTGACCCTGCTGCGCAAGGACGGTGCGAGGGTACCGATAGACATCGCACTGAGCCGTCTGGATGCTGAAGGCCATGTCGGCACGATCGCTTTTGTCCGGGATACGAGCGAGACCAAACAGTCAGAGCGGCAACTGCAGCACCAGGCAACGCACGACGCGCTGACGGGTCTGACCAATCGCTGGCTGTTGGGTGAATACCTGCGTCAAGCCATTGCGCATGCAGAACGCGCAGGCAGGCGGATCGCACTTTTGTTGCTGGACCTTGATGGCTTCAAGTCAGTCAACGACACCTTCGGGCACGCCGTTGGAGACAAGCTGCTGGTCGATGTGGCTGGGAGTCTGACAGCGCAAGTGCGTGCCAGCGATGTCGTTGCGCGCATTGGCGGCGACGAGTTTGTGATTTTGCTGCGGGAGGTCGAACAGCTTTCGGACGCAGTCGCGGTAGCCGACAAGCTGGTTGCTGCGCTCTCACTCCCTCGCATCGTCGACGGCATTACAGTCCAGACAGGCTGCAGCCTGGGTATCGCCATGTACCCTGTGGACGCACAGGAGCCCGACACATTGATGCGTTGCGCCGACCTCGCCATGTACCACGCCAAGGCACAGGGCCGGGGGCGCAGCATCGTGTTCACGCCCGGGATGTCGGATTTGATAGCGGCGCCCAGACATCTCTGAGCCACGTCTGCACGTCACCAAACGCAGTGTGCCTAGCTTTGAGTGGCACTGACAGCACTGGCTTCCAGTCGTTGAGTTCGAACCGACCACTCCAGCGGTCAAGCCTCCGATCCAGATCCTGGTGAACGAGTTGTCGGGCATGTTCGGGGCGGGGAGCAGCAGCCGTTTGCAAGCGAACAATGGGCGAGTCGGGCAACAACTTTGGGCAAACACGGAGAGCCGTCAAATCCTCAACCTACGGTGAGGTTTGCGGCAACCGCTCCTCTGTACCCCCTAGATCCAGCATTGTGCGCAGCGCCCGCTTGGCAGCCGATTCAACCTTGCAACGAGCGCGTTCCAGGGTGACCCATACAAAAAAGCGCTCGCCCACGACCGAAGGGCCAGAGGTTGACTTTGCGTTCCAGCAATGGCGACTCGTTTGCCCTCGGTTTGAGTCAGCGCGCTAGCGCATCTACCGCCCAGTCGCACCAGTTGGCCACGGCTGCATCGCCCGGGTTGGTACGCGCCTCCAGCTCCGGCCAGCGGCGGTGGCATGCATTGAGCAGGCCTTGCAGCTGAAAAATCGCCTCGCGTCCCACCAAGGCCAACTCGGCCATGCCGATCGCGTCGCCTTGCAAATGATCCATCAGGTCCGCCTGGTGCTGGGGATGGGAACCTGCTTCCACCAGGGCCCTTTGCAGCGCCACCAGCCGCGCGTCGGCAAACGTGAAGGCGCTGGCGGGAGACAAGGCCTCGGGCAGGGCAGGGAGCAGTGCGGCTTTGAGCTCGTCCCATTTGATGAAGGCTTCTGCCAGCAACGCGGCCTGGCGCGGGGCATCATTGCCCAGGGGCATCAGGGCCGACTCACGGGCCACCTCTTCCTGCAGCAGGGGCAAGACGTGTGCCACCAGGCCTGAAGGGAACTTTCGATGGTTCAGCCGCAGCATCAGCGATAGGCGCTGCGCCGGCATGTCCTCGTACTTTTCGAAAAAGGCAGACACCACCTCGGCCAGCAGCAGGATGCGGCCCATGGGCGAGATCTCGGCCCCAGCCAGGCCGCGCGGGTAGCCGCTGCCGTCCATGCGCTCGTGGTGTTCCAGGACCGCCGTCTCGGCTTCCTTGGCGTAAAACTGTGTATCTCGCACCATCAGCATGGCAGAGACAGGATGCGCAATCAGGTGCTTGCGCTGAGCGCCGACGGCTTTGAAGTGCGGGTCGCTCCAGGCAGGGTCCATATGCAGTACGCCCAGATCGTGCAGCAGGGCTGCGGCCGCCAACGTGCACAGATCGCGCTCTGCGATGCCGCTCTTGGTTCCCAGGAAAACGGCCACCACCACCATGCGCACGCTGTGCAAGTAGAGTGCGGGTCGCTTGTCGCGCATCACCGTGAGCTTGCAGGCGACGGGAGCGGGAATGACCAGCCCTCGAAGTGGCGCCAGCAACCGCGCTGCGGAGCCTGCCGCATCGGTAAGCATGGCGCACAGCACGTCCTGCTCGACCAGGTCTTTGCCAGCTATGAGTAGTGCGTCCACATCCACTGGGTTCTCGACGGACAGGTGCTGGTCTATGGGTTCGCGCAACTTGTGTCGCACCAAACGGTCGTACAGGCGGCTGTCGATGCGCGTCCCCTTGTCCACCAACTTGACACCGTTGTCTGCATAAATCGATGCGCCCGCCAGCACTACACGTTTGTCGGCCATGTCTGTCAGCGCGCGCAAATAGTGGGAAGCGGCATCCGGCTTCAAAACTGCATCTGTAGTCAAAGTCATTTGGTCGCTGCCTGGCAATATTGACCAGTGCTTTGTCCCGTAAAAAGAGCCCAAAGGTAAAACCGATGTATTTCGCGCCAAAGCAAGGCGCAAACCGCAGCGATAGCCGTAGCTGTCGCGAGGATTTGCAACGCTGCCCTGGCGTGAAAGACGCGGTTTTATGGGCATTTATTTGCGGGACAGGACACTAGCCCCAAGTAACAAAGGCGATATCAAGAAGCGGCATATCCCTTCTGGTCTCGATGCGGCCGACTTCGGCGATTCCACAGCAGTTTTCTTCGGTCTCGCACGTCCTGCAGAGCGGCATCCATCAGGGAAGGGAAGGCGAACGCTTTTGCCTTGTGGATTCCTGCATGCTCAGTGCTCGAAAAGCAATCGATCAAGAGTCATTTCCATCTCTGCCCAAGAATTCTCCTGTGACAAGGTGCCAGGGGCCGTGCTGCGAGTGTTCGGGTCGGTTCGGAACAGAGCCATCTTCGCTTTCGGAGCTGAGCGGCGTGCATGGTGCTGGAGCACCCCAAGCATGTCACCGGCGAGGCCCATGTCCACGACGATCACATCGACGGGCTCGCTCAAGAGCACCAGCACCGCGTCCGTCACACTCGAAAGGTCGGTGATGACACAGGTAGGATCGCGGACTCGACAAACAGCCTGCACAGCTTCCCTGCGCCTGCGGGTCGGTAGCACCGTCAAAATCCTGCGCGGGGCAGCGTTCTGCCTGGCAGAGTTCATCCTGTCCGGCACAACTCGCTCCTCAAGGGTGGGGCGCTGGACTGGCTTTCCTGAAAGAGCTCCAGCGCGGCGCCAGAGGTATCGGCTACAGCTCGCATGTCCTGGAAAGGCCTCTCCGTGAATAAACCATCAGCAATGTCGCCTTTGCAACGCGCAGGGTCCGATTGTGAGGCGCTTGTTCGCTTGGCAAGTTGATCCAGGTCAACCTCCTCCATTTCCGCGCGCCCCGATCCGAAAATCGGTGCCCAAGGAAGGTGACCAGAGACGACAGACAGCGTGGCCGAAGCATCCAGTGGGCGTGAAAGCAGAAAGCCCTGCCCCTCGTCGCATCCCATCGACTGGAGCAACTTCAACTGGGCTTCGGTTTCAATCCCCTCGGCGATGCAGCGCAAATTCAGCCGGTGGGCCATGTCCACAATGAGGCGCACAATCTCGCACGCGCTCGCGTCGTCCTCCATCGCCGAGACGAACTGCCGATCGATCTTCAGATACTGCACCGGAAAGCGACGCAGGTAGGCCAAGGAGGAATAGCCCGTGCCGAAGTCGTCGATACTGAGCGTCACCCCCAGGTTGCGAAACGACTTCAGCGATTGCATGACGGCGTCGATATCGCCAAACAGCAATGATTCGGTCAGCTCGATTTCGAGCAACCGGGCAGGAATGCCGTGGCGGTCGAGCGCCAGTGCAACGTGCTGCACGTAGTTCTGCCGCTGAAACTGCAGCGCAGAGAAATTAACAGCCACCACAGGCGCCGCCAGACCCTGCGCCTGCCAGGACGAGAGTTGCGCCAGCGCCTGCTCCAACACGCTGTCGCCAATCAGCCCAATCAGGCCACGGCGCTCGGCCAGTGGTATGAATTCGCCGGGAGAAATACTGCTGCCATCGGGCAGTACCCATCGGGCCAGGGCCTCGACACCCGACAACTGCCCCGAAGCCAGATCCACCTTGGGTTGGTACGCTACCGTGATCTGGTTCAGGCGCACCGCATCGCGCAATGCAAGCGCCATGCGGCGCTGTCCATCTTGCGCTTCATAGCACTGCAGCGTGGGCAAACCTGGCACGGCCTCCTGACGGGCGGCCGATGCATGGAGCAGGGCTTCGGCAGCGCTTGCGCAACCCCGCGCCAACGATGACAGGCCCACGCTGACCGAGATCTGTATGTGCTTTCCCTCGCCGAGGTCGAAAGCCAGGGCCGTCTTCGCATACAGGCGCGATGCGAACGACTGAACCACATCGCCGCTGTCAGCATTCGAGTCGGCCAACGCGATCGCGAACTCATCCGGTCCCACGCGAGCGACCACCGCAGGCCGGCCATCGGCAGCGGCGACCTCCGTGCACCGCAGTGCCATCTGGCGCAGCACAGCATCGCCAGAGGCAAGTCCGTGCAGCTCATTGAGTTCCGTGAAGCCATCGATGTCCAGCGCGAGGACATGGACGACATCGGCCTTCTCGCTCAGGAGGTCGGCGGCCTCGGTGAATGCCTTGCGGCTGAGCAAACCCGTGGTGGCATCCGTGGCGGCGTCCCGTCTCGCGCTACCGCTGCCTGTCAGCTGAGCCCCTTGCTCTGCATAAGTGCCCAGATGGTAGGCGGCCACGCCATCCGACCCACGCAGCGTGACGATGGTCAGATACTCATGCGACAACTGGCCGTCCTTGCGGCGGTTCCAGATTTCGCCTTGCCAGCGCCCCTGGCTGCCCAGAGATGCCCACATGGTGCTGTAGAAGCTGCGCCCCTGCAGCCCAGATCGCAGCATGCTCGGACTGCGCCCGACGAGTTCGTTCATTGCATAGCCGGTAGCGCATTCAAACGCCTCATTCACCTTGAGAATGCATCCGTCAGGTTCGGTCAACACCATCGGCGCGGGCGATTCCCGCATGGCCTGCAGCAGCATGCCGACCACCTCCGTGCCAAAAGCCGGGTGGGCGCCATGTGCGTCGATGGAGATAGTGTGTTGCTCGGCCATATGTTTCCTTGCAGAGGAACCGGGAGCGAGCAGATCGCGCTCCAGATGGTTCAGTGTAGAAACGGCCGGCCGGCCGGTCTGTGGGGAAGTCTTGATGGACTGGGTGGGGGGAAGCTCGACACGCGCCAGCACGCTGGCCATCTTTCGCAGCCGATGTCAGACGGCCAATCAGGGCAACCGCACCAATGGGTGGCAGCCCCTTATGCGGACTATTGCACGTCCGTCCCGAGCAATTGATGGCGCATTGCGAGACGCACCAGCGCGGTCACATTGGCGGTTCCCAGCTTGCCCATGAGGCGGCTGCGGTAGGTATCCACGGTCTTGGGCGAGAGGTGCAGTTCTCGGCCGATGGCAGCACTGGACAGCCCTGTGACCACCATGACGACGATCTGCCGCTCGCGGGGCGACAGCGCCGCGAAAGGATCGACATCTGTATCCGCCGTCAGGGCCTGCACGGCCAGATCCGCCACCTCCTGGCCAAGGTAGCGGCGCCCCTGCAACACCACCTCGATGGCGCGCAGCACCTCGCTGGAGGGCGCGCCCTTCAACACATAGCCCGCAGCCCCCATGCGCAACGACTCGGCTACATGCTGGGGCTGCGCCGACATGGTGAGCATCACGGTCCGCACGCTCAGCGCGCGGCGCTGCAAGTCGGCCAGCACTTCGAATCCGGACCGCCCCCCCAGGCTCAAGTCCAGGAGCAGCACCTCCGGCATCAACCGTTGGATGTCGGCAACGGCAACGGTGGGATCAGCCGTCTCACCGACCACTTCATGGCCCGCGATCTGCAGCACCGCCCGCAGCCCTTCCCGAACCATGAGGTGATCGTCCACCAGATAAAGTCTGCTCATGGGCGCCCTCCCCACTCAAGCCGCACAATGGTGCCGCCTGCGGGGTTCGGCGCGATACTGAAGCGGGCGCCCGTGGCAAGCGCGCGTTCGCGCATGCCCACCACACCCAGGTGCCCTGGGCGAGCGATCTGCGTATCCAGGGCCCAGCCCTGGCCATCATCCACTACATCGATCCGAAACTGGCCTTCATCCCCTGTCAAAACAACCCTCACAAGGGTCGCTTTCGCATGCTGCACGGCGTTGGAGGTGGCCTCCCGAGCGACCATGAAGGCGGCGTACTCTGCATCGGCTGGCCATCGCATGCGAGCGACCTCAGGCTCGACTTCAAGCAACAGGTCGATGCCCGGAAGGGTGAGGTCGCGTGACCTCAATTCATTGTCCAGGGCTGCTGCAAGTCCGTCATCGTCCAGCAATGGTGGGCGAAGATCCACCAGGACCTGACGCACCTGCTTGATCGCCTGGTCGATCAGGCCACCCAGTTGCTGCCTGGCCTTCCCACCGGCTTGAACCTCCTGAGCCCCCATGGGGGTTGCATCAAAAGTGAGCCTGATCGCGGTGAGCGTCTGGCCGAGCTGGTCGTGCAGGGCCTGAGCGAGCCGCTGTGTCGTCTCCTTTTCCTGGTGCATGAGCTGCTGCGCCAGATCCGACAACTCACTCTGGTAGCGCAGCAACGCTTCCTCTGCCCGGGCTCTTTGCGTGACATCACGCAAGATCGCTGTGAGGGTCAGCTTGCCATTGACCATCGCACGTGAAATGGACGCTTCCAGCTCCAGGACCTCTCCGTCGGCGCGCACGCCTTTGACACGGCCAGCGCCCATGGCACGCCGCGTGACCTTGGATTCGACAAACCCATGCAGGTCGGCGCCATGCCCGCTGCGATAACGCTCGGGCATCAGCGAGTCCAGCGGTTGATTGAGCATGCTGGCGGCGGTGCGCCCGAAAATGCGTTCGGCCGCCGGGTTGAACAGCACGATGCGCCCCTCCTCGTCGCAACTGATCACCGCGTCGCTGGCCGCATCGATCACCGCGGCCAGGGTCTCCTGCTGCTCGCGCAGACGCAGCTCGGCCTGGACGCGCTCGGTGACGTCGCGAAGGATGACGGTAAAGAGCTTCTGACCCGCAATCTCCACCTGCGAGATGGATGCCTCGATGGGGAACTCCTCCCCATCTGCCCTGAGGCCGCTGATGGCCCCGATGGAGCCCATGCGGCGGGTGGTGATGCCTGTGGTTCCGAATGCTTCGACGTGGGCCGCATGCTGCCCGCGAAATCGCTGGGGCATGAAGCGGGTGATCGGGTGGCCCAGCGCTTGCGCAGACTCGCAGCGGAACATGCGCTCCGCTGCCTTGTTGAAGAGCACGATGCGCTGCGTTGCGTCGATCGTGACGATGCCGTCCATGGCCGATTCGAACAACGCCCTCAGCCGGGCTTCGCTGTCGGAAAGCCCGGTCTGTACCTCGCTCGGCAGTGGCGGCATGTCAGTCAAATGGAGGTACGCCTCTTGTTGGAACCAGGCGGCAGGCAGCGCATGCACCGATGCACCACCCATGCCGCGCCACCCTCTTTCGGTCATTGTAGGTTCGGTTGGGCTGGGTTGGCCAAGGAAACATGACCGAAGCTCCCGTCAGGCGCAGTGGAGAACTCCCCACATCCAGATGCTGGCCGGCTGCCTACAGTCAAGGCACCAACCGGGTACCTGCACCATGACCAACGCTTCCACCACCGCCACCTGCTCCCAGTGCACACAACGCGATGTGTGCTTTCCCGTGGACCTGGAGCCATTGCAACGGGTGCGCCTGGACCAGCTGTCGATTCGGCGCATCCGGATCAAGCGGGGCGAGCACCTGTTTCGTGACGGCGATGCGTTCAATGCCATCTTCACCGTGCGCAGCGGCTTTTTCAAGACAGGCCTGGCCACCGAAACGGGGCACGAGCAGGTGACCGGATTCCAGATGGCCGGCGAAATGCTGGGCCTGGACGGGATCGTCACGGAGCGCCATATGGGCAATGCGGTGGCGCTCGAAGATTCGGAAGTATGCGCGATTCCCTATGCTCGGCTGGCGGAGCTCTCGCGTGAACTGCCCGTCATGCAACAGCATCTGCACAAGGCGATGAGCCGGGAGATCGTTCGCGAGCACCAGATGATGCTATTGCTGGGCAGCATGCGGGCGCAGGAGCGGCTGGCGACTTTCCTGCTGAACCTGGTCAAGCGCCTTCATGCGCGCGGATTCTCGGAATCGGAGCTGGTGCTGCGCATGACGCGCGCGGAAATCGGCTCCTACCTCGGGATGAAGCTCGAAACCGTGAGCCGGCTGTTCTCCAGGCTGGCCCAGGAAGGAATTTTGATCGTGCGCCAGCGGCACGTTTGCATCGCTGACGCAGGCAGGTTGCTGGGCAACGAGGCGCAAGGAGCCATGCACTAGTGTGCTGTCCCGCAGATAACTGGCATTAGTCGTGCATGCCTTTTGGGTATCCTTGCAACGGAGATACCGCAA
>NZ_JBWKPP010000007.1:0-279236 GCF_059418305.1 Acidovorax sp. GW821-FHT09B03
AGTGGACCGCCACCGCTGATTCGATCCTCGAAAAGTTGCATCGACTTTGCTCACGTATCAGCGGGACAGCACACTAGCAGGGCTTGCCCCTCCTGCCACTCACCCATTCCTGCGACGGATTCCCCATGCAGATTAATCTTCCAGTCACCCACCGTGAGCACGACCATCCCGGTACCGAGTCCCTGGTATCGATGACGGATCGGCAAGGGGTCATCTCGCACTGCAACCACGCCTTCACTGCGCCATTTGCAAAGGGCCTCTCTGCATAGAGCCCTAATGGAATCGGTGGTGGTCCAGCGCCCAGCGCCCCAGCACCCGGTAGGCCCCGCCCGAGCCCAGCCGGTTGTACAGCAGCTGGAACTCGCGCACCGTCCAGCACAGCGGTTCCACGGGGTGCGCCGGCACGTCGCGGGGGCTGTAGTACAAGGTCATGTGGGGCGTGATGACCGGTGCGCTGCGCGTGAAGTGCGGCTGCGGCCAGGCCGACTGCAGCGCATCATGCAGCGCCTGGTACAGCGCCAGGAAGCCGGCCACCCCCTCGCCCTCGCCGCACAGCACCTGCGGGCGGTTGCCCCGGCGCCGGTGAAAGCTCAGGAAACGGTCGAGCCGGATATTGAAGGCCGGCATGTCCACCCCGCTGGCGGCCCTCGCCGCCCACAGGGCCAGGGCTTCGGAAAACTCGGCATGCCAGTTCAGCGAGACCAGGGTCAGGTGCAGGCGCTCGGTGCGCACCTCGCTGCCGGCCAGCTGGTGGCGTGCGATCAGGTCCCGTCGCATGCGGTCGGCAGACCATGCCGTGGCCGGGTCCGCCAGCACCGCGAAGAAGAGGTGGTGGGGCCGGGCACGCCGCTCGGGGGCGGGCTGGGGGTGCGGCCGGGAGGGGCGCGGCTCGGCAGGTTCCACCCCGGGCAAGGACAGCTGGTGTGGCATGGCATGGCTCCATGGACTGGTCACCACACTAGCGCTCGCGGGCCCGCTTGTCCAGTGCGCTGCGGGAACAGATGTAACTAGGGCCTGTTCATGCCCGCGCCCGTCAGTCCATTCCCGTCTTGCCTGGTGCCCAGTAGGCCTTGGCCAGGATGTGCGAAGACGGCACCCCATGCCCCTTGAGTGCCTGGCGCACCTGCTGGATCGACTGCGCCCGGCCCGTGAGCACGAACCGCGTGCCATCGCCACTGCACTGCGACCACAAATCGCCGATGGCCTGTACCCGCCGCAGCTCGTCGCGGCGCTCGACCACCAAGGCAGGCACCACGCCCAGCGCCTGCAGGGCCAGGCGGGCTTCGGCTTCGGATTCCACCTCGAACACGCAGCGGGGCGCTGCCCCGCCGGCCATGGCCACCGCCACGGCGGCGGCCAGGCCGAACGAGGTCTCATCGCCATGCAGCACCACCGGCCCGGCGAGATCGCCCAGCGCCAGCGAGCGATGCGGCCCGAAGACCTGGCAGGCATCGGCGGCCCGCACGCGGCGCAACCAGTCGCTGCCGGGCCCCGCGCCGTGGGCATATCCCAGGATGCGCGTGCGCCCGCGTTCGGCATCGAACACGATGGGGGTGAAGGTGCGTGCCGTGAACGGCCCCGCCACCTTGACCTGCAGCTTGTGCCCGGGCGCCCAGGCCGCGCCCTGCAGGGCATCGCCCTCCAGGTCTATGAGCCGAAAACGTTCCGACACCTGCTCGACCGCTGCCACCCGCGTGTTGCGCAGCAGCAGCCGGTCGAAGGTGCGCTCCAGCAGGCCCGGCTGGCGTTGCTCAGTAAAGGGCATGCCGCACCTCGCGGTCGTAGTGCGCGTTGATCTGCCCCACCTGCTCGTCGCCGATCTGCGTGGTGGCACCACCCAGCCGCGTGAGTTCGGCCAGCATCTGCCCCACCGTGGGCACGCTGGCCCGGTCCACCTGCGATGCCGGGGCCCAGAGTTTGGCGCGGTTCACCGCCTTGCCGCAGTGCATGAGCACCTCGGTGATAGCCACCACCGTGGCGGTCTTGGGCGTGCGCCCCTGCTCCGCCAGCTCGGCCAGCAGCTCGGGGGCGGTGGACACCCTGCCGTGGCCATTGATGCGCAGGAACACCTCCAGCCCCGGAAAGATGAACAGCATGCCCACGCGGTCATCGCGCTCCAGGTTGCGCAGGGACTCGATGCGGTTGTTGCCCGGCCAGTCGGCAAAGGCCACGGTGTGCGCATCGAGCACGTGTACGAAGCCTGGCGGGCCGCCGCGCGGCGAGGCATCGAGCCCCTGGCCACTGCCCGTGGCCAGGCAAAAGAAGGTGGCGGCCTTGAGGTAGCTTTCGTGGCCACCGATGAGACGGTCGAGCACCGCCTTCTGGATCATCTCGGACGGCGGCGAGTACAGCGCATCGAGGTCGGGGGCATCTGCTGCCACCGGCTGTGGCACAGGTTGCTCGACCAGGGCGCGCAGTTGCGGGTCCCGGACCTCGAGCACGTCGAACAGCCCCAGCGCGCGCAGTGCTGGCGCCAAGGCTTCGATGTCGCCCGCGGCAGCCGCGCGGGCCTCGGTGGATGCGCCGGGGTCCCGCAGTACCCGTGCATTGGCGAGGAAGGCCCCCACCGATCCCTTGCGGACGGTGACGCCGCCCACCTCCACTTCGTTGACATGGTCCGGAAGAACATCCTGTGCGCGCATGGTCTGGCTCCTGTTGATGCGATGCAAACAAGAATAAGATGCATTCAATTGGCGGCTGTAGACTGGATACGCCATTTGATTGCTCAAATCCGCCATTTTCGCAGCCGCCACCGCATCCCCTGCCCCCCATGTCCGACCTGAAGCTCGACCTCGCCACCATCGACGCGCCCGACGGCCCGCTGGTCATTGCCCTGGCCGGCACGCAGGACGGCGAGCGCATGTCCGAGCCGCACCAGCACGCGCGCGGCCAGCTCTTCGGCTCGCTGCGCGGGCTGATCTCGGTGAAGGTGCAGGATGCCGTGTGGGTGGTGCCCGCCATCCATGCCGTGTGGCTACCGCCGCACCACCTGCATGCGGCCCAGTCGCATGGGCCCTTCCATGGCTGGAGCGTGTACGTCGAACCGGCCGCCTGCCAGGGCCTGCCCGCCAGGCCCTGCACGCTGCGCACCTCGGGCCTGCTGCGCGAGGCCGTGCTGCGCGCGGCCGAGTGGCCGCTGGGCCCGCTCGATGCCGGCCAGTCGCGCGTAGCCGGGGTGATCCTGGACGAAATCCGCAGCCTGCCGGTCGAGCCCCTGGGCCTGCCCCTGCCCAAGGATGCACGCCTGCTGCGCATTGCGCGCGCGCTCATCGCCGACCCGGCGGACGGGAGCGACCTGGAGGCCTGGGCCCGGTGGGCGGCCCTGAGCTCGCGCACGCTGAGCCGGCGCTTCGTGGAGGAAACCGGCTTCAACTTCACCGCCTGGCGGCAGCGCGCGCGGCTGCTGCGCTCGCTCGAGATGCTGGCCACCAACGTGCCCGTGAACAGCATCGCGCTGGACCTGGGCTATGCCACGGCCAGCGCGTTCATCACCCTGTTCAAGCGCAGCTTCGGCGAGACCCCGGCAGCGTACCGGCAGCGGCTGTGAGCGGGCGCCTTACCTTGCTTGGCTTGATGCCTATACCTGCACCGTGAGGTAGACGCCCTCGCGCCCCACCACCGGGTCGCGCGTGGGCATGAAGATAGTGCAGTCGTCGCAGGGCGAACGGATCTCCTTGTCGCCGTCCACCGCGATCAGCTCGCCCTCGGCAAAGGTCTCGAAGCCGATGACCGGCCGCGTGAAGGCGAACTGCGGTGTCTGCACCAGGTGCACCTCCAGCAAGCGGAAACGCCGCGCGGGTGCGCTGTCGGCCGGTGCAGGCAGGGCGTCGATGAGCCCGTGGTGCGCCAGGAAGCGCAGCGTGACGTCGGTGGCCAGGTCGGCGGCCGACCGGGCGAAATGCTGCCCGCACTCCACCACCACCGCGCCCAGGCTGTCGCTGGCTGAATCGCCGTGGCGCGCATAGGACATGACCCCCGTGCCCGGTGCCGCGCCCGGTGGCATCACCAGGTGGACCAGCGGCTTGCCCACGGCCAGGGTGAGCGCGGCATTGCGCTCGAACTCCGGGTAGACCCAGAAGGGTTGTACCGGCGCGCGTGTGGAGTGGATGTCAAGGATGCTGTCGGCTGCGGCCAGCACCGGGCGCAGCTCGCGCGCACGGCGCAGCTCGGGGCTGTGCTCGCTGCCATCGAGCATGGCGGGCGACCAGATGCGGTTGAGGTTGTGCACCAGCTGGCGGTTCTCGTAGGGCCGCTCGATGTCGAAGGCCTCGTAGGCCTCCACGTTGGCAAAGCCCACCGTGAGCGTGCCGACCTTGGGGCGCACACCGGTATCGAGCAGGTGCGTGGCGGCCACCATGCCGCAGATCTCGTTGCCATGCGTGAGCGCATTGATCAGCACGTGCGGGCCGGGCCGGCCCGAGTCGAAGCGGTGCACGTAGGCTATGCCGGTGTTGCCCTGGCGGTAGGCCGACAGGTCGCGCGGCAGCACCTCCAGGGGCGAGTTGTCGGGGGCGAAAGCGGCTGCTTGCGGCATGGGCTGCTCACTCACCGCGGATGCCCAGGCGCTTAACCAGGTCGCCGTACACCGCCAGGCGCTCGCCCATCATCGCGGTGAACTGTGCGGACGACAGGGCCTCGGGCACCAGCGCGCCGCGCGACTGCAGCGCCTCGACCATGGCGGGCTGCTCGGCCACCGAGCGCACGGCCTTGTACAGCGCGGCCAGGACCTCGGGCGGGGTCTTCGCAGGCGCGGCCAGGCCGATCCACGACGTGGCATTGACCACGGGGTAGTCCAGCTCGGCAAAGGTGGGCACATCGGGCAGCACGGCCAGGCGCGTGGGCGCGGCGATTGCCAGCGCACGCAGCTTGCCGGCCTGGATCTGGGGCAGGAAGGGGGCGAGGTTGTCGAGCCCGAACTGCACCTCGTTGGCCATCAGCGCGGTGACCAGCGGGCCACCGCCCCGGTAGGGCACGTGCACCGCGTCGAGCTGGGCGGCGTTCTTGAACAGCTCGGCATTGAGCTGCCCCATGCTGCCAGGCCCGGCGCTGCAGAAGTTGAGCTTGCCCGGGTTGGCCTTCACATGCGCGATGAACTCCTTGAGGTTCTTCGCCGGCACGGCCGGGTTGACCACCAACACGTTCGGCGTGCGCGCCAGCTGCGCGATGGAGGCGAAGTCCTTGATCGGGTCGTAGCCCACGTTGGCCTGCGTGAGCGGGTTGGCCAGGTGCGAGCTTTGCGAGGACACGACCAGCGTGTAGCCATCGGCCTTGGCGCGCGCCACCTGGGCGCTGGCGATAGAACCGCCGGCACCGGCGCGGTTGTCCACCACCACCGAGGTGCCCAGCGCCTTGGCCAGCGGCTCGGCATAGAGCCGCGCGATCAGGTCCACCGAGCCGCCCGCAGGGAACGGCACCACCAGCGTTACCGGGCGGGACGGAAAGGCCTGCGCACGGGCGGCAAAGGGCAGTGCTGCCGCGGCAGCGGCGACGCCCGCACCCAGGACTTGGCGGCGGCGCAGGGTGGAGGCAGGGGAGGTGGAGTTCATGGGCTTCCTGGGGTGGTAGAACAGTGGCAGGGGAAATTTGAAGATATTTTTGCAGTTTGATTTCAATTTTGCAACAACACACGCAAAATGGACATTGCCCCGATCTGCGCACAATCCCATGGCCATGAACCTGAACCAACGCATCGCCAGCTACGGCAAGAAGCTCACGAAGAGCGAGCAGCGCCTGATCGCCGAACTGCAGGCCCAGCACCCGCAGGGCCTGCTCGAATCGGCCACCCAGCTGGCGAAGAAGGTGAACACCAGCGCATCCACCGCGGTGCGCCTGCTCATCAAGCTGGGTTACGAAAGTTATGCGCAGGCGCAGATGGAGGCCCGCTCGGAGGTGACGGCCCTGCTCGCCACACCGGGCACGCGTGCCGATGCCGTCATCGGCGACGACACCTCCATCCGCTCCTGCCTGGACAATGTCCTGCTGCACGACCAGCACAACCTGGCCACCACCTTCGCCGCGCTCGACGTGGAGGCCTTCGAGGCCACGGTGCGCCTGCTCACCCAGCGCAAGGCGCGCGTGCACGTGCTGGGCCAGCGCCACGGTGCCCCCATCGCCAGCCACCTGGCCCTGCACCTGAACCTGTGCCTGCCCGATGTGCGGCTGATGACCTCGGCCAGCCCCCTGCCCATCGAAGACGAGATGCTCTGGATCGGCGAGCACGACGTGCTGCTGGCCCCCACCTTTCGCCGCCATTCGCTGGCCATCACGCGCGCCGCGAAATACTTCAAGGAGCAAGGCGCCCAGGTGGTGGTGGTGACCGACACCCCCACCGCGCCGCCCGTGGTCTCGGCCGACCACGTGCTGCTGGTGCGCACCTCCAGCGCATCGCCGTTCGACTCGTACACCGCGGCGCTGTCGGTGTCCAACGCGCTCATCATGGCCGTGGCCCAGCGCCGCAAGAAGCAGCTCGGCGCAGCGCTGGAGCGCGGCGAAGCCCTGTGGGCCAAGCACTGGAAGGAAAACCCGGGCTGAGGGCCGCTTGCGGGAACTCGCGCCCCGCCCCGCGCATCCCATGGCGATGCACACCACCGCCCTGCCCCGGCGCACCGTCGCCGCCGCCCTGGTCGCCGCCCCTGCGCTCTGGCTGGGCGTGCGCGCCCAGCCAGCCGCCGCGCGCATCGCCACCCCATCGCAGACCGAGGGGCCGTTCTACCCCGTGCGCCTGCCCGACGATGCCGACCATGACCTGCTGCGCAACGGCCCGCTGAGCTACCGCGGCGGCCAGCCGGCCTGGGTGGAAGGCACAGTGACCGACCTGGCGGGCAAGCCCGTGCGCGGCGCGCAGGTCGAGATCTGGCAGTGCGACGAACACGGCCACTACCACCACCCGGGCGACGGCGGGCGCGCCGATGCCGCCTTCCAGGGCTTCGGCCGGGTGACCGTGGGGCAGGATGGGAGCTACCGCTTTCGCACCATTCGCCCTGTGCCCTACAGCGGGCGCACGCCGCACGTGCACTTCAAGGTGCGCCTGGGCCCGCGCGAGCTGCTGACCACGCAGCTCTACGTGGCCGGCGATGCGGGCAACGCCCGCGACGTGCTGTGGCGCAACCTGCCGCAGGCCGCACGGGATGCGATCACCGTGCCGTTCACGCGCGGTGCAGATGGACTGCAGGCGCGCTTTCCGATCGTCGTGGCGGCCTGAGCGCGGGCAGGTTCACTACTTGCGGCGGTAGAAGACCATGCCTCCGTGGTGCAGTTCGTCGGCGTTGACGAAGGTGCCGTCGGCAGTGAAGCCCGTGTCGTCCCAGTACGCAATGCGGTTTCCCCGCACTTCATAGCGCCCCTGGTAAGCACTGGCGCGCGTGCCACGCGCCTCGTCATAGCGGCCATTGGGCAGCAGCTCCTGGCGGATCTGGCCATCGCCAGTCACCCACATGCCGTGGTACTTCGACGCATCCGACGGTGTGGTGGCCAAGGCGGGCTGGCGCGCAGCCATGGCCGCAAGCACCGACCCGGCCAGGACCAGCGCAAACGTGGAATGGGAAAGGTAGTTCGTCATAGTGAAATTTCCTGTTGGTTCACACCGCCTCAGCCACGCCGCTGCACCAGCGAATCGCCGAAGATCAGCCGCTGCGGCATGGGCATGCCGATGAAGCGTGCGGGGAAGATGGGTGCGATGGCGCTGGCCTCGGTGAGGCGCGCCATCTGCTCCTGCGTCAGCTGCAGGCCCAGCGCGCCGATGTTGTCGAGCGCCTGCTCCAGCGTGCGCGCACCCATCACCGGCGCGGTCACTGCGGGGTTGGCCAGCGTCCAGGCAATGGCCACCTGCGAGGCGCTGGCCCCCACCTCGCTCGCGACCTGCTGCACCACCTCGGCAATGTCCAGCGCGCGCTCGGTCATGTGGCCCGACGAGGCGATCACGCCCTTGCGCGATGCCGACACACCTGCCTCGGCCTGCTGCGCCAGGTCGCTGCGGGTGTACTTGCCGGCCAGCAGCCCCCCGCCCAGTGGCGACCAGGGCAGCACGCCCAGCCCCAGCGCGGCCGCCATGGGGATCAGCTCGTGCTCCACCGTGCGCTCGAGCAGGCTGTATTCGATCTGCAAGGCCACCAGCGGCGCCCAGCCGCGCAGGTCAGCCAGGGTCTGCAGGCGTGCGATCTGCCAGGCGGGCGTGTTGCAGATGCCCACGTACAGCACCTTGCCCGAGCGCACCAGGTCATCCAGGCCGCGCATCACCTCCTCGGGCGAGGTGGTGAAGTCCCAGGCATGCAGGTAGAGCAGCTCGATGCGGTCGGTGTCGAGCTGGCGCAGGCTGGCCTCGACCGAGCGCTGCAGGTTCATGCGGTGGTTGCCACCCGAATTAGGGTCGGCCGGGTCGCGCGCCATGGTGAACTTGGTGGACAGCACCAGCCGGTCACGCCGGCCCTTGATGAGCCCGCCCAGGATGCGCTCCGAAGCGCCGCCCGTGTAGTTGACCGAGGTGTCGATGAAGTTGCCGCCCTGCTCCACATACAGGTCGAAGATGCGACGCGACTCGTTGCCATCGGCGCCCCAGCCCCAGTCGGTGCCGAAGGTCATGGTGCCCAGCGCCATGGGCGAAACGCGCATGCCTGATCGTCCGAGCAGGCGGTAGTGATTGAGTGCATTGGGTGCGGTCATGAAAGGCTTCCTTTCAAGCAGGTTGGTATGGAAAGAAGTGTTGCCGCGACCCCGCCCCAGGGCGTAGAACATTCGTCCGCCGTTCTTGCACGATCATCCAGCCCCGCGTGCCACGCGCCCGCAGCGGGTGGACAATGGCAGCCATGCATTCGCAACTCGCCACCCTCGCCGACATCCTGGGCCGCCATACGGCCACCGACGGCATCCACCCCAGCGCCATCCCCGGCGTGGGGCTGATCCGCACCTCGGCGCCCACCATGCCCATGCCCGTGGTGTACGAGCCCACGCTGTGCCTGGTGGCCCAGGGGCGCAAGCGCGCGGTGCTGGGCACCACCGGCTACATCTACGACGCGGCGCAGTACCTGGTGGCGTCGGTGGACCTGCCGGTGATGGGGTCGGTGATCGAAGCCAGCCCCAAGCGGCCTTACCTGTGCCTGGTGCTCGACCTGGACATGGCGCGCCTGAGCGAGCTGGCGCTGCGCCACCCCGCGCACGGCGAAGAGGCGGGATCCCCAGCGCGCGGCATCGCGCTGAGCCAGACCACGCCCGAACTGCTCGATGCCGCCGTGCGCCTGGCATCGCTGCTCGATGCGCCGCAGGACATCGCCGAGCTGGCGCCCCTGGTGCAGCGCGAGATCTTCTACCGCCTGCTCACCGGGCCGGGCAACGGCCTAGTGCGCCAGCTGGCCCAGGCCGACAGCCGGCTCAACCAGATCGCGCGCGCCATTGCCTGGATACGTGGGCGCTACACCGAGGCCTGGAGCATCGACGAACTGGCCGACGTGGCGGGCATGAGCCGATCGAGCTTCCACGTGCACTTCAAGGCAGTGACCTCGATGAGCCCGCTGGAGTTTCGCACCCAGCTGCGCCTGCAGGAGGCACGCCGCATGATGGTGGCCGAGGCCATGGATGCGGCCAGTGCGGGCTTTCGCGTGGGGTATGAGAGCCCCTCGCAGTTCAGCCGCGACTATGGCCGCGCGTTCGGCCTGCCGCCGGCCAAGGATGCGCAGCGCCTGCGGACTGCCACGGCATAGGCCAGACGGACCTCACAGGATGATGTTGTTGCGCGGCCGCAGCAACGGCGGCAGGTCCGTATCGCCCAGCAGCTCGCGCAGCTCCACCTCGACCATGCGGTTGATCTGGGCGATGGGCACATCGTTGGCACCGCCCTCGAACGGGTTCTCGGTGCTGGCGCCGACCTGCTCCAGCGTGGTGTACATCCACGAGACCACCACGCTGAAGGGCACCACCAGCCAGACCATGTGGCCCTGCATCCAGCCGCTGGCCAGCGCATTCAGCGCATCGAATTCCTTGAGCAGCCCGAAGGGCAGCAGCACGCAGAAGAAGCGGATGAAGAAGGTGTTGATGATCGCGTACTGGCGCGGGTACGGAAAATTCTTGATGCGCTCGCTGCGCCCCTGGTGGTCCAGCAGCTCCTTGAGGGCCTTTTCCATCTCGATGAAGAAGTTGATGGGGATCTCGCCGGTCTGGAACAATTTCAAAATTGTGCTGCTCTGATTGGCCAGCAAGGCCGTGGCCTTGTTGCGCGAGGCAAGCACTGCGCGTAGCTCGTCCGCCTCCAAAAACCTGGCCAGCTCCACCTCCAGCGCCGTTTCCTGCTCGGGTACGCAGTAGCGGCGCTGGTACTCGGCATTGGTGCGCTGGTTGGTGCTCTCCCACGCGCGGTGCCGGCGCATCTGGTAGCGCAGGGCCGTGACCCAGGCCAGGTGCCGGTGGACCAGTTGCCGGGTGGCCGCCTCGTTCTTCAGGTAGTCACGGCTCACCAAGCCCCAGGCCCGACTCGCGTTGAGGATGCCAGTCCACACCTGCTGCGCCTCCACCGTGCGGGCATAGGTCTGGGTGTTCTTGAAGCTCACGATGAACGCGGTGGCGGTGCCGATCAGCGCCACCACCGTCCAGGGCACGCTCAGCCAACGCCAGTGGGCCAGTTGGTACAGGCAAACGGGCACCAGGCCCAGGGCGATCAGGACATACAGCTCCCGCCGCGTCCAGACCATGAACTCGGAGAGCCGGTATCCCCTGCCAACGTTCATCGTTGCGCCATCCAGGTTTCGAATGTGATGGCGCCCAGGCGCGGCGCGTCGCCCGGCGTGAGCGATGCGTCATCGAGCTGCACGCCGAAATACGGCGCCGCCGCATCGGCCACCACGGTGCGCGCATCGCCGATGGCCGCCAGGTAGCGCCGCACCAGCGCGGCCAGCCCCACGCGCTCGGGCCCGGCGATCTCGATGGTGCCGTTGACCGGGGCGCCCAGCGCTGCATCGGCCATGGCGGCGGCCACGTCGTCGGACGCGATGGGCTGCACCAGCGCGGGCGACAGGCGCACCGTCTGCCCCTCGGTGCCCGCCTGGGCGATGCCGGAGAGGAACTCCATGAACTGCGTGGCATGCACGATGGTGTAAGGGATGGCGGCCGCCTTGATGAGTTTTTCCTGCGCCAGCTTGGCGCGGAAGTAGCCGCTGCCCTGCAGCCGCTCGGTGCCCACCACCGACAGCGCCACGTGGTGCCGCACCCCGGCCGCCGCCTCGGCCGCCAGCAGGTTGCGGCCCGAGGTTTCGAAGAAGTCGAGCACGGCCTTGTCTTCGAACGAGGGCGAGTTGGCCACGTCCACCACCACCTGGGCGCCGGCCAGCGCCTGGGCCAGTCCTTCGCCCGTGAGCGTGTTGACGCCCGTGTTGGGCGATGCGGCCACGGCCTCATGGCCGCGCGCGGTGAGCAGCTTGACGAGCTTGCTGCCGATGAGGCCGGTGCCTCCGATGACGACGATCTTCATGGTGTTCCTTAGGGTAAATGCGGTTCGATGCCTCAATGGTAGGATCGTAGCCATCCGTCTCAAATGACCAATACCCCTGAAATCCTGCCAAAACGCGCGCACACCCGGCGCGTGCTGTTCGTCGCCTTCCCCGACGTGGGCCTGCTCGACCTGACGGGTGCGCAGACCGTGTTCTGGGCGGCCACCAAGGCCATGGAGGCACGCGGCCTGCCGGGCTACGAACGCATCACCGCCAGCCCCGCGGGCGGCCTGGTGCGCAGCGCCGAGGGGCTGGAGCTGCAGACTGTTGCGCTCCGCCAGTGCCGCGCCAGCACGGTGGACACGCTCATCGTGCCCGGCTCGCCGCACATGGATGTGGTGCTCGACCAATCCGCCCCGCTGGTGCAGTGGCTGCGGCGCGCATCGGCCAAAACGCGGCGCACGGCATCGGTGTGCAGCGGCGCGTTTTTGCTGGCCGCGGCCGGCCTGCTGGACCACAAGCGCGCCACCACGCACTGGCTCATGTTCGACCGCATGAACGAGCGCTTTCCCACGGTGGAGATCGACCGCGACGCGATCTTCGTGCAGCAGGGCTCGGTGTGGACCTCGGCCGGTGTCACGGCCGGCATCGACCTGGCGATGGCGCTGGTGGAGGCCGATTGCGGCCACGACGTGGCCATGGAGGTGGCGCGCGAGCTGGTGGTGTACCTCAAGCGCCCCGGCGGGCAATCGCAGTTCAGCGCGCTGCTGCGCTCGCAGGCCGACAGCTCCCCCGCTTTCGAGGAGCTCAACCTGTGGATCTGCGCCCACCTGCAGCGTGAGGACCTCACGGTGGAGTTCCTGGCCGAGCGCGCCCGCATGAGCCCGCGCAACTTTGCCCGCCAGTACAAGGAAAAGACCGGCCGCACGCCGGCCAAGGCCGTGGAGGCGTTTCGCCTGGAGGCCGCCAAGCGCCTGCTGGAGGACTCCACCCACCACATCGACCGCATCGCCAGCCAATGCGGCTTTGGCGACGAGGAGCGCATGCGCGTGACCTTTCAGCGCCACCTGGGCGTGGCACCCCGGGACTACCGCAGGCGCTTCGCGCGCAGTTGAGCGTTATCGAAGAAGCGACCCGTCGAGCGCCATGCGCACGGTGCGCACCGTGAGCACGGCCAGGGCAATGCTCAGCGCGCCCAGCAGCGCGATGGCGACCACCCACAGCGGCCCGCTCGCACGGAACTGCGCATACTGCAGCGCCGCATTCGCCAGCGCCGCCATGGGAAAGCTGATGGCCCACCAACCCGGAGTGAACGGGATGCCGCGCCGAAACACTTTGGGCGCCACCACGGCGAACATGAACAGCCCGACATAGAACAGCATGCCGGCAAACCGGTCGATGCCGCCCGCGAGGTTGGCGTATGCCAGAAAGCCCACGGCAAACGGCGCCAGCAGGATCATCAGCGAGGGCGCCATCGCGGGCGGCAGCGGGTCGCGGTGCACCAGCCGGCCAATGATCAGCGTGAGCAGCACCAGCGCCAGCACGGCACCGACGGCACCCGACAGCAGGTTGACCTCCCCCGCCCAGGCCATGGGCATGTGCCCTCCGGTCACGGGGATGTCGAGCGTGGCCACGCACGGCACGATCCAGGCCGGCACGGCGTTCGACGCATCCACCTGGCCCTTGAGCAGGCGCGAGACGACCACGAAGCACAGCACCAGCGTGGCCACCACGCCCACCGTCCACAGGCCCTGCGCAACCGGCGCGCTGTAGGGACCGGCCACGGCCGACAGCAGCAGCACCGAGATGGCGATGGTGCCGAAGAAGTTGCCGGCCACCGGGTGGTGGAACTCGGCGCGCACCGCCTCGGGGTGCTTCACGAGCTTGGCCAGGTAGCCCGCCGAGAGCAGCACGAAAACGCCCAGGGCGAATACCCCGATGGCCTCGCCGATGAAAGCCGGCGTGCCCAGGCTGCCATGCGCCAACCGCCAGGCCAGCGCCAGACCGCTGAGGCCCATGACCGATGCGAACAGGTTGACGGGCAGGTTGCGCACCGAGGCTTGGGTGCGCGGATGAAATGCCGATGGAGAAGGATGGACGGAGGGGGTTTGCACGGTGGGCTCGCTTGGCAGAATTTGCATGGATAGGTAGTTTCTGCCAAACTGGCGCGGCCGTCCCAGGCAAGGCACGTCGTTTTCTGCCAATCACCGGGCCCCTACTGCCATGCGCATCGCCATCCTCGCCTTTCCCCGCTTCCAGCTGCTCGACGTGGCCGGGCCGGCGGACGTCTTTGCCGAAGCGGCGCGCCAGCTCGGCCAGCCCCGCGCCTACCAGGTGCAGGTGCTCAGCGCGAGCGCAGGCCCGCTGCGCAGCAGCAGCGGCCTGCGCATGGCGGTGGATGCCACCGTGGCCACGCACCGCGGCCCCATCGACACCCTGCTCGTTGCGGGCAGCCCCAACCTCGACGACATGGCGGCCGACGCGCCCCTGCAGGACTGGCTGCGCCGCCGCGCACGCACGGTGCGCCGCTATGGCTCGGTGTGCACCGGCGCCTTCGTGCTGGCGGCCAGCGGCCTGCTGGACGGCAAGCGCGTGGCCACGCACTGGAATTCGGCCGCGCGGCTGGCGGCGGGCTACCCCGAGGCCTGTGTCGAGGCCGACGCCATCTACGTGAAAGACGGCAGGCTCTTCACCTCCGCCGGCGTCACCGCAGGCATGGACCTGGCCCTGGCCATGGTGGAAGAAGACCATGGCCGCGAGCTGGCGCTGCGCGTGGCGCGCGAGCTGGTGATGTTTCTCAAGCGGCCCGGCGGGCAAAGCCAGTTCAGCGCCCACCTGGCGGCGCAGACGGCCGAGCGAAGCAACGTGCGCGCGCTGCAGGACCATATCCTGGCCAACCTGAAGGGAGACCTGTCCGTGCCCGCCCTGGCGGCGCACGTTGGCATGAGCGAGCGCAGCTTTGCCCGCACCTTTCGCAGCGAGACCGGCACCACGCCCGCGGAGTTTGTCGAGAACGCCCGGATCGATGCCGCGCGCCGCCTGGCCGAGGAATCGGACCTGCCCGCCAAGCGCCTGGCGGACGCCGTGGGCTACGCGAGCGTGGACGGATTTCGCCGCGCATTCACGCGCCGGCTGGGGGTGAGCCTGGTGGAGTACCGCAGGCGGTTTGCGGGGTGAGCGCGATGGCCTGCCAGCTGCACGGAAACAGACGGGAGCGCCGCTGATACGATAAAGAGCCCCCTGCTGCGGCCCGCAACCCGCCAGCACTCCCGCCAGGGGCACAGCTTGATCGTTCCCAGATGGGCAGGCATGACAATTTCCAAATTGTCATGCATTGACGCCAAGCTGCACGGGCCTATTTACGGCTACGGAACAAGGCAGACGCAGTGCCGTGAGCACGGCCAGCATGCCGCCCCCCGCTAACGCGGCGCATAGCACTGGCCCGCCTCGATGGCCGCAGTGACCACAGGCTCCAGGCTGGCGGGCGTGGTGAAAGTCGACAGCGTTGCCGGGTCGTCCAGCAGGCACAGGTGATTGGCCTTGCGCACCAGCGCCACACGCGTCCAGACCGGGGCAACCAAATGGCCGTATGGGAAGGCCTGGGTGTTGCCCCAGAACACCGCCAGGCCTGCCCCGGCCTCCGAGCGTTGCGGCTGGAACCAGAAGCTGCGGCGGCTGGAGGCTCTCGGGTCAGAAGCAACACCCTCGCCATTGCATTGCCCATTGGGGTAATTCACAGTGCCCACGGCCACGTCAACCGACGACCAACCCTCGCCCCGACTTGAAAGGCGCCACAGGTCTCGCACGCCGCCACTGGCCGAGGCCTGGCACCGGTCGTGCTGCCATTCACCGTCCGGCAGAGTGGACAGCGGCGCACACCGCACCGCCACCGTGTTCACCGCCGCAGCAGCCACCACGTCAGAACCGTTGCGCACCACGCAACCCGAGCCAGCGGGGGCCGTCTTCACCGCCACCAAGTAACTTGCGCCGTTCGCCAGCGGCCTGGCGAAGGTGAACGCACCGTCGGCAGCAACGGCAAGGTCTTCACCGCCCGCATTGGTAAGCACCACGGCCTGGCCAGCAGGCACGCCGCTCACCGTGCCGCCCAGCGTGTAGCCAGCGCCTGCGCTCACGCAGTCAACCCGCACGTTCGTGGGCGTTGCCGTCAAGGTGCCCGCGCCCTGCCCCACGGTGCATTGCTGGCCAGCGGGCTGGGTCTTGACGGTAACGGCATACGCAGCACCAAGCGCCATCGGCTGCGCAAAGGCGAATGCACCGTTGGCGCTGAATGCCAGGTCATCACCGCCGTTGTTTTGCAAGACGAGGGACTTGCCCTGCTCCAGGCCGGACAGCACCCCGGATACAGAACCCAGACCGCCCGAGGGATCGTCCCCACCCCCGCCGCACGCCGCGAGCACGCAGGCCGACAGGGCGCACAGCGCGGTGAGAGAAAGACGCGCAAGGGTGCGCTGGATCAGGGGAGGCAGAGTGAAATGCATGAAGCGTTGTCTATCTGGGTGATGGGCGAAACGAAGACACCGACCGCATTCATTCACTCATTCAGCAACGGTTCGCCGCGCGCAGCAAGGCGTTGCACGACGCGGGAGCGGGAGCAGTAGCAGCGCCACCCCCACCCTGCCCTGCCATGGCCGTGCAGATCGCATCCGACTGCGGCGTCTGGCCGAAGGTCATCGCCTTCGTGAACTGCGAGGGCGAATACATGTAGCAGGAATAGCTGGCGCCCTCGCGCGTGCGAACGCGGTAGTTGATGCGGCCGTTGCTGCCCTCTTCCTTCTGCTGGTCGCTGATGGTGAAGGTGCCGACCTCGCGGCCAATGGCCTGCGACGTGCGCTGCTCGATGCCTTGCTGCGTGACGGTGGTGGCGCAGCCGCACAGGACCAGGAGGGATGCGGCGCATGCAGAGGAGATTCGCGGAAAGGTCATGGGCATGATGTAGGCGGTAGAGATGGAGAATGGCCAGTTGCATTGCGCGTTGCCCTGTGCGAGCGTGGGCAATACGGTCCAGGCCATTGTGGAAGCGCATCGCGGGCTGGGAAACCCTACCCAGGTGGGGTTTGCATCGGCGGTGTGATCCGTGTAAAGCATCGGTCACGGCCCTTCGGTCGAATTCATGCTTCAAAGGTCAGGGCCCGATGCATGCATCGTTTAGCGTGGGACTCGGGCTCCCGCCAGCCGTCCCCGTGCGCGAGGTGAATGAATCGCGGCATCCGAGATGCGTCTGGTTGCGACCGCGTCATTGGTGAGAAATTGCAGCCAGGACATGCCTTGCTAGCACTGGTAGTTGCAGGGTTTGGGCGAGACCGTCTTTTGTGGTTTTTTACCAGTTACAGTTGTACGCAATGGACGCTGCTCACCAAATCGCGACCCTCTACCTAGGGTGAGCAATCAAACAAGACTCTGAACTTTTAAATGGATCACTCAACACACAACAAGATCGTCTCGTTCATCTGGTCAATCGCCGACGACTGCCTTCGTGATGTTTTTGTTCGCGGCAAATACCGCGATGTCATCCTGCCGATGTTCGTGCTTCGGCGCCTGGACTGCCTGCTGGAGCCTTCCAAAGACAAGGTGCTGGAAGAGGTGCGCTTTCAGCGTGAAGACGCAGACATGGCCGACCTCGACCCGCACGGTTTGCGCGAAGCCTCCGGCTACGTCTTCTACAACACGTCAAAGTTCACTCTTAAGTCGCTGCTGGGCAATCCGTCGCAGTTGGAAGCCAACCTCAAGAACTACCTTGATGGCTTCTCGGACAACGTGAAAGAGATCGTCGATAAGTTCGACCTGCGCAACCAGATTCGCAAGATGGCGCAGTCGGACGTGCTGCATGACGTGATCGAGAAGTTTGTGTCTGAGGAGATCAACCTCAGCCCCGCTGATCGCAAGGGGCCAGATGGCCGCACGCAGCCAGGTCTGTCAAACCTGGGCATGGGCTACGTGTTTGAAGAACTGATCCGCAAGTTCAACGAAGAAAACAACGAAGAGGCCGGGGAGCACTTCACCCCGCGTGAGGTCATCAACCTCATGACCAATCTGGTGTTCATCCCGGTGAAAGACCAGCTCCCCAACCCACTCACCATCTACGACCCGGCGTGCGGCAGCGGCGGCATGCTGACCGAGTCGCAAGACTTCGTGACCGATGCCGAAGGAGAGATCAAAGCCAAGGTGGGCGTATTCCTGTACGGCAAAGAGATCAACCCAGAGACATATGCCATCTGCAAGTCCGACATGATGATCAAGGGCAATGATCCCGAGAACATCAAATTCGGCTCAACGCTGGCAACCAACGACTTCTCAGGCACGCGCTTCGACTTCATGTTGAGCAACCCGCCTTACGGCAAGTCTTGGAAGGGTGACCAGAAAGGAATCATTGAGGGCAAAGAGGTTCTCGATCACCGCTTTCAAGTCAATCTTTCGGACTACACCGGTGAGACATTTGACTTCTACCCCGCCACCCCGCGCTCATCGGACGGCCAGCTGCTGTTCCTGATGGAGATGGTGGACAAGATGAAACGGCGCTCAGACCTGAGCGGCAAGAACGCCACGCGCTTTTCCGGCTCGCGCATTGCCTCTGTGCACAACGGTTCGGCTTTGTTCACTGGCGATGCTGGCAGCGGCGAAAGCAACATCCGCCGCCACATCATCGAGAGCGACTACCTCGAAGCCATCATCCAGTTGCCCAACAACCTGTTCTACAACACGGGCATCACCACCTACGTGTGGCTGCTGTCCAACCACAAGGCAGAAAAGCGGCAAGGCAAGGTGCAGTTGATCGATGCATCCAACCTCTACCAGAAGCTGCGCAAGAACCTTGGCGAGAAGAACTGCGAATTCACCGCCGAGCACATTCAGCAGATCACCCAGCTCTACCTGGGCCTTGCCGATGATGGTGTAGCCAAGGTCTTCGACAACCGGGACTTTGGCTATTACAAGGTCACAGTGGAACGCCCCTTGCGTCTGGCTGCACAGTTCAGCGCCGAGCGAATTGCCACCCTGCGCTTCACGCCGGGCATGCAAGAGGTCATGGAATGGGTGTATGGCAAGTACGGCGACGAGGTCTACACGGACCTCAAATCCCACGCCGAAGCCATTGAGAACCATCTTGAGCGCGAGGAAATCACCCTCTCGCCCAAGAACCGAAAAGAGCTACTGGCGCAGACCACGTGGCAGGCTCAGCGCGAGATCATGTCGGCCGCACAGCAGATTGCCGCCAAGGTGGGTGCTGACGAACATCTTGATTTCAACTTGTTTGAAACCATGGTGGATGAGTCTTGCGCCGCTTTGAAGTTGAAGCTTCCTACCGCCGAGCGCAAGCAGGTTTTGAACGCAGTGAGCTGGCGCGACCCACGGGCTGCCAAAGTTATAAAAAGGCGGCACAAGCTCACAGGCGCAAAGCTCAAAGATCTACTTGGCGAATTGCAGACAACCGCGGAACGACTTGGCGACTACGGCTATTGGCCTAGCAACACTGCGGGCGAGTTCATCGAATACGAGCCAGACAGCGAGTTGCGCGACACCGAGAACGTGCCGCTGGCTAAGAGCAACACGCCTACTGCCTCCAGTGTCATCCACGAATACTTCATCCGCGAGGTGCGCCCACACGTTGACGAAGCTTGGATTGCCCTCGACAAGACGGTGATCGGCTACGAAATCAGCTTCAACAAGTACTTCTACCAGCACAAGCCTTTGCGCAGCCTCGAAGAAGTAAAGGCGGAAATCCTGGCCCTGGAAGCTGAAACCGATGGCCTGTTGAAGCAACTGATCAGCTTTGTATCGGGAGCCAAGTGATGCAAGAGATTCAAGCCAAAACCCGCAGCGTAAGGGAGCTGCTCAGCGATACCAAGTACGGTATCGACTACTACCAGCGCGAGTACAAGTGGCAAAAAAAACAGATGGAAGAGCTGGTCACAGACCTGACCGGCGCATTCCTGGATGAGTACCTGCCAACGCACGAGCGCAAAGACGTTGCTGGCTATGGGCACTATTTCTTGGGCTCCATCGTTATAAGCCAATCTGAGGACAAGAAGCATATTGTTGACGGCCAACAGCGCCTCACCAGCCTTACGCTCTTGCTCATTTACCTGCACAACATCCAAAAGCGCAAGACAAGCAGCGTTGCGGTTGAGAAGATGATCTTCTCGGACGAGTATGGCGAAAAGTCTTTCAACCTTGATATTCCCGAACGCAACGAGTGCATGAATGCCCTCTTTGAATCAGAAGGTGCCGGATACGACACAACAGGCCAAGCCGAATCCATGCAGAACCTGATGGATCGGTATGCCGATATTGGCGAAGCCTTCCCGGCCGAGATCGCAGACACGCCTGCGCTACCGTACTTTGTTGATTGGCTGCGCAACAAGACCCAGCTGGTCGAAATCAGCGCCTACGCAGATGCCGACGCCTACACCATCTTCGAGACCATGAATGACCGTGGCCTCTCCTTGAGCAACACCGACATGCTCAAGGGCTACCTGCTGGCCAGCATCACCGATGCGACCAAGCGAGCAGAGGCCAACAAGGAAATCAAGCAGTGGCTGTTGACCTTTGCCAAACGGGACAACGAGCGTGACACCAAAGAATCCGAGGCTGATTTCTTCAAGGCATGGCTGCGCGCCAAGTACGCAGGCGACATCCGCGAGCGGAAAAAAGGTGCAAAGCCAGAGGACTTTGACCTGATCGGCACGGAGTACCACCGCTGGGTACGCACCAACCACGAATTGGTGGGTCTCAACGTCAGCGAAGACTTCAACCGCTGGGTGCGACAAGACCTGCGCTTCTTTGCCCGTGTGTACTTGGAATTGCTGGAAGCCTGCGAGAGCTTGAAACCGGGGCTTGAGTCCGTTCGCTTCAATGCCGACCACGGCTTCACCCAGCAGTTTCAGGTGCTGCTGGCACCGCTGCTGCCATCTGATGACGACGCCACGGTCAAGGCCAAGCTTCGCCTTACCGCTGACTATCTGGACTGCTGGCTGAATCGCCGCCTGTGGAATTTCAAGTCCATCGACTACTCGACCTTGCAGTACGCCACCTTCCTGCTGACCAAGGAACTGCGCAACCTGTCGCTGGAGGCATTGCGCGAGAAGCTGATTGCACGCCTGACCAGTGACGAAAAGGAATTCCCGCTGGAAGATCAGCCGTCGCTGATTAACTGGAATGCCAAGAGCCTGCATCGCCAGCTGGCCCGCTTTACCCACTGGGTTGAAGAACAAAGCGGCCAGCCGGGGCGCTACCTTGAATACATCGTGCGCTCAGGTAAAAACGCCTACGAGATCGAACACCTGTGGGCCAACCACTTCGAGCGCCATACAGATGAATTCGCCCATGCGCAAGAATTCGCCAGCTACCGCAACCGCATCGGCGGCCTTGTTTTGTTGCCCAAGAAGATCAATGCCAGCCTGAACGACAAGACCTTTGCCGACAAGGTCGCGCACTATCAGAAGGAAAACCTGCTGGCTCGCTCGCTGCACAGCGCCTGCTACCAGCACAACCCCGGTTTCCTGCAACTCATGGCACACACGGGGTTGCCATTCAAGTGGTTCGATGAGTTCAAGAAGGCCAGTTTTGACGAACGCTATGCCGCCTACCAAGGCATCGCCAGGCAGTTATGGTCACTGAGCCGCTTGCAGGAGGTGGCGGATGCAACAGTATGAGAATTACAAACCCAGCGGTGTAGCGCGTCTGGGGGAAATCCCCGAGCATTGGGATCTCAAAAGGGTCAAGCACATCCACACGGTCAATCCATCAGGAAATTCCTCAAGGACAGGCGAATTGGTTACGTTTGTTCCGATGGAAGCAATGAACAACGATGGCACCTTCGATATTCACCGCCAAGGGCTTAGACAGCTATTTGGTCCATCACTTACTGAGTTTCAAGTCGGCGATGTTCTGCTGGCAAAGATCACACCCTGCTTTGAAAACGGTAAGGGTGCACTTATCAGTGATTTGCCCACACCGAAAGGAATCGGGTCAACCGAGTTTCATGTTTTTCGACCTTCGGCGACGATAAACCCGAAGTTCACCTACTACCTACTGCACAACGACGCATTCCGGGTAGCTGCAGTTCCTTTTATGGAAGGCACTGCGGGTCAAAAAAGAATTACGACTCCGTTTGTAAAAAATCTACGAATAGCGTTACCGCCCCGCCAAGAGCAAGATCGCATCGTCACCTTCCTCGACCGGAAAACCACTGAAATTGATGCTGCGATTGCAAAGAAGAAGCGATTGATTGATTTGTTTCAAGAGCAGAAGGACATTCTGATTACTCAAGCTGTTACCAGAGGTCTAAATCCAATGGCACGTATGCGCGACAGCGGCGTTACGTGGATTGGTCAAGTGCCTGCTCATTGGCAGGAAATGGCAAACCGTACGCTTTTCCGCGAACGCAATGAGTCCGGCCATTCCGATTTTCCGATTCTTTCTGTTTCACTTCATACGGGAGTGTCAGACGAAGAACAGGATGGCACCGAGAACGTACGGGCAAAAATCCGCATTGAAGACAAAACCAGCTACAAGCGGGTTCGACCCGGTGATGTCACGTACAACATGATGCGTGCATGGCAAGGAGCTATTGGCGTAGTCCGTGTTGATGGTCTTGTCAGTCCTGCATACGTGGTAGCCGCCCCTCTCGCCACAATCAACGGCGCTTATTTTGAGTATCTCTATCGCACGCATGGATTCATTCGAGAAATGGACCGCTACTCGAAAGGGATCACCGACTTCAGAAAGCGGCTGTACTGGGATGAATTCAAACAGCTTATTTCCCTCCTGCCGCCGCTGGACGAGCAAATTCAAATAGCAGCCTACGCTGAGCAGGTCATCAATAAAACATCAGCTCTGACAGAAAAGATTCGGAATCAGATTGATGCACTGAATGAATTTCGCGCATCATTGATCGAAAATCTGGTAACAGGAAAAATAAAAGTCTAAAGAGAGTTCATCATCTTGTTCGTCGAACCAATCATCAGTGAGCAATGGGTACTAAACGGGCAACCTCACATGGAGCGTCCAGACGCTGAGGATGTGCTGTACATCAAGCCACTGCTGCAAAGCCGTGGGAAAACTACTGCGGGCACGTCGATACTTCATTCACTTATTCTCGACAACAACGTTTTTAATGATCTTGTCGAGAATCGCAGGCCTGAAAACAATACATTCATCGCGGATCTATTGCGCAGTACCCCAATTGAATTAAATCCAACCTTTGCGATGATTGAGCAGAGGCAGACCTATGCTGGTGCCCCGGAAAAACTAAAAGAATACGCTGACCTTCTTGAACGTACTTTCGGATGGTCCGCAGCAAAAGTCGGATCGGCCGAATTCGAGACATCGCTCGCTGAGTCAAGGGTGGCGATCAGAACCAACATCGAGTTGTTGTCGGGCTATCTTGCCGCAACTGTCTATTTGTATCACCAAACTGCCCCTGCCAGCGAAAAGCTGAAGTGGCTGGCTGGCATGGTGGAAAACTCAGACCTCCCGTTCTTTCAGCTCCATTTTTACTTCGCGGCGCTGGTATTCCTTGCCGCGGAGTCGCCATCACTATTTCACCCAAAAGATCTGAAGAAGATCAAAAGTGATATGAAAATTGCCTCCAGCTATGAGGAGCAGAAGGCGAAGCTCTCAAATCTGTCTAACGACTTGGCCTTGCCAACACTGGCAATATTTCCGGCAGCAAATTTAGGGAATGCACTTGTTTTTCCATACGTAGCAACGCGCGACAGGCTCGTTCAGCTATTTCTGAGCGAGATCAGTTGCCAGATGATTGTGGATGCTGGCAATGGCCGGGCAAATGGCTCTTGGGTGCTGAAAAGCACGGGCATTATCAAGACGAATCTGGGTGACGCGGTGGAAGCGCATATCCCCCGTCGCTACGTCGCATCTTCAAAGGACGACGTGGCTGTACGTAAGGTAAGACTGGGAGCCTTCACTGAGCAGTACACAAAGCTCTGCGTTGATTCGAAGATAGACAGCAAAGCAGTATAAGAATTCAATAGGGAACAACATGGTCAGCCAAACCAACGAAGCAGCGCTTGAATCGCACATCGAAAACGCCCTTGCGAAGGACGGCTATCGCGTTGGCGATCCGGCTGACTTTGACCGGGAGTTCGCCGTTGATGGCAAGCTATTTTGGGAATTTCTCGAAGCCACCCAGCCCGAAGAGTTGGCGAAGCTGAAAGACCGGCCCAATTGGCAGCGGCTGGTACTGGAGCGGCTGAGCAAGAAGATCAAGAAAGACAGCGTGCTGGCCGTGCTGAAGAAAGGGCTGGACATTGACGATGCCCATTTCGATCTGCTCTACCGCCTGCCCTACAACGACCTCAACCCCGAGGTGGCAGCCAACTTTGAGGCCAACCGCTTTAGCGTGACCCGGCAGGTGCATTACAGCCAGACGGACACCTTCAAGTCGGTGGACATGGCCCTGTTCGTCAACGGCTTGGCGGTGGCGACGCTGGAACTCAAGAACCCGTGGACAGGCCAGAACGTGCAGAACGCCGTTCGCCAGTACCGCACCGACCGTGACCCCAAGGAGCCGCTGTTCGAGTTTGGCCGCTGCCTGGTGCATTTCGCGGTAGACCCGGACGAGGCTTTCATGTGCGCCCAACTGGCTGGCAACGACAGCAACTTTCTACCGTTCAACAAGGGCTTCAACTACGGCAAGGGCAACCCGGTCAATCGGGGATCAGGAGCCGCTGGCGACAGCGGGGGCCACAAGACGGCGTACCTGTGGCAAGACATTCTGCCGCGCCGCAGCCTGACCAACATCATCGAGCAGTTTGCCAAGTTCACGGTCGAGAAGGACAAGAAGACCGGCAAGGAGCGCAAAGCACTGTTCTTCCCCCGCTATCACCAGCTCGACGTTGTGCGCGGCATTCTTGTGGATGCCCAGCAGAAGGGGGTGGGCCAGACCTACTTGATTCAGCATTCGGCAGGCTCGGGCAAATCCAACTCCATCACATGGCTAGCGTATCAACTGGTGGAGCAGTACGACACCACGGGCACCACGAATCTGTTTGATTCCGTGGTGGTGGTGACAGACCGGCGCGTGCTGGATACCCAGCTCAAGGACAACATCAAGTTGTTCTCTGAAACCAAGAACATCGTTGCGCACTGCGAGAGTGCGCAGGAGCTCAAATACAACCTTGAGCTTGGCAAGAAGATCATCATCACCACGGTGCAGAAGTTCCCGTTCATCGTGGATGGCATCGGGCAACTGTCTGACCGCAAGTTCGCCGTCATCATCGACGAAGCGCACTCTTCCCAGTCTGGCGTGGCTGCTGACAAGGTGAATGAAACCTTGGCGGGTCAAGACGGTGACGAGCCGGTAGACGTGCAAGACCAGATTCTGGCAGCGATGAACGAGCGAAAGATGAGCAAGAACGCCAGCTACTTTGCGTTCACCGCCACGCCGAAGCCCGCCACGCTGGAAAAGTTTGGTCGCCAAGCTGCCGACGGCAAGTTCTACCCCTTCCACCTGTATTCCATGAAGCAAGCCATCGAGGAGAAGTTCATCCTCGACGTGCTGGAGAAATACACCACCTACAAGAGCTACTACGAGGTGCAGAAGTCGGTGGAGGACAACCCGCTGTTCGACACCGCCAAGGCACAGAAGAAGTTGAAGGCTTTTGTCGAAGCCAGCCCGAGGACTATTGAGGTGAAGGCCAGGATCATGGTCGATCACTTCGTGGCCAGTGTGTGGCAAGCCAAGAAACTGAAGGGTAAAGCCAAGGCCATGGTGGTGACGCGCAATATCGAATGCGCCATCCGCTACTTCTTTGCCATACGCGCTGCGCTGAAGGAGGCCAATGCGCCGTTCAAGGCGCTGGTGGCGTTCTCCGGCGAAAAAGTGGTGGACGGCATCAAGTACACCGAAGAGTCCTTGAACGGCTTTTCTGCGCGTGACTTGCCCGACGAGTTCGAGAAGGACGATGCCAAGATTTTGGTGGTTGCCAACAAGTACCTGACCGGCTTTGACGAGCCCATGCTGCACACCATGTACGTGGACAAGAAGCTGCAAGGCGTTCTGGCCGTGCAGGCGCTGTCCCGGCTCAATCGCTGCAACTGGAAGCTGGGCAAGACCGATACCTTCGTACTCGACTTCTACAACTCCGTGGACGATATCAAGGCGGCGTTTGACCCCTTCTACACGTCCACCAGCCTGAGCGAGCCAACGGACGTGAATGTCCTGCACGACCTGAAAGACGTGCTCGACAACTTTGGCATTTACGACTGGGCCGAGGTGACGACCTTCAACGAGAAGTTCTTTGCCAGTGCCGAAGCGGAAGAACTTGCCCCCATCATTGACACGGTGGTGGCCCGCTTCGATGCTGACTTGGACGACGAGCAGCGCATCGACTTCAAAATCAAGGCCAAGCAATTCGTCAAGATTTACGCGCAGGTGGCGGCCATCATCCCGTTCAACAACGTGAACTGGGAAATGTTGCATTGGTTCCTGAAGTTCTTGATCCCCAAGCTGAAGGTCAAAGACCCCGACCAGGACAAGCTGGACGAACTGCTGAACAGCGTTGACCTCTCGACCTATGGGCTGGAACGGTCAAGGCTGGAAGCCAAGATTGGCCTTGATGCAGACGAAACCGAATTGGAGCCACAAAACCCGAACGTGCGAGGCCCGCACATGGGGCCTGGTGACAAAGACCCGCTGGAAGAGATCGTCCGCGCCTTCAATGATCGGCATTTTGCGGGCTGGGAGGCTACGCCCGAAGAGCAGCGCGTCAAGTTCATCAACATCGCCAAGCATGTGGTGAACCACGCCGACTACAAGGCGCAGGTTGAAAACAACCCCGATGCGCAGAACCGGCAACTAGCACTGGAGAAGCTGATTCAAAACGCCGTCAGCATCGAGCGCCGCCGGGAGCTGGATTTGTACAAACGCTACGCCGGCGACCCGGATTTCAAGCGGGCTTTTGATGCGAGTATTTCTAGGTTACTGAGCATGGGCGACTTGAGCGGTCGGCTCAACGGCTGAGCAAGAAAGGGGCTGGGGGTACGGTTACCGCTGGCTGCATACCATGGGTTGCTGATCAACAACCCGCAGCACTCCACTCTTGCTCATTGAAATCGAGAGTGTTGCGCTTCGCTTTTGAATCCGCCAAAACTAAAAGTCACTCCCACTCAATCGTCGCCGGCGGCTTGCTGCTCACGTCGTACGTCACGCGGTTGATCCCCCGCACCTCGTTGATGATGCGCCCCGACACCTTCTTGAGCAGGGCGTAAGGCAGCTCGGCCCAGTCGGCGGTCATGAAGTCGCTGGTCTGCACGGCGCGCAGGGCAACGACGTAATCGTACGTGCGACCATCGCCCATCACGCCCACGCTCTTGACGGGCAGGAAGACGGTGAAGGCCTGGCTGGTGAGGTCGTACCAGGTCTTGCCGGTGGCTTCGTCCACATGGTTGCGCAGCTCTTCGATGAAGATCGCGTCGGCGCGGCGCAGCAGGTCGGCGTATTCTTTTTTCACCTCGCCCAAAATGCGCACACCCAGGCCGGGGCCAGGGAAGGGGTGGCGGTAGACCATTTCGGGCGGCAGGCCCAGGGCCACGCCGAGTTCGCGCACTTCGTCCTTGAACAGGTCGCGCAGGGGCTCCAGCAGCTTCAGGCCCAGTTGCTCGGGCAGGCCACCCACGTTGTGGTGGCTTTTGATGGTGACGGCCTTCTTGCTCTTGGCGCCGCCGGATTCAATCACATCGGGGTAGATGGTGCCCTGGGCCAAGAAGGTGGCGCCCTTGTGGCCGCCGTCGCCGGCCTTGAGCTTGGCGGCCTCGGCCTTGAACACGTCGACGAACAGGCCGCCGATGATCTTGCGCTTGGCTTCGGGTTCGCTCACGCCGGCCAGCTTGCCGAGGAACAGGTCGCTGGCGTCCACGCGGATGACCTTGGCGTGCAGCTTGCCGACGAACATGTCCATGACCATGTCGCCTTCGTTCAGGCGCAGCAAGCCGTGGTCGACGAACACGCAGGTGAGCTGGTCGCCGATGGCGCGGTGGATGAGCGCTGCGGCCACGGAGGAGTCGACACCGCCCGACAGGCCCAGGATCACTTCCTCGTTGCCCACCTGCTGGCGGATGAGCTCCACGGCTTCGGCAATGTGGTCGCGCATGACCCAGTCGGGGCGGGTGCCGCAGATGCCGAGCACGAAGCGGTCGAGCAGCGCCCTGCCCTGCACGGTGTGCGTGACTTCGGGGTGGAACTGCAGGGCGTAGAAGCGGCGTTCTTCGTCGGCCATGCCGGCGATGGGGCAGCTGTCGGTGCTGGCCATGAGTTTGAAGCCCGGGGGCAGCTCGGTGACCTTGTCGCCGTGGCTCATCCAGACGTTGAGCATGCCGTGGCCTTCGGGGGTGGTGAAGTCGGCAATGTCCTTGAGCAGTGCGGTGTGGCCGCGGGCACGCACGGCGGCAAAGCCGAACTCGCGCTTGTGGCCGCCCTCGACCTTGCCGCCCAGCTGGTGGGCCATGGTCTGCATGCCGTAGCAGATGCCGAGCACGGGCAGGCCGAGCGTAAACACGGCTTCGGGCGCCTTGTCGGTGGTGTCTTCGTACACGCTGGCGTGGCTGCCCGACAGGATGATGCCCTTGAGCGAGCCGTCCTTGGCGTAGTCGCGCACCCACTCGTCCGTCACGTCGCAGGGGTGCACTTCGCAGTACACGTTGGCTTCGCGCACGCGGCGGGCGATGAGCTGGGTGACTTGCGAGCCGAAATCGAGAATGAGGATTTTCTGGTGTTGCATGGCGTTGGGCGGCGGTTGGGGTGTTTTAAAGGCTGGAAAGGTCGAGAAGCGGCACGCCGCTGCGCTGGGCAGCGGCTGCCTGGGCGGGGTCGAAGGTGGCCAGGGGCAGGCGCAGCGAGCGGGCCAGCCACAGGTAGGCGGCGTCGAAGGTGGGCAGGCCGGTGTCGAGCGCCACGTCCATCACGGCCTTGTGCTGGGCGGGAGCCAGCTCGTGCAGCTCCACGCGGTGGCGTATGGCTTCGAGCACGCCCCACAGGCCTTCGACCGATGCAGGCGGGATGCGGCCGCTGTGCACGCCGCTGCTGATGAGGTTGCTGCACTCCCACTGCCAGAGGTTGGGGGCCTGGGGCTCGACCTCGTCGCGGCGGATCAGGGTGTACAGGCGGCGTGTGTGCTCGCTGGCGGCGTCGGGCAGCAGCCAGGCGGCGGTGACGGAGGCGTCGAGGACGAAGGCGGTCATGCTGCTGCAGCCCTGCCCTTGCGGCGCAAGGTGTCGGGGGCGGCGGTAGTGGCGGACTCGCCTGCGGGGCGGATGCTGGCGTGCAGGGCATCCATCTGGCCCAGCTCCCGGGCGATCTGCTCGTCGGTGATGACGGGGCGGCGGCGCACGGGCAGCAGGCGCACCACCTCTTTGCCGTGGCGGGTGATGCGCACTTCCTCGCCCTGCTCGACCAGCTCGATCAGGGCAGAGAACCTGCTCTTGGCTTCGTAGATGCCGACGGACTGCATGGATGCGCGGACCCCCAAAAAGAAAAAGTCTGGCCTGAATGGTGAATTCAGACCAGACTATATCATTCTGACCAGATATTTTCAATCAGGCCAGATTGCTTCCACAACGATCAGTCAGCGCGGTAGTTCGGCGCTTCCTTGGTGATCTGCACGTCGTGCACGTGGCTTTCGCGGATGCCGGCGGTGGTGATCTCGACGAACTCAGCCTTGTTGTTCATGTCGTCGATGGTGGCGCAACCGCAGTAGCCCATGGCGGCGCGCACGCCACCGGCCATCTGGAACACGATGGAGACCATGGAGCCCTTGTAGGGCACGCGGCCTTCGATGCCTTCGGGCACGAGCTTGTCGGCATTGGGGTTGCCGGTGGTCGACTCCTGGAAGTAGCGGTCGGCACTGCCCTGCTGCATGGCGCCGATGCTGCCCATGCCGCGGTAGCTCTTGTAGCTGCGGCCCTGGTACAGGATGACTTCGCCGGGGGCCTCTTCGGTGCCCGCGAACATGCCGCCCATCATGATGGTGCTGGCGCCTGCGGCGAGGGCCTTGGCGATGTCGCCGCTGTAGCGCACGCCGCCGTCCGCGATCAGCGGCACGCCGGTGCCTCGCAGGGCGGTGGCCACGTTGTCGATGGCCATGATCTGGGGCACGCCCACACCGGCCACGATGCGCGTGGTGCAGATGGAGCCAGGGCCGATACCGACCTTGACCGCATCGGCACCGGCTTCGGCCAGCGCCAGCGCGGCCGCGCCGGTGGCGATGTTGCCGCCGATGACGTCGATCTGCGGGTAGTTTTGCTTGACCCAGCGCACGCGCTCGATCACGCCCTTGCTGTGGCCGTGGGCGGTGTCGACCACGATGGCGTCCACACCAGCCTTGACCAGGGCTTCGACACGCTCTTCGGTGCCCTCGCCCACGCCGACAGCGGCGCCCACGCGCAGGCGACCCGAGGCGTCGCGTGCGGCGTTGGGGAAGCTGGTTTGCTTGGTGATGTCCTTGACGGTGATAACGCCCTTGAGCTCGAAGGCGTCGTTGACGACCAGGATGCGCTCGAGCTTGTGCTTGTTGAGCAGCGCCTTGGCTTCGGCCGGCGTGGTGCCGTCCTTTTCGTTGACGGTGACCAGCTTTTCGCGCGGGGTCATGATCTGGTGGACCTTGACGTCGTAGCGCGTCTCGAAGCGCAGGTCGCGGCCGGTGACGATACCCACCACCTTGCCGCCGTCGCACACCGGGAAGCCCGAGATGCCCAGTTGCTCGGACAGCTGCAGCACCTGCAGCACGGTGTGCTCGGGGGTGATGACCACCGGGTCGCGCAGCACGCCGGATTCGTAGCGCTTGACCTTGGCCACCTGGGCGGCCTGCTCTTGCGCCGTGAGGTTCTTGTGCACGATGCCGATGCCGCCCTCCTGGGCAATGGCAATGGCCAGGCGCGCCTCGGTCACGGTGTCCATAGCGGCGGACACAAGGGGCAGGTTCAGCTGGATGTTACGGGAGAGTTTCGTCGCGAGGGACGTGTCCTTGGGCAGGACCTGGGAGTACGCTGGCACCAGCAACACATCGTCGAAGGTGAGCGCTTTTCCAAGAAGGCGCATGAGAAAGCTCCAAAAGACGGATTGTACCCGCGTCCGTAACAAGCTGCCCGGCGGGGCGCCCGACACCAGGCCCGGCCAGGGGTCAGGCGGTACCCGCCCCGGGCTGGCCGCACTGGCGGCAGACTTGTTGCACCGCTAAACTTGTCTCTATGAAATTGCAAAAGCTTGTATTGCTGGCCGTGGCCTGCACCTGGGCCCTGGGTGCCGCCGCCCAATGGCAATGGATCGACAAGGACGGCCGCAAGGTCTTCAGCGACCGCCCGCCGCCGCAGGATATTCCTGAAAAGAACATGCTCAAGCAGCCGGGCTTTGGTGCCCCGCGCGTGACGCCCGCCGCCCCTGCAGCGGCACCGGCAGCCGCCGCCGCGCCGGCGGGTGCAAGCGCCGCCGCCCCTGGCGCAGCGGCCGCCCCTGCAGCAGCGGCCAGCGGCGCTGCTGCCAGCGGCAAGGACAAGGAGTTGGAGAAGCGCAAGGCCGAGGCCGAAGCGGCCGAAGCCGCCAAGAAGAAGGCCGAAGACGAGAAGGTCGCCAAGGCCAAGGCAGAAAATTGCACGCGGGCACGTGAGGCCAAAGCGCTGATGGACTCGGGCACACCGCTGCGCCAAACCAACGCCCAAGGCGAGCGCGTGTTCCTCGACGAAGCCCAGCGCGCGGCCGAGACCAAGCGCATCAACGCGGCCATTGCCGCCGATTGCAAACGCTGATCGGCGCAATCGTGGCAAAAAAACGGCGCCCAGGGCGCCGTTTTTGTTTCAATTAGTATCCTGATTTGCTGCCCGGCCGCTGCCGGGCGAAGAGGCCGGTGGCGCGGGCGCCCTGCCGCGCAAAACGCTCACGCCGTGCGACCTTGGGGTCCACCTTCAGGTCGCGGTACAGCTCGACCCGGTCCTGGTCCTTGAGCACGGTGGTCTCGGGCTGCGCGCGGCCCCAGATTCCGCACACCATGCCCTCGCGCCGTGCGGCCAGGGGCCCGGCGGCCTGCAGGGCGTCGGCCAGGGTGCTGCCGGCGGGCAGTTGCACGGTGCATTCACTGACCTGCCGCGGCGCCAGCGAGAGCACCACGGTGATCTGCATCAGCGCGGGGATTGCCGGGGCCTGCGCCGCACCTGCCGCCCCATCAGCCATAGACCTGCTCCGCACGCTTCACGAAGGCATCGACCATGCTGCCCGCGATGCGGTCGAACACGGGGCCCACCAGCGCGGCCAGGGCGGCGTTGTCGAAGCCGTAGTTCAGGCTCAGCTCGACCTTGCAGGCGCGCTGGCTGCCGTCGCCCACGGGTTGGAAGTGCCAGTCGCCGTCGAGCTGCGAGAACGGGCCCTTGACCAGGCGCATCTGCACGCGCCGACCCGCCTCGTGCGTGTTGCGCGTGACAAAGGTCTTGTGGATGCCGCCAAAGGCAATGCCGACCTCGGCCGTCATGCCCTCATCCGACTGCTCCAGCACGGTGGCGCTGTCGCACCAGGGCAGGAACTCGGGGTACTTGGCGACCCCCGTGACCAGGGCGAACATTTCTTCGGGGCTGTACCAGATGAGGACGGACTTGTTGACGGTTTTCATGCAGGAAGGGGGGTTCTGGCCGGGACCATCGCAGGATGAGAGTGATCGGCCAGAGAACATCAGGGACTCACACCCTAAAATGACAGACTCGAGACCAACATTGTAGGGAGGCCTTTTATCTCCTCATTTGCGCCTCAATTAATAACCCATGGCCAAGAAACCCGATCCAACCGCCCGCATTGCCGATAACAAGAAGGCGGCCTACAACTATTTCTTCGAAGAACGCCACGAGGCAGGCATGGTCCTGTACGGCTGGGAAGTGAAGGCACTGCGCGAAGGCAAGGTGCAGCTGACCGATGGCTACGTGATCATCCGCGATGGCGAGCTGTTCCTGCTGGGCTGCCAGATCAACCCGCTCAAGACCGCTTCGACCCACGTCAACCCCGATGCCATCCGCACCAAGAAGCTGCTGCTCAAGAAGGATGACATCAAGCACCTGATCATCAAGGTTGAGCAAAAGGGCTACACGCTGGTGCCGCTGAACCTGCACTGGAAGAACGGCTACGTGAAGTGCGAGGTGGCCCTGGCCAAGGGCAAGGCCGAGCACGACAAGCGCGACACCATCAAGGACCGCGAAGGCAAGCGCGAAGTCGAGCGCGCCATGAAGAGTCGCAACCGCTGACGCCTGGCTGACAGGTTCTTCTGATTTTTTTCATGCGCGGTGGAATAAACCACTGCGCCCCGGTGTTGGTGGAGGTGCTGGGCGGCGTTGGCCGTTGCATGCAAACCCCTCTTCTTCCACCTGGAGAAACCATGAAAAAGATCCTGTCCATCGCTGCGTTCCTGGCCGTTGCCGGCTGCTCCTCCATGGCCGCCGACGGCCCCGTAAAAACCACGGATGGCGTGCTCGTGGGCGCCGGCGGCATGACGCTGTACACCTTCGACCGCGACACCGCGGGCAGCGGCAAGTCGGTGTGCAACGGCCCCTGCGCCACCAACTGGCCGCCGCTGATGGCCGACAAGGCCCCCGGCGCCGACTACAGCGTGGTCACGCGCGACGATGGCAAGACCCAGCTGGCCTACAAGGGCAAGCCGCTGTACTACTGGGTCAAGGACACCAAGCCGGGCGACAAGACCGGCGATGGCGTAAACCAGGTCTGGCGCACGGCCAAGCCCTGATCGGAGCGCCCCGCTGGTATGAACCGCACCCAGGTTGTCGAGCAGTTGCCCGCATTGCGCCGCTATGCGCGCGTGCTCACGGGCGATGCCTGGGCGGCCGACGACCTGGTGCAGGACACGCTGGAGCGGGCCTGCAGCAAATGGCTGCTGTGGCGCACCGGCAGCGACCTGCGGGCCTGGTTGTTCACGCTGATGCACAACCTGTACCTCAACCAATTGCGCGCCCGGCCACCCTTGCCCCACCTGGATGTGGATGAGCTGCACGACAGCCTGCAAGCCAGCGCCGGCCTGGGCGACGACGCGCTGGACCTGGAGCGTTGCCTGCAGCGCCTGCCGCCCGAGCAGCGCGCCGTGCTGCTGCTGGTGACGCTGGAGGACATGGACTATGGCGACACGGCGCGCATCCTGGGCATTCCCGTGGGCACGGTGATGTCGCGCCTGTCGCGCGCGCGCAGCCGCCTGCGCCTGCTAATGGAGCGCGCCCCTGCCGCCCCCGCCGGCAACCACGCCGACCCCGATGCACCCACCGGCCAGCCAACCCCCTTGCGCCGCCTCAAATAAATGAAGCCCGAGCGCCAGCCCGCCATGGACAAGCACCCACACCACCACCCTGCCCCACCCGCCGACGACGAAGCCGCATGGCACGCGCTGGCGGACGGCCGCCTGTCGCCAGCCGATGCGGCCGCCCTGCGCCGCCGGCTCGAAGGCCAGGCAGGGGCCGAAGAGACCCTGGCGCACTGGCAGCAGCAGCGCCAGCAACTGCGTGCCCTGCACCAGGGTGTGCTGGACGAGCCCGTGCCGGAGGCCCTGGTGGCCGCTGCGCTGCGCACCTCAGCCCGCCGGGATCAACAAGACCGCTGGTGGCGCTGGGGCGGCATGGCTGCATCGGTGCTGCTGGCGTTTGCACTGGGCTGGACCGGGCGCAGCCTGTGGCCCGGCACGGCCAGCCCCCCAGGGCCCGCGCTGGCACTGGCCAGCACCACCACCGCGCAACACTTTGCCCAGCAGGCGGCCGTGGCGCATGCGGTGTACCAACCCGAAGTGCGCCACCCCGTGGAGGTGCCGGCCGCGCAGCAGGAGCACCTGGTGCAGTGGCTTTCCAAGCGGCTCGGGCGCCCGCTCAAGCTGCCCGTGCTGGCAGACGAGGGCTACGAGCTCGTGGGTGGCCGGCTGCTGCCCGGCGAGGCTGGTGCGCGCGCGCAGTTCATGTACCAGAACGGCCAGGGCGAGCGCATCACGCTGTACCTGGGCGCCGTCGCCGCAGGCAAGCCCGGCGCAGCAACGGCCGCAGCGAAGAAGCCCGATGCCGGAGAAACCGCCTTCCAGTTCACCAGCGAAGGCCCGGTCCCGGGCTTTTACTGGGTGGACCAGGGCTTTGGCTATGCGCTCAGCGGCCAGCTGTCACGCCAGCAACTGCTGGTATTGGCGTCGGCGGTGTACCGGCAGCTCTAGCGTTTCTTCTACGGAGCCGCTTTCAGCCGTATCAGGCCAGTGCGGCCAGGGGGTGCGAGTGCGCGGGCCAGGGGCTGGCGAAGAACGGCGCCACCATCGCGGGCGTGACGTCTTCGATGCGCGCGGGGTTCCACTTCGGCGCATGGTCCTTGTCCACGGCCAGGGCGCGGATGCCCTCCACCGTTTCGCTCTGGCCGGGGCGCAGGTAAAAGCAGTGGCGCACCATGTCGCGCTCCATGCGCAGGTCATCGGCCAGGCCCATGCCGCGGGCGCGGCGGATCTGCTCGAGCACCACGTGCAGCATCAGCGGGGAGCGCTTGCGCAGCGTGGCGGCGGTGGCGCGTGCCCAGTCGGAATCGGCGGCTTCGAGCGCGCGCACGATCTCGCCCACGGTAGGCAGGGCAAAGTAGGCATCGGCCTGCGCCAGCGCGGCCGGCACGCCCTGGTTCTTGGGCAGCAGGTGCGAGACGACGAAGGCCTTGACGGCGTTGGCATCGGCAAACGGCTGCGTGCCCAGGGCCTCCCACACGGGGGCCTGCTGGCCCACGGGGATGCAGCCATCGGCCAGGTTGCAGGCCACGGCCGCATCGGCACCGATGGTGTCGCCCGTGAGCGCCAGCCACTCGCCCGCACTGCCGGGGCAGCGGGCCAGGAAGTAGCCGCCGCCCACGTCGGGGAACAGGCCGATGGCCGTCTCGGGCATGGCCATCTTCGTGCGCTCGGTCACCACGCGCAATGCGGCGCCCTGGCTGATACCCATGCCGCCGCCCATGACGATGCCGTCCATGAAGGCGATGTAAGGCTTGGCGTAGTTGTGGATCAGGTGGTTGAGCGCGTATTCCTCGGTGAAGAAGTCCTCGAGCTGCGGGTTGCCCTGGCTGCCGGCCTGGTGCAAAAAGCGGATGTCGCCACCGGCGCAGAAGGCGCCGAAAGGGCCCTCCTTGTTGCTGCCGCGGATGGCCACGGCCAGCACCGCGTCATCGTGCTGCCAGGCGAGCAGGATGGCCATGAGATCGCGCACCATGCCCAAGGAGAGCGCGTTGAGCGCGCGCGGGCGGTTCAGCGTGATGAAGCCCACCTGGCCGCGCACCTCGCTGAGCACCTCGGGGGCTGCTGCTGCGGCGGCTGCCGTATTCGTTGTCGTCTCCGTCATGGTTGTTCCTTCCAAGCCAATAGTTCATTGAAAACCAGTGCGCCGATCACCAGCGCGCCACCCGCCAGCACGGCGGCCCCGGGCTCCTCGCCCGCACCCAGCCATGCCAGCAAAATACCAAAGATCACTTCCAGCAGGCTCAGCAGCGCGATCTCGGGTGCCTTGAGCACCTGGCCGCAACGCACTGCCAGCACGCAGGGGATGGCCAGCTGCACCACGCCCAGCAGGGCCAGCAGCCCCAGGTCGTGCGCCGAGGCCTCGAACGGCAAGGCCAGCGGCAGTGTGGCCACCACCGAAAGCACCGCGCCCACCAGCACGGCGGGGACCAGGTCCACCTGGTGCCCGTGGCGCTGGGAATGCTGCACCACCGTCCAGTTCACGGCACCGGCAATCGGCACGCACAGCGCGACCAGCGTGCCCACCAGGGGCAGTCCGGCCATCTGCGCGCCATACATCCAGGCGATGCCCAGGCCCGCCACCCCGATGGCCGCCCAGGTGCGGGGCGCGATGTGGTGGCCGATGAAGACGCGGGCGAGCAACGCGGTGAGCAGCGGCGCCACGGCCATGGTGACCAGCACGTTGGCCACCGGCATGAGCAGGATGGCCACCATGAAGGCGGTGAACATCACGGCCCAGCACAGGCCGGCGATCCACAGCGCCATGCCGCCCTTGCGCATGGATGCGAACACCGCACGCCCCTGCAGCGCAGGCAGTATCACCAGCAATGCCGCCAGCGTGAACAGGCTGCGCCAGAAGGTGACCTCGAAGCTGCGTGCCGCCTCCAGATGGCGCGTGACGACGCCGGCGATGGACCACATCAGGGTCACCACCACCATCAGGGCCACGGCACGGGAATGCGTGAGCTTCAGCAAGGGCATCGGGGATACGGGGGCATCAACATGGCAAAAAGGGCCACAGCGTAACAGCAGTGGCCCTTCAGGCGGCAGGCGGGGGCGCACGGCCCCCCTCATGCCATCAGCGACTCAGGCAGCTCAGGAACGGCCTGCGCGCTTGCGCTCGTTCTCGGTCAGGTGGCGCTTGCGGATGCGGATCGACTTGGGCGTGATCTCGACCAGTTCGTCGTCCTCGATGAACTCCACCGCGTATTCGAGCGTGGCGTCGATGGGCGGCGTGATCTTGATCGCGTCTTCCTTGCCGGACACGCGGAAGTTGGTCAGCTGCTTGGTACGCGTGGCGTTCACCACCAGGTCGTTGTCGCGGCTGTGGATGCCGACGATCATGCCTTCGTACACGGGATCGTTGGCCTTCACGAACATGCGGCCACGGTCGTCGAGCTTGCCCAGGGCGTAGGTGAAGATTTCACCGTCGTCCATGGAGATCAGCACGCCGTTCTTGCGACCGCCGATGTCGCCCTTGTGCGGCTCGTAGCTGTCGAAGATGTTGCTGATCAGGCCCGAGCCACGCGTCAGGTTCAGGAATTCGTTGGTGAAGCCGATCAGGCCACGCGCAGGGATGCGGTACTCCAGGCGCACGCGGCCACGGCCGTCCGGCTCCATGTTCACCAGCTCGCCCTTGCGCTCGCCCAGGGCCTGCATCACGCCGCCCTGGTGGCCTTCTTCGATGTCGGCCGTCACCAGCTCGATAGGCTCGTGCTTCTCGCCGTTCACGTCGCGGAACACGACGCGGGGCTTGGACACGGCCAGTTCATAGCCTTCGCGGCGCATGTTTTCCAGCAGGATGGTCAGGTGCAGTTCGCCGCGACCCATGACCTCGAAGATACCTTCTTCGTCGGTTTCCTTCACGCGCAGGGCCACGTTGTGCTGCAGTTCCTTTTGCAGGCGGTCCCAGATCTGGCGGCTGGTCACGAACTTGCCTTCACGGCCTGCCAGTGGCGAGGTGTTCACGCAGAAGTTCATGGTCAGCGTGGGCTCGTCCACCTTGAGCATGGGCAGCGGCGAGGGGTTGGCAGGGTCGGTGATGGTCACGCCGATGCCGATGTCTTCGATGCCGTTGATCAGCACGATGTCGCCAGGGCCGGCCAGCGGCGTCTGCATGCGATCGAGGCCCTGGAAGGTCAGCACCTGGTTGACGCGGCCCTTGACGGCCTTGCCATCGGGACCTTCCATGACGACCACGTCCATCATGGGCTTGATGGTGCCCTGGCTGATGCGGCCCACGCCGATGCGGCCCACGAAGGTGGAGAAATCCAGCGCCGAGATCTGCAGCTGCAGCGGAGCAGCCGGGTCGCCCGAGTTCGGGGGAACGTGCTTGAGGATGGTGTTGAACAGGGCCGACATGTCGGGGCCCCACTGCTCGCCAGGCGCGCCTTCTTCGAGCGACGACCAGCCGTTGATGCCCGAGGCGTAGACCACGGGGAAGTCGAGCTGCTCGTCGGTGGCACCCAGCTTGTCGAACAGGTCGAAAGCGGCGTTCACCACCTTGTCGGGGTTGGCACCGGGCTTGTCCACCTTGTTCACGACCAGGATGGGGCGCAGGCCCAGGGCCAAGGCCTTCTTGGTCACGAAGCGCGTCTGGGGCATGGGGCCCTCTTGCGCGTCGATCAGCAACACCACGCTGTCCACCATGGACAGGGCGCGCTCCACTTCACCGCCGAAGTCCGCGTGACCGGGGGTGTCCACGATGTTGATGTGCGTGCCTTCCCAGCTCACGGCGCAGTTCTTGGCCAGGATCGTGATGCCACGCTCTTTTTCGATCGCGTTGTTGTCCATCACCGTGTCGACCACCTTTTCGTGGTCAGCGAAAGTGCCGGACTGGCGCAGCAATTGGTCCACCATGGTGGTCTTGCCATGGTCAACGTGGGCGATGATGGCGATGTTGCGGATCTGTTTAGTCATAGTTTTTCCAATGTGCCGCTGGCTTGCAGGTGCGGCGTACCTTCCAAAATTTGTTGAATTTCCAGCGGACTCAGGAGCCTGTCGGGCACCAGCTCCCCGCCCACGATGTGGCCCACCCCCAGCAGTGCCGGGGGATTGTCGCCAAACACTGCCACGGCCCCGGCATCGGGCCAGGTACCACGGCGGCGCACGCCCGACAGGAAACGAGCAGCATTCTCGCTGTCCAGCGTGACACGCACGTGCTGCGCCAGCAGGGATTCGGGCGGCTCCAGCTGTTCGAGCCGCGCCCCCTCTTCCATGGCTTCGAGCTGCGCCAGCGTGACGCAGCGCTCCACGCCGATACCACCGGTATCGATGCGGCGCAAAAACGTCAGGTGCGCGCCGAAACCCAGCGCAGCCCCCACGTCCTCACCCAGGGTGCGGATATAGGTGCCCTTGCTGCACTGCACCACCATTTTAAGGGCGATGGCATCCGGATTGTCCGCCAGCAGTGTGAGGGAAAGCGAATGGATCACCACGTCGCGTGCCGGCCGCTCCACCTCGATGCCAGCGCGCGCGTATTCGTACAGTGCCTTGCCGTCCTTCTTGAGGGCGCTGTGCATGGGCGGCACCTGCTTGATGGGGCCTGTGAACTGCTGCTGCACGGCGGCCAGGCGCTCGGGCGTGAGTTCGGCCAGCACCACGGGGCGGCGTTCGATCACATCGCCCTCGGCATCACCGGTGGTGGTGGTCACGCCCAGCAGGGCCACGGCTTCGTAGGTCTTGGGGGCATCGAGCTGCAGCTGGCTGAACTTGGTGGCAGCACCAAAGCACAGCGGCAGCACGCCGGTGGCCAGCGGGTCGAGCGTGCCGGTATGGCCCGCCTTTTCGGCGCGCAGCAGCCATTTCGCCTTCTGCAAGGCGTCGTTGCTCGACAGGCCGAGCGGTTTGTCCAACAGCAACACCCCGTGCACAGGGCGCCGCTGCACCCTGGTGCGAGGCGCGTGCATGGGCTACTCCTCTTTCGCGCGCGAAGAAACGGCCTTGGCGATCAAGGCGTTCATGTCGGCCGCCCGCTCGGAGGTGCGGTCGTAGACGAAGTGCAGCGTGGGCACCGTGTGGATGTGCAGGCGCTTGAACAGGCCATTGCGCAGGAATCCAGCCGCCTGGTTGAGCGCCGCCTGCGTTTCCACAGGGTCGCCCACCAGCAGGCTGAAGAACACCTTGGCGTGTGCGTAGTCGGGAGTCACCTCCACACCCTGCAGCGTCACCATGCCCACGCGCGGGTCTTTCAACTCGCGCGCGATCAGCTCCGTCAGATCGCGCTGGATCTGATCGGCGACCTTGAAGGCGCGGTTCGGGGTGGAGGACTTCTTCTTCGCAGCCATCGATTACAGCGTCCGCGCGATTTCCTTGATATCAAAGAACTCGAGTTGATCGCCTTCCTTGATGTCGTTGTAGTTCTTGAGCTTGATACCGCACTCGAAGCCTTCCTTGACTTCCTTGACGTCGTCCTTGAGGCGCTTGACCGAGTCGACTTCGCCCGTGTAGACCACCACGTTGTCGCGCAGCAGGCGGAAGCGTGCATTGCGATGGACCATGCCCGAGGTGATGTACGAACCGGCAATGGTACCGATCTTGGTCGCCACGAACACCGTGCGGATCTCGGCCGTACCGATGATCTCTTCGCGCTGCTCGGGCGCCAGCATGCCCGACATGGCCACGCGCAACTCGTCCACAGCGTCGTAAATGATGCTGTAGTAGTGCAGGTCAACACCATTGCTCTCGGCCAGCTTGCGCGCACCGGCATCGGCACGCACGTTGAAGCCGATCACGATGGCCTTGGAGGCGATCGCCAGGTTGATGTCCGACTCGCTGATGGCGCCCACTGCGGCGTACACCAGCTGCACCTTGACCTCGTCGGTCGAGAGCTTGAGCAACGACTGCGACAGCGCTTCCTGCGAACCCTGCACGTCGGACTTGACGATGATGGGCAGCATCTTCACTTCGCCTGCCGTCATGTCGGCAAACATGTTCTCGAGCTTCGCAGCCTGCTGCTTGGCCAGCTTGGTGTTGCGGAACTTGCCTGCGCGGTAGGTGGCGATTTCGCGGGCACGGCGTTCGTCCGTGAGCACCATGAATTCGTCGCCGGCCTGGGGCACTTCGGTCAGACCCTGGATTTCCACCGGGATCGACGGACCTGCCGTCTTGGCCACGCGGCCGTTTTCGTCCAGCATGGCGCGCACGCGGCCATAGGTCTGGCCTGCCAGCACCACGTCACCGACCTTGAGCGTACCGGACTGCACCAGCACCGTGGCCACAGGGCCGCGGCCCTTGTCCAGCTGGGCTTCGATCACCAGGCCCTTGGCCAGCGAATCGACCGGGGCCTTCAGTTCCAGCACTTCGGCCTGCAGCAGCACCTGTTCGAGCAGGTCGTCGATGCCCTGGCCGGTCTTGGCCGACACCGAGACGAAGGGCGACTCGCCACCGTACTCTTCAGGCACGACCGACTCGACCACCAGTTCCTGCTTGACGCGGTCGGCGTTGGCATCGGGCTTGTCGATCTTGTTGACCGCCACCACGATGGGAACACCCGCCGCCTTGGCGTGCTTGATGGCTTCCTTGGTCTGGGGCATGACGCCGTCGTCGGCAGCCACCACCAGGATCACGATGTCGGTGGCCTGTGCACCACGGGCACGCATGGCGGTGAACGCCTCGTGGCCAGGGGTGTCCAGGAACGAGATCATGCCGCGTGGCGTTTCCACGTGGTAGGCACCGATGTGCTGGGTGATGCCGCCGGCTTCGCCCGAGGCGACCTTGGCACGGCGGATGTAGTCGAGCAGCGAGGTCTTGCCATGGTCCACGTGGCCCATGACGGTGACCACGGGTGCCCGTGGCAGCAACTCGACATCCTTCTGGGCGCTGTCGTCGTCGGTGAAGGCTTCCGGATCGTCCAGTGCAGCCACCACGGCCTTGTGGCCCATTTCTTCCACCATGATCATGGCGGTGTCCTGGTCCAGCGGCTGGTTGATGGTGACCATCTGGCCCATCTTCATCAGCGCCTTGATGACCTCGTTGGCCTTGATCGACATCTTGTGCGCCAGCTCGGCCACCGTGATGGTTTCGGGCACGTGCACTTCGATGATGCGCGCCTCCACCGGAGCGGACTGCTGGTGGTGGTCGTCGCGGTGGTCGCGGTCATTGCCACGGCGGCCACGCGGGCCTCCGCGCCAGTTGTTGCGCCCCACGCCCCCGCTGCTGTCGCCGCGGGTCTTGATTTCCTTCTTCTTGGCCGTATCGCCCGCCCAGCTGGAGGACAGCTTGGCCGACTTCACTTCCTTGCCGGCGGCGGCGCCAGGCGCTGCTGCCGTGGCCGGTGCGCCAGGGCGTGCCGGGCCGGTGCCCGTGCCCACGGCGGGCTTGTGCAGCGTGCCCTTCTTGGCGTCGCCAGCCAGCGCGGGCTTGGCCACGGGCTTGGGTTCCTCGGGCTTCTTGGCGACCATGACCGCCTTCTTGGGCGTTGCCATCATGGAGCGGATCGCGGCAGCCTCGGCTTCAGCCTTGCGGCGGCGGGCATCGAGGTCGGCCGCGCGGGCCGATTCCTCGTCGGAGCGGGCCTTGGACTCGGCAGCAGCCTTTTCGCGGGCTTCGACCTGGGCAGCGGTGCGCGCAGCGGCTTCGGCCGCCTGCTCACGCGTGGCTTCCTGCTTGACGGCAGAGGCCTGGGCCTTCTTCTCGGCTTCCTGGGCCGCATAGGCGGCAGCGCGCTCTTCGGCTTCGCGTTCGCGCTGTTCGCGCGCTTCGCGTTCGGCACGCTTTTCGGCAAGCTCGGTTTCCTGGCGGCGGATCAGCTCGGCCTGGCGGCGCGCTTCTTCTTCGCGGCGCGACAGCTCGAGGTCTTCGCTCGAGACAGCGGCTTCCTCGACCACGGTGTCTTCGGACTCGGGGGAGCCCTCCACGCCGTCATCGCGCTTGATGAAGGTGCGCTTCTTGCGCACTTCCACCTGGATCGTGCGTGCCTTGCCGGTGGCATCGGCCTGCTTGATCTCGCTGGTGGACTTCTTCGTCAGCGTGATCTTCTTGCGGTCGACAGCGGCGGTGCCGTGGCTGTTTTGCAGGTACACGAGCAGCTTTTGCTTGTCGGACTCGGTCAGCGCGTCCGATGGGGCGGCCTTGCCCACGCCGGCAGCCTTGAGCTGGTCGAGCAGGGTTTCAGGTGATTTCTTGAGTTCGCTTGCGAACTCGGCGACAGTGTTACTGGACATATGTGGTTCGTGCCTCCCTGACCCTTACTCTTGCTGCCCCGCGAACCAGTGTTCGCGCGCCTTCATGATCAAGGCCTTGGCTTCATCTGCGGACTGCCCGGTCAGGTCGGTCAGCTCATCAATGGCCAGATCGGCCAGGTCGTCACGTGTGTGCACACCGCCTTCGGCCAACTTGGCAATCAGCTCCGGGGTGAGGCCTTCGAGGTCGCGCAGGTCCTGGGAGACCTCTTCCACGCTTTCCTCACGGGCGATTTCCATGGTGAGCAGCGCATCCTTGGCACGGGCGCGCAGCTCATTGACGGTGTCTTCGTCGAAGCTTTCGATTTCCAGCATTTCCTGCAGTGGCACATAGGCCACTTCTTCCAGGCTGGCGAAACCTTCGGAGATCAGGATGTCGGCGATTTCCTCGTCCACATCGAGCTTTTCCATGAACAGCTTGCGAGCAGTATCAGACTCGTTGGCCTGCTTCTGCGCCGATTCGGCAGCGTCCATGATGTTGATCTTCCAGCCGGTCAGGTCGGACGCCAGGCGCACGTTCTGACCGCCGCGACCGATGGCGATGGCGAGGTTTTCCTCGTCCACCACCACGTCCATGGCGTGCTTTTCCTCGTCCACCACGATGGAGGAGACGTTGGCCGGGGCCAGCGCACCGATCACGAACTGGGCCGGGTCTTCGGACCACAGCACGATGTCCACGCGCTCGCCAGCGAGCTCGTTGGTCACCGCGTTCACGCGGGTTCCGCGCACGCCGACGCAGGTGCCGATGGGGTCCACGCGCTTGTCGTGCGAGAGCACGGCGATCTTGGCACGCGAGCCCGAATCACGGGCGCAGCTCTTGATCTCGAGCAGGCCCTGCTCGATCTCGGGCACTTCCTGGCGGAACAGCTCGATCATGAACTCGGGGGCCGAGCGCGACAGGATGATGGGTGCGCCGCGCAGCGTCAGGTCCACTTCCATGATCATGGCGCGCACACGGTCGCCACTGCGCAGGTTTTCCTTGGAGATCATCTCGCTGCGGCGCAGGCGGCCTTCCACGCGGCCGGACTCGACGATGATGTCGCCCTTGTCCATGCGCTTGACGGTGCCGGTGAAGATGCGCTCGCCGCGCGACATGAAGTCGTTGAGCAGCATTTCGCGCTCTGCGTCGCGGATCTTCTGCAGGATGACCTGCTTGGCGGCCATGGCGCCGATGCGGCCGATGGGCACGGACTCGACGCCTTCTTCGATGTACTCGCCGACTTCGATGTCCGGGATGCGGTCCTTGGCATCCATCAGCAGCTCTTCGGCTTCGGGGTTCTGCAGGCCTGCATCGTCAGGCACCACCAGCCAGCGGCGGAAAGTCTCATAGTTGCCGCTGTCGCGATCGACGGACACGCGAATGTCCACCTCGCCCTGGTACAGCTTCTTGGTAGCCTGGGCCAGGGCCGATTCCACGGCGCCCAGGACCACGTCCAGCTCCACGTTCTTTTCGCGCGAAATGGCCTCAACCAACATCAACAATTCGCGATTCATGCGACGACTCTCCTAGTTCAATCACCCGACAGGCAAAGGCTGCACGCGGCGGCCATCTGCCCAGTTCATTCAGCAGCCTGCTTGCAGCTCAGGCGGGCTCAGCCCCTGCCTTGTTGCCACGCCCCTTGAAATCGACAATGGGCGCCAGACGGACTTCCCGCGTTTCATCCAGGGTGAAGCCCAGCGCCTGCAACGGGGCGGGCACGCGCTTCTTGCTGACTCTTTGACCTGGCTTGACAGCGGGCTCATCGCTCCAGACGATCTGCCAGCCCCCTGCCTCGGCCCGCTCCAGCGTGCCGCGAAATTTCTTGCGCGTGGCATTCACCTGCCCCGCACCTGCCGCGCCGATGGGCGCCTTCAATGTGATATCGATGATCGAGCCTTCGAAACGCACGAAGTCCTGCTCGTGGCGCAAGGGTCGATCGATTCCGGGAGAAGACACTTCCAGGCGCTTGTATTCAACGCCGTCGACCTCCAGCGCAAACTGCAGCTGGCGGGTGACCTTCTCGCAATCTTCGACCGTGACGTACTGCTCGGCGACCGGCGCGGGCGCATCGGCGGCAGGCTGTACCCAGGGCAAGTCGATGGTGATGCGCAGCAAACCACCGGCGGAGCGTTCAATCTCCACCAGGTCATACCCCAGGCCAATCACGATTTGTTCAACGACTTGCTGCAGTGCCACGTGTTCTATTCAATCCCGGAAAAACAAAAAACCCGATAACCCCCAGAGGCTTCGAGCTCCAAAAGCAAACGACCAAAAAAAACGGGCGGTTGGTACCCGCCCGCTTGGTCGTGAGAAACGTATTGTAGCCCGTAAAGTGTTGATTTGCAAAGCTGCGCAGCCGCGACTGCGCAGCAAATGCCCCGCATGTGCGGCAGAACAACGCCCGGCGCGGGTTTGCGCGGAGAAATACCCCGCGCAGCCCCTGCAGCCCAGCCCACCTGCTACGACAGTGATAGCGGCTGCAGCAGCTCGGCCAGGTCGCTTTCGGTAAAAAGCGGCTGCTTGCGCCCGGCCGCACCCTGGTAGAGGCTCTCGGCCAGCTGCGCCTTCTTTTCCTGCAGGGCCAGAATGCGTTCTTCGATGGTGCCGCGCGCCACCAGCTTGACCACCCACACACTCTGCGTCTGGCCGATGCGGTGGGCGCGGTCGGTGGCCTGGGCTTCCACGGCGGGGTTCCACCACGGATCGTAGTGGATCACGGTATCGGCCTGCGGCAGGTTCAGCCCCACCCCGCCGGCTTTCAGGCTGATGAGGAACAGCGGCACCTCGCCGCTGGTGAACCGGTCGATGATGGCGTCGCGCTTCTGGCTCTGACCGGTGAGCTTGACCCAGGGCAGGCCGTGTTTCGACAGTTCGGCCTCGATCAGCGAGAGCATGCTCGTGAACTGCGAGAACAGCAGGATGCGCCGGCCCTCGGCCAGCATCTCGGGCAGCATCTCCATCAGCTGCGCCAGCTTGGCCGAGGCATGCACCTTGCGCGCCGCCTCCAGCGGCACGAGCTGCGGGTCGCAGCACACCTGGCGCAGCTTGAGCAGCGCATCGAGGATGGTGATCTGCGAACGCGCCAGGCCCTTGGCGTGCAGGGCTTCGCGCACGGTCTTTTCCATGCCCAGGCGGATGGTCTCGTACAGGTCGGCCTGGGCACCCGAGAGGTCCACCGGCATCACGGTCTCGATCTTGGGCGGCAGCTCGTGCGCCACCACCGCCTTGGCCCGGCGCAGCATGAAGGGGGTGATGCGCGCGCGCAGCTGCGCCAGCCGCTCGGTGCTGCCCTGGCGTTCGATGGGGTTGCGAAACAGGTCCCGAAAGCGCTGCTGGCTGCCCAGAAAGCCCGGCATCAGGAAGTGGAACAGGCTCCAGACCTCGCCCAGGTGGTTTTCCATGGGCGTGCCCGACAGGCACAGCCGGTGGTTGGCCTGCAGCTGCGCCACCACCTGGGCGGCGTTGGTGGTGGCGTTCTTGATGTTCTGCGCCTCGTCGAGCACCACGATGTGCCAGCGCGCCTCCAGCCAGCGTTCGCGGTCGCGCTGCAGCAGCGAGTACGGAGCGATCACCAGGTCGTGCTCGGCCATGGTTTCGGCCAGCGCGTGGCGCTCCTTGCCGTGCAGCACCACGCTGCGCAGGCCGGGGGTGAAGCGCTCAGCCTCGCGCTCCCAGTTGCCCATCAGGCTCACGGGCGCAATGATCAGTGCGGGCTGCACCAGGCGGCCGGCATCCTTCTCGACCTGGATGTGCGCCAGTGTCTGCAAGGTCTTGCCCAGGCCCATGTCGTCGGCCAACACGCCCGCCAGGCCGTTGGCGCGCAGGAACTGCAACCAGTTGAGCCCCTGCTGCTGGTACGGCCGCAGCTGCGCCTGCACGCCAGCGGGCACCGGCACCTCCGGCAACTGGCCCTGCCCCTGCAGTTGCTGCACCAGGGCATGCAGGCTGGCCGCGCCCTCCCAGGCCACCCCATCGCCCAGCGAGGCGCTGGTGCGCAGCGCCTCCAGCCGCGACAGGCGCAGGCTCTCACCCGAAAAATCGTGCGCACGGTCGCCCGCCAGGTCGAGCAGGGCTGCCAGCCAGGGCCTCAGGGTGTCGGTGGGCAGGCGCACGAAGCCATGGCCACTCGGCGCCGGCAAATAGAGATAAGGAGGCAGGGCTGGAAGCCCTTTTTCATCGCCACCGGCCTGTGCAGAATCGGGCGGCGCCGCCGCAGCGGCCGCGATCAGGTCGGGCAGCCAGGGCAGGATGTTGTGGCGCTGGCCATCGATCTCGATCCCGAGCGACAGCTCGAACCAGGGCGACGGGGTGGGCTCCGCCCCCCCGCCCGCCGCCGCGGCCAGGCCCGCATCCCCATCGTCCAGCCCGAATGCATCGTCCTCCCCGCCATCATCCCCCTGCCCCTTCGGCCCCAGGTGCACATGGATGGCCTGCGCGCGGGTGATCCAACCGTCCAGCTCGGGCGCCACGGTGAGCGCAAAGCCGGCCTCGCGCAGCGCGGCAAAGTCCTCGTCGGCCCAGCGCATCCAGGCGCCCTGCGGCCGCTCGCCAGGGATGCCGAACAGCCCCTCGTCCACCCCCAGCAGGCCCAGGTCCATCAGGCGCGAGACGGCGTCGATCTCGGCACGGCCATCGCGCTGCAGCAGCACCTTGCCGCCTTCGCCGCCCCGGCCATCCACCAGCACCGACAAGGGCTGCCCCGCCCACCAGCCCACATGGCCCTGGTAGTCGAAGCGAAGTTGTGCCGTGATGAGCCCCAGGTAGGCCACCCCGGTGGCCGGCGTGGGCGCCAGGTGCAGGCGCGCCACGGGGGCAATGCCGTCGAGCCGGGTCAGCCCCTGCAGCACAGGCGGCAGCGGCAGCGGCCCCAGGCGGCGGGCCACCTCGGCCTGGTATTTCTGCAGCGCGGCAGCACTGAGCGGGGGCGCGTGCAGCAGCACCTCCAGCTGCGCCGGCTCCATGCCCGGCGCATGCGCCGGGCCGCAGACACCGGCGGCGGCATCGAGGTACATCGGCGGATTGTTGTGGCACAGCGTGGCCCCCGACCCGGGCAGCCGCGCCTGCAGCGCCCAGCCGCTGTCCTGCGCCAGGGCGCCCGCAGCCCCGCCGGAGACGGCCTGCCAGTGCCACTCGATGGGCAGCAGACCACCCCACTGCAAGGGCTCGCCCACAGTGGAGCCGCCCGCATCGGCAAACAGGCGCCCGGTGCTGGCCGCCTGCTGCAGGGCCAGCAGGCCGATCTGCCCCTCCAGCACCGCGCAGGGCGCGCCGCTGTAGGCAGAGTAGTAGTTCTGGTGGCGCGGCAGCGCGCGCAGCAGTTGCAGCACCTGGCGGTCGGTGTCACCGGCCCGGTCGAAAACCGCCTGGCCCTTGCCCGGCTGGGTGCGCACCAGCTTGGGCTTGGCCCAGCCGCCGGTCACCTTGGGGTAGGACACCACGGCCTCCAGCTGCAGCACGGGCGCCGCACGCGGCGCACCCACGGTGGACACCAGGTAGACATACTGCTCAGGGCGGTCGACAGCGCCCCCGACACCCGCGGGTGCATCGGCATCGCCCAGCCCCGCGGCCTTGTCCAGCGCCTGCAGCCAGTTCATGAGGCGCGCCTCGGCCTCCAGGCGGTGCACCTCGGCCATGCGCTGCTGGGCGTCGCTGCGGGCCGGCGGCGGGCGGCTCATCCCGGCCGCAGGCACGGCCAGGCCCATGGCCCGGTCGGATTCGCTCGGCCCCTGGCGCGCCGCCTGGTGCATGAGCGCCACGCCATGCTTGCACTGCAGGCCCACGGGGCAACTGCACTGGCTGCGCCAGTAGTCCACGGCACCATCGGGCATCAGGGCCATCGAGACGGCCAACTGGTACGGGGCCAGCTGGCTGCCCTGCACATCGCCCTCGAGCAGCCAATGGTCGCCCTGGGCGCTGATGGCCAGGCGCCGCACGGCACGCGCCTTGAACAGCGCCGTTCCCCGCGCCCACACGCCGTCATCGCACAGTGCGCGCAGTGACTCGGGCTCGAACCAGAACTCCAGGGACATGGAAAAATTCAGTGCACAACGGGGCAGAAGCCAACAGCCCATGGTACTGCACAAATGCTATTCAAAGAATAGCAAGCCAGAACCCTCGCCCGCCCCTCGGAGGTGGCCATGGGGCCCACGCGTCGGGAACCTGCCCAGCGCCTCAGCGGGCGCGCGCCGCGCGCACGCGCTCGAACACATCTTGCGCATCGGCGCCCACCCCCTGCCCGCCCTGCCCTGCCTGCAGACTGGAGAGCAGCCGCGCGAGCACGGGCGCCTGGGGCAGCAAGGGCCCCAGAAAACGCACGCTCGCACCATCGGCGATCAGCAGGGTCGGAAAGGTCTCCACATCCAGGTCGCCTGCGAGTTCGGATTCGTCCTCGATGTCCACCCACTCGAAGCGCACGCCCGGATGGGCCTGGGCCAGGGTGTCGAAGATGGCCCGGTAGTCGCGGCAGGTACCGCACCAGTCGGCGCACAGGCACACGGCCCACCAGCCCTGCGGCGAGCTGGTGGTGGGGGTGGCGTCGGGCAAGGCGGCCGGGCTGTGCATCTGCGAAATCCTTCGGGGCTGAAGCGTGCCACTTTACAACGGCTGCAGCCAGGGCACCGACAGCCTCCTGCCCATACCCAATCCCCGTGCCGGGGAACTGGCCGCCTGGGCCAGAATGTGCGCCGATCCACCCGACCGCCACACCCAGCCCATGTGCTGGGCAAGGGGTCGTTCTGGCAGTTCAGGCCTTCCCCCCGCATCGTGCTGCACCTGCCCGCCAATCCCGAGCGCGGTTACACGCAGATGGAGTTGCGGGCGCTCAGGGAGCTGGCCCTGGGCTGCGGCGCCAGCCGGGCCACGCTATGGCAAGGCCCAGCGCTCACGGATGGCGAACTGCTCTCGGGCCAGTATCCGCCCACAGGCCAGACCCTGGAATGAACACACCTCGCGGGTGGCTGGACGACAATCGATGCATCCCGCCCACCCACGCAGCACCCCACCCATGAGCACTCGACCCGACACCCTTGCGCTGAACATGCCGATCCCCAGCGGCGACCAACTCAAGGCCGCGCGCACGGCCGCAGGCCTGAGCCAGGCACAGGCGGCGGAACTGCTCGGCTACCCGCTGCAGACCGGCAGCCGCGGCGGCCTGCAGTCGCGCACCTGGCAGGCCCTGGAGAGCACGACCGACGAGCGCAGCATGCAGGGCCCGGTGTTTGCCATGTTCCTGCTGCTCACGGGTCAGCACCCTGGTTTCGTGCTGCAGCCCCGGCCACCCGCAGGGCAGGAGCCCGGCACCGTGGCGGACGCGGTGGCCGATGGCGAGGAAAACATCTCGCCCGAATAGCTCAATCCACCTTGATGTTGGCGGCCTTGATCACCTGGGCCCACTTGTCGACCTCGGCCTTCTGGAAGGCTGCGATCTGCGCCACAGCCAGGTCGGCCGGTTCCATGCCGAAGCCTGCCAGGCGCTTTTGCATCTCGGGCTGGGCCAGGATCTTGCGGATCTCGTCGTGCAGGCGGCCCACCACGGGCGCGGGCGTGCCGGCCGGCACGAAGATGGCCTGCCAGGACTGGACCTGGAAGTCTTCGAGGCCCTTGATGCCGGACTCCGCCACCGTGGGCACGTCGGGCATGGACGCCAGGCGTTTGGGCGAGGTGACGGCGATGGCGCGCAGCTTGCCGCTTTGCACATGCGGTGCCGCCACCACGGTGGTGTCGAACATCATGTCCACCTGCCCACCGATCACATCCTGGATCGCCGGGCCGCTGCCCTTGTAGGGGATGTGCGTGAATTTCACGCCCGACTTGAAGCCCAGCAGCTCCACCGCCAGGTGCTGCGAGCTGCCTGTGCCGGCCGAGGCGGAGGACAGGCCGCCCTCCTTGGTCTTCGCGGCGGCCAGCACGTCCTTGAGCGTCTTGTAGGGGCTGTTGGCAGCCACCACCAGCACGACGGGGTTGGTGCCGATCAATGTGACCGGGCTGAAGGACTTGAGGGCGTCGTAGCCCAGCTTGGGGTAGAGGCTGGCATTGATCGCATGCGAACTCACCGTGCCGCCGAGCAGCGTGTAGCCATCGGGTGCCGCGCGCGCCACCACCTCTGAACCCACGCTGCCCGCCGCCCCGGCCTTGTTCTCCACCACCACGGTGGTGCCCAGGGCCGTGCCCAGTTGCTGGCCGATCATGCGGCCCAGGGTGTCGGTGGTGCCGCCCGCGGCAAAGGGCACGACATAGCTGATGGGCTTGCCCGTGGGCCAGGTGCCCTGGGCGGCGGCCGGCAGGCCAGTGAGGCCACAGGCTGCCGCCAGGGTGGCCGTGCAAAGAAAGGTTCTGCGTTGCATGGGGGTGTCTCCGGATGGAAAGAGGGACTCAGGGGAAATCGACGATCTCGACCCAGTTGGGGTTCTTGCCGGCAGGCACGCGGGTCGGCGCGCCCGGGATGCCCGTTGCCGCATCGACGGGGTGCAGCGAGAGGCTGTGCGACTCCTGCCCTGCCGCGATCAGGAAACGCCCCGAGGAGTCCACCGCAAAGCCGCGTGGCGACTTTTCGGTAGGCACCTGGCCCAGGGGCTGCAGCTGGCCGGTGGCGGCATCGACGCGGAAGCTGCTGATGGTGCTGGACGTGCGCTCGGACGCATACAGCGTGCGGCCATCGGGCGACAGGTGCAGGTCGGCCGCCCAGGGCTTGCCGGCAAAGCCGGCGGGCAGCGCCGTGGTGCGCTGCACGGACCGCAAGCTGCCGCGTGCAGCGTCGTAGGCCATCACGTGCACGGCGGCGTCGAGCTCGTTGAGCACATACATATGGCGCTGCGCACGGTCCCAGACGAAGTGGCGCGGGCCGGACTTCTCGGGTGCGACGCTGGTCAGCGCCGGTTCGTGGGCCGTGAGCCGCCCCGTTTCTGCATCGAAGCGCCAGGCCGAGAGGTTGTCGCCGCCCAGGCTGGTGGCGAACACGTGGCGGTTGGCCGCATCGGCGTGGATGGCGTGGGCATTGGGCGCCGTGGGGATCAGCTGCTGCACGGCGCCCACGGCGCCATCCTTGCCGATGCTGTTGACCGTGATCTTGTGGCCCGGGTACGAGGCGGCGAACAGCCAGCGGCCCGTGGCATCGGTGTCGATGTTGGCCATGCTGTCGGCCAGCGGCGCCTCGCCGAGCTTGCGCAGCTTGCCGCTGGCGGGATCGATGGCCAGGCTGACCACCCGGAACGGCTGGGAGCGCAGTGCCACATAGAGCACGCGCTTGTCCGGGCTCACCGCCATGGGCATGGCCATGCCGGCCAGGGGCACGGTCTCCACCGGCTTGAGCGTGCCGGCGCTGCGGTCGAGCTCCAGCACCGACAGATCCTGGCTGTCGGCGTTGGATACATAGACCCAGGTAGCGGCCATGGCGGAGCCAGCGCCCAGGGACAAGGCGCTGGCCACCAGAGGCAGCGCCAGGCGGCGCCAACGAATTGCACGGAGCATCGGTATTTCCTTTCACAACATGAGGGGGAGCCTGCTCCCGGCAGCGGACGACAGGGGCTGCAGGCGGCACGGGGCGGCGACCCCGGTTCTGGCGAAAAAGGCCATTCGTCATATGTTGTCATACAACATAGGGGATTGTGGACCTTGGGCGCGCATCCGATCAAAGGGATTACCCGAACCCGATTGCATGCCACCCGTGCCCACACAGACCATGGAGGGAATGCTCCACCAAGGGCCCTTTTTCACAGGAGAGATCGATGTCGAGTCCGAACTTCCCGCGCCGGGCTGCGGCAGGCCGGCGGAGCCCCGGAGCCCGCGGGCACCGGCACGTCAATGCGCACTTTTTTTGTAAGGGCAATTGTTTTTCTGCGCGCTTAGTTGTACGATGACTATCAACAAGCTTAGCCACCAGGAGACAACACATGACACTGACCCGCCGCGACGCCATTCTGGCGTGCACCGCCGCCCTTGCCGCCACCACGGCCACCGCCCAGACCGCGGCGGAATGGCAGCCCACCAAGACCCTGAAGCTGATCGTGCCCTACCCCCCAGGCGGCAGCTCGGACATCATTGCCCGCTCCATCAGCCAGCCCCTGTCGGAAGCCCTCAAGCAGACCGTGATCGTGGAGAACAAGCCCGGTGCCAATGGCAACCTGGGTGCGGACTTCGTCGCCAAGGCCGATCCGGACGGCTACACCATGCTGCTGTGCGACGTGGGCGCCCTGGCCATCAGCCCCTCGGTCTACACCAAGCTGTCGTTCGACCCCTCCAAGGACCTGCGCGGCGTGACCATGCTGGCCTACTCGCCCCACCTGCTGGTGGTGCATCCCTCGGTCAAGGCCAACAACCTCAAGGAACTGATCGCACTGTCCAAGACAGCGGACCTGAACTTCGCCGTCACTGCCACCGGCAGCGCACCGCACCTGGCCGGTGTGGCGCTGGAGCGTGCCAGCGGCGCGCGCTGGCAGTACATCCCCTACAAGGGCGGCGTGACTGCCATCCAGGACACCGTGGCCGGCCAGACCCAGGTGCTGATGAACGGCATGCTGGCCACCCTGCCCCAGGTGCAGAACGGCAAGCTCAAGGTGCTGGGCGTGTCCAAATCCACGCGCATGCCGCTGATCGGCGACGTGCCCACCATTGCCGAGCAAGGCGTGCCCGGCTACGAGTCCGGCACCTGGCAAGGCATCCTGCTGCCCCGCGGCACGCCCGAAGCCGTGGTGCAGCGGCTGAACAAGGCGTTGATCACCGCCATCCGCTCGCCCGACATCCGCTCGCGCCTGGCCGGCCAGGGCGCCGAGGTGGTCACCATGACCCCCACCGAACAGGACCAGTTCTTCGCCAAGGAGCGTGCGCGCTGGGCCTCCGTGGTGAAGGCCGCCAATATCAAGCTCGACTGAGTCCCGACTTCTTTTTTCACATCACCGCCCCGCTACCACCATGAACCCGCAAGACCTCAAATCCATCATGGGCTCCGGCCTGCTGTCCTTCCCCGTCACGGACTTCGACGCCCAGGGCAACTTCAACCCCAAGGGCTACGCCGCGCGCCTCGAATGGCTGGCCCCCTACGGCGCCAGCGCCCTGTTCGCCGCCGGCGGCACGGGCGAGTACTTCTCGCTGTCGGGCCCCGAGTACGGCGAGGTCGTCAAGACCGCCGTGGACACCTGCCGCGGCAAGGTACCCATCATTGCCGGTGCCGGCGGCCCCACGCGCACGGCCATTGCCCATGCCCAGGAGGCCGAGCGCCTGGGTGCCCACGGCATCCTGCTGTTGCCCCACTACCTGACCGAAGCCGGCCAGGAAGGGCTGATCGAGCATGTGGCCGCGGTCTGCAACAGCGTGAAGTTCGGTGTCATCGTCTACAACCGCGACCGCACCAAGCTCACGGCCAATTCCCTGGCCATCCTGGCCGAGCGCTGCCCCAACCTGATCGGTTTCAAGGACGGCGTGGGCAACATCGAGACCATGTCCTCGATCTTCATGAAGATGGGCGACCGCTTCTCCTACCTGGGCGGGCTGCCCACGGCCGAGGTGTATGCGGCAGCGTACAAGGCGCTGGGCACGCCGGTGTACTCGTCGGCGGTGTTCAACTTCATCCCCAAGACGGCGATGGACTTCTACAAGGCGGTGGCGGCCGACGACATGGCCACGCAGCACAAGCTGCTCAAGGAGTTCTTCATGCCTTACCTGGACATCCGCAACAAGGTGGAAGGCTACGGCGTGAGCATCATCAAGGCCGGCGCCAAGCTGGTGGGCCACGATGCGGGCCCGGTGCGCGCGCCGCTGACGGACCTGAAACCTGCCGAGCTGGAGCAGCTCAAGGCGCTGATCGACAAGCTCGGCCCGCAGTAAGCCCACACAAGGGCCTGGACCACGCCCCAGGCCCTTTTTTCATCGCTTTCAGATCTCCAGGCGCCTGGCCGTGCACAGGCTCCCGGTGTAGACGCGGCACGCCCATCTTTTTTCAAACACAACAATGGAGACAGACAAGATGTTCAAGAAAATCGTCCTCGCAGCCGCGGCTGCCGTGGCCATCGCGGCCCTCTCGGGCTGCGCCAGCAACCCACCTGCCGCATCGTCCGCCGCATCCGAGCAATCGGTGGCAGCCGCGGCCGAACGCCTGCGCGTGGCCATGATCGACCCCACCCAGGCCGCCCTGGCCCAGCTGGTGGCCGACGACCTGAGCTATGGCCACTCGGGCGGCCGCGTGGACACCAAGGACAGCTTCATCGGCGACCTGCTCGCCGGCAAGTCTGACTTCGTGACCATCGCCATCACCGAGCAGACCATCAAGGTGGTGGGCAACACCGCCATCGTGCGCCACACCCTCACGGCCGACACCAACGACTCGGGCAAGCCCGGCAAGGTGCAGATCAAGATCCTGGGTGTCTGGCAGCAGCAGGGCAGCAGCTGGAAGCTGCTGGCGCGGCAAGCAGTGCGCGTAGCGACGTAAGATCGTCGCCATGGTCCGCCGCCACGGTGCTGCGGACCGCCATTCACAGCGGCCGGTTCGGCTCCACGCCGCCGGCCTTTTTCCTGCCCCTCATGACCCTGCCCTCCAAACCTCGCCTCCTGCAGATCGCCCGCCTGCCCCTTGCCGCGCTGGAGACCGACCTGGCCGCCCGCTATGACGTGGTCTGCCTGTCCGACCAGGCCGACCCGGCTGCCTTCCTGGCCGAGCACGGCGCCAGCTTCACCGGTGTGGTCACGTCGGCCTCCATCGGCCTCAAGGCCGAGGTGATCGCAGCACTTCCCAAGCTGCAGGTGGTGAGCAGCTTCGGCGTGGGCTTCGATGCGCTGGACATTGCCGCGTGCCAGGCGCGCGGCATCCCCGTGGGCTACACGCCCGACGTGCTCAACGACTGCGTGGCCGACATGGCGTTTGCGCTGATGCTCGACGTGTCGCGCGGCGTGGCCGCGAGCGACCGCTTCGTGCGCCGCGGCGAATGGCCCAAGGCGCGCTACGCGCCGCAGACCCGGGTGTCGGGCAAGCGCCTGGGGATCGTCGGCATGGGCCGCATCGGCCTGGCCGTGGCCGAGCGCGCCGCAGGCTTTCGCATGGAGGTCGGCTACTACAACCGCCGCCCGGTCGAAGGCTCTGCGCTGCCCCGCCTCGACTCCCTGCTGGCGCTGGCGCAGTGGGCCGACTACCTGGTGCTCACCGTGGCCGGTGGCGCCTCCACGCGCCACATGGTCAACCGCGAGGTGCTGGAGGCCCTGGGGCCCCGGGGCTACCTCATCAACGTGGCGCGCGGCAGCGTGGTGGACCAGGCCGCGCTGGTCGAGGCCCTGCAGCAAAAACGCATCGCCGGTGCCGGCCTGGACGTGTTCGAGGACGAACCCCAGGTGCCTGCTGCACTGATGGACCTGGACAACGTGGTCCTTACCCCGCACACCGCCAGCGCCACGCACGAAACCCGCCGCGCCATGGCCGACCTGGTGCTGGAGAACCTGGAATCCTTTTACGCCACAGGCGCCGTGCGCGTGCCGGTACCGGTCACCTGACATAAAAAAGCCCCCACCGGCATGCGCCGGCGAGGGCCGAGACAAGGCGCGCCGCCAGGGGCGCACCATCCCTGTTACTTTAAGACGCCCTTGGAGATGTCCATGATCATGCGCGTGGCCAGGTACAGGCGCGGCACGATGGTATTGATCTGCACGTACTCGGCATCGTTGGAGTGGGCACCGTAGCCCGACAGGCCCATGCCCTCCACGACGGCGCCCTTGGTCTTGAGCGCAGCGAAGGCCGCATCGGTACCACCGCCCGTGGCCTTCTCGACCACGGCGAGGGGCAGGCCCAGCTCCTGGTAGATGACCTTGCCATAGCCGGCCACGCGGCGCGAGGCCTCGCTGGCTTCGAGCGGCGGGCGGCGCACCTCGAACTTCACGTCCACCTTGGAGGCGGGCAGCAGTTTCGTCTTGATCTTTTCCTGCAGCGCCTTCTCCAGGCCGTCGAAGTCGGCCACCTTGAGCGCGCGCGCATCGGCCTGGGCCGTGGCCTCGGCGGGGATCACGTTGCGGTTGGTGCCGGACTTGGAGACGGTCCAGTTGAGCTTGAGGCCTTCGTCGTTCTTGGACAGGTCCTTCATCTGCAGCAGCTGGTGCGACAGCTCGTACAGCGCGTTCACGCCATCCTCGGGCTTGGCGCCGGCATGCGAGGCCTTGCCCTGCACCGTGAGGTAGGCCGCGCCGATGCCACTGGTGGCCAGGCGCAGCGTGCCGTCGGTGCCGCCACCTTCGAACGAGAGCACCACGTCGTGCTCCGAGGCCACGCGGGTGATGGTGCTGCGCCAGCCAGGCGAGCTGATCTCCTCGTCGCCATTGACCAGCACCGTGAGCGTGCCGTAGTCCTTGAAGTTGAGTTTTTGCAGCAGGGCGATGGTGTGGATGATGAGGGCGATGCCCTGCTTGTCGTCGGAGATGCCCAGGCCATAGGCCTTGTCGCCGTCGATGCGGAAAGGCTGGCCCTTGAGCATGCCCTTCAGGTACACCGTGTCCATGTGCGCGATCAGCATGATCTTCTTCGTGCCGGTGCCCTTGAACACGGCCTGCACGGCGGGGCCCACCTTTTCGGGCGTGTCGTCCAGGCGGTAGACGTCGCTGGTCTGCAGCACGTCCACCGTGCCGCCCAGTTGCTTGAGCTGGCTGGCGATGCGCTCGGCGATCTGGTTCAGGCCCTCGATGTCCTTGCTGCCCGACTCGATATGCACCAGGTCGCGCAGGGTGTCGAGCAGGGGTTGCTGTTCCTTCTGCGCCAGGCCATGCACCTCAGCCACGGGGGCGGCGTGGGCCATGGCGGCGGCGAAGGCAAGGGAGAGGGAGGCGATCAGGGGGCGGAGGGGATGGGACATGGTTTGGCTGCTGGCAGCGGCAAGTGAATGGCGAAGGCTGATTATGTTGCTGATGGCGGGGGCTTTGCTGGTTGCCGCAAGTGTCGGCTGTTTTGACAGCATGCTTTGTTGAAGGGCGGGAGCCGGGATGTGCGCCCGGCGGCGCAGTAACTTTCTCTTGGGCCGCCAAGAGAAAGTCACCAAAGAGAAGGCGGCCCCGCTGCCCGTGTCCCCCTCGCCGGTGGCGAGGGGGCAGCCTGCGATGCTCGGTCCTGGGGTGCACCGCGGAACTCGCTGCGTTCCCCCTGCGGGTGAACTCCGCTCAAACATCCGCGGTGAGTCAGACAACGATGCGCGTGTCCTTCGGCACGCGCTCACCCCAGGCCCTGCGCTTCTCGGCACGGTCAGAGGGGGGTGGATACCAACACGGGCCATTGCTTCGCTCGGCCCGATCTGCCTCGCTGCGCTTGGCCTGGGCAGGGCCGCCGCGCCAGTGGCGTTGGCAGCGCACAGCGCGTAACCGACACCCGGCGCAGCTGCTAAAGCAGCAGCCGGGTGGTACCCGCTCCCCACCCCCTCTGGCTGCGCCGAGAAGCGCAGGGCCTGGGGTGGGCGTGTGTGCCGAAGGACACACACGCTTCGTGATCTGGCTCGTCGCAGATGTTTGAGCGAAGTTCGAAGAACGCAGCGAGTTCTGCGACGCCACCCCAGGATCGAGCATCGCAGGTTGCCCGAAGCGAAGCGCAGGGACGCAGACAGCGGGGTCGCCTTTTCTTTGCCTTCTTTCTTTTGGCGACGCAAAAGAAAGAAGGTGCGCCGCCGGGCGCACATCCCGGCCTCCGACCTTCAAAAAAGCATGCGGCCCAAACAGGCTCGATCACCCTCCAGAAACCCGCCTCGCCTCAGCCAACTTTACCAACACCTGCAACGCCCGGTTCAAAGGCGTGGGCACGCCCAGCGCCTCTCCACGACTCACCACATACCCATTCAGATGATCGATCTCGGTGGGCTTGCCCCGCGCCAGGTCCTGCGCGGTGGACGAATGCTGCCCCGGCATGGTGGCCGGGATACCGCGCACAGCCGCATCGATATCGCCCGGAATGGTGACGCCATCGGCCTTTGCGACGGCTAGGCATTCGGCCACGGTATCGGCAATCACGTCTGTCACACCAGGGGCCTGCACCAGTTGCCCGTAAGGCTGCTGCGACAGGGCCGACAGCGCGTTGTAGGCGCAGTTGAGCACCAGCTTGGCCCAGAGCGCGCCGCGCACGTTGTCCGAAATCTGCGTGGGAATGCCCGCGGCGGCGAACTGCGCGGCCACCGCCTCGCTGCGCGGCGACGGCGCGATCACCAGCTCGCCCCGGCCGTGGTGGCGCACATGGCCGGGGCCGGCCATGGCGGTGGCCACATAGACCACGGCGGCCGCCACGGGCGTGCGGCGGTCCAGCACGGCGCGCACGCGCTCGTCGTTGTCCACACCGTTCTGCAGCGTGAGCACCAACGCCCCAGGCGCCAGGTAAGGCTGGATCGCGCGCGCAGCGGCCTCCGAATCCGTGGACTTCACGCAGAACAGCACCACGTCGGCACCCTGCACGGCGCTGGCCTCGGTGCTGGCCTGCATGGGCACCTGTACGTCAAGCACGGCCGTCTGCAGGCGCAGGCCATGCTGCTGCACGGCCTGCACATGGGCTTGGCGGCCAATCAGGCTGACCGCATGGCCGGCCCGCGCGAGCAGCGCGCCGTAGTAGCAACCCACGGCGCCAGCGCCCATGACGGCAATGCGCAAGAGGGGAACATCGGCAGCAGCAAACGAGGCGGTGGTGGTCATGAAAAGGACGTGCGGAACACGGGCAAAGGACAGGGACGGTCTTCGACTATATCGGCCCGCAAGCACCCGCGCAGGGCACCCACCAGCCGCCACAAATCCCCTGACGTCGACTCGGAAATTAATTGATTGCAAAGACAATCATTGTCTAGTCAATTAAATTACCACTCCATGGCATCGACACCTCCCCCCTCTTCCCCCGACGTGTCCTTCTACGGCAACGGCCACAGCCCTGCCGAGGAGAGCGTGGGCTACCTGATGCGCAAGGTGATGTCGTCCATCCGCACGCAGGCGGACGCCCAGCTGTCCACGCACGACCTGACGTTTGCGCAGTGGCTGCCTCTGTTCAAGATCTCCAAATGCCAGGCCGTGGCCTCCGGCCAGGCAGCCACGCTGGCCGTGATGGCGCGGGAGCTGGAGACGGACGCCGCCTCCATGACGCGCACGCTCGATCGCCTGGAGGCCAAGGGCCTGGTGCTGCGCGAGCGCTCTACCACCGACCGGCGCGTGGTGCACGTGGTGCTCACGCCCGAGGGCGAGAAGGTCGCGGCCAAGGTGCCCCCGGTGCTGGCCGAAGTGCTCAACAACCACCTGCGCGGCTTCACCCATGACGAATGGCAGCAGTTGCTCAGCCTGCTGCGCCGCATGCTGGCCAACGGCGATGCCGTGCGCCTGGAACAACAACAACAGCCGCAGGAGCCGCCGGCCGCCTGACCTGGCCGCCCTGCCCCCTGCCCCGGATCCCCCCAAGAGATAGCAGATATGTCCTCATCCACCGCCCCCCTGTCCACCCGTGCCGCCATGGCGGCCCATTTCGCCGTATCGGCCGTTGCCCTGGCGGCCGCCCTGTTCCTGGTCGGCTGCGCCAGCCCCGGGCCGGCGCACACCCCGCTGGCACAGACCACACCCGCCGCGGCAGGCCTGAACGCTTCGGACCGTGAGTCGGCCGCACCGTCCCAGTGGTGGACCACGCTCGGCGACGCACAGCTCAACACCCTGGTCGACAAGGCCCTGCAGGGCAGCCCCAGCCTGGCCGTGAGCCGCGCCCGCCTGGAGCAGGCCGTGGCGCTGAGCCAGGTGCGCGAAGCCGCCAACGGCCCGCAGGTGAACCTGGGCGTGGACGCCACGCGCCAACGCTACACCGCCCACGGCCTGGTGCCAGCCCCGGTGGCCGGCAACACCTACAACAGCGGCACGGTGCAGGCGACGTTCAGCTGGTCGCCCGACTTCTTCGGCCAGCATGCCGCCGAGCTGCAGGCCGCCCTGGGCCAGGCGCGGGCCGCCCAGGCCGATGCCGCCGCCGCCGCCAACACCCTGGCCGCCCAGGTGGGCCGCAGCTATGTGGCCCTGGCGCGCCTGGTCTCGCAGCGCGAGGTGGCCGTGCGGGCCCTGGAACAGCGCGAAGAACAGCGCCGCCTGACCAATGACCGCGTGGCCGCAGGACTGGACAGCCAGGTCGAGCTGACCCAGGCCCAGGCCGCCGTGCCCGATGCGCGCACGCAGATCGAGGCGCTGGACGAGCAGATCACCCTGGCACGCCGCCAGGTGGCCGTGCTCACCGGCCAGGCGCCCGATGCACTCACCACCCTGACCCCGCAACTGGCCTCCCTGCAGCCCACGCCCGTGCCCGACGCGCTGGGCGCCGACCTGCTGGGCCGCCGCCCCGACGTGGTGGCCGCGCGCTGGCGCGTGGAAGCCGCCACCCAGGGCGTGAAGGTCGCACGCACGGAGTTCTACCCCAACATCAACATCGGCGCCTTCATCGGCCTCAATTCGCTGGGTCTGGACAACCTGTTCAACGCCGGCTCGCGCCAGATGGGCGTGACGCCCGCGCTGCGCCTGCCAATCTTCGATGGTGGCCGGCTGCGTGCGCAGCTGGGTGGCCGCCAGGCCGAGCTCGATGCCGCCATCGCCCAGTACAACGGCATGGTGCTCGACGCGGTCAAGGAAGCCGGCGACGCCATGGCCTCCGTCCAGTCGCTCACACGCCAGCAGGCGCTGCAGGACGATGCCGCTGCCAGCGCCGAAAAGGCCTACCGCTTTGCGCAGGAGCGCTACCGCGCGGGTCTGGGCAACTACCTGGTGGTGCTCTCCACCGAAAGCCAGGTGCTGGCCCAGCGCCGCCTGGCCGTGGACCTGCGCGCGCGCCAGCTCGACACCCGCCTGCAGCTGATGAAGGCCCTGGGCGGCGGCTGGACCGACGACACGGCCACGCTGCAGACCGCCGCAGCGCACTGAACCGCATCCATCCAAAAAACCATACACAACAAGCATACCCAGAGGACCCTTGCCATGAGCGAATCCGCCACCCCCAACAACCAAGCATCCAACCCCGCGCGCCGCCGCGGCCTGACCCTGATCGCCGCCGCCGTGGCCCTCGCCGCCATCGGCTGGGGCGGCTGGCACTGGGCCAATGGCCGCCATGTGGAGACCACCGACAACGCCTACGTGGCAGGCAACGTGGTGCAGATCACGCCGCAGATCGGCGGCACCGTGGTCTCCATCGGCGCTGACGACACCGACTATGTGAAGGCCGGCCAGCTGCTGGTCAAGCTCGACCCCGCCGACGCCCGCGTGGCGCTGGAGCAGGCCGAAGCTCAGCTGGCCCAGACCGTGCGCGAGGTGCGCACCCTGTTCGCCAACAACTCCACCCTGAAGGCCCAGGTCAGCCTGCGCAGCGCCGACCTGGCGCGCGCCCAGGCCGATGCCGCGCGCCTGCAAGACGACGTGGCCCGCCGCGCCCCGCTGATGGCCAGCGGCGCCGTGGGCAAGGAAGAGTTCCAGCACGCGACCGCCCAGGTCACGGCGGCCAAGAGCACCGTGGCCGCCGCCCAGGCCGCTGTGACGGCCGCCCAGGAGCAACTGGCTGCCAGCCAGACGCAGACCGAAGGCACCTCCATCGAGCAGCACCCCAACGTGCAGCGCGCCTCGGCCCGCGTGCGCGAGGCCTACCTGGCGGTGCAGCGCGCCCAGCTGGTGGCGCCGCTCGACGGCCATGTCGCCAAGCGCGGCGTGCAGGTCGGCCAGCGTGTGCAGGCCGGCGCCCCGCTGATGACGCTGGTGGCCCTGAACGACCTGTGGGTGGACGCCAACTTCAAGGAAAGCCAGTTGCAGAACCTGCGCATCGGCCAGCCGGCCGAGCTGGTGGCCGACGTGTACGGCACCAAGGTGGTCTACCACGGCAAGATCGCCGGCCTGGGTGCCGGCACCGGCGCCGCCTTCGCCCTGCTGCCCGCGCAGAACGCCACCGGCAACTGGATCAAGGTGGTGCAGCGCGTGCCCGTGCGCATCACCCTCGACCCCAAGGAAGTGACCGAGCACGCGCTGCGCGTGGGCCTGTCGATGGACGTGCGGGTGGATACCGCCGACCAGAGCGGTAAGACCCTGTCCGACACGCAGCGCACCACGGCCGTGGCCGCCACGGCCGTGTTCGACGCGCAGTTCAAGGCCGCCGACGATGAGGTGGCCCAAATCATCGCCGCCAACCTGGGCCGCAAGGCCGTGGCCGTGGCATCGCCCAAGGTCGGCCAGACGCCGGGCAGCAACGCCGTGCAGGCGCAGAACCACGCCTCCGCCCCCGTGCGGTCCCCTGTGGTGCAGTAAGCCGGGGGCTTTTCCATGACTGCCGCCAACCCCACCGCAGACCAGGCTGGCGCCTCGGCGCCGCCTGCTGTGACAACGCCGCCGCCAGCCGCCCCACCCGGGCCGCCTGCGGCCTACCCCCCGCTGCAGGGCACGGCCCTGCTGCTGGGCACGCTGTCGCTGTCGCTGGCCACGTTCATGAACGTGCTGGACTCGTCCATCGCCAACGTCTCGATTCCCGCCATTGCCGGTGACCTGGGCGTGAGCCCGGGCCAGGGCACCTGGGTGATCACCAGCTTCGGCGTGGCCAATGCCATCTCGGTGCCGCTCACGGGCTGGCTCACGCAGCGCTTTGGTGCGGTGCGGCTGTTCACCATGAGCGTGCTGCTGTTCGTGCTCACCTCGTGGCTGTGCGGCTTCGCCTCGTCGCTGGAGATGCTGGTCTTCTTCCGCGTGCTGCAAGGCCTGGTCGCCGGGCCGATGATCCCGCTGTCGCAGACGCTGCTCCTGGCCAGCTACCCGCGCGCCCTCGCCGGCACGGCGCTGGCGCTGTGGGGCGTGACCACGCTGGTCGCGCCCGTGGTCGGGCCGCTGCTCGGCGGGTGGATCACGGACAACATCTCCTGGCCGTGGATCTTCTACATCAACGTGCCCGTGGGACTGCTGGCCGGCGTGCTCACCTGGGGCATCTACCGCAAGCGCGAGACGCCGATCCGCAAGCTGCCGATCGACACCGTGGGCCTGTCCCTGCTGGTGCTGTGGGTGGGTGCACTGCAGCTCATGCTCGACAAGGGCAAGGAGCTCGACTGGTTCGCCTCCACCGAGATCATCATCATGGCCGTCGTCGCGGTCGTGGCGTTCGCCGTGTTCCTGGTCTGGGAGCTTACCGACAAGCACCCGGTGGTAGACCTCAAGCTCTTCAAGGGCCGCAACTTCACCTTCGGCGCGCTGGCGCTGTCGGTGGCCTATGCGCTGTTCTTCGGCAACGTGGTGCTGCTGCCCCTGTGGCTGCAGCAGTGGATGGGCTACACCGCCACCTCGGCCGGCATGGCGCTGGCGCCGGTGGGCATCTTCGCCATTTTGCTCACGCCGCTGGTGGGCAAGAAGGTGGGCCAGTGGGACCCACGGCGCATGGCGACGGGCGCGTTCATCGTGTTCGGCGTCGTGCTCTGGATGCGTTCGCAGTTCACGGTGCAGACGGACTTCATCCACATCCTGATCCCCACGCTGCTGCAGGGGGCGGCCATGGCGTTCTTCTTCATCCCGCTGACCACGCTGACGCTGGCAGGGGTGGCGCCCGAGCGCATCCCGGCAGCCGCCGGGCTGAGCAACTTCGTGCGCATCACTGCCGGGGCCATGGGCACGTCCATCGCCACCACGCTGTGGGAGAGCCGCGCTGCCATGCACCATGCCCACCTCACCGAGGGCCTGGTCCAGGGCCAGGGCGTGTTCGCCAGCACGCTGGACAACCTGATGGCGTCGGGCATGACCCAGCTGCAGGCGCTGGCCCAGGTCAACCGGCTGATCGACCAGCAGGCCTTCACCCGCGCGGCGAACGACATCTTCCTCGGCTCGGCCGGCCTGTTCCTGCTGCTGATCGGGCTGATCTGGCTGACCAAGCGGCCCGCGCAAGGGGGCGCTGCGTCGGCAGACGCCGCAGGAGCCCACTGACCCCGGGCGCGCAAACGCTTGCACGACAAGGTGGCGCAGCCCTCGGGCTCGCCACCTTTTTTGTTCCTAGCCCTTGCTGGCCTTGGCCCGTGTGCGCGACGCGGGCAGCTCGGGCGTGCTGGTGACGCTGGGTGCCCGGCTGAGCACATTGTTGGCGTTGACCAGGGTCTTGAGCATGGCCATGAACAGCTCGCCCTGCTCGGGCGGCAGGGGCGCCAGCATGCGCTTTTGCGCGCGGCGCATGCCGGGCTCGACCTGGCGCAGCAGGTCTTCTCCCGCAGGCGTGAGCGTGAGCAGGCGCACGCGGCGGTCGCCCGGGCTGCTGTTGCGCACCATCCAGCCCCGTGTTTCGAGCCGGTCGATCACGCTGCCGATGGTCGAGGTGTCGAAGCCGATGCGGCCGGCCAGGCGGCGCTGGTCCAGCCCCGGCTCGCGCTGCACGGCCGCCAGCGCGCCGAACTGCACGGGGGTGATGCCGAACTCCTGCGTCTCCTCCAGGAAGATGGCCACCGCGATCTGCTGCAGCCGGCGGATGTAGTGGCCAGGCAGTTCTTCGAGCGCAGGGGAATGGGATGGAGAGGACATGGGCAGCTGCAAGGACGACAGAAAGGAAGCGGCGGCAATCCGCGAGGCCGCAGTCTATCGGATGCCGCGGGCAGCCCGCAGGATCAGTCCGCGTGCGCCATGGGCGCTGCCAGACGGAACGCAGGCAACTCCGCGCAGGCCGCGTCCACGGCGCTGATGAGCGGCCAGCGCGCCAGGTCGACCTGGAAGCGGCGCGCGCTCTCCACCTGGGGCACCAAGTAGACGTCGGCCAGGGTGGGCGCATGGCCGAAGCTGAAGGCGCCCCGCCCGGCATCGCGCGCCAGCAGGGCCTCGTAGGCGTCGAAGCCCGCCGTGATCCAGGTGGCGCACCAGGCGTTCACCGCCACCTCGTCGCAGCCCAGCTGGTGGCGCAGGTACTCGAGAATGCGTCGGTTGTTGACGGGGTGGATGTCGCAGCCCACCAGCGCAGCCAGGGCCCGCACCTGGGCGCGGGCATCGGCGCCGGCCGGCAGCAGTGGCGGCTCGGGGTGGCGCTCCTCCAGCCATTCGATGATGGCGGGCGACTGGATGAAGGTCTGGCCTGCGTGCTCCAGCGCGGGCACCAGCATCTGCGGGTTGACCGCCCGGTAGGCCTCGCCCAGGTGCTCTTCGCGGCGCAGATCCACCGGCACATGCTCGACGGCAAGGCCCTTGAGGTTCAGCGCGATGCGCAGCCGGTGCGAGGTGCCGCTGCGAAAGAAGTGGTGCAGCTTCATTCTGCGGGGCCCACGGTGAGGGCGATGCTGCCCACGCCGTCCACATGGCCCTCGATGCGGTCGCCCGGCAGCACGGCGCCCACGCCCTCAGGCGTGCCGGTGTAGATGAGGTCGCCGGGCTGCAGGTGGTAGAACTGCGACAGGTCGGCCAGAAGCTCGCGGATGTTCCAGATGAGCTTGTCCACGTCGGACTGCTGGCGCACCTGGCCGTTGACGCGGAGCGCGATGGCACCGCGCTCGATCACCACACCGGGCATGGGCACCACCTCGGAAGCGATGGAGGACTGCTCCACGTCCTTGCCCAGGTCCCAGGGCCGGCCCTTGTCGCGTGCCACCAGCTGCAGGTCGCGCCGCGTCATGTCCAGGCCGCAGGCATAGCCATAGATGTGCGTGTGCGCCTGCTCGGGCGCGATGCGAAAGCCGGCCGTGCCGATGGCCAGCACCAGTTCCATCTCGTAGTGGTAGCTCTCGGTGCCCGGCGGGTAGGCCACGGTGGCGCCGGATTCCACCACGGTGGACGGCGACTTGGTGAAGTAGAACGGCCGCTCCTGCGACTTGTCCACGGGCCGACCCATCTCGACGGCATGGGCGTGGTAGTTGCGGCCCACGAAGAACAGGCGGTTCACGGGCAGGCGCGCGGCCTGGCCGCGCACGGGCAATGAGACGGTGGCGGGAGGGGTCCAGAGGTAGGTGGTGGACATGCTAAGGCTTTCCAAAAAAACAAAAGGGATTGCGCAGCCCTCAGCCGCGGTTCTCGAACACGCCCAGCTTGCGGTGCAGCGGGCTCTCGTCGGCGATGAAGAGAAAGGCCGGCGCATCGGCCGAGCGGTTGGCCAGCGTGACCGTGGTGTAGCCGGGGGCGCAGCAGGTGTCGGCCTCGGCCAACGCAAAGCACTGCTCCTGCACGCGCACGTCGGCCGCACCTTCGATCAGGTGGAACACCATGGCCGGCGAGCGCGCGGGCAGGCGCAGCACCTGCCCCGGGCGCAACATCTGCGCATAGAAGCCCAGGATGTTCTCGGCGTCGGCACCGGTCTCGGGGTTCACATAGGTGATCTGCACCGACGCGAGCGCGGGCTGATCGGCGGCCAGTGCCTGCAGCGCCGCCCGTGCCTGGAACCAGGGGTAGCGCAGCAGCGGGTAGGCACGCTGCGTGCGCTCGAATACCGGCGTGGGCAGCATGCCGCCTCGCGCATAGGCGCGGTCGCCCGCCGCCCCGGTGATTGCCTGGCGCGGGCCGTCCACGTGGTACGAGACCTCCAGGTAATAGGCCAGCGGCAGGTCCAGCACATCGAGCCAGACCACAGGCTCGGTGCCCTCGTGGGCGTGCTCGTGCCACAGGCCGGTGGGCGTGAGGATCAGGTCGCCGCGCTCCATGGGGCAGCGCTCGCCATCCACCGTGGTGCAGGCGCCCTCACCCTCCACCACCATGCGCACCGCATTGGGCGTGTGGCGATGCGCAGGGGCCCACTCGCCGGGCAACAGCAGCTGCATGCCCAGGTACATGGCGGCGCTGGCCTGCATGCTGTCCGGCCCGTGGCCGGGGTTGGCCAGCACCAGCACCCGGCGCTCGGCCTTCTCGATCGGCGTGAGTTCACCGGCCCGCATCAGCAGCGGCCGCAGCGCCGCGTAGGGCCAGTGCGTGGCCTGGGTGCGCGGCCGCGGCTTGTCCGGCGGCAGCATGGCGCGCAGGCTGGGCCACAGGGGTACGAGATTGCGTTCTGCGAGTGCATCGCGGTAGTCCTGGGGCAGGTCTTCCAGGCGTCCAAGTTCTTGCATGGTGTCGTGTCTCCTCAAGGTTCAGTGCGCGGCCAGGCAGTTGCCTACGTTCCAGCCATAGAGCCACTCCATCGCGTCGTAGAAGCGCTCGGGGCTGCGCCCGCGCCACAGGTCGTTGCGCACCAGACGCTCCACCCCCCTGGCGTGGTAGATGCGGCCCATCTCGCGGCCCGAGAGCACGATGCGTGCGGTGCGCGCCACGCGCGAGCGCTGGTACCGACCGAGCGCAGCATCCCAGTCGTTGCCATGCACGCGCAGGGCCTCGCCCAGGGTCACGGCATCTTCCAGCGCCATGCAGGCGCCCTGCGCCAGGTACTGGGTGGTGGGGTGGGCGGCATCGCCCAGCAGCGTGGTACGGCCATGCGTCCAGCGCGCAATGGGATCGCGGTCGGCGGTGGCCCAGCGCTTCCAGCTCTTGGGCAGGTCGATGAGCTGGCGGGCGCGCGGGCAGATGTCCTGGAAGTAGCTCTGCACCTCCTCGCGGCTGCCTTCGGTGACGCCCCACACCTCTTCTTTGCGGCTGTGGAAGGTGACCACGACGTTGTACTGCTCGCCACCGCGCAGCGGGTAGTGCACCAGGTGGCAGTGCGGGCCCACCCAGATGCTGGCGGCGTTCCAGCGCAGCTCCTCGGGGAAATCCTCGCGCTCCACCACGGCGCGGTAGACCACGTGGCCCGTCACGCGCGCCGGGTCGCCCACGTACTGCTGGCGCACAACGGACTTGACGCCATCGGCCCCGATCAGCGCCACGCCGCGCCAGGCCTTGCCGTGCTGGTCGATGGCGGTGACGCCGCTGGCGTCCTGCTCCACGCGCTCGATGCGGGTGTGGGTCTGCAGGCGCACGCGCCCGGTGGCCAGTGCCCCTTCGAGCAGGCAGTTGTGCGCATCCACCCGGTGGATCACCGCATAGGGATTGCCGAAGCGGTCACGGAAGGCCTCACCCGTGGGGATGCGGCCCACCTGGTACTCGTCCAGCGCGTCGTGCATCACCATGTAGTCGGTGAACACCGAGCGGCTGCGCGCCTGCTCCCCCACCCCCAGCGCATCGAAGGCATGGAAGGCGTTGGGCCCCAGCTGCATGCCGGCACCGATCTCGCCGATGGCGGGCGACTGCTCCAGCACCTGTACTTCAAACCCCTGGCGCACCAGGGCCAGCGCCGCCGCCAGCCCACCGATGCCACCGCCAGCCACCAGCACGGGAAGGCCCGCGGCGCGCTCGTTTGTCTGCTCCATCGCACACCTCTTCAATAAATTTAATCAGTACACTTACAATTAGTGTAGCAACGCCAAGGGTGCCAAGGCAAGCCGTTGCCGGTCATTTTTCTGATTTAACGCGTGTCAAGGGTTTTCACCAAGCATGTCATTCTTTCGTCGGATCTATGATTTTCATCAGCATACTGTCAATCAGTAATCAAATGATCCACACCTTTCAGGAGACATCCGTGAACCCAATCACCCGACGCCCCTTGCTGGCCTCGCTCGCCTGCACCGGCATGCTGGTGGGCGCCCTGGGCACCAGCCACGCCCTGGGCACCAGCCACGCCCAGGGCAGCGACTTTCCGGCCAAGCCGGTCACGCTCTACACCGCCTTTGCCGTGGGCAGCGGGCCCGATGCCGTGCTGCGGCTGGTGGCGCACAAGCTGTCGACCCAGTGGAAGCAGACGGTGACGGTGGACAACCGCCCTGGCGGTGGCGGCTTCATCGCCATGGATGCGGCCAAGCGCGGCGCGGCCGACGGCTACACGCTGCTGCAGCTCGACAGCGAGCACCTGGCCGCCGTGCCCCACCTGTACAAGAAGCGCAACGTGGACACGCTCAAGGCCTTCGACCCCGTGGCGCCGCTGTTCCGCACCCCCTTCATGGTGGCGGTGCCGGCCCAATCGCCCTGGAAGAACATGACCGACCTGCTGAACGACGCCAAGGCCAAGTCCGGCGGGCTGAGCTATGGATCCTGGGGCGTGGGCAGCCCGGGCCACCTGGGCGGCGAGTGGCTCGAATCCATCACCGGCGTGCGCATGACCCATGTGCCCTACAAGGAGGTGAGCCAGCTGTACACCAACGTGGCCACCGGCGAGGTGGCCTGGAGCTTTGCCAGCATTCCGTCGAGCCAGGGCGTCTACAAGGCCGGCAAGATCAAGTACCTGGCGGTGGCCGCACCCAAGCGCATCCCGCAGCTGCCCGACGTGCCCACCGTGGCCGAGGCCGGCGGCCCAGCACAGCTCGACGTGAACTCCTTCGTGGTGCTGGTGGCCCCCAAGGGCGTGCCTGCCGCCGTGCGGGGAAAGATCCATGCGGACGTGCTGGCCGCGCTGGCGGACCCCGAAGTGCGCGAGCGCTTCAACACCTTTGCCTTCGAGCCCCTGGCCTGGTCGGTGGAGGAGATCGGCCGCAACGCGGCGGCCAAGTCCAGCCAGTACGAGCAGTTGATCACCAAGGCCGGGATCACGCTCGACTGACGCCGGCCAGCCAAGCCCGCGCCTCCCACACACTGCGTCGGAAAAGCCTGACATGGGGGCGCGCCTGCCGCCTGCGATCTGGCGCAGGGGCTGATCGAACAATGCAGTCACCACAACAAAAGGAACTGCCATGTCGCTCTCCCTCATTCTCCTGATCGTCCTGATCCTCATCCTCGTCGGCGCGCTGCCCACCTGGGGCCACAGCCGTTCGTGGGGCTATGGGCCCAGCGGCGGCATCGGCCTGGTGGTGCTGATTCTGGTCATCCTGCTGCTCATGGGCAGGATATAAACCTCCGGCGGCCTGTAGAGGGCCCAAAAAGCAAAAAGCGTGGCCAGGCCACGCTTTTTGCTTTTTGGACGTCCCTGGACGGGTGCTGGCAGGCGCTCAGGCCGCCTTGCGCAGCTGCGCGTTGGCAAAGGCCGTGGTGAGCTGCGCCAGCTCGGTCTGGTTCACGACGCCGTTGGCATTGCCATGGCGGTCCACCAGTTGCAAGAGCGACTGCGACAGCTCGCTGCCCCCCTTGGTCCCCGACGTGGCTGCAACCCCCTTGAGGAATTCATCGCGCGAGATGGCGCCGTCCTGGTTGGCATCGAAGCCGGCGGCCAGTTGCTCCTTTTGTGCATCCGTGGCGCCGAAGCTGGCGAGCAGCTCCTGGAAATCCTTCTTGGACACCGCGCGGTCGGCCTGCGATGCCGTCAGCGCCGTGCCCGCATCGGCACCCGCACGCGCGCCCAGCGGGCCATCGAGCTTGCCGGAGGTCATCAAGATGCCCTTGCCGGCAAAGCCGGTCAGGGCCTCGGCCTCCTTGCTCAGCGTGACCACGGCAGATGGTTCGGCGGCGGCGGGTTGGCTGGCGCGCGCCGCGGCCGCAGACTTGCTGCCCGAGGCGGCGTTGTAGAGAAAGGACGCGACGGACGCGAGGCCGGAAATAAGGGGTGACATGGCCAGTGGACTCCTGTGCGCGGCTTGGCTGCCGGTGCTTCCCGACAAAGCACCAGGGCAGACCATCGCCCGGTGGTCCAGCATATGCGGCAAGCGCTTCCTGCAATGGGCAGAAAAGCGGCGCTGCACAGCCGCTTTTTCGGACCATGCCTCTACTTCAGCACGTAGCTGGCGAGCACGCTCTGCACGTCGTAGATGCTGACCTTCTTGTTGAACTGCTTCTGGAACGGGGTGGCGCTGCCCGAGATCCAGATCTTGAGTTCGGCATCGAGGTCGAAGGTGCCCCCGGTCTCGATGCTGAAATGGGTGATGCTCTTGTAGGGCAGCGAGTGGTACTCGACCTTGCTGCCCGTGATGCCCTGCTTGTCGACCAGCACCAGGCGCTTGTTGGTGAAGACGAAGTAGTCGCGGATCAGCTGGTAGGCGTGCTCGACGACCTCGCCCGGCATCAGAATGCGGGCGAACTCTTCCTGAATCTTGGATGCATCGATCTTCGCCGCATTGCCCATCACTCCGTCCAACAATCCCATGGAGGTCTCCCCGTTGCGAGGCGATGATCGTAGTCCGGCTAGCGATACCCCTGCCCGAAGGCGACGAATTCGCCCGTGAGCCGCCCCGCGGGCTGCCCGTGGTACATCAGCACCGATGTTTGCGCGATGCGGCCCAGGCCCTTGCGCTCGAACACGCGCACGAAGGAGCGCCAGGCCTGCTCGGTGGGTGCCTCGGCCACGGCCGTGAAGGTCCCGTCGATGGGCAACTCGTAGTCCATGGTGTTGCGCTGGATCACCAGGCGGCTGCCCAGGCCATGCGCGGAGAGCCGCAGGTGCAGCATGGACCAGGCGGCGAGAATGGCCACCGCCGAGGCGCTGCCGCCGAACACCGTCTCGCGGTGGTTGATGTTGGGCGCCAGCGGCGCGCTCAGCACCACCCGGTCCAGGGAGGCTTCGAGCACCGAGACCGCCATGGCGCCGGACAGGGGGATGTGCTGGTGCAGGTAGGCCTGCAGGTCGTCGTCAGCTTGCATGCATGGCTTTCTCAGTCAGGAGGATCCGAAGGTCGCGGCCCCGGCAGGATCCTGCGGGTCGCGGTAGACGATGTGGAGCACGCCAGGGTACCGTTCCCGCGCGAGCGCTTCGCGCAGAAAAGGCGGCTTGAGGTCCAGGCCTGCGAGGGCCGTGCGGTCGAACCAGGCAAACTCCAGCCGGCGCCGGCCCTCCATCCCCTCATAGGGCCCCGGGGACTGGTCGAGCAGGCCCCCGGGCTGCGGCTGCACCTGCAGGTACAGGCCCGTCTCATGGTAGGCCATGCCCTGGTAGGTGAAGAAATTTTCCACCACGCAGACCAGGGCGCCCGGAGCCACCACCAGGCCCAGCTCTTCCTGCATCTCGCGCACCAGGGCTTCGCCAGCGCTCTCGCCCGGTTCGATGCCGCCACCGGGCAGGGCCCAGAAGGCATCGCCCTCGGCACGGTGCAGCAGCACCTGGCCGGCACGCTCGATGACCGCGGCGGCGCGCAGGCGCATGCGGCGCTGGGCAGGCGTGGCGGGGACAGAGAGGACGGCGGACAGGCTCATGGGCCCGATGCTATCGCGCCGGGCAGTGCGGGCAGCAGCAGCCCCTGCTGCGCCGCCACCGTCTCGCGCAGGAAGGCCCATGTGGCCTGCATGCGCGCCACATGCTTGTTCTCCTCGGGCATGGACATCCAGAAGGTGCGCGTGAAGCGCGCCTTGCCGGGCAGCACGAGCGTGAGGGCCGGGTCCTGCGCGGCGACGAAGGCCGGCAGCACCGCCAGCCCGGCCCCGGCGCGCACCGCTTCGTACTGCGCCAGGATGCTGGTGCTGCGCAGCGCAAAGCGTGCGGGGCGGTGCAGTTCGTCCAGGATCTGCAGTTCCTTGGTGAACAGCAGGTCGTCCACGTAGCTGATGAAGCTGTGGCCGCGAAGGTCGTCGGCCGTGCGGATGGGCGCATGGCGGGCCAGGTAGTCGCGCGTACCGTAGAGCTGCAGCACATAGTCGGTGAGCTTGACCACCAGCACCGCGCCGCGCGCCGGACGCTCCAGCGAGATCACGATGTCCGCCTCGCGCCGCGACAGGTGCACCAGGCGCGGCAGGGCCAGCAGGTCCAGCACCAGGCCCGGGTGCTCCAGGGCAAAGTGCGCCAGCTGGGGCGCCAGCACCAGGTTGCCAAAGCCCTCGGTGGTGCCGATGCGCACCAGGCCCTGCAGGCCCTGGCGCACGCCGGGGGCGGCATTCTCCACCGCGAGAAAGGCGGCCTCCATGGCCTCGACCTGGGGCAGCAGCGCGCGGCCGGCCTCGGTCAGCCGGTGGCCGCCGGCCTCGCGGGCGAACAGGGCCGATCCCACCTGCTTTTCCAGCGCCTGGATGCGGCGCGCCACCGTGGTGTGGTCCACCGTGAGGCGGCGCGCCGCACCCACCAGCGTGCCGGCGCGCGCAAGCTCCAGAAAGTAGCGCAGGTTGTCCCAGTCCATGGCGTCGGGCAGGTTAGGGCCGCGCGGGCGTGGCAGCGGCTTTCTGGCCGCTTGGGGTGGCAGCTGCGGCGGGCGCGCCGTCCGCTTCGTCCGCGTCGTAGACCAGGACCATGGCCAGCAGCACCTCGTCGCGGCCACGGCCGTTGGTGACGAACAGGTAGGCGGGCCGGTCGTTGATGCGGCCGGTGTAGGTGGGCGCCACCTTGTGCGCCGTGCGGACGAAATCCCGGGGCGTCGGCACGGCGCGCCACTGCCCGGGCTTGAAGAACTTCTGCCAGTCGCCCGCCCCCACCCGCGAGGTGACGAACAGCCGCGACAGCGCCCCTTCCGGCGTGGTCCAGGCGCCGATGTCGTCGTCGCGTTGCACCGATGCCGGCCGCCGGGGTGCATAGAAGGCGTCCAGCGCGGCATCGGCTTCGGCGGCCATGCGCTTTTCCAGTTCGGGCGTGGGTTGGTGGTTGGGTTCGGCGTCCCAGGGGTACAGCGGATACAGGCCATGGCTGCGCACATGCGCCAGCATGGTGGCGTTGTACTCCTTCGCAAACTGCTGCAGCCGGTTCATGCGCTCCACGGCCGTGCCGCCGACGACGGCCTGGCACTCCAGGGGCTCCGCATGGTCCCGGCCCTTCCACCAGGCCGACGGCTCGGACGGCATTCCCGGCACCTGGTTGGCGACACAGGCGGGCACGCCCATGAAACGGGTGTCGCCCTTCTCGGCCGCAGCCTTGGCGGCGGTGGCGGGGGAGCCGGCCAGCAATGCCTCCAGGCCCGGTGCGGCCACCACGGGGGCCGCCTGGGCAAGGCAGCTTGCAGCCAACAGCGTCATCAACCAGTTTTTCATCTCGCGCGCTTTCCGGGTCTGGGCAAAGGGTGGGCAGGCGCCCTGCCGGGGGCTCCGCGCCGATCTGCATTTTTGCAAACCTTGTGCGCAGTATTGTCTATTGTCTTCACAATTTTGCACAGCTACCATGCATGGCTTGCACGATCTTCCCCGGTTTTCGCGCCCCTACCTTTCAGGAGACACACTGATGAACGCACCCACCTCTTCGGCCGTACTGGCCCCCACCGTCAAGCTGCTGATCGGCGGCAAGTTCATAGAGTCCAAGACCACCGAGTGGCGCGACGTGGTGAACCCCGCCACGCAGCAGGTGCTGGCCCGGGTGCCGTTTGCCACGGCCGAAGAAATCGATGCCGCCGTGGCCTCCGGCAAGGAAGCCTTCAAGACCTGGAAGAAGACGCCCATCGGCACGCGCGCACGCATCTTCCTCAAGTACCAGCAGCTGATCCGCGAGAACATGGCCGAGCTGGCCGCCATCCTCACGGCCGAGCAGGGCAAGACCCTGCCCGACGCGGAGGGCGACGTGTTCCGTGGCCTGGAGGTGGTGGAGCATGCCGCCGCCATCGGCAACCTGCAACTGGGCGAACTGGCCAACAACGTGGCCGGCGGCGTGGACACCTACACCCTGATGCAGCCCCTGGGCGTGTGCGCGGGCATCACGCCCTTCAACTTCCCGGCGATGATCCCGCTGTGGATGTTCCCGATGGCGATCGCCACGGGCAACACCTTCGTGCTCAAGCCCTCCGAGCAGGACCCGATGGTGACCATGCGCCTGGTGGAGCTGGCGCTGGAAGCCGGCGTGCCCCCGGGCGTGCTCAACGTGATCCACGGCGGCGAGATGGCCGTGAATGCGATCTGCGACCACAAGGACATCAAGGCGATCAGCTTCGTGGGCTCCACCAAGGTGGGCACCCATGTCTACAACCGCGCCAGCCTGGCCGGCAAGCGCGTGCAGTGCATGATGGGCGCGAAGAACCACGCCATCGTGCTGCCCGATGCCAACAAGGAGCAGACCCTGAACGCCCTGGCCGGCGCCGCCTTCGGTGCCGCTGGCCAGCGCTGCATGGCGCTGTCGGTGGTGGTGCTGGTGGGCGAGGCGCAAAAGTGGATCCCCGACCTGGTGGCCAAGGCCAAGACCCTGAAGGTCAGCGGTGGCACCGAGAAGGGCACGGACGTGGGCCCGGTGGTCTCGTGCGCCGCCAAGGAGCGCGTGCAGGGCCTGATCGAGCGCGGCGTGGCCGATGGCGCCACGCTGGAACTCGATGGCCGCAACCCGCAGGTGGCCGGCTATGAAAAGGGCAACTTCGTCGGCCCGACGGTGTTCAGCGGCGTCAAGCCCGGCATGAGCATCTACGAGCAGGAGATCTTCGGCCCCGTGCTGTGCCTGTCGGCCGCGGCGGACATCGACGAAGCCATCGCCTTCATCAACGACAACCCCAATGGCAACGGCACCGCCATCTTCACCCAGTCGGGTGCGGCGGCGCGCAAGTTCCAGGAGGAGATCGATGTGGGCCAGGTCGGCATCAACGTGCCGATCCCCGTGCCGGTGCCGCTGTTCTCGTTCTCGGGTTCGCGCGCCTCCAAGCTCGGCGACCTGGGCCCCTATGGCAAGCAGGTCGTGCTGTTCTACACGCAGACCAAGACGGTGACGGCGCGCTGGTTCGACGACAGCACCATCTCGCACGGTGTCAACACGACGATCAGTTTGAAATAAGACAAAGGCCCCAGGCGGCGTGGCGCAGCGGCAGGGCATGGTGAAATCGGTGCATGCACCGTCACCTCCCTTCCCTGCTGCGCGCCGCAGCCTGTAGCCTGCCCTTGCTCATGGGTTCCTCTGCCGCCTTCGCCCAGGCCGGCGCCGCATGCCGCCCGGGCGGTACGGTGGCCGAGACCAACGCCTGCGCGGTGCAGGATTTCCAGGCCGCTGACACGACCATTGCCGTGCTGTACGCCGACGTGATGCGCGCCCTGTCGGCGCACGAGCGCCCGCAGCTACGCCAGGAGCACACGGCCTGGATGCGCGCACGGGCCACGCAGTGCAAGCAGGCGACCCGCGCCACCGAGCAGCAGCCCGAAGGCCCGCGGATCTACCACGAGTGCCTGACTCGCGAAACGCAGGAGCGCCGCAAGGGCCTGATGCGCTGGCTCTCGATGGACAGCCCGGCCAAGCCCTGAGGCACCCACAGAACAACAAGGATCACAGAGACATGGACTTCGAGCTCTCCGAAGAACAACGCGCCTTCGCCCAGACGGCCCGCGACTTTGCGCGGGCCGAGTTCGCGCCGCATGCCGCGCACTGGGACGCCGAAGGCATCTTCCCCAAGGAGGCGATTGCCAAGGCCGGCGAACTGGGCTTTTGCGGCCTGTACGCGCCCGAGGCTGCAGGCGGCTTGGCCCTGCCCCGGCTCGATGCCACGCTGGTCTTCGAGGAAATGGCGGCCGTGGACCCGTCCACGACGGCCTTCATCACCATCCACAACATGGCGACCTGGATGCTGGGCACCTGGGCCACCCCGGCCGTGCGCGACCACTGGGGGCCGCTGCTCACCACGGGCGAAAAGCTCGCATCCTACTGCCTGACCGAACCGGGCGCGGGCTCGGACGCGGCCTCGCTCAAGACCCGGGCCGAGCTGGTGGGGCACGAGTACGTGATCAACGGCGCCAAGGCCTTCATCTCGGGCGCGGGCGCCACCGACGTGCTGGTGCTCATGGCGCGCACGGGCGATGCGGCCTCGGGCGCGGGTGGCATCTCGGCCTTTGCGGTGCCGGCCGATGCGCCCGGCATCAGCTACGGCAAGAAGGAAGAGAAGATGGGCTGGAACAGCCAGCCCACGCGCACCATCAGCTTCGACAACGTGCGCATCCCGGCCGACCATCTGCTCGGCCGCGAGGGCGAGGGTTTCAAGATCGCGATGAAGGGCCTGGACGGCGGGCGCATCAACATCGCCACCTGCTCGGTGGGCGCGGCCCAGGGTGCGCTCACCCAGGCCCAGCAGTACATGCACGACCGCAAGCAGTTCGGCAAGCCGATCGCGAGCTTCCAGGCGCTGCAGTTCAAGCTGGCCGACATGGCCACCGAACTCGTGGCCGCGCGCCAGATGGTGCGCATGGCCGCGAGCAAGCTCGACGCCGGCGACCCGAATGCGAGCACCTACTGCGCCATGGCCAAGCGCTTCGCCACCGATGCGGGCTTCACGGTCTGCAACGAGGCGCTGCAGCTGCATGGCGGCTACGGCTACATCCGCGAATACCCGCTGGAGCGCCTGCTGCGCGATGCGCGCGTGCACCAGATCCTGGAAGGCACTAACGAGATCATGCGCGTGATCATTGCGCGCCGCATGCTCGATGGCGACGCACCGGACGTGATCCGCTGAGCCTGCAGCCACCACACCATGCCCGCCCGCCCGCTCTCCGACGAGACCCTGCACCTGATCGACGCCGTGCGCACCGCGCTGGAGGTAAGCAGCGACGTGGAGGAACGCAACCTGTTCGGCAGCCATGCCTTCTTCGTGGACGGCAAGGTGTGCATCGCCGTGAAGAACGACGACCTGCTGGTGCGCCTGCCGCCCGAGCGGCACGAAGAGTTCCAGGAGATGCAGAACACGCGCGAGCTCTCGCCCGGCGGCGGCATGAAGGGCTATTTCTGGATCGAGCCCAATGGCTATGCCACGCGCGCGCAGTGGAACTTCTGGGTGCAGGAAGCCCTGGCCTACAACCCGCGGGCCAAGGCCACGCCCAAGCGCAAGCCTGCTGCGGAAAAAACAGCGGACAAGAAGAACCCCGCCACGAAGAAGAAGGCCGCGGCCAAGCGCCACAGCATCTTCGAGGCCGACGACTGACCCCCTCCATTGCCCAGGAAGCCACCACCATGCCCCTTCGCATCGTCCGCCTCGGCACCCCGCGCGTCCCCGGTGAAGGCACCCGCATCGGGACCGTGCGCCGCCCGCCGCGCGGCGTGCCCAAGGCCGAGTTCGCGAGCCAGAACTGGTACGACGTGTGGTACCCGCTGCTCTCGCCCAGCGCCGAGCTCATGGCCCAGGGCCAGCAGGCGCACAGCGACAAGGAGTGGCAGGCCTTCGTGAAGCATTTCCGCAAGGAACTGGCCCAGCCCGAGGCCAGCCGCACACTGGACCTTTTGGCCGCCCTGTCGCACCACGGCGCCATGTCGCTCGGCTGCTACTGCGAGAACGAGGCGCGCTGCCACCGCTCGGTGCTGCGCGAGGAACTCGCCGGCCGGGGTGCCGATATCGCCGCCGACGGATCCATTCAGACATCCATCCCATCACCAACAACGACAACCCAGGAGATAGCACCATGAAGATTGCATTCATCGGACTCGGCAACATGGGCGGCCCCATGGCCGTGAACCTGCACAAGGCGGGCCACGAAGTGCGCGCGTTCGACCTTTCGCAGCCTGCGCGCGACAAAGTGGCCGCCGACGGCGTGGCCGTGGCGGCAGATGCCCATGCCGCCGTGCAGGGCGCCGAGGTCGTCATCAGCATGCTGCCCGCCAGCCAGCATGTGGACAGCCTGTTCCTGGGCCAGGGCGAACTGCTGGCCCAACTGCCGGCCGGCACGCTGGTGATCGACTGCTCGACCATCGCTGCCGCCACCTCGCGCAAGGTGGCCGAGTCCGCTAAGGCCCGGGGCGTGGCCTTCATCGACGCGCCGGTGTCGGGCGGCACGGGCGGCGCCATTGCCGGCACGCTGACCTTCATGGTCGGTGGTGACACCGCCGACCTGGAGCGCGCGCGCCCGGTGCTCGAGAAGATGGGCGCCAACATCTTCCACGCCGGCGGCGTGGGCGCGGGTCAGACCGCCAAGATCTGCAACAACATGCTGCTGGGCATCCTGATGGCCGGCACCAGCGAGGCGATTGCCCTGGGCGTGGCCAATGGCCTGGACCCTAAGGTGCTGTCGGAGATCATGCGCCGCAGCTCGGGCGGCAACTGGGCACTGGAAAAGTACAACCCCATGCCCGGCGTGATGGAGACCGCGCCAGCCAGCAAGGGCTACGCGGGCGGCTTCGGCACCGACCTGATGCTCAAGGACCTGGGCCTGGCGCAGGAGAACGCCGCCGCCGTGAAGGCCGCCACGCCCCTGGGTGGCCTGGCGCGCAACCTGTACGCGGCGCACAGCCTGGCGGGCCATGGTGCGCTCGACTTCTCGAGCATCATCAAGTCTGTTCAGAAGAAGGGCTGAAGCCCCTTTGGCCCCGTACGCGGTGGCAGCTCAATTGCCGCCGCGGGGGTTCAGCACCATGCTGTCACGCTTGATCTCCACGTCGAACTGGCGCAGGAAGTTCTGACCGAGCAGTGCATCGTCCTCGCTCTCGCCGGTGTAGCCCGTGCCCACGCGCAGGCCCGACACCGCGAGGTTGCGCGCGGTGATGGATTCGGAGACCGAGACCCGCCCCTCGCGGTTGCCGTTGGCCGTGCGGAAGGTGGTGGGCACGCCGCCAGTGAGGCCGGCCTTCTTCGCCACCTCGTCGGTCACCGCGATCAGGCTGGCGCCGGTGTCCACCATGAAGTTCACCGGCACGCCATTGACCGTGCCCGCCACGCGGAAGTGGCCGTCGCTGTGGCGCGGTATCACCAGCGAGCCGGTGGAGGTGACCGTGGCGCCGCGTGGCGCCATGAACTGCTTCATGCCGAAATACAGAACCCCCATGACCACCAGCCAGAAGGCTAGGATGGCCAGGGTGTTCGTGCGCAGCACGCGGCGCGTGTGTTCGTCTGCGGGGGGTGGTCGCTGGTGGTCGTGTTCTTCGCCCATGGGCCGTCATAGATGCCTGGCCCTCGGGACCTGGCATGCAATTGCTGAGCCCCAAATCATAGGGCAGGCGCGTCAGGCTGCCGGCTGCGCAGGAACTGCCGCTCGAAAACCTCCGCCGGCACGGGCCGGCTGTAGAGGAAGCCCTGGATCTCGTCGCAGCCGAGCAGTGCCAGCAGGCCGGACTGCTCCTCGGTCTCCACCCCTTCGGCCACCACCTTGAGCCCCAGCGAGTGGCCCAGGTTGATGATGGTGGACACCAGCGCGCTGCCCTTGGCTCCTGCGGCGATGTGCTGGATGAAGGATCGGTCGATCTTGAGCGTGTCGAGCGGCAGCCGCGCCAGGTAGCTCAGCGACGAAAAGCCGGTACCGAAGTCGTCCATGGCCACGGTGATGCCCATCTCGCGGATGGCGTGCAGGCTCCGGGTGCTGTGCTCCACATCGTCCATCACCATGCTCTCGGTGATCTCCAGTTCGAGCCCGGAAGCGGCCTGCGGATCGTGCGCCACGGCCGCGCGCACCTGCTCGATGAAGGCCCGGTGGCGCAGTTGCAGGAAGGAGACGTTCACCGCCACCCGTATCGGCGCCAGGCCTGCGGCGCGCCAGCGCAGGTTGTCGGCCAGGGCCTGGCCCAGGGCCCAGCGGCCCACATCGTAGATCAGGCCGGTCTCTTCGAGGATGGGGATGAACTGCCCCGGTGGCACCAGGCCGCGGCGCGGGTCGTTCCAGCGGATCAGGGCCTCGGCACCGGTCACCTCGCCGCTGGCCAGGTGCAGCTTGGGCTGGTAGTGCAGCACGAATTCACCGCGCTCCAGCGCTTCGCGCAGGTGGTTCTCCAGGCTCAGCGCCTCGGCCACGCGCAGGTTCATCTCCGAGGTGTAGAACATCAGCGCGTCGGCCGAGGCCTTGGCCTTCTTGAGCGCCGCCTCGGCATTGCGCAGCAGCCCCTCGGCATCGCCGCCATCCATGGGGAACAGGGCGACGCCCGCCTTGGCGGTGATGCGCAGCTCCTGCTGGCCGAGCTGGAAGGGCTCGTCGAAGCAGGCCCGCATCAGGTGGTCCACGGCCATGGCCACCGCGCTCGCATCGCGCGCCTCGCACACGGCCACGCCAAAGCTGTTGACGCCAATGCGCGCCAGCATGTCCATGGCGGAGGCATGCAGCTGCAGGCGCTGCGCCACCAGCTTGAGCAGTTCATCGCCCAGGGAGCGCCCCAGCGTGTCGTTGACGATGCGAAAGCGGTTCACGTCGATCAGCGCCACCCCCAGGAAGGGCGAGGCATGCGGCTTGTGGCCTTCGCGCGCGCGCATGTGCTGGTTCACCCGGTCCAGAAACAGCGTGCGGTTGGGCAAGGTGGTGATGTCGTCGTAGTAGGCCAGGTAGTTCAGGCGGTCGGACTTTTCGAGGTGGTCGAGCGCGAAACTGATGTCGCCCGCCAGCTCGCCCAGGAGCTTCATCTCGGTGGCATCGAAGAAGCTGGCCTCGTCGGAGAACAGCGCCATCACCCCCACCACCTCGTGCGCCACCATCAGGGGCAGCACCGCCATCGAGGCCACCGAACGGGCCCGCAGCCTGGCCGGCAGCAGCACCCGCGGGTCGCCCTCGATGCGGTCGCAGACCAGCGCGCGCTTTTCGCGCACCACCGTGGCCGTCAGGCTGTAGACACCCGAGGGCTCGTCGGCATACGAGAGGCGGCCGGCGAGGTCGTCGAAGAAGTCCGGGTCCGAGCCGGAGATCGCCATCGGGATCACCTGCTGCGCCGCGCGGTCCACCCGACCGATCCAGGCCATCCGGAACTGCCCGTGCCGCACCGCGATGTCGCAGGACTGGGCAAACAGCTCCTGGCGGTTGCGCATGCGCACCAGCAGCGTGCTGATGCCACTGAGCACCGCGTAGACGCGGTTCAGGCGCTTGATCTTGTGCTCGGCCTCGCGCCGCTCGGTGATGTCCTCGCCCAGGCAGGCAATGCCGATGGCCTCGCCATCGACGGAGCGCAGCACGGTGTTGTTCCAGTACACCAGCCGGCGCCCACCCGAGCGAGTGAGGATTTCCTGCTCGAAGTGCCAGGTGGCCGGCCGGTCGGCCAGCATGTCCTCGAAGACGCGCTGCATGCCGTCCATGCCCGGCGGCAGGAACAGCTCGAACCAGTTGCGCCCGAAGATCTCGCCGCGTTCCCAGCCCGACAGGCGCAGCAGGCAGTCGTTGCAGTAGGTGACGCAGCCATTGCGGTCGAGCATCAGCGAGGCCATCTCGACCTTGTCGAGCAGCTCGTTGAAGCGCCGGTCGCTTTCGCGCAGCGCCTCCTCGGCCCGCTTTTGTGCCGTGACATCCTGGATGGTGTTGAACCAGCGCAGGCCGTCGGGAGCGGCGCCTTCGCCGGGCAGCGGCTCCATCACCTGGCGCAGGTGCAACAAGGCCCCATCGGCGCGCCACAGGCGGTAGGTGAAGTCCATGCGCACGCCCTCGCGCACCGCCTGCAGTGCCATGCTGCGCACCAGCGCGCGGTCGTCGGCATACACCATGGTGATCCATTCCCTGGCCGAGGCCGGCATGGTGTTCGGGTCGCGCCGCAGCATCTGGGCCAGGGTGGCGGGCCAGCTCTCGAACTGGCCGCCGGGACCGCTGATGATGTGGGTGATCCTGGCCAGCAGCTGGGCCCGGTGCAGCCCGGCCTCGCTGGCGCGCAGCTCCTCCAGCGCCCGGCGCCGCTCGATCACCTCGATGTGCAGTTGCTCGGCGTGGCGCTGCACTTCCAGGTAGAGGCTGCCGTTTTCATAAATGCGCCCGACCTGGGCCGCGAGGATGGACAGGATGCGCTCGTCCTCGGCACTGAAGTGATCGCCCCCCTCCTTGTTGGCCAGGCAGATCCAGCCGTAGGACGAGGCCAGCGAGGCCACCGGGGCCTCCAGCGCGCAGTACAGCGGCGGGTAGCCGGTCGGCAGGCCCGCCATGGTGGGATCGCCGCCGGGGTTGAGCAGCCGCTGCGAGCGGCGCTCCTTCTGCAGCCGGCCCAGCAGGCCCGACGAGGCGTCGGGCGCGGGCAGCGAGCGCGCCAGCACCGGGTCGATGCCGCTGGTGCACACCAGCGAGGCGTCGCCCGGCTTGCGCACGGCGCACAGCACGGCGTACTCCGCGCCGATGAGTTCACGGGCCCCGGCGCAGACCTTGTTGAGCAGCATGGCGGGGTCGCGCTCGGACGCCAGTTGCAGGTTGAGTTCGGTGAGCGCGGCCAGCCGGCGGTTGGTGGCCTCGAGCTCCACCACGTTGCCCCGCAGCTTGTCGGTCACCAGGCGCAGGTGCTGGGAGCGGAATGCCGGCTCAGGCACTGGGTGCACGCCATCGGTGCCTTGTGCCGACTGGGCCAGCGTGCGCTCGATGGCGCGCAGGATGTCCTGCGGCTCGCAGGGCTTGACCAGCACCTCCGAAACGCCTCCGGCCAGCGCCAGGCTGCGTGCATCCTCCCCCTGGTAGTGGGCACTGTAGAAGATGACGCGGGTGGCCGCCAGCGCGGGATCGGCGCGCAGCTGGCGCACGAATTCGTAGCCATCCATGGTCGGCATGAGGATGTCCGAGATCACCAGCGCGGGCCGCTCGGTGCGCACCAGTTGCAGCGCATCCGCACCGTCCACGGCCTCCAGGGCCTCATGCCCCGCGTGGTGGACGAGCGTGACGATCAGCGCCCGGTTGGGGGCCTGGTCGTCCACGATGAGGATCTTTGCCATGGCTGCAGCCCTCCTTGTGTCATCACCTCGGCGGGGAACCCGCCCGCAGTGCCGGCGCGAGATAGGCCTCGACCTGGCGCACGAAGCGCTCGGGATCGATGGGCTTGGAAATATGGTCCTGGAAGCCGATCTCCAGCGCTTTCTCCCGGTCGCCGGGCATGGAGAAGGCGGTCACGGCGACCAGGGGCGCCCTGCGCCAGCCGGGGTCGGCATGCAGCCGCCGGGCCACCTCGTAGCCGTCCATGACCGGCATCTGCAGGTCCGACAGGATCAGGTCGGGCCCGTGCTCCAGCGCGGCGCGCACGCCCTCGCGGCCATCGGAGGCGCTGTAGACATGGTAGCCATCGGCCTCCAGCAGGTAGGTCAGCAGCATGCGGCTGGCTTCGTCGTCTTCGATGACCAGAATGCGGGCAAGCATGGCTTAGCTCTCCACTTCGGAGGGCGGCGCCCCCGGCAGATCCAGGATGAAGGTACTGCCCTCGCCAGGCTGGCTGTGCAGGGTGATGTCGCCGCCCAGCGCCTGGGCGAGCTTGCGGCTCAGGTGCAGGCCCAGGCCAGAGCCTTCCTGGCGCCGTGCGGCGCCCTCCACGCGGGAGAAGGGCTCAAACAGCCGCGCCTGGTCCGCGAGCGGAATGCCGGGGCCCGTGTCCTGCACGCGCAGGCTCAGCCGCTGGCTCGCCGGGTCTGGCGCATCAAGCTGCACCAGCACGCGCCCCTGGCCCGTGAACTTGATGGCATTGCCCACGAGGTTGATGGCCACCTGGGTGAGTGCGCGCCGGTCGGTGCGCGCCAGCACCGCCTGCCCGGGCACGCTCACCAGAAAGGCCAGACCCTTGCGCTGCGCGTCGGGGCCCAGGGTGGCGGCCACCTCCTCCACCACCGCGCGGCAATCCATCGCCTCCAGTTGCAGGCTGTGGCTGCCGTCGCCGAGCTTGGCCACATCGAGCAGGTCATTGATCAGCGACAGCAGGTGGCGCGCACCGGTCTGCACGATGCGCAGCTGCTTCTCCTGCTCGGTGTTGAGGGGGCCCGGCAGGCGCATGAGCAGGGTGCCCGTGAAACCGATGATGGCGTTGAGCGGCGTGCGCAGCTCATGCGACATGCTGGCCAGGAACCGGTCCTTCACGCGCGCGGCGTTCTCCAGCTCCAGGTTCTTGTCGCGCAGCGCCTGCTCGAAGCGCTTGCGCTCGGTCACGTCGCGGATGGCGCTGGAGACGAACAGCCCCTCCTCGGTCTCCAGCGGGCTCAGGCTGATCTCGACCGGGAACTCCGTACCGTCCTTGCGCAGCCCGTACAGGTCCAGGCCCGCCCCCATGGAGCGCGTGCGCGGCTCGGCGAAGAAACCGCCGCGGTGGTGCGGGTGCTGGCTGCGGTGGCGCACCGGCACCAAGAGCTCGATCTGCCGGCCCAGCAGCTCCTCGCGCGCCCAGCCGAACAGCTTCACCGCCTGGGAGTTGACCAGCACGATGTGCCCGTCCCGATCCACGATCACCATCGCATCGGGCGCCGATTCGAGCAGGTCACGGAACTTCTGGTCGGCCTTCTTGCGCGCGGTGATGTCGCGGATGGCGCTCATCACCATGGTGCCCTCTTCCGTTTCCAGCGGACTCAGGCTGATTTCCACCGGAAACTCGCTGCCATCGCTGCGCACACCGTACAGCTCCAGGCCCGCACCCATGGTGCGGGTGCGCGGCTGCGCGAAGAAGCCGCTGCGGTGCCCCAGGTGGGCGTTGCGGTAGCGCTGGGGCAGCAGCACTTCGATGGCCTGCCCCAGCAACTGGCCGCGGGGGTAGCCGAACACGCGCTCGGCCTGCGAGTTCACGAGCACGATGCGCCCGGTCGCATTCACCATCACGATGGCATCGGGCGTGGACTCGAGCAGGTCGCGAAAGCGCGCCTCGACCAGCTTGGCATCGCGCAGCACCTTGAGCTGGGTGACATCCTTCTTGCTCGACAGGAAATAGTCCAGCCGGCCATCGGCGCCGAAAACCGCCCGGGTGGATACATTCACATGGACCAGCGAGCCATCCTTGCGCTGGCGCACCGACTCGTGCACGGCAAGCCCGGACTGCAGGGCCTTGGCGCAGATCGATTCCTCGTCCTGCACCTGGTCCGGCGGCACGATCAGCTGAACGAGGCGGCGCCCCCGAGCTTCGGCCTCGGTGTAGCCGAAGGTGGCCTCTGCGGCAGGGTTCCAGTGCAGTACCGTGCCGTCCGGCGCGATGACCAGCAGCGCGTCGGGGTTCTGCTCCCAGTGGGCCCCGGAGAAATCAGATGCCATACCGCCCCTCATCGTGGTGGGGCTTCGCCGTCGCTCACACGCCCATCCGGGTCCCGCCTCCCCTTTGGAACATCTTAGGCATGCGCCAGGCAAACTCCAAGCCAAATATTCCCCGGCCGGTGTGGCCACGGCCAGCGGTATGCCCCGGCGGCACGGCCGGTATCCCCTGCCGGTACTGCGGCACCGGGCGTTCCCGCCCCCTGCCAGTCAGGCTACATTGGCGCCCATCCCACCCAGCACGGAGATCCCCATGGGCCTGTTCACCCGCCGCCTGCAGACCGTCGTTTTCGGTGCCCTGTGCGCCGAGGGCCAATCCAAGGTCTGGGAAGGCGAGATCGGCATTCCCCACCTGGGGGACGGCTTTGCCCTGCGTGTGCATGGTGCCAGGCAGGGGCCGACGGCGGCGCAGGAGCAGGCCTTTGCACGCCTGCTCGCCAACGCCCGGCAAGTCCGCGACGAGGCCACCCCGGCGCTGGTGGCCTTCCTCCTCGAATGCGGGGTGGTGCCGACCGGGGTCCGCCTCGACGCAAGCACCCTGTGGGGCTTTCTGACGCCCTGCTTCATTGAAGTGCATCCCGACCCCGGCCTGGGCGCCGCAGAAAGCACCTGCTCGGTGGGCTACGAGATTCCCTGGGAGCCCAGCCAGCTGGTGCACATCAACGCCACCCATGGCGTCTTCACCGACGTGCATTCGGAGTGAGCATGCTGCCGTTCGACCGCCTGCGCCCCTTGCTCGCCCCCTGGGGCCGCCTGCAGCCCCAGCCCGCCAGCGACTGGCAAGGGCCCATTCCCCTGCCTGCCATCGTGGAGGCCTTCTACCGCGAGGTGGGCCCCTGGGGCGAAACCTGGCATGCGTCGGTGGGCCCGGTGGGCCTGACCATCAACGCGGGGGGCAACCCGGTGGACGTGCCGCCGGTGCACAAGCTCTGGGCGCGGCAGGACGGCTATGCCTGGTCGCGCAACCCCGACAACCCGATCCCGGGCTGGCCGGGCCACTGGCTGGTGATTGCACAGGAAGGCGCCAACCCGTTCATCCTGGACCGCAACGATGGCAGCGTCTGGTTCGACATGGCGGGCCGGGGGCACTTCAACGACCCGAGCCGGTTCGCCGACGACCTGCCCACCGCCCTGGGCGCCATCGCCACGGTGGCCAATGCCCTGGCCGCACTGGGCGACGATGCACTGGACGAGACCTTTGCACTCAAGCCCGAAAGCCGCGCACAGGTGGCGCAAGCGCTCGCGGCCTTCACGGGCAGCGATGCCAGCGCAGAGCGCATGCTGCAGGCATGGAGGTGGTACCTGTGAGCGTGCTGCAGGCCCTCGAAGCGGTGTCTGCGGACACCGGCATCGCCCTGCCGCCCTTGCTGCGGCACCTGGTGGCGGGTGGGGCCACGGTCTATCGCCCCGACTGGGCCACCACCTGGAGGGACCGCTGCCTGAGCGCGCCGCCACCGCTGATCAGCTGCAGTGACTTCGAATGGCTGGATGCCCCGGGCGTGCGCACCACCGCCGGGGAATGGCTGAACCCCGCATACCAGAATGGCCAGCGCCTGCTGCCCTTTGCCGAAACCGGTGCCGGCGATGCATGGTGCCTGGTGCCCATCGATGGCGCTTTGCAGCCCGGCGTGGCCCTGGTGCGGCACGACAGCGGTGTGAGCGAAGTGGGGTACCGCTCGTTCCAGGATTTCGCCTGCGTGCAGCTGCTGCAGGCCCTGGCCGACCTCAGCGACTGGACCGGCGAGGACGGTTTCAGCGCCGAACAGGCCTGCCAGGTGGTGCGCAGCGACGTGGACCAGGTGGCCGCCGGCATGGATGCGACGACCGGCGCCTGGCTGCGCGCGCTCAGCCGTGCGCAGCCCCTGCTGCGCGAGGTGCGCGATGGCCCGCGCAGCCCACCGCGCACGGTGCTCTCCTTGGTATCGCAGAGTGCTTTGTACGAAGCACTGGGCCGCTTCTGCCCACCCGATGTTCCAGCACTCCCGATCACCGCGCGCTGGGAATGTGCGCCCGCCATGGCGCGCAGCAAGGCCTTGCTGGCAGCCAAGGCGCCGCCCGACTGGCGCGCGCTTGCACGCAAGCCCGGCGGCAAGCTGGCGGCATTGCGCGCCCACCAGCAGGCCCATGGCAGCACCTTGCAGCAGGCCAAGGCCGCCGTGGACGATTTCATCAACCAGAACCCCGCTCCAACCCCATGAACCACCAGGAACGCCTGAATGCACTGATCGCGCGCGTGGACCAGGTGGCACAGCAGTCGGAGGGCGAGTACAGCGTGCAATGGGCAGGCGCCAGCTCGCAAGCAGCCATCGCCGAATTGGAGCAGGCGCTGGGCGTGCGCATCAGCGGCTCGTTCCGCGACTTCATTGTGCAGACCGGCGGCGGCGGACTGGACACCCTGAGCATCTCCACCATCCCGGCGCATGAACCGCTGGGCGGCCTGGGTACCGTGCATGGCGACACCCTGCGCTACCGCCAAGGCTGGGCTGCACCCCTGCCGGCCCACCTGGTCGTCATCCAGCGCAGCGAGGACGACAACGAGCCCTTCTGCCTGGACACCTCGCGCGTGCAGGATGGCGAGAACCCGGTGGTGCTGTTCTACCACCAGAGCACGGGTTCCGTGGAACCCATTGCGGACAGCTTTCTCGAATTTCTGGAGGAGTATCTGGAGCCCTACTGGGGGGACCTGCCCGAATGATCCGGCCCGCGAAGACGGCCTGCGCCGCACTGCTGCCCCTGTGCATGGCCCTGCCACCGGCCATGGCGCTGTGCCTGGACGGGCGCGCGCCCACCGTGGCGCAGGAAGCCGCCACGGCCTCGGGCGTGGTGGTGGCCGAGGTCGGGCAGGCAGAGCCGCTGCACGAGGACCCCGCGGACCCGGACGGCGTCACGGCCACGCTGTACGTGCTCAAGGTGCTGCGCAGCGTGCGCGGCCACATGCCGCCAGGCCTGGCGCTGTACAGCGAGAACACGAGTTCGCGCTTTCCCATGGAGGTGGGTGGGCGCTACCTGCTGTTCCTCTCGCGCGACCGGAACCACCGCTACTTCGTGGACCCTTGCGGCAACTCCGGCCTGCTGGTGGAGCGGCGGCACGCGCTCAGAGCATTGGGAAGCGCGAAAGGCGCCCCGTAGAGGCTCAGCTCAGGCGGCGAGCGTTTTCGGCGTAGATGGCCAGGTAGATCGAGTCCGAGCCCACGTAGGGTGCCTTGCCGCCAAAGCCCACGTTGAAGTCGCCGAACGAAAGCGAGCGGATGCCGGCCAGGCCGGTGCGCAGCCGGTCGCGCGTGAGCTCCTTGCCTGCGTTCTTGAGGCCTTCGATCATGATCTGGGCATTCACCCAGCCCTCCAGGGCGCTGCCGCTGTTGAAGAAGGCAGCATTGCTGTTGGTGGTTTTCATGGTGCTCTGGAACTTGCGCACCACCACCGATTTCTGCGAGTTGGCATCCGGGAACACCTGCACCAGCGCCATGCCGCGTGTGGCGGCGGCCAGCTTGGGCAGCTCCGAGGAGATCACCGTGACCGACAGGCCGGCCAGCGGCACGCCAGCCGCCTTGGCACGAAAGGGCAGCACGAAGGCCGTGTTGGCCGTGCCGGTGGTGGCCAGCAGCACGGCGCCCGGGCGCTCGGCGGCCACCTTGTCGGCCAGCTCGGCACCGTTCTTGCCATCCACGGCCAGCGCGAATTCGCCAGCGCGTTCGACCTTGATCTCGTCGAGCGCGCGCGACATGTCCTTGAGCACTTCCTTGCCGAAGGGGTTGTCCAGGTAGACCACGGAAATGCGCTTGAGGCCCATCTCCACCACCTGCTTGACCAGGCGCTGGGTTTCGTCGCGGTAGCTCGGGCGCACGAAGAACACATTGCGCTGCTCAGCCGAGCGCAGCGAGGGCGCGCCCGTGATGGGGCCCACGGTGGGGATGCCCTTGCCTTCGATCAGAGGCAGGATGGCCGCCGTGTTGGCCGTGCCCAGGGGCGAGATCAGTGCGAAGATGGACTGCGCCTCCAGCATCTGCGTGACGTTCTGCAGGGTGCGGCTGGCAACGTAGGCATCGTCCTTGGCATCCATGCGGATCTCACGGCCGTGCACGCCGCCGGCCTGGTTCACTTCGGCAAAGGCCGCCTTCATGCCTGCCACCTGCTCGATGCCGGCCTGGCCCAGGGGGCCGGTCAGGGCGATGGAGCAGCCCAGGTTGATGTGCCTGGAAGACAGGGCCTCTTCGGCCGCAATGGCCGACGAAGCCCACGCGGGCAGGCTGGTGGCCGCAGCCACTTGGGTGGCGCGCAAAAGAAAGTGACGACGGCTCATGGTGTGAAAAATGCCCGGATGTGTGCAAAGGGGCGCAGGCTACCGGTGCCAGGGCCTGCAACTTGTCCGGTGTGCGACAGTCTGTCGCGCAAAGCGCACAATTTTGGGGCACGCCCCTCAAGTAGGCTTGGCGCTCAGGCCGCCAGCAGCTGCGGCAGCAAGGCGGCCGAGGTACCGCGCAGCACGGCATCGGCAGTGCCGTCGAGCTCGCTCGGGTTCGGGTTGAGCACCACCACCCGGGCACTGGCCGAGCGCGCCTGGTGGGCCAGGCCCGCGGCGGGGTAGACCGCACCGGCGGTGCCGACCACCAGCATCAGATCGCACGCCTGCGCCGCCCGCTCTGCGGCCTCGAACACGGCCAGCGGCAGCATTTCGCCAAACCAGACCACGCCGGGGCGCAGCTGGTTGCCGCAGCGCTCGCAGGTCGGGGGCCGGCCGGCCACCGCATCGTCGATGTGGCAGCAGTTGCGCGGGGTGTCGAGCCAGCGGTTGGCGAACAGGTCGCCGTGCAGGCACAGCACGCCCGTGCTGCCCGCGCGCTGGTGCAGGCCGTCGACGTTCTGGGTGATCAGCGTGAGCCGGCCCGGGTGGGCCGCCTGGAACTGCGCCAGCGCCTGGTGCCCGGCATTGGGCTGCACGCCGTCCATGAGCTGGCGCCGGTGTTGGTACCAGTCCCAGACCCGCTCCGGGTGGGCACGAAAACCGGCCTCGGTGGCCATGTCCTCGGCACGGAACTGGGCCCAGTAGCCCGTCTGCGCATCGCGGAAGGTGGGCACGCCCGATTCGGCGCTCACGCCCGCACCGGTGAGCGCAGCGATGTGCCCTGCTTCACGCACCCAGCCGCGCACCGTTTCAAGAAAATGTTCCTGCATGGGTTGTGCCTCAACTTTCCACCTTGTGCCGTACTGCCCGCGACACACGAAACTGGCGCGGCCCAGGCCAGTGCCCCCGCGCAAGGGCCGCCCCGCCGCGAAGGCGGCATATGCAGCGCTTGCGCTGGGGGCGTCCCCCTCCCGCATCGCGCAGCGAGGCGAGAGAGGGGTGAAGGCGCGAAGCGACTCAGGGGGTGTTCACGTCCTCTGGCGCAGGGCCTCGTAGAGGCAGACGCCGCTGGCCACGGACACGTTGAGGCTTTCCACCGCGCCCTTCATCGGGATGCTGACCAGTTCGTCGCAGGTCTTGCGCGTGAGCTGGCGCATGCCGTCGCCCTCGGCGCCCAGCACCAGGGCCACGGGGCCCTTCAGGTCCACCTGGTAGACGGTCTTGGGCGCGTCGTCGCTGGTGCCGATGCACCAGATGTTGCGCTCCTTGAGCTCGCCCAGGGTGCGCGCCAGGTTGGTGACCATGAAGTACGGCATGGTCTCGGCCGCGCCGCTGGCCACCTTGGCCACCGTGGCATTGATGCCCACGGCATGGTCCTTGGGGGCAATGACGGCATGGGCGCCAGCACCGTCGGCCACGCGCAGGCAGGCGCCCAGGTTGTGCGGGTCGGTCACGCCATCGAGCACCAGCAGCAGCGGGTTCTCGACACCGGCGGCCTCGAGGTTCTCCAGCAGCTCGTCGAGCGAGGTGATCTGGGCCACGGGCTCCACGCGCGCCGCCACGCCCTGGTGGCCATGGCTGCCGGCCAGCTTGGCAATGCGCTCGCTGTCGGCTTCGATCAGGCGGGCACCGGCTTCGCGGGCCCGGTCGAGGAACTGGCGCATGCGCGCATCGCGCCGCGTGACCTCGTAGTAGATCTCGATGACGGATTTCGGCGCGGTCTTCAGACGCACGCCCACGGCGTGGAAGCCGAAAAGAACTTTGGGGGAGGACATCCCCCGATTATCGGTTGCCCGCAAGAGCTATTCTTTTAATAGCGTCGAGCAGGCCGCCATCCGGCCTCAAAAATCAGTTCTCGGCGACCTGGCCGGCATCGATGGTGATGCGCCGCTCGCAGCGCGCGGCGATGCCGCGGTCGTGCGTGACCAGCACCAGCGTCGTGCCCTGTTCGCGGTTGAGCTCGAACATGAGCTGCATGATGGTCTCGCCCGTGGCGAAGTCCAGGCTGCCCGTGGGCTCATCGGCCAGCAGCACCGCCGGGTGCACCACGAAGGCGCGCGCCAGTGCCACGCGCTGCTGCTCGCCGCCCGACAGCACCTTGGGGTAGTGCGACAGGCGCTGGCCCAGGCCCACGCGGGCCAGCATGTCGGCAGCGGCCTTGCGTGCGTCGCGGCGGTTGGCCAGCTCCAGCGGCAGCATCACGTTCTCCAGCGCCGTGAGGTTGCCCATGAGCTGGAAGCTCTGGAACACGAAGCCGACCTTCTGCGCGCGCAGCGCGGCACGCTCGTCCTCGTCGATGGCGAACAGGTCATGCCCGTCCAGGCGCACCGTGCCGCGCGTGGGGGTATCCAGGCCGGCGATGATGGACAGCAGCGTGCTCTTGCCCGAGCCCGACGCGCCCACGATGGCCGCTGTTTCCCTCGGCGCCAGGCGGAAATCGATATCCCGCAGAATGTCCAGCGTACCGGTCGAATCCGTGACCGACTTGAAGACGTGTTCGACGGCAATAATGGGGGTCACGGGCGATGGGGAAGATTCGGACATGAAAGGTTCTTCGCTTTGATTCGAGATCTGCAGTATCGGCGCCACTTTATCCTCTCGGCAGGCATCCTGGGTTTGGCAGGGATTTGCGCCCCCGCCGCATGGGCCCAGGCCACAGCACCAGCATCTTCCGCGCCAGCCATCCTGGTGCTGGGCGACTCGCTGAGTGCCGAGTACGGCCTGGCCCGCGGCGCCGGCTGGGTGGCCTTGCTGGAAAAGCGCCTGCAGGAAGAAAAGATCGAGCGCCGCGTGGTCAATGCCAGCGTGAGCGGCGAGACCACGTCGGGCGGGCGTTCACGCCTGATCGCCCTGCTCGCCCAACACAAGCCTGCCGTGGTGGTGATCGAGCTGGGCGGCAATGACGCACTGCGCGGCCTGCCGCTGAAAAATACCGAAGAGAACCTGACTGCCATGACCGATGCGGCGCAAAAGGCCGGGGCCAAGGTCTTGCTGGTGGGCATGCAGGTGCCGCCGAACTATGGCACCGACTATGCCAACCGGTTTGCCGGCCTGTTCACCACCGTGGCCCAGGCCAAGAAGGTGGCCGTGGTGCCGTTTTTCCTCAAGGGCGTGGCCGATGGCCCGGACCCTACCCGCCTGTTCCAGGCGGACCGCATCCATCCGCGTGCAGAGGCGCACCCGCAGATGCTGGCCAACGTGTGGCCAGAGCTGAAGAAGCTGCTGCGCTGAGCGCCGTGCCTGCGGACCTGCCTGCTGCCTTGGTGGCGCGGCGGGTTGCCGGACACGGCGGTCGAAGGCTCAGCCGCCTTCTGCGCCCGTGGGCTGGTTGGCGCCTGGAGCGCCGTCGCCATTGCCACCGGCAGGCTGGTCACCCTGTGGGTCATCCGGCCTGCGCTGGGTTTTGGAACGCAGCTTCTCTTCTTTTTTTTGTTTTTTGGCGAGCTCGCGCTGGCGCTTTTCGTATCCGTAGTTGGGTGTTGCCAAGGTGTTTGCTTCCTGAAGTAGAGACCCACTGTAACAGCTAGGCCCCTGTTTGCCGACATACCCCCGCGCCCGTCAAGCGGGGGCAAAGGCCCGCTGCAGGGACTGCAGCAGGTCCTGGCGCAGATCCTCCACCGCCTCCAGCCCGATGGAAAACCGCACCAGCGTCCCGGGCTTCAGATGGGCCGCCGGCCGGCTGCGCATGCGGGCCAGGTCGTAGGGCACGACCAGGCTCATGGGCCCACCCCAGCTGTAACCCAGCTTGAACAGGCGCAGGCCGTCGCAGAAGGCGTCGACCTGCTCCTGGCTGTGGCGCGCATCGACCAGCACGCTGAACAGGCCCGCCGCCGCGCCTGCGCCACCATAGGCCGCGCCACACAGCGCCGCCCACTGCGCATGGCCCGGCGCACCGGCCAATGCCGGGTGCAGCACCTGGGCGATTGCGGGCTGCTGCTGCAGCCACTGCGCCAGGCTGCGCGCCGCCTCGTCGTGCGCGCGGTAACGCAGGCCGATGCTGGGCAGCGAGCGCAGCACCGCCTCGGCATCGTTGCCGCCGATGCCCAGGCCCAGGCGCATGTGGGTGAGCTTGAGTTTCATGTGGAGGGCTTCATCGCGTGTGACGATGCTGCCCATGAGCACGTCGCCGCCGCCGCTGGGGTACTTGGTGAGCGCATGCGCGGAAATGTCCACGCCCAGGGATCCATCCCCCAGCAGGTCGAACGGCGCGAAGGCCAGGCCCGCGCCCCAGGTGTTGTCCAGCGCCGTGGTCACGCCGCGCGCGCGGCAGATGCGCACCTGCTCGCACAGGTCGGGGAACTCCATGGTGACCGAGCCGGCCGCTTCGAGCCACACCAGGCGCGTGGCGGGCGTGATGCGCGCGGCCAGGTCGGCCGGGTCCAGCGGGTCGTAGACCGCATGCCCGATGCCGAAGCGGCGCAGCTCGCCGTGGATCAGGTCCTTGCTCGGGCCGTAGACGTTGTCGGGGATCAGCAGTTCGTCGCCAGGCTTGAGCAGGGCCAGCGCCACGTTGGCGATCGCCGCCAGGCCGCTGGGGACCAGCAAGCACTGCAGGCCGCCTTCCAGGGCGCACAGGCGCTCTTCGAGGATGAAGGTGGTGGGGGTGCCGTGCAGGCCATAGGTGTAGCCGCTCTTGTCCTTCCACTCGCGGCTGCGCATGGCGGCCACGTTGGGGAAGATCACGGTCGAGGCCTTGTAGACGGCGGTCTGGGGGGCCTGGAATCCCGCGGGCGGAAGGTAGTCGTGGTGGACGAGGCGGGAGGCGATGTCGGTGGCATGGTCTTGCATGCAGCCAATGGTAGCGCGCCGCACAAGGGTCACCTTGTGCGGCGCGGCCCCTTTGCCGTGGCCCCTGTTCGGGGGGCAGGCAAAGGCCAGGGCATGGCCGAGGGCTTGCGTTGCACGCATCACTTGCCCGGGCGGTCTTCGAGTGCCAGTCCTCGCAATGAAGATGAAGGAGGCAGCCTGCTCGCTGCCCGACTGGCGGGTCGGAAGTCCATCCCTGCCCGGTGCGCGTGGGGTCCGGTCTCTTTACAGTCCCGGGGCCCGGTGCAAGCCGTCAGGTACGGCCGTGCCTTAGCTCGGTGTCACGGTCAACTGGTTGTTGACCGAGGTTACGCCCTTCACGGCGCTGGCGATCGTCTCTGCACGCTCCTTGGCGGCGGGCGTGGTGGCAGGGCCGTTGAGCGTCACGGAGCCGTTCACGGTATCCACGTTGATCTTGATGGCGCTCAGGTCGGGGTCCTTGGCCAGGCCGGCGGACACCTGGGCCGTGATGGTCGCGTCATCGATCTTTTCCATCGCGGTCTGCGAGCCTTGCTGCACCTTGGTTTCGGCGTTCTGCATGGCGGCCTCGGCCTTGATGCGGGCGTCGGTGGCAGCCTGCTCGGTGCGGCCAACGGCCGAATCCAGGCGCTGGCCCACGGTGGCATCCTCGGTCTTGCTGCAAGCAGCCAGGCCCAGCGCCAGGGCGCTGACGGCCAGCACGCTGGCGATGCGGTGGGTGGAACGCTGTGCGGTCTGTGCGGTGTTCATGGGAAAACTCCTTGCGGTTGAGAACATGGTTGGTACTTTAGGCAGCCGGGCCCGCGCCGCGGGTCGGAGAGCTCCGAAGTGGCTGTAGGACACCAGGCAGGCCTGCCGGGCGGGCGACAATCGGGGCCATGCCTTCCCTGCCGTCCCTGTCCCGCTGGTTTCCCTTCCTCGCCTGGCCCCGCCCCGACCGCCACCTCCTCAAGGGCGAGTTCTCCGCGGGCATGACCGTGGGGCTGATGCTGGTGCCGCAGGGCGTGGCCTATGCGGCCCTGGCGGGCATGCCGCTGGTCACCGGCATCTACGCCTCGCTGATCCCGGCCCTGGTGGCCGTGCTGTTCAGCTCCTCCACCCGGCTGGGCGTAGGGCCCACGGCGCTCACCAGCCTGCTGATCGGCGCCTCCCTGACCGGGCTGGCCGAGCCCGGCAGTGCGCAATGGGTGGCCCTGGCGGCGTGGATGGCCCTGCTCTCGGGCCTGCTGCAGCTGGTGATGGGGGCGGCCCGCTTTGGCTGGCTGCTCAACCTGGTGACCTCGCCGGTGCTCAGCGGCTTCACCCAGGCGGCGGCCCTGCTGATCCTGGCCTCGCAGCTGCGCGCCTTCACCGGCCTGCGCTCGGACCTCGGGGCGCTCTGGTCCACCCCGTCGCTGGGCCACTTCGACCTGGTGGCGGCGGCCTTCGGCGTGTGCAGCCTGGCCTTGCTGGTGCTGGCCCGGCGCTGGCGCCCGAACTTTCCGGCCGCCATCGTGGTCGTGGGCGCCGCCGGGGCGCTGAGCTGGGCACTGGGCTATGCCGACGGCGGCGGTTCCGTGGTGGGCACCCTGCCCGAGGGGCTGCCCTCCCTGTACTGGCCGGGCCTGCTGTCCTGGTCGCAGTTTTCCGCCCTGGTGATGCCGGTGCTGGTGGTCACGCTGGTGAGCTTTCTCGAAACCGCCTCCAGCGCCAAGGTGGAGAGCCAGCGCTCGGGCGAGCGCTGGAACGAGAACCAGGACCTGATCGGCCAGGGCCTGGCCAAGATCAGCAGCGGGCTGTGCGGCAGCTTTGCCACCAGCGCCTCGTTCTCGCGCTCGGCCATCAACCTGTATGCCGGCGCGCGCACCGGCTGGGCCACGGTGTTCGCCATCGCCCTGGTGCTGGTGGTGCTGCTGTGGCTCACCCCCGCGCTCTACCACGTGCCGCAGTCGGTGCTGGCGGCCGTGGTGATCACCGCCGTGACCAGCCTCATCAAGCCCGCCACCCTGCTGCGCCTGTGGCGCATCTCCCGCGTCGAGGCCATGATGGCCGGCGTGACCTTTGCGCTGACCCTGGCCACCGCGCCGCGCATGTACTGGGGCGTGCTCGTCGGGCTGGTGATGAACCTGAGCCACTTTCTGTACCAGCGCCTGCACCCGCGCATCATCGAGGTGGGCCTGCACCCCGACGGCAGCCTGCGCGACCGCCACCTGTGGCACCTGCCGCCCCTGGCACCCCGCCTGCTGGCGCTGCGCATGGATGCGGAACTCGATTTCGGCTCCGCCAGCGCGCTGGAGCGGCACGTGACGGACCACCTGGCCATCCAGCCCGAAATCACCCACCTGTGCCTCATGGCCCAGCCCATCAACCGCATCGACATCACCGGGGTTGAAACCTTTGCCACGCTGCGCGCCCTGATGCAGGCGCGCGGCGGCATCCTGCACGTGAGCGGCATGAAGCTGCCGGTGGACCAGGTGCTGCGCCGGGCCGGTTTGCTCGAGCCCGGCCCGGGGCTGCAGATGTACCGCACCGATGCCGAGGCGCTGCTGGTGCTGCAGCAGATACCGGCAAATGCCCCTGCTCCCGGAAACCCGCTCAAAATCCCCTGAAACGGGTTCCCGGCCCCGCCTCGCTGCTACACTCAACGAACTCTGCCCTATCCATTTGTGTCTGACTCTGCGGCCTCTCATCTCGTAGACCTGCGCGATCTGCGCCTGGACATTGCACACGCGCTCGTGGCGCAGGCGGTCGGCAGCGAAGCGTCCCTGCAACGCGAAGCGCCGTCCCGCTACCTCCAAGGCCTGATCGACGGTCTGTGCGAGCTTTCCCTCAAGGACCCCCTCACCGGGCTGGCCAACCGTCGGCATTTTCGCGCCGTGCTCGAACGCGAGATCGACCGCGTGACGCGCTCTGGGGAGGCGGCCCTGCTGCTGATGCTGGACATCGACCACTTCAAGGCGGTCAACGACACCCACGGCCATTTGGCGGGTGATGTGGTGCTGCAGTCGGTGGCGCGCACCCTGAGCGCCTGCGTGCGCCCCATGGACACCCTGGCGCGCTATGGCGGCGAGGAGTTCGCGGTGGTGCTGCCCGCCTGCCAGGCGGCTTTTGGCAAGGTGGTGGCCGAGCGCATCCGCCGCGCCGTGGCCAATACGCCGGTCAGGATTTCGCCCTCCGTGGAGCTGAATGTCACGGTGAGCGTCGGCGGGGCCTTCGCCCTGCAATGGATCCGCTCGACCACCCTGCTGTGGACCGACCGGGCCGACCACCAGCTCTACCAGGCCAAATCGTCGGGCCGCAACCGGGTGAGCATCGAAGAGCAGCCCGACAGCACCGTCAGTGCCGAAGAAAAGAGCCTGTTGTTCGGCCCCTTGTACACCCCCTCGGGCTGGGGCGATCTGCCCCCGCTGGACCCAACAGGCAGCGCCAACTGAAAGTTAGAAGATGAGCGACGCGCTGTCCCCCCCACCCACATCCTCCGACGCCCCACCCTCGCCTGGACGCCCACCCGGCGCGGCGGCCACCGGTGCGCGCATCATTGCCATCACCAGCGGCAAGGGCGGCGTGGGCAAGACCTTCGTGTCGGCCAACCTGGCAGCGGCGCTCACGCGGCGCGGCCAGCGCGTGCTGGTGCTCGATGCCGACCTGGGCCTGGCCAACCTCGACGTGGTGCTCAACCTGCACCCCAAGATCACGCTGCACGACGTGTTCACCGGCAAGGCCCTGCTTGAGGACGCCATCATCCAGGCGCCCGGCGGCTTCGCGGTGCTGCTGGCCGGCTCGGGCATGGTGGAGTACTCGCGCCTCACGCCCGAGGTGCGCAACCAGTTCCTGAACGTGATCCAGGCGATTGCGCCGAACTACGACGTGATCCTGCTGGACACCGGGGCCGGCATCTCGGACGTGGTGCTGTTCTCGATTTCGCTGGCCTCCGAGGTGCTGATCGTGGCCACGCCCGAGCCGACCTCGCTGACCGACGCCTACGCCGCCATCAAGGTGCTGGCCATGCAGCAAAAGCGCCAGCATGTGCGCATGGTGATCAACCAGGCGGCCCGCCCGGGCGACGGCCGGGCCATCACCAGCCAGTTGCAGCAGGTGCTGGACCGCTTCGTGAGCACCGAATCGGGCCGTGCCGTGCGCCTGATCCACATGGGCGACATCCCGGCCGACCCCTCGGTGCGCGACGCCGTGATGCGCCGCCAGTTGCTGCTGCTCAATACACCGGGCTGTCCGGCCTCGCTGGCCATTGCCCAACTGGCCAACAAGATCGAGACCACGCTGCTGGTACCTACGGTCTGACGGCCCGGCGGGCAAGCCACCGCCGGCCGCCGCGCGACAATCAGGGCCCGCCGCCAGGAGAATGCCGCCTGGCGGACCCCTCCTTTTCCCATTCCGTGTGAACAACAGGCCATCGCCGTGATGAACGACGTCCTCAATATCTCCTGCTACAAGTTCGTGCCGCTGCCCGATGCGCAGGCGCTGCGCGACCTGCTGCACGAGCGTGCGCTGGCGGCGCAGCTCAAGGGCACGATCCTGCTGGCAGAGGAAGGCATCAACTTCTTCCTGGCGGGCACGGCCGACGCGGTGCGCGGCTTCGTCGACACCATGCGCACCGACGCACGCTTTGCCGACCTGGCCCCCAAGGAGAGCTGGTCGGACACGGTGCCGTTTCGCAAGATGCTGGTCAAGGTCAAGCGCGAGATCATCCGCATGGACCACCCCACGATCCAGCCCTCCACCGGCCGCGCCCCGGCCGTGACGCCGGCCACGCTGCACCGCTGGCTGGAGCAAGGCCATGACGACGAAGGCCGCGAGGTGGTGACGCTGGATACCCGCAATGCCTTCGAGGTGGACGAGGGCACGTTCGACAACGCCATCGACTGGCGCATCGACAAGTTCACCGAGTTCCCGCCGGCCCTGCGCGCCCACAAGGCCGAGCTGGCCGACAAGACCGTGGTGAGCTTCTGCACCGGCGGCATCCGCTGCGAGAAGGCGGCCATCCTCATGCGCGAGGAAGGCCTCGATCACGTCTATCAGCTCGAAGGCGGCATCCTCAAGTACTTCGAGGAAACCGATGGCGCCCACTACCACGGCGGCTGTTTCGTCTTCGACGAGCGCCGGGTGCTGGCTGCCGACCTCTCCACGGACACGCCGGAAAAGGCCTGACCAGGCCTTTCAGGCCTTTGCTCAATCCGCGCGGAAGCGGTGCTCCGGCAGCGGGATGAATTCCGTTTCTCCCGGCACCGGCTTCATGCGGCCGGCCTCCCAGTCGGCGGCCGCCTGGACGATGCGCTCCTTGCGGCTGGAGACGAAGTTCCACCACATGTGGCGCGGGCCGTCGAGCGCATCGCCGCCAATGAGCATCAGGCGCACGGCGCTGGCGCCAGCCTGCAGCCGCATGGGCGCCGCAGCCCCTGCGGGCAGCACCGCCAGGGTCTGGGCCACCAGGGGCTCGCCATCGAGCGACAGGTCGGCATCCACCGGGTAGAGCGCCATCTCCTGCGCCAGGGCCGGCAGCTCCAGCACCGCGCCCGCAGGCAGTTGCACGTCCAGGTACAGCGTGGGTGCATAGGTGGCCACAGGCGAGGTCTGGCCAAAGGCCGTGCCGATCAGCACGCGCACCACGGCCTCGCCCACCTGCACCTCGGGAATCGCCGCGGCCGGCGTGTGCACGAACGAGGCATCGACCTCCTCGGCCGCCACCGGCAGGGCCGCCCACAGCTGGATGCCGTGGTTCACGTAGGTGGTTTCCGCCAGCGACTCGGGCCGGCGCTCGGAGTGCACGATGCCCTTGCCGGCCGTCATCCAGTTGATGGCGCCGGGTTCGATCTGCTGCACATGGCCCAGGTTGTCGCGGTGCATGATGGCGCCTGAGAACAGGTAGGTCACCGTGGCCAGGCCGATGTGCGGATGGGGCCGCACGTCGTGCGCCGCGCCGGGCACCACCGACACCGGGCCGAAGTGGTCGAAAAAGATGAACGGCCCGACCGACCGGCACTGCACGGCGGGCAGCAGGCGCCGCACGGTGAAGCCGCCGCCGAGGTCCTTGGCGTGGCCGGACAGGCGCAGGACGGCGCTCATGGACGTGCTCCAGCGGTGAGGGCGCGAAGGCGATGGCATCGTGGCATGGTGAGCTCCTGTGATCGTGGGTTGGTGTCAGTCTTGGTGGAATCGGGCCGCCAGCTCGGCCACCCGCTGTCCCAGCACACGCGCGGTGTCCAGGTCGCCCGGGGCCATCTCGCCCGCCGAGGCGTCCGATGGCGACTGGGCCATGGCGCCACTGTAGGCACCGAGCCAGTTCACGTCGTTGCGCGTGGCGGTCTTGGAGTTCGACGGCAGCACGCCCGCCCCCACCCACAGGCCGCCATGCTGCATGGCCAGGTGGAACAGGTAGTCGAGCGTGATCTGCTTGTCGCCATTGGTGGCGGCACTGTTGGTGAAGCCGGCGAACAGCTTGTTCTTCCAGGCCTGGCTGAACCAGGGCTTGGACGAGGCGTCGGCAAAGCGCTTGAACTGCCAGCTCGGTCCGGCCATGTAGGTCGGCGAGCCGAAGATGATGGCGCTGGCGGCCGCCAGGCTTTCCCAGCCGCCCTCGGGCAGGCCGCCGTCCGCATCGATGGCGATCAGCTCGGCACCCGCACCATCGGCCACGGCCTGGGCCATGCGCTGGGTGTGGCCATAGCCCGAGTGGTAGACGACGGCGATCTGCGGCATGCGGCGGTTCCTTGCAAGGTCAAAGCGCCATCATGCCGCAGGATGGCGACGTCAGCGGGAAGAACGGCGCGCGTCCACGCTCCAGCCGCCGGCGCCGAAGGCGGCCAGGGCCAGCAGGCCGCCGACGACGCCCACGTTCTTGAAGAACATCAGCTGCTGCATCATCTGCTTGTCGGCCGGCAGGGCCCAGTAGGCATGGAAGAAGAAGCTGGCCACCAGCGTGAAGAACGCCAGCGCCAGCGCGGCAAAGCGCGTGCCGAAGCCGAAGATCAGCGCCAGACTGCCCAGCACCTCCACGGCGGCGGCGATGGCAGCGGCCACGGTGGGCATGGGCAGGCCCACCGAGCTGATGTAGCCCACGGTGCCGGCAAAGCCGGTGAGCTTGCCGATGCCGGCGGGCAGGAACAGGGCGGCCAGCAGCAGGCGCGAGGCCAGGGCCAGGGGGTTTTGCAGGGAATTGAACATGGTGGACTCCTTCAGGTGACAGGTTAAAACAGTATGGGACAGCAAGGTATCAATTGCTCATGGCGCTGCGCGCCACTCGCGACGTATAAAACCGACGCGGCCAAGGCCAGTGCCCCCGTGCAAGGGCCGCCCCGCCGCGCTGGGGGCGTCCCCCTCCCGACTCGCGCAGCGAGGAGAGAGAGAGGGGGAAGGCGCGGAGCGACTCAGGGGGTGCTTCACTTCAGGGGGCCAGGTCGAACACCAGCACCTCGGCATCGCGGCCATCGGTCAGCGCCAAGGCCGTCTCGTGCTCGATCAGCGCGGCATCCCCGGCCGACAGGGCCTGGCCATTGGCCTTCAGGCTGCCGCGCACCAGGTGCACGTACACCTTGCGTGCGGGGTCGAGCACCAGGCTCGCCGATTCGCTGCCATCGATCAGGCCGGCGTACAGCGTGGCATCGGCATTCACCTGGACGGAGCCTTCGGCGCCGTCGGGCGATGCCACCCGCCGCAGCGTGCCGCGCTTTTCGGCATCGGTAAAGGTCTTTTGCTCGTAGCCGGGCGCGATGCCCTGTACGTCGGGCAGCAGCCAGATCTGCAGGAAGTGCGTGGTCTGGCCGTCGGCATGGTTGAACTCGCTGTGCTGCACCCCCGTGCCGGCGCTCATGCGCTGCACGTCGCCGGGCGGAATGCCCTTGATGTTGCCCATGCTGTCCTTGTGGGCCAGCTCGCCCGACAGCACGTAGCTGATGATCTCCATGTCGCGGTGGCCATGGGTGCCGAAGCCCATGCCCGGGGCGATGCGGTCTTCGTTGATCACGCGCAGGTTGCCGAAGCCCATGTGCTCGGGGTCGTGGTAGCCCGCGAACGAGAAGCTGTGGTACGAATGCAGCCAGCCATGGTCGGCATGGCCGCGGTCTTTGGATTTGCGAACAGTCAGCATGGTGTGTGCCCCTTTCAAGACTCGACTGTAGGCCTGTCCCCCCGGCACCGGGGGCTGGCATATTGATGGCATGATTCAAAAAAATTGAATTAACATGGCAACACCATGCAAAACCCGCGCGATGTGCTGACCCCCGACAGCCTGGCCATGCTGCAGGTGATCGCCGAGGCCGGCAGCTTTGCGGCCGCAGCGCGCCAGCTGGGCCTGGTGCCCAGCGCGCTGACCTATCGCGTGCGCCAGATCGAAGATGCCCTGGACGTGCTGCTGTTCGACCGCAGTGCGCGCCAGGCCCGCCCCACCGAGGCCGGCGTGGAGCTGCTGCGCGAAGGCGCGCGGTTGCTGCAGGACGTCGATGCCGTAGCGCACCGCGTGCGCCGCGTGGCCACGGGCTGGGAGCCGCAGCTCACGCTGTCGGTCGATGGCGCCATTTCGCCGCACACCATGATGGAGCTGGTGGATGCGTTCTACGCCATGGCGCCGCCCACGCGCCTGAAGCTGCGCGACGGCATCATGACCGGCACGCTGGAGGCCCTGACCTCGGGCCGGGCGGACCTGGCCGTGGGGGTCACCATCGCCGGCTCCAGCGTGGCCGGGCTGCAGCAGGCGCCGCTGGGCGATGTGCTGTTCATCTACGTGGTGGCACCCCACCACCCCCTGGCCACCGAGCCCGAGCCGATCACCGATGCGACCTTGCTGCAGCACCGCGCCGTGGCCGTGGCCGACTCGGCCCTGCGCGGTGGCGCCACCATGGGCCTGCTGGGCGGGCAGGACGTGCTCACGGTGGACACCATGCAGGCCAAGGTGCGTGCCCAGTTGCGCGGCCTGGGCGGCGGCTTTCTACCCGAGCCCATGGTACGCCCCTACCTGGAGGCCGGGCGCCTGGTGGCGCGCAAGGTGGCCCGGCCCGAGCGCTTGGTGCGCGTGAACTATGCCTGGGGCGGCCCCGGCTTCACCGCGCCGGGCCGTGCGCTGCAGTGGTGGCTCAACCAGTTGCAAAGCCCGGCCACGCGGCGCGCACTGCTGGAAAACCACCATCATTTCTGATGCGCAGCCCTGTGCGGGGCGTGTAGAGTGGTCGGTGTCGGAGTTTTCCAGCCAACCGTTCCCGAAAGGCCTCCCATGAGCAAACCTGTTTCTCGCCCTGCCAAACGGCCCCGACGCCCTGCACCCAGCCCTGCTGCGGCGACCACGACGACAAGCTCCCCCCGCAAACCCACCGGAGGCGCCAAGGCCCCCCGGCATTTCGCCATCATCGGCGCCGGCATGGCCGGCATCGCCTGCGCCCGCACCCTGGTGCAGGCGGGCCACCAGGTCACCGTCTTCGAGAAATCCGCCGCCGCCGGCGGGCGCACGACCACCATCGACTCGCCCTTTGGCGGCTTCGATGCCGGCGTGCAGTACTTCACCGTGCGCGATGCGCGTTTCGCGCGCGCCATCGACACCGTGCCCGGCGTGTGCAAGCGCTGGAGCGCCAATTCCGTGCGCGTGCTCGACGCAGCCGGCCGCGTGACCGCCGCCGGCCTGCCCACGCGCGAAGCCCACTGGGTCGCCAGCCCCGGCATGCAATCGCTGGTGGCCGCCTGGGCCGCACCGCTGGCCCAGGCTGGCCGGCTGATCACCGACACCCGCGTCACGCGCATCGAGCACGACGCCTTGAACGCCACCGGCTGGCAGTTGCGCACCGAAGGCCCCGATGGCGGCCAGCATGTGTACGCCGGCTTCGATGCCGTGCTGCTGGCCCAGCCCGCCACGCCGGCCCAGGCCCTGCTGTCCACCTCGGCCATCGACAGCAGCCTGACCAAGGCCCTGTCCAGCGTCGCCATCGCCCCCTGCTGGACGCTGATGCTGGCCTACCCGCAGGCCGTGCGCCCGGGCCTGACCACGCTGGGCCCGCAGTGGAATGCCGCGCGCAGCACGCACCACCGCATTGCCTGGCTGGCCCGCGAATCCTCCAAGCCCGGCCGGCCCAGCGTGGAGCGCTGGACCGTGCAGGCCAGCCCCGCCTGGTCGGCCGAGCACCTCGAAGACGATGCCGAGCGCGTGCAGGCCAAGCTGATCAAGGCCTTTGCCGAGGTGACCGGCATCCGCGCCGAGCCTGCGCACGCCCAGACCCAGCGCTGGCGCTACGCCCAGACCACGCATCCCCTGGGCCGCAGCCACCTGTGGGATGCCCAGATCGGCCTGGGCGCCTGCGGCGACTGGTGCCTGGGCCACCGCCTCGAAGATGCCTTCGTGTCCGGACTGGAGCTGGCACTCGCCGTGGCATGACACAAGGTGAGGACGCGGCCCCGGGCCCCGAGCCCGGCGCGGGCTACACCGGTCGTTTTGCGCCGTCGCCGACAGGGCCCCTGCATGCGGGCTCGCTGGTGGCCGCCCTGGCCAGCTGGCTCGATGCCCGCGCCTTCAACGGCGGGCGGGGCGGCCGCTGGCTGGTGCGCATCGAAGACGTGGACACGCCGCGCTGCATCCCGGGCGCGGGCGAGTTCATCCTGCAGCAGCTGGCCGCCTGCGGGCTGGTGCCCGACGAACCGCCGCTGTGGCAGTCCGCACGGGGCGCCGTCTACCAGCAGGCCCTGGACCGCCTGGTGGCCGAAGGCGCGGCCTACCCCTGCGCCTGCTCGCGCAAGGACATCGAAGAAGCCCAGCTCGCGCTCGGCCATGCGCGCGAGCGGCATGCGGCCCTGCCCTATCCCGGCACCTGCCGCCATGGCCTGAATGGGCGAGACGGCCGGTCCTGGCGCTTTCGCGTGCCGGCGGGCCTGCCCCCGACGGACTGGACCGACCGGCGCCTGGGAGCCCAGCAGCAGGATGTGGCCGCGGACATCGGCGACTTCGTGCTGCGCCGCGCCGATGGCCTGTGGGCCTACCAGCTGGCCGTGGTGGTCGATGACGCCGCCCAGGGCATCACCCACATCGTGCGCGGAGAGGACCTGGCCGACAACACGCCGCGCCAGATCCTGCTGCAGCATGCGCTCGGCGTGGCCACGCCGCAGTACCTGCATACCCCTCTGGTCTGCGGTGACAATGGCGAAAAGCTGTCCAAGCAGAACGGTGCCCAGGCCCTGGACCTCGGCAACCCCGTACAGGCGCTGGAGCAGGCGGCACGGGCCCTGGGCCTGCCGGCGCTGGCACATCCGCACAACACTTGCGTCGGGGATGCGCTGGCGCAATGGGCCACAGCGTGGTTCAGAAACTACAATGGCCCATCGTGACCGAACTGCCATCCCTTTCCCCCGCCCCCGACAGCGCGGCAACTGCTGCCCAAGCGCCCCAAGCCGGCAGTGCTGCGCCCGCTGGCGTTGCCTACCCCAAGACCATCAAGAGCTTCGTGCGCCGCGCCGGGCGCACCACCACGGGCCAGGCCAAGGCCTTCGAGGACCTGGGCCCGCGCTTCGTGCTGCCCTATGCCGCCGCTCCGCTCGACGCCCCGGCCGCCTTTGGCCGCACGGCCCCGCTGATCCTGGAGATCGGTTTCGGCATGGGCGAAGCCACGGCCCACATCGCACGCGTGCGCCCGGGCGACAACTTCCTGTGCTGCGAAGTGCACGAGCCCGGCGTGGGGGCCCTGCTCAAGCGCATCGGCGAGCACGAGATCGGCAACATCCGCATCCTGCAGCACGATGCCGTGGAAGTCATCGACCACATGCTGGCACCGGCCAGCCTCGATGGCGTGCACATTTTCTTTCCCGACCCCTGGCACAAGACCAAGCACAACAAGCGCCGGCTGATCCAGTCGCCGCTGGTGGCCAAGCTGGCCGCCCGGCTCAAGCCCGGCGGCTACCTGCACTGCGCCACCGACTGGGAGCCCTACGCCCAGCAGATGCTGGAAGTGCTCGGTGCCGAGCCCCTGCTGGCCAATACCGCCAGCGGTTTCGCGCCGCAGCCCGACTACCGCCCGCTGACCAAGTTCGAGAACCGCGGCCTGCGCCTCGGGCATGGTGTCTGGGACATCGTGTTCGTGCGGCGCAACTAGAAGACCGCGCCCCACCCACCGGACCGCCACCATCCCGCATATGAAGCCCATCCTGCAACACCTGGTTGAAATGACCGGCCACCGCGACCACTTGCGGCTGGAGGTGTCGGTGCTCTCCACCCTGCAAAAACTCAGCGGCATCAAGGCGGTCCGGGCGCTGGAGCTGTTCACCGACAAGGGCGTGGCCCATGTGCGCCCCCGCACCTGGGTCGAGGAAGGCCAGCTGGTCTCCACCGACTCCGAGGCCGCGGCCGACCCGCGGCGCGAGCTGCTCGAGCAATACCCCGAACTGTGCGAGTGCGTGAAGAACCAGGGCGACAGCGCCCTGACCCATCGCCCCGGGCGGCACACGCTCTGGCTGCCGGTCTGGATGCATGAGAAGGTCAGCACCTGCCTGGAGGTCACGCAGTCGCGCCCGTTCTCGGCCCACAAGCTCGAAGTGATCAAGGGCGTGTTCCTGGTCTACCAGAACTACCAGAACCTGCTGGACTACAGCGAACGCGACGCGCTCACCGGACTGTTCAATCGCAAGACCTTCGACGAGCAGTTCTCGCGCAACGCCGCCAGCGGCCTGAGCAGCAGCCGCCCCCAGGGCGCCGAGGCGCTGGTCAACGAGGAAGTGACCGCCGAAAGCGAACCTGCACAGAACTGGCTGGCCGTGGTGGACATCGACCACTTCAAGCTGGTCAATGACCGCTTCGGCCACCTCTACGGCGACGAGGTGCTGATCCTGATCGCCAACATCCTGCGCAGTTCGTTCCGCTCGCACGACCGCATCTTCCGCTTCGGCGGCGAGGAGTTCGTGGTGCTGCTGCGCAACATCACGCTGGCACGGGCACACAAGGTCTTCAACCGCTTTCGCGAGACCGTGCAGGAGTACGATTTTCCGCAGGTCGGCCGCGTGACGGTCAGCCTGGGTTTCGTCGGCACCTCGCGCGGCTCACCGGTGGAAATCCTGGGCCAGGCCGACCAGGCGCTCTACTACGCCAAGGAGCATGGCCGCAACCAGGTGTGCTTCTACGAAGACCTGGTGGCCGGCGGACACCTGACCGCCAAGGTCGCCAACGACGACGTCGAGCTTTTCTGACCCACTGAGGTCCGCCGCAGGCCGCCTTCGCCCTCGCAGGTCAGCGGCCGAATGCCTTGTTCAGCGCAGCCAGCAAGGCCTTGCGCGACTGCTCCCGCGCCGCCGGGTGGCCACCCACATGCACGCCCTGCCCCGGGTACACCCCGTTGGGCACATCGGTGCGCAGGCGCAGGGGCACGGTGCCGTCGAAGCCATGGTAGGCCCCCTCGTAGGCCAGCACCCGCACCTCGCGGCTGCCCGGGGCCGCGCCGCGTGGCGCAGCCAGGGCCTGGCAGGGGGCGGCCGGTGTCCAGTCGTCCGCCTTGCCGACGAGCATCAGCGTGTCGGCCGCCGGCCGGTAGCCACCGCGCAGGTCGGAGCCGCAACCGGGGTAGAAGGCGACGGACAGGCGCGGCAGCACCTTGGCAGCGACCACGTCGGCATGGCGCAGGTTGCTGGCGGCCAGCACGGCGCTGCCGCCATGCGACCAGCCCAGCAGCGCCAGCCGCTGGCCATCCACGCCCGGCTGGGCCGCCAGCCACTGCAGGGCAGCCAGGGCATCGCGCCGCCGGTCGTTCTGGTCGATCTTGCGCGTGCCGATGCGCTGGGTGCACAGCTCCTTTTCGCCGCGCGGTGTCAATGAGTCCACCGCCAGCGCATGCCAGCCCTGCTCGTTGAGCAGCGCCGCATACTCGCGCATGCGCTCGGCCGGCTGGCCGCGCCGGTTGAGCATGCCGCCGCAGCCGTGCAGCAAGACCACGGCGGGCAAGGGTTTGCCGGCATCCTTGGTGCCAGGGGCGAGCAGCGCCACTGGCGGGCGGTACCACCAGGCCTGCAGGGTCACCGCCGCATCGGAGTCACCGGCGGGCGCCTGAAACTGCACCCGCTCGACCGCGTCCGGAGCCTGCGCCCGGGCCGATGCCAGCCACAGAAGGCCGACCAGTCCCAGTGCGCCCGCACGCAATACAGGCGCTACGGCGATGGTGGTCAGCACGGGCCGGCCCATCCGATGCGCCTGCTGTCCGTGCCCGGGCCCGGCCTGTGGCCTCAGGCGCGCTCGCGCACCCAGGCCTCGACGCTGGCCAGCGCGGCCGGCACACCGGCTGCGTTGGTGCCGCCGGCCATGGCCATGTCGGGCTTGCCGCCGCCCTTGCCCCCGACCTGCTGGGCCACGAAGTTGACCAGCTCGCCGGCCTTGACCTTGCCAATGCTGTCGGCCGTCACACCGGCGGCGATCTGCACCTTGTCGCCATCGATGGCGGCCAGCACGATGGCGGCGGTCTTGAGCTTGTCCTTGAGCTTGTCCATGGTGTCGCGCAAGGCCTTGGCGTCGGCACCGGGCAGGGCCGCGGCCAGCACCTTGATGCCGTTCACGTCCACCGCCTGGTTCACCAGTTCGTCGCCCTGGTTCGATGCCAGCTTGCCCTTGAGCGCGGCGATTTCCTTTTCCAGCGCCTTCACGCTGTCCAGGGTCTGGCCAATGCGGCTGTTGAGCTCGGCGACCGGGGTCTTGAAGCTGCCGGCCGCCTGGGTCACCGTGTCCTCGAGTTGCTGCAGGTAGGCCAGCGCATTCGTGCCGGTCACGGCCTCGATGCGGCGCACGCCTGCGGCCACGCCGCCTTCGGCCACCACCTTGAACAGGCCGATGTCGCCTGTGCGCTGCACGTGCGTGCCACCGCACAGCTCGCGGCTGGTACCGATGTCGAGCACGCGCACGGTCTCGCCGTACTTCTCGCCAAAGAGCATCATGGCGCCGGTCTTCTGGGCCGATTCGATGTCCATCACGCGCGCCTGCGTGGGCACGTTGGCCAGCACTTCCTCGTTCACCAGGCGCTCGATCTCGCGCACCTGGGCGTCGGTCACGGGGGCGTTGTGGGCAAAGTCGAAGCGCGTGCGCTCGGCATTCACCAGGCTGCCCTTTTGCTGCACATGGCTGCCCAGCACTTCGCGCAGGGCCTTGTGCATCAGGTGGGTGGCCGAGTGGTTGCGCACCGTGGCGGCGCGCAGGGCCGTGTTGACCTCGGCCTGCACGGTGTCGCCCACGTTGAGCGTGCCTTCTTCGAGCGTGCCGTGGTGGCCGTAGACGTCGGCCTTGATCTTGAGCGTATCGCCCACCGCAAAGCGCGCCGAGCCGCTGGTGATGGTGCCTTCGTCACCCACCTGGCCGCCGCTTTCGGCGTAGAACGGGGTGGTGTCGAGCACCACGACGCCGTTCTGGCCGGCCTTGAGGGCAGCGCTGCTGGTGCCGTCCACATAAATGGCGGTGATCTTGGCGGTTTCGACCAGTTGCTCGTAGCCGGTGAAGCGGTTCACATCGCCGGTGTAGTCCAGGGCCTTGTCCATCTTGAACTTGCCGGCAGCCCGGGCCTGGGCCTTCTGCTTTTCCATGGCGACCTTGAAGCCGGCCTCGTCCACTTCGACGTCGCGCTCGCGGCACACGTCGTTGGTCAGGTCCAGCGGGAAGCCGTAGGTGTCGTGCAGCTTGAAGGCCACGTCGCCGGGCAGCACCTTGGCGTCACCGGCCAGGGCCGTGTCGAGGATTTCCATGCCGTTGGCCAGGGTCTCGAAGAAGCGTTCTTCCTCGGCCTTGAGCACCTCGGTGATGCGCTGCTCCTGCTCGCGCAGCTTGGGATAGGCGTCGCCCATCACGCGCACCAGCTCGGCCAACAGCTTGTGGAAGAACGGCGTCTTCTTGCCCAGCTTGTAGCCGTGGCGGATGGCGCGGCGCACGATGCGGCGCTGCACGTAACCGCGGCCTTCGTTGCTCGGGATCACGCCGTCGCTCACCAGGAAGGCGGTGGCGCGGATGTGGTCGGCGATCACGCGCAGGCTCTTGTTGTTCAGGTCGGCCACGCCGGTCTCGCGGCCGGCGGCCTTGATCAGCGCGTCGAACAGGTCGATCTCGTAGTTGCTGTGCACGTGCTGCAGGATGGCGGCCAGGCGCTCCAGGCCCATGCCGGTGTCCACGCAGGGCGCGGGCAGCGGCGTGACCGAGCCGTCCTCAGCCATGTCGAACTGCATGAACACGTTGTTCCAGATCTCGATGAAGCGGTCGCCGTCTTCATCGGGGCTGCCTGGGGGGCCACCGGGGATGTGGTCGCCGTGGTCATAGAAGATCTCGCTGCAGGGGCCGCAGGGGCCGGTGTCGGCCATCATCCAGAAGTTGTCGGACTTGTAGCGGCCGCCCTTGTTGTCGCCGATGCGGATCACGCGCTCGGGCGGCAGGCCGATTTCCTTGGTCCAGATGTCGTAGGCCTCGTCGTCTTCCTGGTACACGGTGGCCAGCAGGCGCTCGGGCGGCAGCTTGTACACGGTGGTCAGCAGCTCCCAGGCCCAGTGCAGCGATTCGCGCTTGAAGTAGTCGCCGAAGCTCCAGTTGCCCAGCATCTCGAAGAAGGTGTGGTGGCGCGCGGTGTAGCCCACGTTCTCCAGGTCGTTGTGCTTGCCGCCGGCGCGCAGGCAGGCCTGCACCGATACCGCGCGGTTGTAGGGGCGCTTGTCCGTGCCCAGGAACACGTCCTTGAACTGCACCATGCCGGAGTTGGTGAACATCAGCGTGGGGTCGTTGCCCGGCACCAGCGAGCTCGAGGCCACGATGGTGTGGCCCTTGGAGGCAAAGAAGTCCAGGAAGGACTTGCGGATGTCGGCAACCGAGAACGAAGGCGTGGTGTGGTTGGTCATGTGCGAAAAAGGGCAACAGGCCTGGGTCAGTGAGGGGCCTCGCGCGCAAGGCGCGGCCACCCGGTTTATGGGGAGAACCCTCGATTCTATCGAGACAGCAAGGTGACACAGCCCGCGGCGGCCAGAGACACTGCACTTCGCTGCCCTGAACGCGGTCTGGGCGCGGCATCGCACAGGCTGCAGGGGCCCGGCGCGCAACGGCCACGCCCCATCCGCCCTACGCGCCTGCCGCTGTGCAAAGCGTGCCCCGTTGCAGTGCCTGGCGCCCCACCCCAGGGCAGGCGCCGACCCGAAAACGCCCCATCTTCGCCCCTGGCGCCCCTGCATGCCCCCCGCGCCGAGGGCGAGCAAGCGCAAATCCGGCTGGCATGCAAGCTGCTAAATACCCTGACAAGATATTTCAAATATTTTATTAATATATTTACAAGTTCGACTGCACGCACTTCCGACCCCGCCTGTTTTCTTCCGTCCTTTGTTGTCTTCTTCTTTCTTTCCAGGAGTCCATCCATGAGCAATCCCCGCTGGCAAGGCATCTTCCCCGCCATCACCACCAAGTTCCACGCCGATGAGAGCATCGATGCCGAAGGCACGGCGCGCCACATCGACTTCCAGATCCGCAACGGCATCCACGGCCTGGTGACCTGCGGCTCGCTGGGCGAGGCCAGCACCCTCACGCTGGAAGAGAAGCTGCAGGTCGCCAAGATCGCCCTCGACGCCGCCGACGGCCGCATCCCCGTGCTGGCCAATGTCTCGGAGACCAGCACCCGCGAAGCACTGCGCTACATCGACGGCGGCAACAAGCTCGGCGTGGCCGGCTACATGGTGATGCCGTCGGTGATCTACGTGGCCGACGCACGCGAAGCCATGGCCAACGTGCGCGCCATGGCCAAGGTGGCCCAGAAGCCGCTCATGGTCTACAACAACCCCGTCGCCTACCGCGTGGACCTGAAACCCGAGCACATGCTGGAGCTGGCCGACTGCGAGTGGATCGCCGCGATCAAGGAGAGCACGGACAACATCCGCCGCATCACCGACCTGCGCAACACCGTGGGCGACCGCTACCAGCTCTTCCTGGGCGTGGACGACCTGGCCTACGAAGGCCTGGCGCTGGGCTGCGATGGCCTGCTGGCTGGCGTGGGCTGCGCCTTCCCGCGCGAGACCGTGGCGCTGTACGACCTGATGAAGGCGGGCCGCTTTGCCGAAGCGCTCAAGCTCTACCAGTGGATGACGCCCATGCTGCACCTGGATGTCTCGACCAAGCTGGTGCAGAACCTCAAGCTCATCGACGTGCTGGTGGGTGTGGGCACCGAGCACATGCGACGCCCGCGCCTGCCGCTGATCGGCGAGGAACGTGCCTTCATCGAGCGCGTCGTCAAGAAGGCGCTGGACACGCGCCCCACCGAGTACCAGTCGGTCGCCTGATCGCCGGCGCTCCCCCACCCTCTTCACCATCCATGCAAAGGCCTCCCATGACATCCAGATTCATGACCCCCTCGGCGCTGGCAGCCCTGCTGCTGGCGGCACCGGCATTCGCGCAGCAGCAGGTCGTCAAGATCGGCCACAGCGGTCCGCTGTCGGGCCCCAATGCGTTCGCGGGCAAGGACAACGAGAACGGCGTGCGCCTGGCCGTCGAGGAGCTCAATGCGAAGAAGATCGTGGTGGGGGGCAAGACCCTCCAGTTCGAGCTGGTGTCCGAGGACGACCAGTGCGACGCCCGCACCGGCGTGAGCGTGGCGCAGAAGCTGGTGGACAGCGGCGTGAAGTTCGTCATGGGCCCGTACTGCTCGGGCGTGGCCATCCCGGCCTCGCGCGTCTACAGCGACGGCGGCGCCATGGTCTCCACCGTGGGCACCAACCCCAAGGTCACCGAGAACGGCTACAAGAACCTGTTCCGCATCATCGCCAGCGACACCCAGATCGGCTCGAACATGGCCGTGTATGCGGCCCAGGTGCTCAAGGTCAAGCAGGTGGCGGTGATCGACGACCGCACGGCCTTCGGCCAGGGCGTGGCCGACCAGTTCACCAAGGAGGCGAAAAAGCAGGGCCTGACCGTGGTGGGCCAGGAGTTCACCACCGACAAGTCCACGGATTTCCTGTCCATCCTCACCAGCCTCAAGGGCAAGCAGCCACAGGCCATCTTCTTTGGCGGCTACGCACCGCAGGCCGCGCCCATGGCCCGCCAGATGAAGCAGCTGGGCCTCACGGCCAAGCTGCTGGGCGGCGACACGCTGTGCAGCCCCGAGGTCGGCAAGCTCGGCGGCGAGGCCGTCAACGACACCGTGTTCTGCGCCCAGGGCGGCACCATGCTCGACAAGGCCGCCGCCGGCCCGGCCTTCAAGGCCAAATACAAGGCGCGCTTCAAGCTCGATGCCGATGCCTACGCGGCCTCGTACTACGACCAGGTCATGTTCATGGCCGATGCCATGCAGAAGGCACAGTCCGTGGAGCCCGCCAAGGTCGGCGCGCAGATGGGCCAGCTGAGCCACCAGGGCGTGGCCGGCACCTACGCCTATGACGACAAGGGCAACCTCAAGCAGGCGCCGATCACGGTGCTCACGTTCAAGAACGCGGCGCCCGTTCCTCTGGCCAGCTATTGAAAGCCCCCCTGAGTCGCTTCGCGCCTTCCCCCCAGGGGGACGCCCCGGTGCGGCGGGGCGGCCCTTGCACGGGGGCACTGGCCTTGGCCCTGCCAATGCCCAGAGGCTGTGGCGACACGGCACATCTGCCAAACGAACCCGCAGCCCGCTACGATCCCGGAACACTTTCAGCCCCTTGACGCCATGAACCCCAACCGCGCCATGCAACGCATCCAGATCCTCGACTCCCACACCGGGGGTGAACCCACGCGCCTCGTGGTCGGCGGCTTTCCCGACCTGGGCACGGGCAGCATGGCCGAGCGCCGCGCGCTGCTGGCCAGCCAGCACGATGCCTGGCGCGCGGCCACTGTGCTCGAGCCGCGCGGCAACGACGTGATCGTGGGGGCCCTGCTGTGCACGCCGCAGGACCCGGCCAACGCGGCGGGCGTGGTCTTCTTCAACAACACCGGCTACCTGGGCATGTGCGGCCACGGCACCATCGGCCTGGTGGCCTCGCTGGCCTACCTGGGCCGCATCCAGCCGGGCGAGCACGGCATCGAGACCCCCGTGGGCACGGTGATGACCACGCTGCACGAGGACGGCTCAGTCAGCGTGCGCAATGTACCGGCCTACCGGCTGCACCAGGGGCTGTCGCTCACGGTGCCGGGCATCGGCAGCGTCACGGGCGACGTGGCCTGGGGTGGCAACTGGTTCTTTCTGATGAGCGAGCACGGCCAGCGCGTGGCCAGCGACAACCTGCAGGCGCTGACCGACTACACCTGCGCCATCCAGCTGGCCCTGAAGGACCAGGGCATCCGCGGCGACAACGGCGGCGAGATCGACCACATCGAGCTGTTTGCCGACGACGAGCTGGCCGACAGCCGCAACTTCGTGCTCTGCCCGGGCGGTGCCTACGACCGCTCGCCCTGCGGCACCGGCACCAGCGCCAAGCTGGCCTGCCTGGCGGCCGATGGCAAGCTGCAGCCCGGCCAGGTGTGGCGCCAGGCCAGCATCATCGGCAGCAGCTTCGAGGCGCGCTACGAACCCGATGCCACGCCAGGCCGCATCATCCCCACGCTGCGCGGCACGGCCCATATGAGCGCCGAGGCCACGCTGCTGATCGACCGGGACGACCCGTTTGCCTGGGGCATCCGCCTCTAAGCCTCGATCCACCCCATGCAAGCTGCAGACGTGATCGTCATCGGTGCCGGCATGGTGGGCGCGGCCTGCGCCCACCTGCTGGCCCATGCCGGGCTTTCGGTGCGCGTGCTCGATGCGCGCCGGGGCGGTGCCACGCAGGCCGGCATGGGCCACCTGGTGGTGATGGACGACAACGCGGCCGAACTGGCACTGAGCCAGGCCTCGCTGGAGCAGTGGCATGCCTGGGGCCCGCGCATGAACGCCGACCTGCCCGGCTGCGCCTATTCCAACTGCGGCACGCTCTGGATCGCGGCCAATGCCGAGGAAATGGCCGGCGCGGAGGCCAAGGCTGCCGGGCTGCGCGCGCACGGCATCGCCTGCGAGCTGCTGGACGCCGCCACGCTGGCGCGGCTGGAACCTGCGCTGCGCCCCGGCCTGCACGGCGCCCTCAAGGTCGGTGGCGACAGCGTGGTCTATGCCCCCAACGCCGCACAGTGGCTGCTGGCCCACGCCGCACGCCCCATCACCGTCGAACATGCGCAGGTCGAACGCATCGAGGGCCGGCGCGTGCACCTGGCCGATGGCGGCGTGCGCGAGGGCGGTGCGGTTCTGCTGGCCGCGGGCATCCACGCCACGAACCTGTGCCCAGGCCTGCCGATACGCCCCAAGAAGGGGCACCTGGCCATCACCGACCGCTACCCCGGTACCGTGCGGCACCAGTTGGTGGAGCTGGGCTACATCACCAATGCGCACCAGAGCGATGGCACCTCGGTGGCCTTCAACCTGCAGCCGCGGCCCACGGGGCAACTGCTGATCGGCTCGTCGCGCCAGTTCGACACCACCGACCCGGCCATCGACAACGCCGTGCTGGCGCGCATGCTGCAGCGCGCGCTGGAGTACGTGCCAGGCCTGGCCGAGCTCAACGCCATCCGCACCTGGACCGGCTTTCGCGCGGCCACGCCCGATGGCCTGCCCATCATCGGCCGGCACCCGCAGCACACCGACCTGTGGCTGGCCGTGGGCCACGAGGGCCTGGGCGTGACCACGGCGCCGGCCACGGCCCAGTTGCTGGCCGCGCAGATCACGGGCGCCACGCCACCGCTGGAGCCAGCGCCCTACTCCCCCGACCGCTTTGCCCGGAGCCTCATGGCATGAGCACCGCCCTCACCCTCCAGATCCATGCCGACGGCGTGCGCCTGCAGGTCGCCGCCGGCACCAGCGTGGCCGCGGCCCTGGCCCAGGTGCCGCCGGGCCGCACGCGCACCTCCACCAGCGGCCAGCCGCGTGCGCCGCTGTGCGGCATGGGCGTGTGCCATGAATGCCGCGTGCGCATCGACGGCCGCGTGCGCCTGGCCTGCCAGACCGTATGCACCGAGGGCATGCAGGTCCATACCGATACCGGCATGCCTTGCCCATGAACACCTCCACCCCCTGGTCGGCGCATGCGCGCTGCGACATCCTCATCATCGGCGCAGGCCCTGCAGGCATGGCTGCGGCACTGGCCGCAGCCCCGAGTGGCGCGGCCATCACGATCGTGGACGACAACCCCGAGGCCGGCGGCCAGATCTGGCGCGACGGCCCCGGCGCCACCCTGCCTCCGCTGGCCCGCCAGTACCGCGAGGCGCTGGCCCGGCACGCCAACATCAGCCTGCTGCGCGGCACGCGCGTGGTGGGTTTGGGCGATGCGCCCCTGGCAGGTGATGCCCCCACCCTGCTGCTTGAAGGCGCCGAGCGCGGCTGGGCCCAGCACAGCCACCGACTCGTTCTGTGCAATGGCGCGCGCGAGTTGCTGCTGCCCTTTCCAGGCTGGACGCTGCCGGGCGTGACGGGTGCGGGCGCCCTGCAGGCCCTGGTCAAGGCGGGGCTGCCCGTACAGGGCCAGCGCATCGTGGTCGCAGGCACGGGCCCGCTGCTGCTGGCTGCAGCCGCCACAGCTGCCAAGGCCGGTGCACAGGTGGTGCGCGTGGCCGAGCAGGCCGGCTGGCGAGCACTCGCGGGCTTTGCCGCGCAGTTGCCGCGCTGGCCCGCCAAAGCCGTGCAGGCGCTGACGCTGCTGCACCCGCAACTGCGCGCGGGCAGCCATGTGCTCGAAGCCCGTGGAGATGGCCAGGTGCAGTCCGTGCGCCTGCGCACCGCATCCGGTGAGGAAACCATCGCCTGCGACCGCCTGGCCTGTGGCTTTGGCCTGGTGCCCAACACGCACCTGGGGCAGTTGCTGGGCTGCGCACTGGGCGGCCCCCTGAGCAATGGTCTGGGCCTGCAGGTGGACGCGCAGATGCGCACCAGCGTGGCCGGTGTCCATGCTGCAGGCGAGTGCACGGGCTTTGGCGGCAGCGAGCGTGCACTGGCGCAGGGCGCCCTTGCCGGCCATGCCGCAGCAGGTTACACCACGCCGGTGCATGCGCTGCAGGCCACGCTGCGCCGCTGGGAAGGCTTTGCCCGGGCGCTGCAGCATTCCTTCGCACTGGACGATGGCCTCAAGGCCCTGCCGCTGCCGGACACCCTGGTGTGCCGCTGCGAAGACGTGCCGCATGCCAAACTGGCCGGGCGCAGCAGCTGGATCGACGCCAAGCTGCACACACGCTGCGGCATGGGCGCCTGCCAGGGGCGCATCTGCGGTGCCGCCACGCAGCAGCTCTTCGGCTGGACACCGGCGCCGCCCCGCCATCTGCTGGCACCGGCGCGCATTGCCACGCTGGCCATGGTGGCCGACAGGCCGCCCCCCGGCTGAGGCAGAGAACCCAGGGATGGGGCCTGGCCCTGCCACCGGGCACTCATCTTGCTTCTACATATATTAAGAAAATATTTACCCTGGTGCAGCCGAGTTTCTTCCCACAAGCACTCCAACAGAGCCGACCCGCATGCCCTCCCCAGCCCCCGCCTCCACCCCTCCTGCCACCCCGCCGCGCGCGCCCGTCCGCTGGCTGCTGGATTTTTCCAGCGGGCTGCTGCGCATGGAGCGCCACCTGCTCACGGCCCTGATGACGCTGCTGGTGGGGCTGATCCTGCTCAACGTGGTGACGCGCTACACCGGCATGCCGATCTACTGGATCGACGAGGCGGCGGTGTACACGGTGGTCTGGCTGACCTTCGTGGGGGCCTCGGTGATGACGCGGCTGCGCATGGACTTTGCCGTGACCATGCTCACCGACCAGCTGGGCGCGCGCGCTGCAAAGGCCATCAAGGCGGTGGCCACGGCCGGCGTGGTGCTGTTCGGCATGGCCATGCTCTGGATGTGCTGGCAATGGATGGACCCGATCGGCATCGCGCGCTATGGCTTCGACGCCAAGGAGTACGCGGCCGAGAGCTTCAACTTCCTCTACACCGAGCGCACGCAGACGCTCAACTGGCCCACCTGGGTGCTGCAACTGATCCTGCCGATCTTCTCGGCCACCTTCAGCGTGCATGCGCTGGCCAACCTGCTCGAGGACCTCGGGTGCGCCGAGCGGCGCACGCACCCGGGCTTCGACGTGGTCAACGCCGATGCCGTGAACTGAACGAACCCGAAGGCCCCTCCCATGATCACCACCCTGTTCTTCATCCTGGCCCTGCTGGTGGGCGTGCCCATCGGCGTGTGCCTGTGCCTCTCGGGCATCGTCTACATCTTCGCCACTGGCGGCACGGTGCTGTTCCAGTCGTTTCCCATGCAGATGTTCGCGGGGGTGGACAGCTATGGACTGATCGCCATTCCGCTGTTCATCCTGATCGGCGAGATCATGAACAGCGGCGGCATCACGCGCCGGCTGGTGGACCTGTCCATGGCCTTCATCGGCTCGGTCAAGGGCGGCCTGGCTTACGTCAACATCCTGGCCAACATGCTGGTCTCGTCCATCATCGGCTCGGCCACGGCGCAGGTGGCCATCATGTCGCAGGTGATGGTGCCCGAGATGGAAAAGCAGGGCTACGACCAGACCTTCGCCGCCGGCCTCACGGTGTATGGCGGCATGCTCGGGCCCATCATCCCGCCGTCCGTGATGTTCGTGGTGTTCAGCGTGCTGGCCCAGGTGGCCGTGGGCGACATGCTGATCGCCGGCATCCTGCCCGGGGTGCTGCTCACGCTGCTGTTCTTCGTCGTGATTGCCCTCATGGGCTTCATCTACGACTACCCGCGCAGCGAAAAACGCACCCTGGCCCAGCGCGCGCGCACCATCGTGCTGGCCAGCCCCACGCTGCTGATCCCCATCGTGATCGTCGGCTCCATCCTGGGCGGCCTGGCCAACCCCACCGAGGCCGCGGCCGTGGGCGCGCTGGCCTCGGCGCTGGTGGGGCGCTACGTGACCAAGGAGTTCCGCTTCAACGCCATGCCGGCCATCCTGCTGCGCTCGGCGATCTATTCGGCCATCGTGCTCTTCCTGGTGGCCGCGGCCGCGGTGTTCTCGTGGCTGCTGATCTACGGCAAGGTGCCGCAGATGGTGGCGGCGTGGATACAGACCGTGGCGCACGACCCGGTCACCTTCCTGCTGCTTACCAATGTGATCCTGCTGGTCATCGGCACCGTGATCGACGGCATTCCCGGGCTCATCATGACCGTGCCCATCCTGCTGCCGATCGCCACCGAGGTCTACCACATCGACCCGCGCCACTTCGGCGTGGTGGTGGTGGTCAACCTGGTGCTGGGCCTGATGACGCCGCCCGTGGGGCTGAGCTTCTTCGTCGCCTCGGCCGTGACCGGGGCCAAGCCCGGAAAAATGTTCATCGTCACCCTGCCCTTCTTCCTCATCAGCTGCGTGGCGCTGGTGCTGCTGTCGCTGTTCCCCAGCCTGTCGCTGGCGCTGCTCGAGTAGCGCCGCTCCTTCTGCCTTTTCCGTTCCTGCAAGTTCCCTTCCCAGACCAAGGAGAGTCCACCATGACCACCACCCGCCGCCAGTTCGTCCAGCGCCATGCCGTGGCCGCTGCCGCCAGCCTTGCTGCCCCGCTCGTGTTCGCGCAGGGCGCGGGCGCCAAGGAATTCCGCCTGGGCCTGATCACCCCGGCCGGGCATTCGTGGAACCGCGCCGCGCTGCAGTTCGGCGAGACGCTCAAGAAGGAGAGCGATGGCCGCCTGAGCGTGACCGTGTTCCACTCGGGCCAGCTCGGCAACGAGGCGGCCATGATGCAGCAGCTGCAATCGGGCGCCCTGGACATGGGCTGGATCCAGGCGGCCGAACTGGGCTCGCGCGTGGCCAGTGTTGCCGCCATCAACGCGCCCTACCTGGTGCGCTCCACGCCCAGCGTGGCCAAGCTGGTCAAGCACCCGGCCGCCACCAAATTGCTCGAAGTGTTGCCGCGCGAGACCGGCACCATCGGCCTGGGCTGGGGCATCACCGGCATGCGCGCGGTGTTCTCGACCAAGGACATCGCCAGCCCGACCGATCTCAAGGGCATGAAGCTGCGCATCAACCCCACGCCGGTGTACCGCGACTTCTACCAGATGCTGGGTGCCGCGCCCACGCCCATCCCGACCCCCCAGGTGTTCGACGCCATGAGCAACGGCCAGGTGGACGGGCTGGAGGCGGACATCGAGTTCTCGTGGAACCAGCGCTTCGACAAGGTCGCCAAGACCCTGCTGCAGATGAACGCGCTGTTCATGCCCTTCGCGCCGCTGGTGTCGGGCCGCATCTGGCAGGGGCTCGATGCCAAGGACAAGGAGCTGATCCGCAAGCTCGTGGCCCAGTCGCTGGACGCGCAGATCAACGACATCGTGACCACCGAGGCGGGCCTGATCGACAAGTTCAAGGGCACCTCCATCGCGTTCAAGAGCGCGTCGTCCTTCAACCCCGAGGCCACCATTCAGGAGTTCGACAAGCTGTGGCTGCCCAAGGCCCCGCAGATCGCCGAGCTGCGCAAGGCGGGTGCCACGCTCTGATTTAAGATCGGCCCAGCAAGGCCCCAGGCGGGGCCGCGCCCCACCGGCACCCCACCCTTGATGACCTTTAGCAGCAGCCCCCCTCCCCGCAAAGACACCGGCCCCAAGCGGCGCGCGGCGGACGTGGCCTATGACGCCATCGAGGCCATGATCTCCACCCTGCAGCTGCAGCCCGGCAGCCCCGTGGTGGAGGCCGAGATCGCCGAGAGCACCGGCCTCGGGCGCACACCGGTGCGCGAGGCCTTGCTGCGCATGGTGTCCATCGGCCTCATCGTGCAGCAGCCGCGCCGCGGGCTGCAGGTCTCCAACATCGACCTGGCGGACCACCTGGACGTGATCCAGACGCGCCGCGTGCTGGAGCGGCTGATCGCGTCGTGCGCAGCGCGGCGCGCCACCGCGCCGCAGCGCCAGGCCATCGTGCGCTGCGCCGAGGAGATGGTGCGCGCCGCGGAACGCGGCGAGCTCGACGGCTACATGCTGGCCGACCATGGGCTCGACCAGATCGTGCACCTGGCCTGCCAGAACCAGTCGGCCGTCAAATCCGTGGCACCGCTGATCGTGCAGTGCCGCCGCTTCTGGTACGCCTACCAGCACGAGGGCGACGTGACCGAGGGTGCGCGCGCCCACATGCACCTGGCGCAGGGCATCGCCAGCGGCGACGAGGCGCATGCCGTGGCCGGCGCCAACCAGCTCATGGACTACCTGGAGCAGTTCGCGCGCCGCATCATCGACCGGTGAGCGCAGCCATGTTCACGCTCACCACCATCGCGGAGCTTCCCGCAGCATTCAGCGCGCCATCCTGGCTGCGGCCCACGGACCCGGTGCTGCTGCACACAGGCGATCTGGCGCTGAATGGCGACCTGTTGCTCGACTGGAGCGCTGGCTGGGAGGATGGCCACATCGCAGCGGCGCTTGCGGGCCTGCAAGGACAGGCCGTCAGCGGCCTGTGCGTGCAGGGCGACCTGCATCTTGCGGGTGCCCTGGTGAATGCCGACGGCGACTCCGGCCCGCTGCTGCTGGTCACCGGCGCGCTCGGCGCGCGCCAGGCCAGTTGCGGCGGCTCCCATATCCGGGTGGACGGCGACCTGCGCGTGCAGGAGGTCGTCTACGGCCACTACAACCACGGCCAGCTGATCGTGGGCGGCCAGGTCATCGCCCAGGCGCTGATCAATGACGACCATGGCATCGATGTGCGGGGCCGGCCGGCCAAGGGCAGCAAGCTGCTGTGCATCGACCTGTCCGAAGGCCGGGACCCCGACGACCCGGAGATCCTGCCCGCCGCGCTCAGGAAGCTGCTCAAGAAATCGCCGCTGTCGCTGGAATCGGTGCGGGACGGTCTGCGCCAGGGCCGCAGCCTGGCCTCCATGACCACCCCGCAGACGGCCGAGGAATGGCGCAACGTGGTGTGGAGCGACTACACGCGCATCGCCAAGATCCCCAAGGAGCTGCGCACCGAGGCCATGTACCTGGCGCTGCTGACGCCCCAGTGCCCACTGCCCCGGCCCGAGGTGCACGAGCTGTTCTCGAAGATCCCGCCCAGGGAACTGACGCGCGCCGTGCGCCAGGCGGCCTTTGCGCTGGCCCCCAAGAGCCTGCTGATGCTGCCGCCGAAATTCGACCTGCAGCAGGAGTACGAGGCGTGCTTTCTCGCGCTGGGCGATCCACAGGCCGTGGTGGCAGAGGTTCCCGCCCAATTCATGAGCCCCGCCATGGCCGACCACCTGGCAGCCCGCAGCGGGAAACCCTAGCCCGCGCCAGCCAAGCTACTGGGTACCCTGGCTTCCCAGTGCGATGCGCTGCTCCAGAAAACGCCACAGGCGTTCATCGCCGCAGAAGGCCACGTTGAAACGCAGCCAGCCCGTGGGCCGCGGCTCCACCAGGAACAGCGCTCCCGGCCCGAGCATGATGCCCTCGCCCGTGCCCTCCATGGACAGCTCGGCACTGTCGGGCAGATCGGGATGGCGGGCCCACAGGTACATCCCGGCCTCGGGCTCATGGAACAGCTCGAAGCCCAGGGCCTGCAGCCTGCGGCCCACGCTGCGGTGCGCCTCGGCCAGGCGCTCGCGCAGCGACTTGAGATGCTTGCGCCAGCGGCCGTCCGTGACCACGCCGAAGGTGATGCGCTCGGTGATGTCCGACGAGGTGAGGCCCGAGACCATCTTCAGCTGCAGCAGGTCGTCCAGCACGTCACGCCTGGCCGCGACATAGCCCGTGCGCAGGTTGGGCGAGATGGTCTTGGAGAAACTGCCCACGTAGATCACGCGGCTCAACTGGTCCAGGCTCGCCAGCGAAGGGCGCACGCTGCTGTCCATGTCGACGTAGATGTCGTTTTCCACCAGGGTGAAGCCGTGCTGCTCGGCGAGCTGTAGCAGCCGATGCAGGTGCGCCACCGAGGCCATGGAGCAGGTGGGGCTCTGCAGCCGTGGCTGCGTGAAGAAGGCCTTGGGCTTGTGCTGCACCAGCAGCGCCTCCAGCGCAGGCAGGTCATAGCCCGTGGCCGTGCGCGGCACGCCGACCAGATGGGCCCCTGCAAAGCGCAGCATGAACAGCAGGTTGGGGTAGCCGGGGTCGTCCACCAGCACCACGTCGCCGGGCTTGAGCAGGAGCCGCGCCGCCAGGTCCAGCGCCTGGCTGGAGCCCTGGGTCAGCAGGATCTGGTCGGGGTCCACCGCCAGGTGCTGCTCGGCCAGCGATTCGGCCACCACCATGCGCAGCGCCATGTGGCCGTGCGGCAGGCCGTAGCCATCGAGTTCGGGGCCATCCGAGGACAGCTGGCGCATGCTGCGGCGCACCGCATCGCCAAACAACCAGTCGTGCGGCAGCCAGCCGCACCCCGGTTTCATCGGCAGGTTGCGGTTTTCGAAAATTTGCTTGAGGTACCAGCGTGCATCGAAACGGGGCACGGGCCGCTCCCGCGCACCACCGGCGGGCACACCGGTCTCGTCGCCGCGCCGCTTGACGAAGAAGCCCGCGTGCGCACGCGAGACCAGCCAGCCCTGGGCTACCAGCCGGTCATAGGCCTCGACCACGGTGAACACGCTGACACCGTGGGAGGCCGCGAACGCGCGGATCGAGGGGAGCTTGCTGCCAGGCTTGAGCACCTGGCTGACGATGAGGCCTCGCAGACCATCGACGATCTGGCTGACCAGAGGTGTCTGGAGGTCCGGGCTGAGAGTGAGCATCGGGAAAGCAAAGAGGGGAGCGAATTGTGCACCGTGTTGGCGCACACCAGATCAGGGAATGCCTGTACAGGATTCTAGACCTGCACAGTGCGCGGCAAAGCGCCTGTGTGTGTACATGGACGGGCTGCGGCACGGCTTCCAGAATCCGCTCCATTCCTTCACATCCGCTGGTTCAACCCGCCCGCCAACGCCATGCAGCACGACCGCCACTTCACCAATGCCGCCCTCCTCGCCCGCCGCCACGCCGCCGTCGCCCGCGGCGTGGGCCAGGCCCACGAGATCTTTGTCCAGAAGGCGCTGAACGCCGAACTGTGGGACGTGGAAGGCCGCCGCTACATCGACTTCGCAGGCGGCATTGCCGTGCTCAACACCGGCCACCTGCATGCGGGCGTGATCGCCGCCGTCAAGGCACAGCTCGACCTGTACACCCACACCTGCTTCCAGGTGTTGGCCTATGAACCTTATGTGGAAGTGGCCGAGCGCCTGAACACCCTGGCGCCCGGCGCCTTCGCCAAGAAGACCCTGCTGCTGACCACCGGCGCCGAAGCGGTGGAGAACGCCGTGAAGATCGCCCGCGCCCACACCGGCCGCCCAGGGGTGATCGCCTTCACCGGCGGATACCACGGCCGCACGAACATGACGCTGGGCCTCACGGGCAAGGTCGCACCGTACAAGACCGGCTTCGGCCCCTTCCCCGGCGAGGTGTACCACGCGCTGTTTCCCAATGCGCTGCATGGCGTGGGCGTGGAACAGGCCCTGCATTCGGTGGAGCTGCTGTTCAAGAACGACATCGAGCCCGGGCGCGTGGCGGCCTTCATCATCGAGCCCGTGCAGGGCGAAGGCGGCTTCTACATCGCACCACCCGAGTTCATCACCGGTCTCAAGGCGCTGGCCGACCGCCATGGCATCTTGCTGATCGCCGACGAGGTGCAGACCGGCGCCGGCCGCACCGGCACCTGGTTCGCCTGCGAGCAATGGCCCGTGGCCCCCGACCTGATCACCACCGCCAAGTCGCTGGCCGGCGGCTTCCCGCTGGCCGGCGTGGTGGGCCGCGCCGAGGTGATGGACGCCCCCGCCCCCGGCGGCCTGGGCGGCACCTATGCCGGCAGCCCCGTGGCCTGCGCCGCGGCACTGGCCGTGATCGAGGCCTTCGAAAAGGACCAGCTGCTGGCCCGCAGCCAGGACATGGGCGCGCTGCTGGTGCGCGCGCTCAAGGACCTGGCGAGCCGGGTGCCCGGTATCGGCGACGTGCGCGGCCTGGGGGCCATGGTGGCCATCGAGCTGTTCGAGGGCGGCGACCCCGCCAGGCCCGATGCGTCCCTCACGAAGAAGGTGGTGGCCGAGGCCGCGCGCCGCGGGCTGGTCCTGCTGTCCTGCGGCACCCACGGCAATGTGATCCGCATCCTGGTGCCGCTCACCGCCTCCAACGAACTGCTCGACGAAGGCCTGGCCATCCTGGCCGACAGCTTCGCTGCCGTGGTCTGACCCAACCGGCTCCAACGCCCCCATCCTGACGACACCCATGACCTCCGACGAACCCCTGGTCCGCTTCAGCGGCGTGCAAAAGAGCTATGACGGCGAACAGCTGGTCGTGCGCTCGCTGGACCTGGACATCCATCGCGGCGAATTCCTGAGCCTGCTGGGGCCCTCGGGCTCGGGCAAGACCACCACGCTGATGATGCTGGCCGGGTTCGAGTCACCCACCACCGGCGACATCCTGCTCGACGGCCGGCAGATCACCGGCACACCGCCGCACAAGCGCAACTTCGGCATGGTCTTCCAGAACTACGCGCTGTTTCCGCACCTCACGGTGGAGCAGAACGTGGCCTACCCGCTCACCGTGCGCAAGGTGCCCCGCGCCGAGCAGCAGGAACGGGTGCGCAAGGCGCTGGACATGGTTCGCCTGGCGGGTATGGGCGAGCGCCTGCCGGCCCGCCTGTCGGGTGGCCAGCAGCAGCGCGTGGCGCTGGCGCGCGCCCTGGTCTTCAACCCGCAGCTGGTGCTGATGGACGAGCCCCTGGGCGCACTGGACAAGCAGCTGCGCGAGCACATGCAGATCGAGCTCAAGGAGCTGCACCGCCAGCTCGGGGTGACCTTCGTGTACGTGACCCATGACCAGGGCGAGGCCCTGACCATGAGCGACCGGGTGGCGGTGTTCAACGAAGGCATCATCCAGCAGCTGGCCGGCGTGGAGGAACTCTACGAGAGCCCGGCCAACCGCTTCGTGGCGGGCTTCGTGGGCGACAACACCGTGCTCAGCGGCACCCTGCAGGGCGCGGGCGATGGAACGGCCATCCAGATGCCCGGCGGCTACCTGCTGCCCGGGGTAAACGTCAACACCGCGGCCCTGGGCAGCCGCGTACAGGCCTGCGTGCGCCCCGAGCGCATCGTGCTGCATCCGTACGCCTCCTACCCCCGTGGCTCGGCCGTGCCGGCCACGGTGGCGCGCTCCATCTACTACGGCGACCACCTTCGCCTCATGTGCGACCTGGGCCACGGCCAGGAGCAGGCCACCGTGAAGCTGGCCCTCACCCATTCCGACGCATCGGCCTACCCGCAACCGGGGCAGAACGTGCTGCTGGAGTTCCCGCCGGAGTCCACCCGCATCTATGCGGTCTGAGGCCCCGGCAGCTTGTCCTTTTTGTTCTTTTCACGCCCTCCCCTTTCCCAACGTCCTTTCCAAGGAAACCGCACCATGAAAAAGAGTCTGATCGCCTGCGCAACCCTTGCCGCATGCATGGCACTGCCCAGCTTTGCCCAGCAGCAGATCACCGTCGTGAACTTCGGCGGCGCCAATGCCAATGCCCAGAAGAAGGCGTTCTACGAACCCTACGAGAAGGCCGGCAACAAGATCGTGGCTGTGGAGTACAACGGCGAGCAGGCCAAGATCAAGGCCATGGTCGAGACCAGGAAGGTGACCTGGGACGTGGTGGAGGTCGAGTCGCCGGACGCGGCGCGCGGCTGCGATGAGGGCCTGTTCGAAAAGCTCGACTACAGCAAGATCGTGGACAAGGGCGACCTGCTGCCCGCTGCGGTGAACGACTGCGCCGTGGGCATCTTCGTGTGGTCCACCGTCATGGCGTACAACGGCGACAAGCTCAAGACCCCACCGACCAGCTGGGCCGATTTCTTCGACACCCGGAAGATCGCCGGCAAGCGCGGCATGCGCAAGGGCGCGCGCTACAACCTGGAGTTCGCGCTGCTGGCCGACGGCGTGAAACCCGCCGACGTGTACAAGGTGCTGGCCACCAAGGAGGGTGCAGACCGCGCCTTCAAGAAGCTGACCGAACTCAAGCCCAGCATCCAGTGGTGGGAAGCCGGAGCCCAGGCGCCGCAGTTCCTGGTGGCGGGCGACGTGGCGCTGACCACCGTGTTCAATGGCCGCATCGACGCGGCCAACCGCGAAGGCCGCAACCTCAAGATCTTCTGGCCGGGCGGCATCTACGACCTGGACTACTGGGCCATTCCCAAGGGCACGCCCAACAAGGATGCTGCCGTGAAGTTCATCGCCTTCACCATGCAGACCGCCAACCAGGCGGCCTACGCGCAGCACATCGCCTACGGCCCGGCCAACACGAAGGCCCTGGCCCAACTGGACAAGAAGGTGCTGGACGACCTGCCCACCTCCACCGCCAACGCCAAGGAGGCGCTGCAGTTCAGCGTGGGCTTCTGGGCCGACCAGGGCGAGGCGCTCGAGAAGCGCTTCGCCGCCTGGGCAACGCAGTAAGCGGCAGCCGGAGCACAGGACACCATGCAGCCAGCCACCCTCGCCATCCCCGCCGCAAGCGCACCGGGCGCCAGCACGCCCGGCGCACTGCGCAAGGCCCTGTCGCGCGCAGAGTCACGCCGCAAGTGGCGGGCGTTCGCACTCACCCTGCCGCTGCTGGTGTTCCTGCTGCTCACCCTGCTGGTCCCCATCGTGGCGCTGCTGCAGCGCGCGATCGAGAACCCCGAGGTGGCCAACGCGCTGCCGGCCACCATTTCCGCGCTCGAAGGCTGGGACCGCCAGGAGGCGCCCGGCCCGGCCGCGTATGCAGCGCTGGTGCGCGATCTGGCGCGCCTGCCGGACAGCGCCGACGCCGGAGCGCTGGCGCGCCGGCTCAACTCCGACGTGCCCGGCGCCCGCTCCCTCATCATGGGTGCGTACCGCGCCCTGCCCACGGCGGGCACGCCCGAATCCATGCGCGACCAATTGATCGCCAAGGACCCGCGCTGGAGCGAAGCGCCGCTGTGGCGCGCCATCGCGCGCAATGGCGCGCGCTGGACACCGGACTACCTGCTCGCCTCGGTGGACCTGCAGCGCGACGCGCTGGGCCAGGTGGAACGCATGCCCGAGCAGCAGCGCGCGTTCGGCAGCATCCTGCTGCGCACCTTCCACATCAGCCTGGTGGTCACGCTCATCTGCCTGGCCATCGGCTACCCGCTGGCCTGGTGGCTGGCTTCGCTGCCGGCGCGCCCGGCCAATGTGCTGATGATCCTGGTGCTGGTGCCGTTCTGGACTTCCATCCTGGTGCGCGTGGCCGCCTGGATCGTGCTGCTGCAGTCCGAAGGCCTGGTCAACCGCGGGCTGATGGGGCTGGGCCTCGTGAGCGAACCGCTGGCCCTGCTGTTCAACCGCACGGGCGTGGTGATCGCCATGGTGCACATCCTGCTGCCGTTCATGATCCTGCCGCTGTACAGCGTGATGAAGAACGTGCCCGCCACCTACGTGCGTGCCGCCGTGTCGCTGGGCAGCCCGCCCCTGGCGGCCTTCTTTCGGGTGTATGTGCCGCAGACCTACCCGGGCATCGGTGCCGGGGCCTTGCTGGTGTTCATCCTCGCCATCGGCTACTACGTGACACCGGCGCTGCTGGGCGGCGCCGACGACCAGATGCTCAGCTACTACATCGCCCGCTACACCAACGTCGAGGTGAACTGGGGCATGGCCTGCGCGCTCGGTGCCGTGCTGCTGGCCGCCACGCTGGTGCTGTATGGCGTGTACCGCCGCATCGGCAAGGCCGAGCTGAGCCTGGGCTGATCCGCCTGACTGTGCACCTCCCATCATCCCCCGCCCCACCCGCCATGTTCCGACTGCCCGAATTCCCCCGTTACGCCACGCTGACCGACAAGGCACTGTGGTGGCTGCTGCGCGCGCTGTGCGTGGCGGTGCTCGCATTCCTGCTGGCGCCCATCCTGGTGATGGTGCCCCTGTCGTTCTCGGAGAGCTCGTTCCTGGCCTACCCGATCACCGGCTGGTCGCTCAAGTGGTACCGCAACCTGTTCGAATCAGCCGAATGGGCGCGCGCCACGCGCAACAGCTTCATCGTGGCGCCGGCCGCCACGCTGGTCGCCACGGTGTTGGGCACGCTGGCGGCGGTGGGCCTGTCGCGCGCGGACTTCCGTTTCAAGGGCTTGCTGATGGGCGTGCTCATCGCGCCCATGGTGGTGCCCATCATCGTGGTCGGCGTGGCCACCTACCTGTATTTCGCACCGCTGGGCCTGGCCGACAGCTACGTGGGCCTGGTCATCGTGCACGCGGCGCTGGGCGCGCCCTTCGTGCTCACCACCGTGCTGGCCACCCTGGCGGGCTTCAACCACAACCTGGTGCGGGCATCGCTGAGCCTGGGGGAGACGCCGTTCAGGACCTTCTTTCGCATCACGCTGCCGGTGATCGCACCCGGCGTGGTCTCGGGGGCGCTGTTCGCCTTCGCCACCTCGTTCGACGAGGTCGTGGTCACGCTCTTCCTGGCCGGGGCCGAACAGGCCACGCTGCCGCGCCAGATGTTCACCGGGATCCGCGAGAACATCTCGCCCACCATTGCCGCCGTGGCCACGCTGCTCATCCTGTTCACCACCAGCCTGCTGCTGGTGCTGGAGTGGCTGCGCGGGCGCAGGGCCTGAGTGCGAACACACGCCCCAACCACTGGTACACCCGAGACACCCCCCGCTTTCAGCCTGCCGCTATGCTTGCCATGCGGCAGTGCGCCTACCACCCCTGACCACCCCCCAAGAGACATCACCATGGACATGAAGAACTCCCCCCTTTCCCTGCTCAAGGACCCGAGCCTGCTCAAGACCGATGGCCTCATCAACGGCCAGTGGGTGGCGGGCACGGGCCGCTTCGACGTGAACGACCCGGCCACGGGCCTGAAACTCGCGAGTGTGGCCAACCTGGGCCCGGCCGACGCCGAGGCCGCGATTGCCGCCGCCAACGCCGCCTGGCCTGCGTGGAAGGCCAAGACCGCCAAGGAGCGCAGCATCCTGCTGCGCAAGTGGTACGACCTGCTCATGGCCAACCAGGACGACCTGGGCCGCATCATGACGGCCGAGCAGGGCAAGCCCCTGCCCGAGGCCAAGGGCGAGGTGGCCTATGGCGCGAGCTTCGTGGAGTGGTTTGCCGAGGAGGCCAAGCGCATCAACGGCGAGACCCTGCCCCAGTTCGACAACAGCCGCCGGCTGATGGTCTTGAAGCAGCCGATCGGCGTGTGCGCCGCCATCACGCCGTGGAACTTTCCGCTGGCCATGATCACGCGCAAGGTCGCGCCAGCACTGGCCGCGGGTTGCCCGGTGGTGATCAAGCCGGCGGAGCTGACGCCGCTGACCGCGCTGGCAGCGGCCGAACTGGCCATCCGTGCAGGCATCCCGGCGGGCGTGTTCAACATCCTGCCGGCCGACAGCGGCAACTCGATCGCCATCGGCAAGGTGCTGTGCGCGAGCGACGTGGTGCGCCACATCAGCTTCACGGGCAGCACCGAAGTCGGCCGCATCCTGATGGCGCAATCGGCCCCCACGGTCAAGAAGATGTCGCTGGAGCTGGGCGGCAACGCGCCCTTCCTGGTGTTCGACGACGCCGACATCGACAGTGCCGTGGAAGGCGCCTTCGCCAGCAAGTACCGCAACGCCGGCCAGACCTGCGTGTGCACCAACCGCTTCTATGTGCAGGAAAGCGTGTACGACCAGTTCGTCGCCAAGTTCGCCGCCAAGGTGAAGACGGCCAAGGTGGGCAATGGCTTCGAGGACGGCGTGAACCAGGGCCCGCTGATCGAGGAGGCCGCGCTGGTGAAGGTGCAGCGCCATGTGGACGATGCCCTCGCCAAGGGCGGCAGCGTGGTGGCCGGCGGCAAGCGCCTGGCGGGCCAGTTCTTCGAGCCCACGGTGGTGGCCAACGCCACGCCCGACATGCTGTGCGCGCGCGAGGAGACCTTCGGCCCCTTCGCCCCGGTCTTCAAGTTCAAGACCGAGCAGGAGGCCATCGACGCTGCCAACGCCACCGAGTTCGGCCTGGCCAGCTACTTCTACACCCGCGACGTGGGCCGCATCTTCCGCGTGGCCGAGGCGCTGGAGTACGGCATGGTCGGCATCAACGTGGGCATCCTGGCCACGGAGCATGTGCCCTTCGGCGGCGTCAAGCAATCGGGCCTGGGCCGCGAGGGCTCGCACCATGGCATCGACGACTATGTGGAGATCAAATACCTCTGCCTGGGCGATATCCAGAAGTAAGCCCGGCTGAGGCCGACGGCGGCCTCGCTGGGGCACAATCGCCGGCGTGCGGCCGGCAACGCAGGCAGCCCCACCCGGGGCTGCCGTGCTTTCCACCACCAAGAGGCTCCCGTTCCAGGGCGGCCCACCGGCTGCACGCACCCAGAGGGAACCCACCAACATGAAAGCCTTGATCCTTGCGCTGCTGACTGCAGCGACTTCCGCCGCGCACGCGCAAACGCTCGACGTCTTCGAATCCCACGGCAACATGCACTACGCCATGGTGCCCACCGACAAGGCGCGCGACACCCAGTACATGGAAAGGGTGGCCTACAAGTTCTGCCAGGACCAGAACAAGGGCAGCTGCCGCGTGATGATCTGGTCCGACAGCCTGGACAAGCCCACGGGCAACCCCTTCCATACACGGTACGACGAAAACAAGCTGGCCGAGTACATGCGCAACTACAGCGGCATCGCCGATGGCATCCGGTTCAACTGCAAGCTCGTGACCACCGCCAGCCGCTGCTACCAGCAGTGAGCGGCCGCCGAAGCGCCGGTGGACAATTCGTCCAGTCGGGCAGCACCGCGCCGACGCAGAATCCCGAGGCCGGCCGGCCACCGTGCGCAGCCCATAGGGGGTTGCGCGCATCCATCCCAGAGGCAGTGAGACATTGCCCGCTGGCCGCGCGCTCTGGAGGGAACCCGCCATGAAAGCCTTGATCCTTGCGCTGCTGACCGCAGCGACCGCCGTTGCCCACGCCCAGACGCTGGACGTCTTCGAGACCCACGGCAACACGCACTACGCCATGGTGCCTACCGACAAGGCGCAGGACACCGACTACATCGGGCGCGCGGCCTACAAGTTCTGCGCGGACCAGAACAAGGGTTCCTGCCATATCAAGGTCTGGTCCGACAGCCTGGACAAGCCCACGGGCCAGCCCCACCACACCCGCTACAACGACAACCAGCTTGCCGACTACACCCATGGGCCCATGGGCGTCAGCGCTACTCTCTTCAATTGCAGGATGGTGAAGACCGCCAGCCGCTGCTACCAGCGCTGAAACTGGCACGCCCGCTCGCTCACCCCTGCCCAGGCGCATCGCGCCGGTTGGTGAAGCTGGCATTGCCCAGTCCCGTGCCCACGGTGAGGATGGCCCAGCGCTCCACGTCGTTGGTGAAGGGCATCTCCGAGAGGCCCTGCACCACCGCATCGTTGTGCAGACAGACCTGGGTGCGGCCATCGCCGATGGTCGGCAAGCGCTCGCACAGGTCGCGCGGCAGATGGAAGCGCGCGCTCTCCCAGTTGCCCGGCAGGTTCTGCGTGCCGCCGGCCAGCGAGCCGTCTTCGACGATCAGGCCCGGGCAGGCCACGCCGATGTACGGGGCCAGGCGGATCTCCTTTTTCTCCGCGTAGGCGATCAGGTCTTCGAGGATGGTGGCGATGCCCTCGACCAGTTCGTCGCGCTTGGGCTCGTCGTCGGCATGGGCCCATTTCTCGCGGCGCACCACCTCGGCCAATGACATGTCGGGTGCCTTGTGCAGGTGCGTCTGCACGATGCCGCAGCGCACGTTGGTGCCGCCGATGTCCACCGCCAGGATGGCATCGTAGCTTTGCAGCAGGGCCGGGGGCGCCAGGTGCACCCAGCCGATCAGGCCGCCCTCGTCCGCATGGTGGTGCAGGGTGCGCAGCTCCACGGGCACCTTCTCGGCCTTGAGGATCTTGCCGGCGCGCGCGATGGAGCGGCTGCCCACCTCGCTCTGGTGAAAGCCTCCGCCGATGATGATGCGCTCGACGCCGCGCCAGGTCTTGTGCTTGAGAAAGCGCTGCACCACGTGCGCCAGCTGCAGCGCATAGTCTTCCGACGCGGCCGCTATGGCTTGGGCGGCGATGCCGTCCTTTTCGAGCATGGCATCGAGCTGGTGCTTGCTCAGTTCGCGCGTGGATTTGCGCCCCATGGGGTCCTTGCCGTCCATGGCCGTGAACAGCTTGCGCCAGGCGTCGAGCATGTGGCGGAAGGCCGTGCGGCTGGCCACGTCGCCCACGAAGCCGTCGCCATCGCGCAGCTCCAGGCTGTAGCCCTCGATCACGACCGAAGCCAGGCGCATGTCGCCGTGCGGACCGACGATGCCCAGCTCGCGCTGGGCCTTGGCGTCCTTTTCCTCCTGCGCGGCGCTGGGTTTGTCGGGCGCAGCCTTCTTGGCCTTCGCGCCCTTGTCTTTGTCTTTGGATGCCATTCAGTCCTCATGCAATGGCGGCCCGCACCCCGGGCCGTGCCTGCATGGTGCCCCAGGCGCTGGCGCCCCGGCGTCAGCCAACGCCTTGACATGCCCCCAAACCCATCAGGTCTTTGCAGTGCCCTGGATCAGGGCCTTGGCCCGCAGCCCCGCCCACACGGCAAGGAACAAGGCCGCCGCGAACACCCAGCCCGACAGCGCACCGGCCATGCCGCCCGAGAGCAGTGTGCCGATGGTGCAGCCCAGCCCGGTCATCGCGCCCCAGCCCAGCAGCACGCCGCCCGAGAGCCCGCGCACGGCATCGCGCCAGGTCGGCCAGCGCGGGGCGAACTGGCGGCTGGCCAGCGCGGCGATGAAGGCCCCGGCCACCAGCCCGGCGAGCAGCAGCGCATTGGGCGTGAGCCAGGTGGACTGGGGCAGCGTGGCGCAACCGGCAAAGCCGTCGAGCCCGTCGAGCCGATCGGGGATCCAGCCCTGGCCTTGCGCCCACTGGCGCGCCGCGCTGCCCAGCGTGGCCGTCACGCCCAGCGGGCGCATGCGCACGATGGCCAGTGCACCGATGAGCCCCACGGCAAGGCCGCCGACCCAGTAGCTCCAGCGGCCGGTCCACAGCCGCCGCCACACGGCGCGCAGGCCAGGGACGCCCACCCCGCGCACGCCCTCGCCCACTGGCTCGCGCGCAAAGCCGCGCCACAGCCAGGCCGCCAACGCGGCCAGCACCGCCAGTTGCGCGAGCAGCGCCCCGCCATAGCCCAGGTGCGCAGGCAGCCAGACCACGGGTGCATCGGCCACACTCAGGCTGTACAGGCCGTTCCAGATCTTGAACCCGAGGATGAAGCCCAGCGCCGAGCCCAGCAGGGCAAACGGCGAGACCGCCGAGCCCTCGGCCAGCCGGTACCAGTGCGCGCTGATGCACGAGCCCGAGACCACCATCCCGGCACCGAACGACAGCCCGGCGGCCACCAGCACCCAGCTCACGGGGCCGATGTGCATGTCCGGCGGCAGCTTGCCCGGCTGCGGCACCGGCAGCCAGCCGCCCAGCACCACGGTGTAGCCCACCAGGCCCACGGCCAGCGCCAGCACGATGGCCAGCAACCCGCGCGGGTTGCCGTCCTCGAACCAGTCGCGCGCATGGCAGTAAAAGCAAAAACGCGAGCGCTGCAGCACCAGGCCCAGCACGGCACCGGTCACCAGTGCAAAGACCAGCGTGCGCCCACCGGCCAGGCCCTCGATCCAGCGCGTGGACAGGGCCAACGCCGCCAGCAGGGCCACTGCAGCGATGGGAGAAAGGAATGGGAATGGCTGCTTGTTGCTTGTCGTCGTCATGTGGCACCGGAACGAAAAAAAGCCCGCCGAAGCGGGCTGTAAAGAGACCCCCTACCAAAAAACTCGGTACGCCTTATTTGGCGGCCCAGACCGTGCCGGCCGGGTTGTTGATGGGCACGCCCACGGCGTTGCCGTATTCTGTCCACGAGCCGTCGTAGTTCTTCACGCTGTAGCCCAGGATCTTGGACAGCGCGAACCAGGTGTGGCTGGAGCGCTCGCCGATGCGGCAGTAGGTGATGACCGGCTTGCTGCCGTCGATGCCCACGTTGGCATAGAGCTTCTTCAGGTCGTCGGCCGACTTGAAGGTGCCGTCTTCCTTGACCGCCTGGCCCCAGGGTACGTTGGCGGCACCGGGGATGTGGCCGGCGCGGATGCTCAGCTCGGGCACGCCGGCCGGCGCAAAGATCTTGCCGGAGTATTCGTCGGCCGAGCGGATGTCCACCAGCTTGGCGTTGCTCTTGCCCTCGGCCGCGGCCAGGGTGTCGGCAAGGCGGGCGCGCAGCTGCGTGTTGACCTGCGTGACCTTGTAGTTGCTGGCCGTGAACTCGGGCACGCGGTTGTTCAGCGGCTGGTTCTCGGCCTCCCACTTCTTGCGGCCGCCGTCGAGCAGCTTGACGTTCTTCACCCCGTAAATGTCGAACACCCAGGCGCCCCAGGCGGCAAACCAGTTGTTGGTGTCTCCGTAAAGCACCACGGTGGTCTCGGGCGTCACGCCGGCCTTGGACAGCAGCGCCTCGAAGGCCTCCTTGCTGACGATGTCGCGGCGCACCTTGTCGTTCAGGTCCTGGTGCCAGGAGAAGTTCACGGCGCCGGGCACGTGGCTGCGTTCGTAGAGGCCCGGGTTCACGCTGACCTCGACGATGCGCACCTGGGTGTTGTCGAGGTTCTGCGCCAGCCACTCGGTGCTGACCAGCGGGCCCGCCGGGATGGGCGTGGCCGCCCAGGCCAGCGATGCGCCCAGCGCCATGCCGGCACCCAGTACCCATGCGCCGAGGCGGCGGCCCAGGGGCTGGGTGGGGTGGATCGTCGTCGTGTGCTGTGGCTGGCTCATGCGGGTCATCCTCTCTTGTCGGGTGGCCGGTGCTGCAACCATTGCGGCAACCGATGAACGGAATTTAGGGGCTCGGCGCCGGCTGCGGAACAAAGCAAAACGCGCTTGGTTATGCGAAAAAGGCGCGAGCATGCCCGGATGGGACGTATGGGATCTGCCCGGCACGGGCCCTGGTTTACCCCCAATGGGAATGGCCTGGAGCTGCGCCGCATGTAGTAGCCGGCTAACACCCACCACACGCCCCGCAACCCAACAATGGACTCCCCTGACCTTTGAGGAGACACACGATGGCGGCGAAAAAGATACTCATGCTGTGCGGCGACTACTGCGAGGACTACGAGACCATGGTGCCCTTCCAGGCCCTGCTGGCCGTGGGCCACACGGTGCATGCGGTGTGCCCGGACAAGAAGGCCGGCGACCACATCAAGACGGCGATCCACGACTTCGAGGGCGCACAGACCTACAGCGAAAAGCCGGGCCACAACTTCACCTTGAACGCCACCTTTGCCGGCCTGGACGTGGCCAGCTACGACGCGCTGGTGATCCCCGGTGGCCGCGGCCCCGAGTACCTGCGCACCTACCCGGCGGTGGTCTCGGCGGTAAAGCACTTCTTCGACACCAACAAGCCTGTCGCCGCCGTGTGCCATGGCGCGCAACTGCTGGCCGGTGCTGGCGTGCTCAAGGGCCGCACCTGCTCGGCCTACCCGGCCTGCCGGGCCGAGGTGGAGATCGCGGGCGGCACCTACGCCGAGATCGCCATCGACGCCGCCGTGACCGAAGGCAATCTGGTATCGGCCCCGGCCTGGCCGGCGCACCCGGCCTGGATTGCACAGTTCCTGGCCCTGATGGGCACGCGCATCAGTTTGTAAGCACCGTTTGACGCCAGGACAACGGCCTCCGATGATGGAGGCCGTTTCTGAAAGGCCGCAAGCATGTGCCAGGTATTCATCAGCGCCGATCCCACCCTGTACGAAAGCCGCGCCCGCTCGGTGCGGCTGCACGGGGTGGCCACCAGCATCCGGCTGGAAAACCTGTTCTGGCAAGTGCTCGGCGAGATCGCCCGGCGCGATGGCATGGGCGTGCCCCAGCTGTGCACGAAGCTGTACGACGAACTGGTGGCCGAGCGCGGCGAGGTGGACAATTTCGCTTCGTTCCTGCGCGTGTGCTGTGGCCGCTACATGGCGCTGCAGCTGTCGGGCGGCATCCCGCAGGACGCATCGATCCCCATCCGCAGCCTCAATGCCCAGCAGGTGCTGGCCACCGAGGGACGGCGCACCGTGCTGGCGCAGGCGGCGTGAATCGGCCCGGCAGCAGTGCCCCTATAATCCGGCGCACTGCGGGTGTAGCTCAATGGCAGAGCTGTTGCTTCCCAAGCAACTGACGAGGGTTCGATTCCCTTCACCCGCTCCATAGTTTTGTAAGTGGTTGATCCACCTACATTCGCATCCAAGCCCGAGCTTGGCACGCAGACCCACTACGAAAGTGTGGTACGACGTGTCAGGCTCTTTGTCTTTAAACCGCCGCCATAGCGGCGTTTACTTTGTTCGTCTGTGCGTGCCTCTGCGCCTTCAGCAGGCGGTCGGGAAGCTTGAGATTCATCGGAGCACCGGCTGCCGAGACCTTCGGACTGCCCGGATCGTGGCAGCCGACCTTGTCGCTGAGTGGCATCGAGCCATCGCAAAGGCTGATCTCATGGACATATCTGCCATTGCTGCCGGGTCTCTCCAACTTCTTGGAGACGGGTACCTACCACTTGTAGATTCAGCTCTCGCTCTGGGGACAACCTCTGCACTGCTTGCCGACAGATTGATCGCGCGCGGCACGCCGTTCTTTGTACATGCGGATGGATGGCTAGGCTGGCAAGTGCACGACTATGAGCAACAGCTCGAACACTTGCGCGACGCGCAGGGCCTTGTCGAGGTAGTCATTGACGAACACAAGCTGGGGGGGCTCGCTGCACGCACTCGGTACACAGGCCGCCTGCGCATTCGCTTTGACGAGGAGATTGGGGCCATCGCGCGCGCCGATGCGGGCGTACCGGTGAGCCAGTTTCTTCACTGGCCCTCTACCGAAAATGGCTTCGTATGCGATGTTCCGGGCCCAAGCATCACAACAGCCATGCTGGAAGTGCGTCGAGGGGATGTTGAGGCCCTGCGGACCTCGCTTGCAGCGTTGCTGGCCCCTGAGGTGCGTACCGCAGCTACCCTCGGCGCGTTGACGAAGGCGGCGTCAGCTCCCCTTCCACCGGCGGGCAAGGATAGGACGGTGACAGACTTGACGGTTGAGTACCTCCGCAGACACGAGGGCGCATGGAAGCCGGATCAATTGCGACGGCGCAAGGACCAGTGCGATTTGCTCGTCGAGCTGGTCGGCGATGTCCCGTTGGCCAAGGTAGATCGTCTTGCGCTGCGTGAGCTTGCCGACCAGATTGCACGCATTCCGGACGAACGCCACAACGTCCGGAGAAAGCACAAGAGCCCCGCCGCTACATTCCCCGAACTCATCGCATTGGCTGACCAACTTAATCTGCCTCGCCTGACCACACAGGCCCAGGCACGACTGCTGGACAGCCTGGCGGAGATTTTCGCCTGGGCCGTGCGCGAGACAATGATGATTCAGAACCCAGCGACGGGCTGGGCGGCGAGTTGCTGAAGAGGGCAGGCGGTCCCAAAGCAAAAGCCAGCCAGCAGCGAGATGCGTTTTCACCGGCTGAACTTGGCTTGATCTTTAGCGCGCCCTGGTTTCAAAACGGCGTGGGTCAGCGCACGCCCAAGGGCAAGTTCTACGCTTACCGGCCACACTACTACTGGCTGCCGTTGCTCGCGCTCTTCTGTGGCGGCCGTCTCAACGAGCTTTCGCAGTTGTACCTTAGCGATATCCAGGTAGATGGCTCGGGAACTACTTACCTCGACTTCAATCTGGAGGGCGAGGGCAAAATGGATTTGGACGGAGTGGAAGTATCAGCCGGGACCGATAAATCGCTGAAGACCATCAACTCCCAGCGCATGATCCCGGTACACAACTACCTGCTGTCACGCGGGTTTCAGGAGTACGTGAACGCACTTCGCAGTGCCGGGCATTCGCGTCTATTCCCGGAGCTAACCTTCGACGAGACCAAGGGCTACGGCAAGGCCGCCGGCAAGTGGTTTAACGAACGGTTTCTGGGTAACGAACTGAAGATTCCCCGCGACGGCCGCCGAACTTTTCATTCGCTGCGTCATAACTTTGCCACCGCCCTCGGTGCCGCTGGTATACCCACGAATCTCAAGTCGGATTTGATGGGGCATTCCCGGTCAAAGGCATTGGTAGAAACTCGCTACGACAAAGGAGCATCGATGAAGTCGCTGGGTACAGGCATCAATGCACTTTCTTACCCGCTACCTTCCATCGCGGAGTTCAACACCCAGAGTGGCCTTGAAGCCATTCGACACGCGCTTGAACTGAAAGAGCGCCACGGAAAGAAGCGTCGCTCAGGAATGTAGACTGAACGATAACCGGAGCACACCTTGAACTATTGGTAGCGCTCATGCGGCAGTCTGCAACACTTGCGGCGCATCGGATTGGCCTATTCGCCAGCTTCTTATGTCAGTGAACTCCCGCGTACAACCCGAACACACTAACCTTTCGCCGTAGCGCAACACCCCCTGGCCATCGCGCTCCACCACCCTGCGGTAGTTGGTCGAGCCACAGTAGCCGCAGCGGTTCACAGGAGCAATTCGTTCGGTTTCCATCGTTGGACGCTTATACAGAAATCCGCCTTCACAGGCACTTCGGACAGTTGAGCACCACGACCTTACTGCAGGGTTCCAAGGCGCGCGGAGTATGAACAGCTCGTGCAGGATGTGGCTATCGAGGAGGGTTTCGCGACTACACGCCCGAAGTTGTGCTTGCTTGCTACCTGAGCAGTTTGCTGACGTCGGTCAGTCACTGCATCTTTTTCCAATGGTCGCGCCACGGGTCTGCTTTCTGGAAGCTCCGGTAGGTGTGGTTGGAGAGCTGGAAATTCGAGTAGCTTTTATGTACGAGACTGGCTTCGACTCGGTAGCTGGCTTGGGAAAGTTGGAAGGGAGATTGGCGCGCGGCCAACGCAGGTTTGACTTTTGATGTCCAAAGGTACCGTCACACCAGGAGACAATCAGACTCCGTGAACGACTTTTCATTCAAGAAGATTGCCGTGGCGGCATTCGGCCCGTCGCTGCTGTTCGGTATTGGCGAAGGAGCGATCCTCCCTGTGGTGGCCCTGCTGGCACGGGAGCTGGGCGCATCGGTGCCGATGGCTGCGTTGGCCGTGATGCTGATCAGCATAGGCTGCGTACTGAACAATGTGCTGGCATCCGTGCTGATCACCCGGCTGGGGGAGCGCTCATGCATCGTGGCAGCCGGGGTGTGGAGCGCCCTGGGCATGGCCGTCTGCCTTTTTGCAACGCACTTCGGGATACTGGCCGTCGGGTGTTTCATGATCGGCATGTCGCAGGGTGTTTACAACCTAGCCCGCCAAAGCTACATGACGGAGGTCGTTCCTATCAGCCACCGGGCACGGGCCCTGTCCAGCCTGGGTGGAGTAGTGCGGATCGGGACGTTCATCGGGCCGTTTGCCGGCGCAGCAGTGATCCATTTCTACGGTCTTTCCGCTGCATTCGCCGTGGGAGTCATCGCAGCACTGTCCGCGGCGAGCCTTGCGGCCGGAATCCGGGACCTCAAGGCGCCGGGCGCGCCCTCACCTGCTCAGGCACCGGCGCGCGTGTCCGTGCTCACGACGTTCGCCGACCATCGCCGGGTGTTCCTCACCCTGGGTATCGCGATCGCACTGGTGGGCGCCGTCCGAGCTGCCCGTCAGGTGGTGTTGCCGCTTTGGGCGGACCACCTGGGCCTGTCGCCCGCCGTGTCGTCGCTGATCTACGGTCTGGCTGGGGGCATCGAGATGCTGGTGTTCTATCCCGCAGGCAAGGTGATGGATGTGAAGGGCCGTCGCTGGGTGGCCTTGCCTTCCATGCTCATCATGGGGGCGGGCATGCTGGCGATGCCCTTCACCGCCAGCTTTGCCACCATGCTGCTCGCGGCCATGGCGATAGGCTTTGGCAACGGGATCGGTTCGGGAATGAACATGACGCTGGGTGCGGACCACGCGCCAGTCCAGGGCCGGGCCTATTTCCTGGGCGTATGGCGCCTCCTCGCGGACATCGGAGCCACCGCGGGGCCCGCGGCGCTGTCGTTGATCGTTTCCATGGGCTCGCTGGCCATTGGCATCTCTGCCATAGGACTTGTCGCAGTCATGGCTGCAGCCCTACTGCATGCGTGGATCCCCTCACCGCCGAAAAGTTAGATTACCAAACACACGGGACTGCCAGACTCAATCTGTTGAATGACAGCGAGCGTGACTCCATCGGGGGAATCCGTGGAGAAGACAATGATCGAATCGCTGTCCTCATTCAACACATACATTCGCGACTGTTCGTCCTCCAGCGCGAAGAATCTGGGCGTCTTGCCAAGTGACGAGGTCACGCCGTGAAAAGTCAGCCGCCCCGTCGTCGAATCAACGCAAAATGCCGCGATGCTGTCATGCCCCCGGTTGGACGCATAGAGCTGTCCTCCGCATCGGGATATCGCGATTTCCGAGCCTGTGTTGTTGCCTGTGAATGAATCTGGCAGCGTGGACAGCACCTGGAATGGAGAAAGCCCGCCCGTCGCCGTGTCAAACCGGTACGCCGCGACGGTGGAGTCCAGTTCGTTCACCACATAAACGGTGGCCAGTGTTGGATGAAACGCGATGTGCCGGGGACCGGCTCCCGTGCGTGTATCGACCCAACGTTGGGCAGCCGTGTCGATCCGCCCATCATCAAACGGAAACACGAACACGCGGTCGAATCCCTTGTCGGGTACCACTACGAATTTGCCACTGGGATCAAACGGATTGAAGTGCGGCTTGGCGTGCGGCTGTTCCTTTCGGTGTGGTCCCGGTGTCCCCGTCATCTCCACGCGTTGGATTACCGGATCCAAGGTTCCATCGGGGCGCACCGGCATCACCAGCAAAGCGCCGCCCTGGCGGCCGACGCCGAGGTGATCGGAAACGAGTAGCCACTGTTCAGTTGGATTCAGCGCAAGATGCACCGGGTTGAGGCCACCGCACTCTTGTGTCTGCAGCAGCGAGATCGTGCCGTGTTCCGGGTCAATGGCCAGCACGCTGACCTCGTGGCCGTCGCCATGTACCGTGTACAGGCGGCTACGTTCGCGGTTCAACGCCAGGAACGATGGATTCACGAGCCCGCCATAAACCTGCATCAGGCGCAGTTGTCCATCGGCTTCGATGGCATAGACGCTGATACCTTCACCCCGGGCATTTCTTTCGCGCGTGGTGCGCGATCCAACATAGGCATAGCGCGGAGGTGAGTTGGGTTCGTTCCTCGATGTCATCAGAAGGTCTTCAATGGGTCAGAATTCATAGAGCCGTTGTGCGTTGGCATCCAGGGTGTCGGCCGCCAGGTCGGCTGTCGCCAGCCACCCTTGGCACAGGGCCAGCCAGACAAGGTCATCTACCTCTCGGAAAGGCTCGATTGCGTCGGGTGTTGCCGGAGCTGAGCGTGCCGTGCCCTGCGTGTGCGGCCAGTTTGTCCCCCACAGCACTGAACGGGGAGCGGCCTGCAGGAGGCTGTGGGCCAGCGGCGCAAGCATTGCTGCATCTGCAACGGAAAGGTAGGGCGCGGACAGCTTCACAGATAGCTTGCCCGCTGCAGCCAATTCGCACACTTCCCGCCAGTGCTCCGCCTCTGCAGCACCGGGCGTGATGGGGGGCAGCCCGATGTGATCGAGCACGAAATGGCAGGAGCTACTCCGGATGAGGTCGCCGAGTTCGCGCAACACGCCCAGGGTGACGTGCAGCTGCACATGCCAGTGCACAGGCACCTGCCGGATCGCTTGCGAGACCGCATCGCGCGCAGCGGATGCGTCGGCATTGCCATCCACAACGAAGTTGATACGGGTGGCGCGTACCCCAAGGGCGTCCAGTCCTGCGACCTCGTGGGCCGTACTGGTAGGTGCCAGCACGGCCACACCACGTCCGCGGCCTTTCAACCGCTGCAGCGCGTATGCCAGGCACCCATGGTCGCTACCGTAGACGCTGGGCTGCACCAGCACCACGCGGCCCGCGCCGATGTGTTGCAGGTGCTCGACCAGCCGATCCACGCCCGCATAGCCCGGCGTAAAGCGTCGGCGCTCCGCGAAAGGGAACCGCGCCGCGTCGAACACATGGACGTGGGTATCACAGACCACGCTCTGCGGTAGTTGTAAGGATGGCTCGCTCACTGCGTTTGGATCTTGGCTGTCTTGACCAGCTGCTGCCACTTGGCCAATTCATCACGCATGAACTTGTCGAACTCTGCGGGTGTGTCCGAGACAGTGCGAGCGCCCAGTTCTTCGAACTTCTTGGCGACCTCAGGGCTTTGCAGCGCCTTGGCGATCTGTGCCTGCAAGGCATCCAGCACCGGCTGGGGCGTCTTGCCCGTAGCAACGATGCCTACCCAGTGCTCTACCTTGAAGCCCTTCAGTCCCGCTTCCTCGAAGGTAGGGACATTGGCCAAGTTTGGCAGGCGCTTGGCGGAACCGATGCCCAGGCCTTTGATGCGGCCCGATGCGAAGGCCGAACCCGTGCTCGTCACGCTGTCGATCAACAGATCGACCTCACCGCCCATCACCGCTTTGATCGACTCGCCGCCGCCCTTGTACGGCACATGCAAGAACTTCGCACCCGTGATGCTGGAGAGCAGTTCGGTCGTGAGGTGCGGCGTACTGCCCACGCCTCCAGTCCCATAGGTCAGCTTTTCCGGATTCTTCTTTGCGTACTCGATGAGTTCGCCCGCAGTCTTGAAGTTCGACGTTGCCGGCACCATCATCACCATCGGCGACTCAGCCACGCGTGCCACCGGCACCAAGTCGCGCATGGTGTCGTACGGCATCTTCGCCTGCAAGGCCGGGGCCATGGTCACAGGTCCGCTGATGAAGCCCAGCGTGTAGCCGTCGGCCATGGCCTTGGCGACAGCATCCGTGCCGATGATGCCGCCGGCCCCCGGCTTGTTGTCCACCACAAAGGGCTGACCCGTGTCGCCCGTCAGGCGCTTCGCGAGCACGCGGGCCATCACGTCGTTGGGCCCACCGGCGGCGAAGGGCACGATCAGCCGAACAGGCTTGGTGGGATAAGACTGAGCGATGGCAAGCGATGAGGCTGCGAGGCCAGCCAACAGCAGGGCGCGGCGTGCGATCAGGAAGTGAGACATGTTCCGTGCTCCTCTCAGAACCGATGACGCAGACCGACAGTCACACCCGTCTGCGAGCCGCGCGTGCCCATGAACGCGGGCAGCACGTAGCCGCCATCAATCCGGTTGCGGTCCACCTCTGCGTACACATCCGTCCGTTTGGACAGGTAGTAGTCAGCGGAGACCCACGCGACCTTTCTATTCCCCGAGCCATTGGCGGCGAACGCGTTTTGGCGGTCTTGCGTGTAGCTCGCCGTCAGCATGAGCAGTGGAGTGACACTGTAGTTGACGCCGATAGAAGCGACCTTGTTGCGTTGCAGGCTGATCTCATGGCTGCGCTCCATGTAGGCAATGAACGCCTTCCAATCCGTGCTGATGCGGTATGCCACCCCAGCACCACGGATCTTGCGCGTCTCGCCGCCAGTGGCTGCCGACAGGTTCTGACCATACGCCACGGCCTCGAATGGCCCGCTGGCGTATGTCGCCGAAAGTCCGCTGCCGCGGCCATTTCCTTCGGACAGCGTCACGCTGCCAGCCAGCGTGACGGGACCAAGGTCCTTTGCGTACTTGATCATGTTGTCTTGGCGCGCCATGTGGTGGTTGCTAAGCACCGTGATCGCATCAATATTGGGGTTGCCCATGGGCTGGATGCGCGCAGCAGCCTGGTGCGCCAGTGTGTACTGGCGGCCCAGCGTGAGCACTCCCAATGCGTCCGAGGACACGCCTACCAACGATTCACGGCCGAAGGCGCGTCCCGCTGCGGATGCCACCTGGCCGTAGTTGGCCGTGGCTGTGGACTGCTGGGCCAGGCCGGTGGATGGATCGATCCCCATCTCCAGCACATAGAAGGCCCGGGTTCCGCCGCCGAGGTCCTCAGTCCCCTTGAAGCCCAGGCGCGAGCCACCGAACAGGCCGTCGCCGACGTTGGTGAGCCCGCCCCGGTTGGCACCTGCATTACTGGCGTGGCGGACGGTGACATCCATGATGCCGTACAGAGTTTGGCTGGATGTCTGGGCGAAGGTGAATGCTGGCGCGACGAGCGCCAAGCCGGCCATGCTGCGCATGGCGGCGTTCTTGAAGTGTTGCATGGAATCTCCAGCGGCTGGGCCGCTGCATTGATGGAAGGGACTACTCGGGCTTGATGTCGTGGCTCTTGACCAACTTCGACCAGCGCGCCGTCTCAGCCTTGATGAAGCTGCCAAACTGTTCAGGGGTGCCGCCTACCGGCTCATCGCCCAGGCTGGTGATGGCTTTCACCATTTCAGGCTGCTTGAGGATCTCGTTGATCGAGGCGTTCAGCTTCGCGATGATGGGCGCGGGCGTGCCCTTGGGCGCGACGACACCGAACCAGTTGGAAATCTCCATACCCTTGATGCCCAGTTCCTCAAAGGTCGGCACGTCTTTGAGCAGCGGAGAGCGCTGGGTGCTGGTGATGGCCAGCGGGCGCAGCCGTGGCTCGTTGCCCGACACATAGGGCATCACCGCGAAGATCCACTCGAACATGATGTTCACGGTGCCGGCGATCAGGTCATTGGTCGCTGGGGCACCGCCTTTGTAGGCAATGTGCGTCATCTCGATGCCCGCAGCATCTTGGAGCAACTCGCCAGCAAGGTGGTGAGATCCACCGATACCGCCGGAAGCGAAGCTCAGCGAATTTGGTTTGGCCTTCGCCGCCGCGATCACATCCTTCGCAGACTTGAAGGGGGACGCTTGTGCGACCGACATGATCAGCGGTCCCTTCTCAATCATCACGATAGGCACCAGATCGGTCGCTGGATCGTAATTGAGCTTGCGGAACAGGGCCTTGTTGACGGCCAGTGGCGCAAAGTTGCCCAGCCCGATGACATAGCCATCGCCCTTGGCTTTGGCGATGTACTCCGTACCAATATTCCCGCCAGCACCTGGCCTGTTTTCGACGATCACCGGAACACCGTATGCCGCTGACAGCTTCGTCGCAATCTGGCGCGACCGTGTATCCGAGCTGCCGCCCGCAGCGTAGGGCACCACGAACGTGATGTTTTTGTTGGGATAGCCCCCGACGTCTGTGTTCGCGTACGAAGGAAGCGCAAGCAGGCCTCCTATGGCCAGCAGGCCGAGTCGGCGAAGGCGTTGATCGTTGGTCAGATGCACGTTTGTCTCCTTTTGGTTGGCGGTCAGTAGATACCCGATATTGTATCGACTTCGATATTGGTACAATCAGTGTCAACCCTACATCGAATATCAAGCCAATGAATGCACCAAAAATTGCTTTGATACATGCCACTCCCTTGGCGATCCGTCCAATCGAGGACGCCTTTGCGCGTCTTTGGCCTGAGGCCTACTGCATGAACCTGCTTGACGACAGCCTGTCTGGTGACCTTGCAGAGGCAGGCGAAATCACCGGAGGCCTCACGGACCGGTTCCATTCCCTGACGCGCTACGCGGAAAGTGCTGGAGTGAAAGGCGTCCTCTTCACATGCTCAGCGTTCGGCCCGGCCATTGACTCGGCCGCAGAAGGTGTTGACCTGCCCACGTTCAAACCCAACGAAGCGATGTTTGGCGAAGCGCTGGGCGTGTGCGCAAAGCTTGGGCGCACAGGAAAGATAGGAATGGTTTCGACGTTCGCGCCCTCTGTGTCGAGCATGAAGCAAGAGCTTCGCGAACTCGCAGCCAAGTTGAATTTGGACTACGTGCTGAAAGTCGAGTGCCCAGACGGCGCGCTGGAGGCGCTGAGCGAAGGCAACGTCGAGATCCATGACACCCTGGTCAGCAAGGCCGCACAGGAACTCATCGACTGTGACGTGATCATGCTGGGCCAGTTCTCTACCTCGCACATGAGGAGCCGTGTCGAAGCGGAGACGCGTCGGCCAGTCCTTTCAAGCCCTGACAGCGCGGTAAAGCTGCTCAGGCGTTCCGTTGAACATTCCGCCACCACCCCCTAGTTTTAACCCCCGCAACTGACTGGAGACTCACATGAAATTCATCGTTCTGCCCTGCGACGGCATCGGCCCCGAAATCGTTGACGCATCCGTGCGCGTGCTGAAAGCAGCCGGCACTCGCTTCGGCCTGGACTTCCAATTCGACTATGAAGACCTGGGCTTCGCGAGTCTGGAAAAGTACGGGGTCACCATCCGCGACGAGCTGCTGGAACGCTCGAAGACCTACGACGGCATCATCCTGGGCACGCAGTCGCATGCCGACTACCCCCCGCCTGAGAAGGGCGGTCGCAACGTGTCCGCTGCCTACCGCATCGGTCTGGACCTGTACGCCAACGTGCGCCCCGCACGCACTCGGCCTTTCCTGCAGTCCAACATGCGCGAAGGCAAGACCATGGACCTGGTCATCATGCGCGAAGCCACCGAGGGCTTCTACCCAGACCGCAACATGTCGCGCGGCTGGGGTGAGGTCATGCCCAGTCCCGATATGGCGCTGTCCACGCGCAAGATCACCCGCCACTGCAGCGAGCGCATCGCGCGCCGCGCCTTCGAGCTGGCCATGACCCGCAAGAAGCGCGTCACCGCCATCCACAAGGCCAACAGCTTCCACATGACCGACGGCCTGTTCCTCGAAGCCGTGCGCCATGTCGCCAAGGATTTCCCGGAGGTGGTGCTGGACGATCTGCTGGTCGATGCCTCCACTGCCCATTTGGTCAAGGAGCCGGAGCGCTTCGACGTGCTGGTGGCCACCAACTTCTACGGCGACATCCTCTCGGACCTGTGCAGCGAACTCTCGGGCAGCCTGGGTCTGGCAGGTTCCATCATGGCCAGCGACACGAACTGCTGCGCCCAGGCGCAGCACGGCTCGGCCCCTACCATTGCGGGCCAGGACAAGGCCAACCCCACCTCCATGATCCTGTCCGTCGCGATGATGGTGGCCTGGCTCGGCGACAAGCGCGGCGACGCCAAGCTCAAGCAGGCTGCCAAGGCCATCGAGACCGCAGTAGACAAGGTGCTGGAGAACCCCGCGACCCGCACTGCTGACATCGGCGGAAGCATCGGCTGCAAGGCCTTCGCCACGGCCGTGGCGGATGCCGTGGCAGCCGCCTGAGTCTGGACGGTGCCCATGAAACCACCCTATCTGGGTTGCATCGCCGATGACTTCACCGGCGCGACCGACCTGGCCAGCAACCTGGTGCGCAGCGGCATGCGGGTGGTGCAAACCATCGGCATTCCGTCTGAGCCTCCCAGCGAAGAGATCGATGCGATCGTGATCGCGTTGAAATCACGCACGATCCAGGCCACCCAGGCCGTGGAGCAGTCGCTCGCTGCGCTCCAATGGTTGCGGACGCAGCAAGTGCAGCAGGTCTATTTCAAGTACTGCTCCACGTTCGACTCCACGCCAGAAGGCAACATCGGCCCGGTAACCGATGCGCTCATGGACGCACTCGGCACGGAGTTCACGATTGCGTGCCCCGCGTTCCCCGAGAACGGTCGCTCCGTCTACAAGGGCTATCTGTTCGCGGGCGACGTGTTGCTGCAGGAGTCGGGCATGAGGAACCATCCCCTGACGCCCATGACCGATTCCAACCTCGTGCGCGTGCTGCAGGCGCAGACCAAGCGGCGCGTGGGTCTGGTGGATCACAGCTACGTCCGGCGGGGCAGTGACGCCGTCAGCAGTCGCATTGCCGAGTTGCGCAGCGAAGGCGTTGAAATCGCCATCGTCGATGCCATCGACAACGACGATCTGCTGGCCATGGGTCCCGCCTTGGCCGGGCTGCCCCTGGTCACTGCAGGGTCGGGCGTCGCCATCGGCCTGCCAGCCAACTTCGGGGTGACTGCCAGCGACCTGGCCGCACGACTGCCAGCGGCTCGCGGCCGCCGTGCAATCGTGTCCGGTAGCTGCTCGGTGGCCACCAATGCACAGGTTGCAGACTTCCGGCAGCGTGGTGGGGCCGCGTTCTCCATTGATCCGATGCAGATCGTGGCCGGTGTGGACGTGGTCTCCGAAGCGTTGGCTTGGGCAGACAAGCTGCTCGATGTCGGGCCTGTGCTGGTGTATGCCACCGCGGAGCCTGAGGCGGTGAAAACCACCCAGGCAAAGCTCGGTGTGGAGGAAGCCGGGCAGATGGTTGAGCATGCACTGTCCCAGATTGCCCGCGGGTTGGTAGCCAAAGGCGTGGGACAACTGGTGGTCGCTGGAGGCGAAACCTCGGGTGCTTGCGTGCAGGCGCTTGGCATTGACCGCATGCGCATCGGTCCCGCCATCGCACCCGGCGTCCCCTGGTGCCACGCACAATCACGCTATGCTTTGACCGAGGGAATCCACGTGACATTGAAGTCCGGCAACTTCGGCACGACTGATTTCTTTACCAAGGCCTTTGAACAGCTGACCTGACGAGTTCACGATGAAATCCAATGCTGCACTTGAAATCGCGCCGAGTGGGAATGTAAGCCCTCTCATCCCCAAACTGGCTGCCCAGATTCTGGAGATGGTTCAGCGCGAGGGCCTGCCCAAGGGCTACCGTCTCACGGAGCAAGCGTTGTGCGACGCATTGGACGTGTCTCGCTCGCCAGTGAGAAAGGCCCTGCAGTTCCTGGAATCCACCGGGGTCGTGACTTCCAATCCGAACCGGGGATTCCAGCTCGCCAAAGAGTCGCATGAGATCAAAGGCCTTGATCTCTCTGAGGCCGGCGTTTCCAGCGAGGACACGTACATGCGAATCGCCAGCGATCGCATTAAGGGCTACATCGATCAGGAGGTGACCGAGGCAGAGCTGATGAGCCGGTACGGCTTGGCCAGGCCTCAGATGCAGCGACTTCTCAACACCATGGCCAAGGACGGCCTGGTGGACCGCAAGCCCGGGCGCGGCTGGGTCTTTCGTCGCATGCTCACAAGCCTCGAATCGCACCGCGAGAGCTATCGTTTTCGCATGATGCTGGAGCCCGCTGCCATTCTCGAACCTGGCTACACCGTGGACCTGGCCGAGTTGGAGCGCTGCCGCCGGGAGCAGCAGGAACTGCTCGATGGCGGCATCGAGCAGTGCACACCAGCGCAGCTGTTCCAGGCGGGCAGCCACTTCCATGAAACCGTGGCGGCCGGCAGCGGCAACCGCTTTGTGGTCGATGCGCTGCGCAACGTCAACCAGATGCGCCGCATCGTCGAATACGGCACGCTGCTGGACCGCAGCCGCCTCCACCGCCAGTGCGAAGAGCACCTGCAGTTGATCGAGCTGCTGGTGCGCGGCGAACGCATGGAAGCGTCGCTTTTCTTGCGTCAGCACCTGAACACCGCGCGCATCACGAAGTTGGGGAGCGAGGAGTGACCGAATCCCAGGCCCGAGAAGAAATTTGCCGTGTGGGTGCCAGCCTGTTCGCACGTGGCTATGTGCACGCCACGGCCGGCAACATCAGTACTCGCCTCGCACCGGAGCACGGCGGCGGTTTTCTCATCACGCCTACCGATGCCTGCCTGGGCTTTCTGGACCCGGCGCAACTGGCGCGCATAGGAGACGATGGCGCTCAGCTCAGCGGCGCCCGCGCCAGCAAGACCATCACACTGCACCGCGCCATCTACCGTGCAACCGAGGCTGCGGGGCAATCCGCTACCTGCGTGATGCACACCCATAGCACGCACCTGGTCGCGCTCACGCTGCGGCGCAGCGGCTATCTGGAGCAGCATGGTGAATTGATACCGCCCATCACACCGTATTTCGTGATGAAGGTGGGCCGAGTGCCCCTGGTGCCCTACCAGCGGCCTGGTGCGCCCGCCGTGGCGCAGGAGGTCGCGCAACTCATTTCCGAATATGCCTCCAAAGGCCGCCAGCTCCGCGCGGTGATGCTCGACCGGCTAGGTCCCAATGTGTGGCACCGCACGCCTTCCGAGGCCATGGCCACGCTGGAAGAACTGGAAGAGACCGCCAAACTTTGGCTGCTCTCGGATTTCAGTTGTTCCAGCCTGGGCGACTCAGATCTGGCGGAGTTGCGCGAAACATTCGCTGCATCGTGGTAGACCGCCATCCTCGAAAATCATTCGGCTTGGCAGCACACCGGCTGCACCGCTCGGAAGCGGACGGTGGATTGGCCCTATGGGCTGCCGCCTCGCAAAGCGGGCTATCCGAGTTGCAGCTGGGTATTGCCGCGGTTGGCGGCTGCGCTGACGCCATCGAGAACCATGCCCTGGCTGGCCATTTCCCGCACATCACGCGCCTACCGTACGGGCGCGAGGGCGGGGTGATGCGCATGGTCTCGCGCATCGCCGGCGGCGTGCATGCCGAGCAGGAACTGGCTGGCGCGATCTACCTGCTGGACCCGCTCGACCCTTCATCGCTGTACCCCGAGGCCCAGGCGCTCAAGCGCCAGTGCATCTCGCACGGCAAGCCCTTGCTGCTCACCGTGGCCGCCGCCGTCGAATGGGTGGCCGTGGAGGCCGCGCTGCAGGCCGGCGTGTCGCTGCGCCAGCGCCCGCCGGCCATGGTGCCTGCCATCAACCAGCAGTCCGTCGCCCTCATCGCACACGATGCATTGAAATCCGCCATGGTGGACTTTGCGCACCGCCATTTCGACCTGCTCTCGCAGACGAAGGAGCGCTTTGCCACTGGCACCACGGGCGGGCGGCTCAACGAGATGGCCTGGTCCCGCGGCTGGCCGCGCGACCTGCCCTGGGTGCAGCCCTTGCGCAGCGGCCCGCTGGGTGGCGACGCGCAGATCGCCGAGCTGGTGCTCGACAAGCGCTGCGACAAAGTCCTCTTCTTTGAAGACGTGCACGTCGCGCGCCAGCACGAGGCCGACATCCAGCTACTGGAGCGCGCCGTCTGCACCAAGAGCTTCGAGGCCGCCTGCTACCACACGCCGGCCATGGCTGACGCCTGGGCCACGGCATGGCGCTAGTGCACGCGTAGAGGCTGGCGCCTCTCAGCGGACCAGTCTCTTGTGCGCGCCGCCGCTGCCCAGCTCAAACTGCGCAACGGCCCCGACCATCTGCTCGGCCTGGGTGCGCAGGCTGCTGGCAGCGGCCGCCATCTCCTCCACCAGGGCGGCATTCTGCTGCGTGGCCTGGTCGAGCTGGGTGACGGCTTCGCCCACCTGGCCGACGCCGGCGGTCTGCTCGCTGCTGGCAGCGCTGATCTCGGCGACCATGCTGGCCACGCGCCCGATGGACTGCACGACCTCCTGCATGGTGGCTCCGGCCTGGTCGGCCAGCACCGAGCCCTGCTGCACCATGGCGCTGCTGGCCCCGATCAATTCCTTGATGGCCTTGGCCTCGGCCGCCGTGCGCTGCGCCAGGTTGCGCACCTCGGCAGCCACCACGGCAAAGCCGCGGCCCTGCTCGCCCGCGCGCGCGGCTTCCACGGCGGCGTTGAGCGCCAGGATGTTGGTCTGGAAGGCGATGCCGTCGATCACGCCGATGATGTCGGCAATCTTCTGGCTGCTGGTGTTGATGCCATGCATGGTGCTGACCACCTGGGACACGACCTTGCCGCCATCGGTCGCCACCTGGCTGGCGCGCACGGCCAGCTGGTTGGCCTGGGCGGCACCGTCCGCGTTGTGGCGGATGGTCGCGCCCAGCTCTTCCATGCTGGCCGAGGTCTGCTCCAGCGAACTGGCCTGGCTTTCGGTGCGGGCCGACAGGTCCTGGTTGCCCTGGGCGATCTGGGAGCTGGCGGCCGACACGCTTTCGGCACTGGCGCGCACCGTGCCCAGGCTCTCCAGCAGGCGCAGGCGAAAGCCTTCCATGGCCTGCGCCAGCGTGCCGATCTCGTCGCGGGACTTTATGCTGACGCCGTGCGTCAGGTCACCCTGCGCGAGGTAGCCCAGGGCCGTGCTCAACTGCTGCACCGGTGCGCCCACCAGGCGCCGGGTGGCCTGCACCAGCACCATGGCCAGCAGCACCAGCGCCACCAGCACCCCCAGCCACAGCCAGGTCAATGCGCTGCGCGCCTCTCCCGTGAGCTCGGCCACGGGCGCCTCGGCCACGACGGCCCAGTTCCAGGGCTTGTAGCGCTCCACCGCAACATAGCGGCGCGCGCTGGCATTGCCGGATGGGCGCGGGGACCAGGACGCCTCGAAGTCGCCGGACTGCTCCGCCGCCGTGAGGGATGCGAGCCAGGCCTTGCCCTCCTCCCCCTTCTCGTCCACGACCGGCGGCGTGCCCGAGCCGCCCAGGCCTGTGATGCGGCCGCGCGCCGGCCCCGACGAGACGTCGACCGCGTAGACGGCCCCTGTGTCGAACAGCTTGCGGCTGGCCATCAGTTCGCCCAGGCTGCCCAGGATGGGCGCGATGTCGGAGCCGATGAACAGGATGCCAATGGTGCGGTTGCCCTCGCGGATGGGTTCGTACACGGTCATGTAGTCCCGGCCGAACAGGTTGGCGCGACCGATGTAGGGCTTGCCCTCGGCCATGAGCGCATAGGCCGGGTGCTTGCGGTCCAGCAGGGTCTTGAAGGCACGCTCGCCGTCCTGCTTCTTGAGCGAGGTGGTCACGCGGATGAAGTCATCGCCCGTGCGCGCGAAGATCGTCGCCACCGCACCCTGGGCGTCGCTGGAAAAGCGGTCCACCAGTTCGAAATTGCCATTGAGCGGGTTGCCCTGAAAGCTCAATACCGCCTCGGGCTTGCCATCGGCACCAGGCTGCTCGGCCAGGCTGAAAGCCCCCGCAAAGCGGGATTTCAACAGGCCGAAATCACGCCGTGCCAGTTGCTGGGCCGATTCGTCCATGGTCTTGACCAGGGTGGCGACCTGCGATGCGTATTGCCGCACCTCGCCACGGGACGCTGCACCAAAGCTCTTCCACACCATGCTGCTGACCAGGGCCATGGTGGACAGCAGCACCACCAACAGGCTGGCCAGGGCCACGAAGGACAGCTTGAAGGCAATGGATCGGGAGGCAAAATTTCTCATGGCATGGACCTTTCGAATAAAAATATTCAAATGTCAATAGGTGTTTTCAATCAGTCCAAATGTAAACGCCGCCGTCAGCCCTCCGGCATTGGCCCGGCATCGCCTGGGGCCATCTGTCTCCATCTTGCGTCTTTGTGACGCATAAAGGCCAGCCCCGCAAGCGTGCAAACAGCAATGCGCAGCCCCGAGACCCTGCATGGATACACTGCAGCACGCCCCCGGCAGCCCTGTATCCGGGCTTGCATGGGAGGCTGGTCGCATCCACCCAGGAGCCCGCTGAACATGACCCCCGACACACTCCTCGCGCACTACGACAGCGGCCTGCTGTGGCCTGCCCAGGCAGCCGCCGGCATCGAGGGCGATGTGCCCACCGCCTACCAGCAGGCCCTGGCCGTGCGCGCGTTGCGCACTGCCCGCGGCGAGGTGCCCCGCGGCTACAAGATCGGCTTCACCAACCGCAATATCTGGGCGCACTACAACGTGTTCGGGCCGATCTGGGGCACGGTATGGTCGACCACGCTGGGTTTCTGCGCGGGTGACGGCAGCGTGTCGCTGGACCACTGCGCCCAGCCACGCCTGGAGCCCGAGGCGGTCTTCGGCCTGAAGGCCACGCCGGCGCCTGATGCGTCGCTGGACGATCTGTTCGATGCCATCGACTGGGTGGCGCCGGGTTTCGAGATCGTGCAGTCGCACCAGCCGGGCTGGAAGTTCACCGCCGCCCAGACCGTGGCCGACAGCGCGCTGCATGCGCGGCTGCTGGTGGGCCCGCAACGCCCGGTGCGCGAATTCGCCCGCTCGGCGGCCGGGCTCGACCAGCAGCTGGCGGCCGCGCGCGTATCGCTGCTGCGCGATGGCGAAGCGGTGGAACAGGGCCAGGGCGCCAACGTCCTGGGCGGCCCCTTGAACGCCCTGCACCATTTCCTGAAAGAATTGCGCGCCTGCCCCGGTGCGCCGGACCTGCAGCCCGGCGACGTGGTGACCACCGGCACCTGGACCGATGCCTGGCCCGTGCAGCCCGGCCAGCGCTGGAGCGCGGATTTCGACGCGCCGCTGTCGCGGCTGTCGGTCACATTCCGGGGTTAACGCTTCGCGTACTGCTGCGCTCCGAACAGCACCTCGCGCGCCCGTTCATCGTGAGCGGGCTTGCGCAGGTCGGCCAGCACGGCGATGCCGCGCTGCACGGCGGGGCGGCTGCCCACGGTGGCAAACCAGCGTTCGAGGTGCGGGTGGTCCGACAGGGTGATGCCCTGCTTTTCCCAGTTGCGCAGCCAGGGCCATACGGCCATGTCGGCAATCGAGTATTGCTCGCCGCCCAGCCAAGGGCTGGCCGCCAACCGCCGCTCGATCACGCCATAAAGTCGCTTCGCCTCGTTGGTGTAGCGGTCGATGGCGTAGGGAATCTTCTCGGGCGCATACAGCCTGAAATGGTGGTTCTGCCCCAGCATGGGCCCCACGCCGCCCATCTGGAACATGAGCCACTGCAGCACCTCGTAGCGCCCCCGATCACCCGGCGGCAGAAAACGCCCGGTCTTGCCCGCCAGGTACAGCAGGATGGCGCCCGACTCGAACAGGGTGATGGGTTCACCGCCCGGGCCTTCAGGGTCCCGGATCGCCGGGATCTTGTTGTTCGGGCTGATGGCCAGGAACTGGGGCCGGAACTGCTCGCCCGCGCCGATATTCACGGGGTGTGCCCGGTAGGGCAGGCCGCACTCCTCCAGCAGGATGTGGACCTTGTGGCCATTGGGCGTGGCCCAGGAATAGACGTCGATCATCGGTCACTCCACCTTCACGTTGGCGTTCTTCACGCGTTCGAGCTGGGCCTTGCCGGCCCCGGCGGCCCAGGCACCGAACTCCGCCACCGACTTGAAGGGTGCTGCCTCGTTGCCGGTGGACAGCAGCTTCTCCTGCACCTGCGGGTCGGCCAGCACCTTGTTGGACGCAGCAACCAGGCGCGCATGCACCTCGGGCGGCAGCCTGGCCGGGCCGAACAGCCCGAACCAGAACGAGAACTCGAAACCCGGCAGCCCCTGCGAGTCGAGCGTGGGCACGCCGGGCGCCACGGCCGAGGGCTGCTGCGTGGTCACGCCCAGCATTTTCACCACGCCCTGGCGGCCCAGGGGCAGCACCGAGGCCGCGGTACCGAACGACAGGTCCACCTCGCCGGTGGCCACGGCCTGCAGCGCCGGTGCGCCGCCCTTGAAGGGGATGTGCACCATGGCCGCGTCGATGGCCTTCTCGAAGGTCAGCGCCGCCAGGTGCGGTGAGCCGCCGATGCCCGACGAGGCGTAGTTGAGCTGGCCCGGCCGCGCCCTGGCCGTGGCCACCAGGTCCTTGAGCTGCGTGATGCCGCTCTTGGGGCTCACCGCCAGCACCAGCGGCGAGACGGTCAGGCGGTTGATGGGCGTGAAGTCCGCCGGCGTGTAGCGCACGCCGTACAGGTGCTGGTCGATGCCGTAGAGCGTGCCCGTGGCCAGGCCGATGGTGTAGCCGTCGGCCGGTGCACGCGACAGCAGGGTGGAAGCCAGTGTGCTGCCGGCGCCGGGCTTGTTGTCGACGGCGATGCCCCGCCCCAGCTCCCTGCCCATGGCCTCGGCCACGATGCGCGCGATGCCATCGCCCGCACCCGAGGGCGAATAGCCCACGATGAGGCGGATGGGTTTGGCGGGGTAGTCACTGGCCTGGGCCGAGGCTGCCAGGCCCAGCAGCAGGGCCCAGGCAATGCAGTGCAGTTTCATGGCGGAGGTCTCCGTTGCAGGCCGTTCATCACCGACCCGTGAATTGGGGCGTGCGCTTTTGCGCCCAGGCCGCCTGGCCCTCGCGCAGGTCGGCCGACTGGTAGGCGCGCAAGGCATCGGCGTTGAAGGCCTCCACGTCCAGCGTGCCCCGGGCCATGCGGTTGAGGTGGCGCTTCATGCCCACCAGGGCCAGCGGCGCCATGCTGGCGCAGTCGCGCGCCAGGTCGGCCACCTCCTGCTCCAGTTGCGCCGCCTCCACCAGCTGCGTGAGGTAGCCGATGCGCAGCATCTGCGCTGCTCCGATCTTGCGCGCGGTGAGGAATAGCAGCTTGGCATTGTCCAGCCCCAGCCGGCTCACATAGCGCTCCATGCCCGAACGGTAGTAGTGCAGGCCCAGGCGCGCGGCCGGCATGAACATGTCGATGCCCTCGGCCCCCACGCGGAAATCGCAGGCCAGCGCCAAGTCGGTGGCGCCGCCATAGACGCCGCCGTGCAGCACGGCGATGGTCACGGGCCGGGCCATCTCCAGTGCATCGACCATGCCGGCAAAGTCGATCTTGCGCGGGGCGCCGATGCTGCCGATGTCGTAGCCGCTGCAGAAGTATTTGCCGGTGCTGCGCAGTTGCAGCACCAGCAGTTCAGGGCGCGCATTGACCTGCTCGATCAGCCCGGCCAGGTGCTCCAGGTCATCGGCCGTGAGGCGGTTGGCCTGGTCAGGCCGACGCAGGGTGATGGTGGCCACGGCGCCATCGGTGGTGAGTTCGGGAAGTGCGTTCATCGGGGATCTCATCGGCCTTGGAATTGGGGTTGGCGCTTGGCCAGGAAGGCGCGGCGGCCCTCGCGGTAGTCCTCGCTGTCGAAGCAGCGCAGCACCAGGGCTGCCACCGCGTCGGCGCCTTCGGCCGCATCGGAATAGTGCTCGAATGCCTGCAGCGCCTGCTTGGCGGCATGCACGGTCAGCGGGGCATTGGCGGCGATCTGCGCGGCATAGGCGGCCACGCGCTCCCCGAGCGGTGCGCCATCGTCGACCACGCAATTGACCAGGCCCACGCGCAGCGCCTCGTCGGCCTCCAGGAAGCGCGCGCTGAACAGGATGTCCTTGGCGGTCGACGGCCCGACCAGGCGCGCCAGCGCCGCCACGCCCCGGTAGTCGTAACCCAGGCCCAGCCGGGCTGCGGGGATGGCAAAGCGCGAGGATGCCGCCGCGAAGCGCACGTCGGCCGCCAGCGCGATCGCCAGGCCGCCGCCTACGCAATAGCCTTCGATCATGGCGATCAGCGGCTTGGTCAGCGAGGCCAGGCCGGCGTGGCCACGCGCGGCGATCCCGTCGTAGGTCTGCTTCTGCGCCGCGTCCGCGCGGTGCTGCTCAAATTCCGAAATGTCGGCCCCCGAAACGAAGGCCTTGCCGCCCGCCCCTTTCATGACCACGGCACGCACGGCCGGGTCGCGCTCGAAGGCCTCGGCCGCGATGCCCAGGCCCTGCCACATGTCCAGCGACATGGCGTTGCGCCGCTCGGGGTGGTTGAAGGTGATCCAGCCCACGCCGCCCTGCACCTCGGCCAGGATGCGTGGCGTTCCCAGGTCCAGCGCGCTCATGCCACGGCTCCTTCGCTGCGCAGGGCAGTGATCGCTTCGGCGCCATAGCCCAGCTCGCGCAGCACGTCGTCGGTGTGTTCACCGGCATCGGGCGCGGCACGGTGGAAGGCCTCGGCATGCGCGCAGGCCGACAGGTTGATGGGCGAGCGCAGCAGCTGCAACGCACCCAGCTCGGCATGGAGCGCCGGGCGCGTCATGCGCAGGTGCCGGGCCTGCGCATCCTCGAAGGCCTGGCCGATGTCATACACCGGCCCACAGGGCACGCCGGCCTGGTTCAGGCGTTCCACGAGTTCGGCCACGCCGAACTGGCGCGTGATCGCACTGATGGCCTCCTCCAGCTCGCGCCGGTGGGCCAGGCGAGAAGGCTGGTCCTTGTAGCGTTCGTCCTGGGCCAGGTGCGGCGCCTGCAGAAAGTCGCAGAGCTTGGCCCACATGGCAGCGCCGGGCCCGCAGATGTTGACCTGGCCATCGCGCGCCTCGAAGGTACCCATGGGCACCAGCGTGGGGTGCGAATTGCCCTCCTGGCCCGGCACCTTGCCATCCACGGTGTAGCGCGCGCCCTGGAAGTCGAGCTTGTTGAGCATGGCCTCGAGCAGCGAGGTGTGCACCCACTGGCCCTCACCCGTGCGCTCGCGGTGCAGCAGCGCCAGCAGGATGCCCTGGCCGAGGAACATGCCGGCCGTGGTGTCAGAAATGGCGATGCCGGTGCGGTAGGGTCCACGCCCCGGCTCGCCGGTGACGGAGCTGAGCCCGCTCATGCCCTGCACGATCTGGTCCAGACCCGGGCGCTCGGCATACGGGCCGGTCTGCCCAAAGCCCGAGATGCTGGCCAGGATGATGCGCGGGTTCACCGCGCTCAGGGCTTCGTAGGTGAGCCCCAGGCGCTGCTTGACGGAGGAGCGGAAGTTTTCCACCACCACGTCGCTGCGCTCGACCAGCTGGCGCAGCACGCGCATGCCCTCGGCGGTCTTGAGGTTGACGCTCAGGCTGCGCTTGTTGCGGTGCAGGTTCTGCTCGTCGGAGCCGCGGCGCGGCCCCAGTGTGGGTTTGCGGTCGGGCGGGTCGATGCGCACGACGTCGGCACCCCAGTCGGCCAGCAGGCGCACGGCCACCGGGCCGGCACGTGCGATGGTCAGGTCGAGCACGCGGTAGCCTGCCAGCGGCATGGGAGCGGTGGCAGTGGGGGGGGCTTGCATGGGGAGTTCGTTCATGGAGGACATCACTGCACCGCCGCCACGGCTGCGGGATCGACGTAGATCACCGATTGCTGCCCCACCTCGAGCACCATGGACGGCACCGCGTGGACCTTGAGCGTGCCGCCGCCCGCGCTGGGCTGCACCAGGTAGTGCCAGTACTCGCCCAGGTAGGTGCGGCCCACGACCGACACGGCACCCAGCGGCACGGCGCCATCGGGCCCGGCGCCCAGGTACAGCGACTGCGGGCGGATGGAGGCCTGCAGGCTGGCGCGGTCGCCATCCAGCCCGGCCTGCAGGGGAATGCCATCGGGCAGGCCGTCGAGCCGCATGTGCCCGCCCTGCACCGCCCCCTGCACCAGGTTGGTCTTGCCGATGAAGCCCGCGACGAAGGGCGTCTGCGGGCGGTTGTAGAGGTTCCAGGGCGTGTCGATCTGCTCCAGGCGGCCCTGGTGCAGCACGGCGATGCGGTCGGAGATGGCCATCGCCTCGGTCTGGTCGTGCGTGACGTAGACGGTGGTGAAGCGGAACTCGTCGTGCAGGCGGCGGATTTCCGCGGCCATTTCCTCGCGCAGGTTGGCGTCGAGGTTGGACAGCGGCTCGTCGAGCAACAACACCTCGGGCCGCACGATCATCGCCCGGGCCAGGGCCACGCGCTGCTGCTGCCCGCCCGACAGCTCGGCCGGGTAGCGCTGCGCGTAGGGGCCGAGCTTGACCACGTCGAGCATCTCCTTGACGCGCTGCGCGGTCTCGGCCGCGGGCGTCTTGCGCACCTGCAGGCCGAAGCCCACGTTCTCGGCCACGGTCATGTTGGGCCAGATGGCATAGCTCTGGAAGATCATCGACATGCCGCGGTGTTCGGGCGGCACCGAGCGCGTGGGCGTGGAAACCTCGCGCCGGTCCACCAGGATGGCGCCGGCACTGGGTTCGATGAAGCCCGCAATCATGCGCAAGGTGGTGGTCTTGCCGCAGCCCGAGGGGCCCAGCAGGGTGACCAGTTCGCCGCGCCGCAGCTGCAGGGACACGCCGTCCACCACGGACGCGCTGCCGTAGTTCTTGCGCAGGTCTTTGAGTTCGAGTTTGGACATGTTTTGTTTGCTTTCTGAATGCATCAGCCGCGGCGCAGCATGAAGTCGCGCCCCGCGAGCTTCATGCCGATGGCCACGACCACGGTGACGATCACCACCAGCACCACGCCCATGGCGGCCAGCGTTTCGTAGTTGCCCTGCTCGCTCAGGTCCAGCGTGAGCACCGAGACCACGCGCGAACCCGGCCCGGTGAGGAACACCGCGGTGGACAGCTCCTTGGTGCAGATCACGAACACCAGGATGAAGGCCCCCACCAGGGTCTTCTTGAGCAGCGGCGCGACCACCCGCGTGAGCACCGTGATGCGGCCACCGCCCAGGATGCGCACGGCCTCCTCCAGCTCGGGGTTGAGCGCGCGCACGCCCGCCGCGCTGGCGGCCACCGAGATCGGCAAAAAGCGCGTGGTGAAGGCAATCACGATCAGCACACCCATGCCGTACAGCGAGAACGGTGGCCCGGCGTACGCGGCATACAGGCCGATGGCCAGGATGAGCCCCGGCACCGCCACGGGCGCCAGCGCCAGGAACTGCACCAGCACCGGAAACGGCGTGATGCGCCGCTGCGTGGCGTAGGCGATGCAGATGCCCATGCCCACGCAGACCAGCGCCGTGGCGCCCGAATACAGCACCGTGTTGGCGATGGCCGAGCGCACCGTGAGCTGCTCGAAGAAGATGCCGTGGAAATTGGCCAGCGTGAGGTTGCTGAGCGCCAGCCCCTTGCCCCAGGCTTTGGAGAACGAGGCCAGCACCAGGATGGCCAGCGGCATCAACACGCTGAGCAGGGCCACCAGCGCCGAGTAGGCCAGCAGCAGCCACTTCCAGGCGCCGATGTCGAAAGGCCGCCGCTCCCCGCCCTTGCCCGACACCGACACATAGCCGCGCCGCGCCAGCAGCTTGCGCTGCAGCATGAGCATGACGATGGTGAGCAGCAGGATGGGCATGGAGAACGCCGCCGCCTGCTCCACCTGCAGCGGGTACTGGAAGAACGACACGATCTGCGTGGTGGCCAGGTTGATGCGCGCGGGGATGGCGATCAGCGCCGGCGTGCCGTACAGGGCAATCGCCTCCAGAAAGATCAGGATGGCCGCACCGATGATGGAGGGCAGCACCAGCGGAAGCGTCACGCGCGCCATGGTCTGGAACTTGCCGGCCCCGTGGATGCTGGCGGCGTCTTCCAGCTCGGTGGACACCAGGTCGAGCGCCGACTTGGTGAACACGTAGATCAGCGGGTAGGTGTACAGCGCGATCACGAAGGCCAGGCCCCAGAAGCTGAAGATGTTGAACGGCCCCTTCTGCACCCCGGTCAGCTCCACGACCAGGCGGTTGAGCCAGCCGGCATTCGGCCCGGCGAGCAGGATCCAGGCGATGGCGCCCAGGAAGTTGGGCATGACGAAGGCCGCCAGCACGCTCAGGTGCGTGAATCCGCGGCCCGGCATGTTGGTGCGCGAGACGGCCAGCGCCAGCGGCACGCCCAGCGCGAGGGCAATGGCCGTGACCGCCGCACCCAGGTACAGCGAGTTGAGCAGTGCCTGCAGGTTGCGGCCACGGCCCAGGGCCTGCGCATAGCTCTGAAGCGACCAGGCGCCCTCTGCGGTATGGAAGCTGTCCCACACCAGGCGCAGGATGGGATTGGCCACCAGCAGGATCAGCACGGCAATGAGCACGCCGAACAGCCACACGGCAGGATCGCCGAAGCGGGCGGAAAGCCGGCCCATGGCCGGGGCGGGGACGGCCATGGCGTCAGACACCGAAAGCCTCCCGCCAGGCGTCGATCACCTTGGGGATCTGCGCCACCATCTGCGGGGGCGTGGGCGCCAGCAGCGGGCTGGCGTCGCCCAGGCCGATCACGCCGGGCGCAGGCTTGGCGTTGGCGCGCAGCGGCACGCTGAACTCCTCGACCGAGATGCGTTCGGTGTCCTCGCTGCCCAGCAGCCACTCCATGAACAGCCTGGACGCATGGGGCCGGCGCGTGTTGGCCAGGATGCCCGTGGGCGAGAGGATCAGCACCGGGCCCTCCTTGGGCGCCAGCGTGGCCACCGGGTTGCCCTTGGATGCCGAGCGCGCGGCCAGGCTCATCGGCCCGGCGGAGACGGAGGACTCGCCGGAAATCACCGCCGTCACCGCGTCGATGGTGGAGCGGCTGACGTGCGCCTTGTTGGCGGCCAGCTTCTGGAAGAAGCCGTCTCCATAGAGCTTGCGCATCTCGATGCACCAGGCACCGGCCGCGCCGCTGTACGCGGGGTGCGCCACCAGGCCGGCACCGCTCCACTTCGGGTCGAGCAGGTCGCTCCAGCTTTTGGGCGCCGCGGCGGCCGACACCTTCTGGGTGTTGTAGATCAGGCCCATCATGAAGCAGCTCGACGCGTGGAAGTAGCCGTCCGGGTCCATGTTCTGCACGCGCTTGTCCTGGCGGGCCACGGCGGCCGGCAGGAACTTGAGCAGCAGGTTGCGGCCCTTGAGGTCCACGTAGTGCGCCAGGTCCGTGGAGGTGAACACGTCGCAATTGGGCGTGCCGGCCTTGAGGTCCTGGTTCAGGCGCTGGTAGGCCACCTGCGCCGTGGTGCGCACCACGTTGACCTTGATGCCCGGGTAGCGGGCCGTGAAGGTGCGGCCCATCTTCTCGGCCACCTCGGAGGTCTGGGGCACCGTGTACCAGGTGAGCTCGCCCTCCTTGCGGGCGGCGTCGTGCAGGGCGCCCAGGCTCGCGGCCTGGGCGCGGACTATCGCGGGAAAGGCCAGTGCGCTGGCCGCCATCACACCGAACTCTCGTCTGCGCAAGAACATGGGTTGTCTCCTGATCGTTGGTGACCGATCGGTGTCGGCCTCTTTTCAGTATGCACAGAACATTTATATAAATACACTAATGGTTTGTATGTATTTTTTACAACCGATTCAGAAGCTCTAATGGCGCTGCCATGACACAAAGCCCCTCCATCCATTTCCGCCGCCACGGCGAGGCCGACGTGCTCGAAGCCGTGGACGTCGACGTTCCCGCACCTGCACCTGGCGAGGTCCAGGTGCGCCAGACGGCCATCGGCCTCAATTTCGCGGACATCTACCAGCGTCGCGGCGGCCATGGGCCGCACGCGGCCACGCCCTTCCCCGTCACCCCGGGCGCACAGGGGGCAGGCGTGGTGGAGGCGGTGGGCCCGGGGGTCCGTGAATTCACCCCGGGCCAGGCCGTCGCCTACCTGCACCCGGGGGCCTACCAGGTCACGCGCAACGTGCCGGCACACCGCGTGGTAGCGCTGCCGGACTGGATACCGCAGGACATCGCGGGGGCGAACCTGCTGCGCGGGCTCACGGCCGAGTACCTGCTGCGGCGGCTGCATGCGGTGCAGCCCGGTGAGGCGGTGCTGGTGCATGCAGCCGCGGGCGGCATGGGGCTCATCCTGTCGCAATGGGCGCGCGCGCTGGGCGCCACGGTGATCGGCACCGTGGGCTCGGCCGCCAAGGCGGAGGTGGCGCTGGCACATGGCTGCCACCACGTGATCGACTACCGCCACGAAGACTTCGTGGCCCGCACGCTGGAGTTCACCGGCGGTGTCGGTGTGGGCGTGGTGTACGACGCCGTGGGCAAGGACGTGTTCCTGCCCTCGCTGCAGTGCCTGCGCCCGCGCGGCCTGGCGGTCAACTACGGCACGGCGTCGGGCGACGTGGAAGCCTTCGACCTGCAGGTCCTGCATGCGAAATCGCTCAGCGTGTGCCGCCCCACCCTGCGCAGCTTCGTGGCCGACCCGGCCGAGCTGCGCGCTTCGGCCCAGGCCTTCTTCGACGCCGTGCGCGACGGCCATGTGCGGCTGGGCATAGGCCAGCGCTACCCGCTGGTCGAGGTGCGGCGCGCGCACCGCGACCTGGAAAGCCGCGCCACCACCGGCGCACCCGTCCTCATCCCCTGACCTGACCACTGCCCCACCATGAGACTCTTCCATGCCTGGCTGTCCAGCGCCTCGCGCCGCGTGCGCCTGTGCCTTGCCGAAAAGAACATCCCCTACGAGAGCGTGGCCGTGGACCTGAGCCGGCAGGAGCAGCACGCACCGGAGTTCCTGGCCATGAACCCCAACGGCGTGGTGCCGGCGCTGGAGATCGCGCCCGGCCGCTTTCTGCACGAAAGCTCGACCATCTGCGAGTACCTGGACGACACCGTGCCCAAGCCCCCGCTGCGGCCCACGGACCCGTACGCGCTGGCGCAGATGCGCAATTTCGTGCGCTGGACCGACGAGAAATCGCTGCCTCACCTGCTGATCCTCAACTGGAGCCTGATGCTGCAGTCCACCGCGCAACAGTGGAGCGACCAGGAGCTGCAGGACAAGCTGGCGCGCATCCCCACGGCCGAGCGGCGCGAGGCCTGGGTGCGCATTGCGCGCAAGCCCTACACCGAGGAGGAAAAGGCCGAGGCCTTGCGCAAGCTGCTGTTGCTGGTGGACCGGATGGAAGGGATGCTGGCCCCCTCTTCGCCGTGGCTGATAGGCGCCAATTACTCGCTGGCGGACATTGCGGCTGCGCCCTTCGTCGCGCGCATTGCGGAGATAGCGCCCGCAGCGCTGGCCGAAGCGGCGCACCCGCGCGTGCACGGCTGGTGGCAGGCCATGCAGCAGCGCCCGGCGTTTGCCGCAGCGCGCCTGCAATTGTTCGGCGAGGTGCTGCAGGAGCGCCAACGCGGTACCACCACCCCGAGCTGAGCCCGAGAGCGATGCGAGCGCCCGCGCATTATCATTCGGCCACTACGAACATGGCCACCACAACCACGACCCCGCCCCGCGTCAACCTCAGCGACAAGATCCGCGAAGCCCTGGAGGAAGAGATCATCTCCGGCAAGCTCTATGCCGGCTGCAGCATCGACGAGCAGGAACTGATGGAGCGCTTCGAGGTCTCGCGCACCCCGGCGCGCGAGGCGATCCAGCAACTGGCCACCGCCGGCCTGGTGGAGATGGTGCCGCGCCACGGTGCCGTGGTCGCCACCCTCTCGCTCACCGAGTACGTGGCCATGCTGGAGATGCTCACCGAGCTCGAAGGCCTGGCCGCGCGCCTGTCGGCACGGCGCATGCCGGCGGCCCTGCGGCGGGACCTGCAGGCCTCCTTCCAGGCCTGCGAGACCGCAGCCGCCAAGGACGACTCCGTGGCCTACGAGGAGGCCAACCGCTGGTTCCACCAGACCATCTACGACGGCAGCCTCAACGAGGTGCTGGCGCGCCAGCTGCGCCAGATGCGCCTGCGCATGCGGCATCCGCAGCGCTCGCTGTTCGACCGGCCCAACCGCGTGCGCAACTCGCTGGCCGAGCACCAGGACATCATGAAGGCCATCCTCGACGGCGACGAGGACGCGGCCGACCGCCACATGTGCCGGCATATCTCGAGTGGCGGCAATGTCTACGTGGACGCCGTGGCCCGCGGCAGCGTGCCGCGCGGCTGATCAATCCAGGGAATTGAGCTGCAGCTGGCTGGCGAATTGCCGGCCCTCGCCTGTGAGCGGATCGGTGAACGCCAGCGAGCGCGCCAGCAGCTGCAGCGGGCGCGAGTAATCGCCCTCGGGCGGGTCGTTGACCACCGGGTAGAACGCATCGTTGCGCAGCGGCAGGCCCAGCGCCGCCATGTGCACGCGCAGCTGGTGGCGCTTGCCGGTGATGGGCGACAGGCGGTACAGCGCCCAGTTGCCCTGCCTCTCGAGCACCTCCATGTGGGTGTGGCTGTTGGGTTCGCCCGGCACCTCGTGCATGCGAAAGAACTGCGGGCTTTCCTCCATGCGGCTCATATGCTCGCGCGGAAAGGCCAGGTCGTCGCGCCAGGGTGCCACGGCCTCGTAGTGCTTGGTGATGGTGCGGTCGCGGAACAACGCCTGGTAAGCGCCGCGCGTGCGCTGCTGCACCGAGAACAGCACCAGCCCGGCCGTGTCGCGGTCGATGCGGTGCAGGGGCGACAGTTCGGGCAGGCCCAGGCGGCGCTTGAGGCGCACCAGCAGCGTGTGCTGCAGGTAGCGGCCGGACGGCGTGACGGGCATGAAATGCGGCTTGTCGGCCACCAGCAGGTGCCCGTCCTGGTAGAGCACGGTTTCGGTGAACGGGATCTCGGGCTCATCGGCCAGGTGCCGGTAGTAGTACACGCGCAGCCCGCCTTCGAACGGGCGCGCGGGTGCGACCACGGCTCCGCGCCCATCGACCACGTCGCCGGCCTGCATGCGCGCCATCCATTCGCTGCGGTCCACCGCAGGCAGGCGCTCGGCCAGGAAGTCGAGCATGCTGCCCTGCCCGTGGGTGGGCAGCACCACGCAGCTCGGGCCCACGCCGTCGCGCATGGGCGGGGCGAAAGGATGGTGGGGGCTGTGCATGGTGGCGCATTCTAAAAGGCCACCATCGCCGGCCCGTTACAGCCGCCAGCCTTCCCATGCCGTCCAGGCCGACGCCAGCAACAGCAGGCCTCCCACGGCCCGCGCCGTCCACACGCTGGCCTGCGGATTGTCCTGCAGGCTGCTCTGCGCCCGGGCCGCGCCCAGCGCCACCACGCCGTAGACCCCGGCCTGGGTGGCGGCGATGATGAGCCCCATGACCACGGCCTGGGCCCAGATGGGGCCGTGCTCGGGCCGCAGGAACTGCGGGAACACGGCCAGCATGAAGACATAGGCCTTGGGGTTCATCAGGCAGGTGAGCACGGCCTTGCCGAAGGTGGCGGCCAGCGGCCGCCGGCGCGTGTGCACCGCCCCATCGAAGGCCGAGCGGCTGCGCAGCAGCGCCATCCCCATCCAGGCCACATAGGCCGCGCCCGCCAGCAGCAGCGCGTTGAAGGCCGCGGGAAACAGCTTGAGCACCACGCCCACGCCCAGTGCCCCCATGGCCGTGTGACAGGCGCCACCGGCGACGATGCCCGCCACCGCGCCCAGGCCCGCCCGACGCCCGCCCACCAGCGAGCTGGCCATGACGAAAGCCATGTCCAGCCCCGGCAGCGCCACCACGCCGAGCAGCACCACGAAGAACAGCCACAGGTGCGCCGTGTGCTGCAGCGCCAGGGAATCGATTGCCCAGTCCATCTTTCATCTCCTTCATCCGGCCCCGGGTTGGGAACCGCCTGCCAGCCAATGTAGGGATGAATCAGGACACAATCGGCCCTGATTCGGGTGCATGATGGCGCCATGGCCTCCCCCACCACCCGCGTGCTCAGCGTGCTGGAACTGCTCCAGGCGCGCGGCGCCATGAGCGGCACCGAGCTGGCCCAGCGGCTGGAGGTGGACGGACGCACCCTGCGCCGCTATATCCGCAAGCTCGAGGACCTGGGCATTCCGGTGGTGGCCGAGCGCGGGCGCTACGGCGCCTACCGGCTGATGCCGGGCTTCAAGCTGCCGCCCATGGTGTTCACCGACGACGAGGCCCTGGCCCTATCGGTGGGCCTGCTGGCCGCACGCCGCCTGGGCCTGGCCGAGGCCGCGCCGGCCGTGGAAAGTGCGCGCGCCAAGCTCGAGCGCGTGATGCCCGAGCCGCTGCGGCGCCGCATTCGCGCCCTGGGCGACACGGTGCAGCTGGACCTGGCGCACCCCGACACGCCCGCAGACAACCAGGCCCTGTTCACGCTGAGTGCGGCGGCCCATGCGCGCCAGCGCGTGCAGCTGGCCTACCGCACGCCCCAGGGCGAGGTGACCGAACGCGGCTTCGACACCTATGGCCTGGCTTGGCGCGGTGGGCGCTGGTACGCCGTGGGGCACTGCCACCTGCGCGGCGGGCTGCGCTCGTTCCGGCTCGACCGGGTGCAGGGGGTGCAGCCGCTGCCCGCCTCGTTCGGCGTGCCCGAGGACTTCGATGCCGTGCGCCACCTGGCGCTGGGCGTGGCCTCGCTGCCGCGCGCGTTCAGCGTGCAGGTGCTGCTGCACACCGACCTGGCCACGGCACGTGAAGAGCTGTTCGATGCCATCGGCCTGTTTGCCCCGCACGATGGCGGTGTGCTGCTGCACAGCCAGGTGGACGACCTCGCCTGGTATGCGCGGCAACTGGCACGCCTGTCCTTCGATTTCGAAGTGCTGCACCCGCCAGCCCTGCGCGACGCACTGCGTGCATGCGCCCAGGCCTTGCTGCGCAAGGCGGGCGCTGGCGACCCCGCACCGGGGCTGTAGGACAAGGGCGGCAGTTGGGCGCGCGCGCCCCCCGCAGGCGCGGTTGCGGGCTAGCATGGCCCGCACCGCATGCAACGGCCCATGGCCTTGCGGCATGTGCACTGATCTTCGCTCTTTTGGATAAAACCTGTCCCCATGCCCGCCACGCCATCGACCGACCTGCCCAGCCCGCCACCGGCGGCCGGCCGCCCTGCCCGCAAGCCCCTGCACCGGCTGATGAAGTGGTTGCTCGTACTGGCCGGCCTGCTGGTGGGCCTGGCCATCCTGGTCGGCGTGGTGCTGGCACTGATGGACTGGAACCGCTACAAGCCCTGGGTCAACGAGAAGGTCAGCGAGGCCACGGGCCGGCGCTTCGAGATCGAGGGCGACCTGTCGGCCGCCTGGCGCTGGCCGCAGCCGCTGGAAGAAGGCTGGCGCCGCTGGGTGCCGGGCGTGACGGTGAAGGCCGAGCGCCTGGTGATGGACAACCCTGCCGGGTTCGAGCCCCCGTTCAGCGGCGATGACCCAAAGAAAGGCAAGGCCAGGGGCAGCGACAAGGCGCACGGCACCACTACGGCCCGGCCCCCGGCCAGCGCCGCTTCGGTGGGGTCGGCCTCGACATCCACGCCGCCGACCACGGCCACCCTGTCCGGCACCGCGACCATGGCCAGCATCGGCAGCGCGAGTGCCTCCATCAGCCTGCTGCCGCTGCTGCGCCGCCACCTGGCCGTGGACACCTTGGCCCTGACCGACCCGGAGATCGCGCTGGCCCGCACCAAGGATGGCAGCAACAACTGGACCTTCAAGCACAAGGACGAGGACACCCCCAAGAGCCGCTGGACCTTCGACCTGGACCGGCTGGTGGTCAACCAGGGGCTGCTGGCCTATGCCGATGCGATGAAGGATGTGGACCTGCAGGCGCGGGTGAACACCACGGAGCCGATCGATCCCGCACGGGCAGGCAGTGCGAAGGCGGCCAAGGCATCCGTCCTGCCCGCGTCAGCGGCGGCCTCCTCGGCCGAAGCTGCGGCCTCGCGCGACGCAGCGGCCGGCAAGGACAGCGGGAGCAGCGCCCCCGTGCCCTACGGCCTGCAATTCGAGCTGCAGGGCCGCATTGCCAAGGCACAGGTCCAAGGCAGCGGCCGGGCCGGCCAGGTGATCAGCCTGCGCGACAAGGTGGTCAACTACCCGCTGCAGATCGAGGCCACCGCGGGCGGCGCGGCGCTGTCGGCAGAAGGCATTCTGGCCAACCCCGGGGCCCTGTCGGGCATGGACTTCGACGTGAGGCTCAAGGCCGGCAGCATGGCCGACCTGTACGAGGTGACGGGGCTGGTGCTGCCCAGCACACCGCCCTTCGAGACGCGCGGGCACCTGACCGGCAGCCTGGAGCCCGAGCGCGCCGTGTGGAGCTACAGCGATTTCCACGGCAAGGTGGGTCAGAGCGACCTGCACGGCAACCTCAAGTACACCTCGGGCAAGCCGCGGCCCAAGCTGACGGGCAGCATGAATTCGAACCAGTTGCGCCTGGCCGACCTGGGCCCGGCCCTGGGCACCACGGCAAGCGACAACACCCACCGCGGCAAGAGCGATGGCAGAGGCGATGGCAAGGACAAGGGCAAGGTGTTGCCGGACGCGAAGTTCGCGGCCGAGCGATGGAACGCGATGGACATGGACATCCAGTTCAAGGGCAAGAACATCATCCGCCCCGAAAGCCTGCCGCTGGAGAACCTGAGCATGCGCGCCGTGATGGACAACGCACAGCTCAGGCTGGCACCGCTGACCTTCGGCGTGGCCGAGGGCAAGATCGAGTCCGAAGTGAGCATCGACGGGCGCGCACCACCGCTCAAGGCACAGATCCGCGGCAAGGTGGAAGGGCTCAAGCTCTCGGCCCTGTTCCCCAAGGTCGAGCTGATGAAGAAGAGCTTCGGCCGCATGGACGGCGCGGTGGCGCTGCAAAGCCAGGGCAACAGCGTGGCGGGCCTGCTGGGCAAGGGCACGGGCGAGGCGCGGCTGTATGTGCGCGAGGGCACGCTGAGCAAGCAGATGCTGGACCTGGCCGCGCTGAATGTGGGCAGCATCATCGTCGGCAAGCTGTTCGGCGATGACAAGGAAGTGCACCTGCGCTGCGCGGTGGCCGACTTCACCGTGGTCGAGGGCCTGGCCCAGACCCGCGTGGTGAAGATGAGCACCGACGATGCGGTGATCGAGGCCACGGGCACCATCGACCTGGGCACCGAAGCCCTGGACCTGCGCATCAAGCCCGAGTCGCTGAAGTGGAAGTTTTTCTCGCTGCGCACGCCGCTGTATGTGAAGGGCACCTTCGGCAACCCCAACGTCGGTGTGGAGCCTGGCCCCCTGCTGCTGCGCGCGGGCGCCGCGGTGGTCGCCGCCGTGGCAGCGCCTGCAGCGCTGGCCCTGGTGCCTGTGACGGTGCCGGCCGCCGATGACGACACCTACTGCAAGCCGCTGCTGGACCTGGCCAAGGAGCCCGTGAAGCCCGGCGCCCAGGGGGCAGCGGGCACTGCGTCCGAGCCTGCGCGGCGTGCCGCGAGCAAGCCGGCCACCGCGCGCTGATGGGCCAGCGACAACGGTTGCAGGAATAATCCCACCCGTTCCCATTCCCGGAGCGCGCCAAGCTGCAGCGCTTTCCCTCCATGAAGATTCTCAAGTACCTGGTGCTGGCCGCCCTGGTGGTGCTGGCCCTGGGCCTGGCCGTGCCGGAGCGCATCCGGATCCCCGTGGCCAGAGCCACCCCGAAGGACTGGAACGCCCAGTCGTTCTGGTTCGAACCCTGGGGCACCTCGGGTGTGCACAAGGGCATCGACATCTTCGGCAAGACGGGCACGCCGGTGCTCAGCACCACGGACGGCATCGTGCTCTTCACGGGTGAGATCGCCAAGGGCGGCCAGGTGGTGCTGGTGCTCGGCCCGCGCTGGCGAATCCACTACTTCGCGCACCTGGACCGGATCACCACCCATGCGCTGGCGCCGGTGGCATCGGGCAGCGCCATCGGCACCGTGGGGGCCAGCGGCAATGCCCAGGGCAAGCCGCCGCACTTGCACTATTCCATCGTGCGGCTGCTGCCTGCACCGTGGCAGATCGACGGGGCAACCCAGGGGGTCAAGAAAGCCTTCTTCATCGACCCAGGGGCGTACCTGAAAGAGCAGTAGCCGCAGCGCCCATACGGATTTGCATTGGATCGTATGGCTAGGCGGGAAGCCGCAGACAGTGCTATAGCACGGCAAGGCGAACCAACGACGCCAGACGGTCAAAGGCAAACCCGTATCAATGGAAGTCCCGGCTGCCATCGAGCGCCCCGGCCATGCGGCCCAGCAGCGGCGTCAGGTCCTTGAAGCGCTGGGCCACCAGGTGGCGCACCACCAAAGCCTCCCCAGCGCTACCTGCGATCCCCTTCTCCTCGTCCTCACCATGCCGGCTGCACTGCCAGACCCCTTGCACGGCCAGCAGGCGTGAGCGCAGGATGGCGTCGCGCCACTGCTCCACCATGGCCGGCCAGACGATGACGTTGACGGGGCCGGTCTCGTCCTCCAGGGTGACGAACATGGTGCCCTTGGCCGAGCCGGGCCGCTGGCGCACGGTGACGATGCCGCAGGCGCGCACCAGCCGACCGTCGGGCACGTTGCGCAGCTGCAGCGCCGTGAGCAGGCGCCAGCGCGCGAGCCGGCCGCGCAGCAGTGCCAGCGGGTGGCGGCGCAAGGTGAGGCCGGTGGCCGCATAGTCGAACAGGATCTCCTCGCCCTCGGGCGCCTCGGGCAGTTGCAGCGGGGCCTCGTTCACCGGCACATCGCGCAGCAGGGCCGGTGCGGCATGCTGGGCAGACGCATCCCACATCTGCTGGCGCCGGTGGCCCGAGAGGCGGGCCAGCGCGTCGGCCGCAGCGAGTATCTGCATGTCCTGGTGGTTCAAGCGCGCGCGCAGGGCCAGGTCTTCGGTGCTGGCAAAGGGCCCCTGCGCACGGGCCGCCACCAGGCGCTCGGCCGCGCACTGCTCCAGGCTGCCGACCAGGCGCAAGCCCAGGCGCACAGCGGGTTGAGGTAACGGGGGTGCAGGCAGGCCCTTGTCGGGCCGCAGCCTCTCGGGCGTGCCTTCGAGCGTGCAGTCCACGTCGCTGCTGGTGACATCGATGGGCAGCACGCGCACGCCATGGCGGCGGGCGTCCTGCACCAGTTGCGAAGCGGTGTAGAAGCCCATGGGCAGTGAGTTGAGCAGCGCCGTGAGAAAGCAGGCCGGCTCATGGCACTTGAGCCAGCTGCTGCTGTAGGCCAGCAGGGCAAAGCTGAAGGCATGGCTTTCGGGGAAGCCGTATTCGCCGAAGCCCAGCATCTGCTTGAAGACGCGCTGGGCGAAATCCAGCTTGTACCCGTTGTCCACCATGCCGTCGATCAGCCGTTTCTCGAAATGGTGCACCCCGCCAGTGCGCTTCCACGCGGCCATGGAGCGGCGCAGGGCATCGGCCTCCGATGCGGAAAACTTGGCGGCGATCATCGCGATCTGCATCACCTGCTCCTGGAAGATCGGAATGCCCAAGGTGCGTTCCAGGGCTTCTCCAAGCTCTGCCTTTTCCAGCTTCAGCGGTTCTTTCTTGCGCTGCTTTTCCCGCGCCTGCAGATAGGGGTGCACCATGCCGCCCTGGATGGGCCCTGGCCGAACGATGGCGACCTCCACCACCAAGTCATAGAACACCTTCGGCCGCAGCCGCGGCAGCATGCTCATCTGGGCCCTGCTTTCGATCTGGAACACACCCACGGTATCGGCGGCGCAGATCATGTCGTAGGTGGCAGGGTCTTCGGGGGGAATCTGGTGCAACTCCCAGCGCTCGCCGCGCAGGCTGGCGCGCAGGTCCAGGCAGCGGCGCAGCGCGCTGAGCATGCCCAGGGCCAGGACGTCCACCTTCATCAGGTGCATCTCATCGAGGTCGTCCTTGTCCCACTGGATGATGGAGCGATTGACCATGGCCGCGTTCTCCACCGGCACGATGCGCGTGAGCAGCCCCTGCGTGAGCACAAAGCCGCCCACATGCTGGCTCAGGTGCCGCGGAAAGCCCTTGAGCTGCCCCGACAATTTCAACCACGTTTCGGCCGTGTGCAGGCTCAGGTGCTCGCCCATGGCGAGTGCCATCTCTTGCAGGCGGTGCGCGGCAAATGCTTCATCGAACCAGTGGTGGTCCTTGGCAAAGGCGTCGACCAGTTGCGCAGGCACGCCCAGCGCCTTGCCCACGTCGCGCAGCACGCTGCGGGTGCGGTAGCTGGTGACCACGGCGGCAATGGCGGCGCGGTTGCGGCCGTACTTGGTGTAGACATACTGGATGACCTCTTCGCGCCGGTTGTGCTCGAAGTCCACGTCGATGTCGGGCGGCTCCTTGCGCTCCTTGCTGATGAAGCGCTCGAACAGCAGCTTGGTGCGCTCCGGGTCCACCTCGGTGATGCCCAGGCAGTAGCACACGGCCGAGTTGGCGGCCGAGCCGCGGCCCTGGCACAGGATGCCTTCGCCGCGTGCAAAGCGCACGATGTCGTGCACGGTGAGGAAGTACATCTCGTACTGGCAATCGGCGATCAGCGCGAGCTCGCGCAGTATCTGCGCCACCACCTTGTCCGGCACACCCTGCGGGTAGCGGCTTTGCGCCCCCGCCCAGGTCAGCCAGGCCAGGCCCTCCGCCGGCGTCATGCCCTCGGGCACGGCTTCCAGCGGGTACTGGTACTTGATCTCGTCGAGGCTGAAGGTGCAGCGTGCCGCGATCTCCAGCGTGGCCTCAAGCAGTTCGGGTGGGTAGATGCCGGCCAGGCGCACGCGCTGGCGCAGGTGGCGCTCGGCATTGGGCTGCAGCGCAAAGCCACACTCTGCCACGGTGCAGCCCTGGCGCACGGCGGTGATCACGTCCTGCAGGCGCTTTTGCGAGCGCAGGTGCATGTGCACATCGCCCGCAGCCACCAGGGACACGCCCGCCTGGCGTCCCACCTGCTGCAGCGTGGCCAGCCACAGGTCGTCATCGGGCGCGAGCAGCAGTTCCACGCCCAGCCAGAAGCGCTGACCGAAATCCACCTGTGCCTGGCGGACGCAAGCCAGCAAGGCATCGGTCTCCATCGCATGTTGCAGGCTGCGGTCGGGAATGAGCAGCAGCTCGCAGTCCTGCAGCCGCGCCACATCGGACACAGGTCCCAGTTCATAGGTCCCCTTGGGCGCGGTACGGCGTGCCGCACTAATGAACTCGCACAGGTTGCCCCAGCCCTCGACGTTGCGCGGCAATGCCACCAGCCGAAAGCCCGGGTAGGCGAACTCGCTGCCCGGGATGAACTGCAGGCCCAGCTCCTTGGCCGGTCCATGGGCCCGCACCACGCCGGCCACCGAGCACTCGTCGGTCAGCGCCAGCGCGCGGTAGCCCAGCTCGGCCGCGCGTTCCACCAGGTCCCGGGGCTGCGAGGCGCCGCGCTGGAAGCTGAAACTGGAGATGCAGTGCAGTTCGGCATAGTCCGGCAAGGCAGGCGGCGAGGCCACCCCGGTGGGGCTGCGGTCAGGAAGGGTGTGGGTCATGTGCCGGTCCGCTCATGCATACAGGCCCTGCAGGAACCAGTGGTCTGCCGACGTCGCCGGCAGCGCATGCACCGGTCGTTCACGGAACACCCAGACACGCCCTGCCCCCGGGCTCACGGCCACGAAATAGTCGCGCTGCACCATGTCGCTGGCACTGGCGGGGACCTGGCTCTCGCCTTCCTCCCACCAGGCCATGTCGAACCGGTGCGGCCCGGCCAGCAGGCTCAGCCGCCCCTGGTAGCACGGCCGGTGGCCCTGCATGGCCAGGCGCTGCGGCGTGCGCAGCAGCCAGGTGGGCCACAGCACGGCCTCGGGTGCGTGGGCGCCCTGCCGTTCCCTGGATGTCGCCGGTGCACGGCCTGCGGTGGGCTGCCAGCGCTGCATGCATTCGGGCCGGTGGTCCGCCAGCAGGGTGACGGACTGCACCGCATCCGTGCCCAGGCGGGCCGAGAGGCGCTCGACCAGCTGGTGCCAGGCCTCGCCCTCCTGGTCACCGGCGGCCGACGATCCATCGGGCGGCAGCAGGTGGGCACTGGCATGCGGCAGCGGTGCGGTCTCCAGCGCACGCAGCGTGATCTGGTTGGCGGGCGCGGCCAGGGGCGTGCGCGCCAGGTTCTCGGCCAGCAGGCGGCGCAGGTGGGCCAGCTCGTGCGTGGGCTGGGCGGTGCGCACGGGCAGCGCATGCCAGGGGGCGATGAGCACACCGTCGACCCGGCGCAGGTCGTGCCGCCAGGCCAGCTCCAGCGCCAGAACGCCCTGCTGGCGTGCCTGCAGCCAGGCCTGCAGGGCCGAGAGCAGCCGGCTCGCGGACCACAGCAAGGCGTCGGCCGAGGTGGCCAGCGCGGGAAGCTCGGCCGTCAGCTCAAAGCGCTCGGGCAGCTCCACCCAGGCATGGTTGTGGGCGATGTGGCCATAGGCCCGGTCCAGCGCCAGCAGCACGGCCGCGCCCAGGCGCCGTGCCACACCGTCGCGCGGCAGCGCACGCAAGGCCCCCCAGGTACGGCAACCCATGCGTGCCAGGCTGGGCAGGTGCGGGTGCAGCGCCGTCAGCGTGTGCAGCGGCAGGCCATCGGGCAGGTGCCGGGGCGCGGGCTGGCCTGCCAGTTGCAGGCGCAACAGGGCCAGGGCCTGCAGCGAGGTGGGGGCCTCGGCAAAAGGGGTTGGGCCCTCCTGCTGCGCAGGCCCTGGCGATGGGTGGCCGGCTTCTGCGGGCAGGTGGCCGGACCAGGGCGGGCTGTGCCGTTGCAGTTGGGCGAGCAATGCTGCGCGCCCGCCCCACAGGCGCTCCGTGGCCGACACTTCGAGCAGCAAGGCCTCGTCCTCCACCCGCGCCACGCGCGGCGTGAACTGCAGCGCCCACCAGTGTTCGTGCGGCGCTTGCGGCAAGGGTGGGTGCGGCCCGGCAGCGGCCGGCGCGCCAGCACCAGGGCGGGAGGATCCGCCGTCAGTGGGGGTGGTGGGCGGCAACGGCCATGCGATCCAGTGCATGCAGCACACCTCCTGCCGGCAGGCGATCCAGCCACGCCACCACTGGCAGCACCACGGCAGGCCGCGCTGGCTGCTGCGGCTGCGACGGCAGTGCACGCCGCCCCTGGCCGCGCGCCGCCGACGCGGCCAGCACCCGGGCCAGCGCCGCGTTGCTGGCCGGCAGCACCAGGGGCTGCTCCATGGGGGGCCCACGGCGCTTGAGCACCTGCACCTGCAGCTCGGCGCCGCCCGATGCGGCCACGGCCTCGACCCACAGCCGCAACGGCGCGGGCGATGCCTGCTGGCGCACCTTGGCCGGGCGGAACACCCACAGCAACTGCCCCATCTGTGCGGCAGCCAGTTGCAGCCGCCGCAGCGACTCGGGCGCGGCCTGCGGCAGCCAGGCCAGCACCGCCTGCACATCGCGGCAGCGCAGGGCCTGCTCGGCCGCCCACAGCGCCTGCGCCGCCGAGGTGGCCTGCACGCGGCACAGCCGCGCCGCGTCCAGCCCACCCGCGCGCAGGGCGGGGGCAAAGGGCTCATGGGGCGGCGCCACCAGCACCACGGCCCCCGGCCGCGCAACCGTGGCCTGGGCCAGTGCTGGCAGCACCAGCTGCCAGACATGAAGCCCGGCTGCAGGCTGCAGCACCTCGGTCATGGCCCCCAGGGGCCAGCCTCCACCCGGCAGCTGCGCATCGAGCACCGCATGCCCCGTGGCCTGCACCCGCGCTGCGGCGGATGTGCCCAGTTGGTCGGCCAGCCACACGCCTGCCAGCCGGGGCGGGGCACCAGCGGGCACGGAACGGAGGGGGACGGCGGACATGAGCGAGGCAACCCGGGATGGACATGCACGGGGTCAGGCAGAGAGGTGCGGCTTGCGCACCCAACCCCGGAGCATCCTGCACGGCAGGGCTGGGGGAGCGATGAGATACTGTATTTTCATACAGTTATCGTACCCCATTCCGCTAACCGCGGCGGCTTTTCAGAGCATTCCCGCGGGTCATTGGAGCCATGCCAGGAAGGGGCGCCGCTTGCAGTGGGCCAAAAGAAAAGGCCTGCGCAGTGCAGGCCCTGAAATGACAAAAGGCCTGCAGAATTGCTTCTGCAGGCCTTGCCAATAATGGTCGGAGCGGCGGGATTCGAACTCGCGACCCTCTGCTCCCAAAGCAGATGCGCTACCAGGCTGCGCTACGCTCCGACAGCTCGTATTCTAACCCGGGAAATTTCGGGTTCTGACCAAATGCGCGCTTTTTTTGATTTTTTTGCAGCGACTGCATCGGACCAGGGTTCCATCGGCAGTGCTGTCATGCATCCAGGGCGATGCAAACTGCGGCGATGGGAGGGAAAACTCAATCAATAACCAACAACCAACGGGGAAGACACTACGGCGAGCCCACAGGCACCAGCACACGACCGCGCATCAGCGGCCGCATGGTGGCCTGCAATCAGCGGCTCGACGGGCCTGGGCCGCGGCCGGCCAGGTGGCGGAAGGTGATGCGGCCCTTGGAGAGGTCGTAAGGCGACATTTCCAGTGAGACCTTGTCGCCCGCCAGGATGCGGATGTGGTGCTTGCGCATCTTGCCGCCGGTGTAAGCAATCAGCTGGTGACCGTTGTCCAGCGTCACGCGAAAGCGCGAGTCGGGCAGCACTTCGGTCACGGAGCCTTGCATTTCAATCAGTTCTTCTTTGGCCATGTTCTCTTGTCTTTTCAAAAATCAAAAAATCTGGTGATCGGCACCTGAACGCTGGGGCATCCACCACGGCCGATGCAGCGTGGTCGGGCTCGACACACGGTGCATTGCGGGCGGTGGGAGTCGCTGCACCCGGGGCGCAGATCAGGCAGAGGGCCGGGGAGACGGCTTCAATGGACAGGCAGAGCGCTGTGCATAGCCTGTCGATTGTACCGCGATGTACCCGTACTTGCCTATGGCGAGAATGCCGCAGCGGCGCAGCACCTCTGCAGGCAGCCCCCGCAGGCCTGTCAGGCCCCTGGATCCTGCCCCTGCACGGCCACCGCCAGGGTGCGCACCAGGTCGGTCTGGGTGATGATGCCCACCAGGTGCCCGCCATCGTCGACGATGGGAATGTGGTGGTGCCCGCCCTGCGAGAACAGGGGCACCAGGTCCATGGCGTGCTGGCCCACCCGGGCCACCTGCACCGGGTGCGTCATGATCTCGCCCACGCTGGCGGGCTGGCCGCTGCGGCCCTTGACGAGGGCGCGCAGCCGCTGGCCCAGGCCCTCGTGCAGGTCGAGGTTGGCCAGGCGCATGAAATCGGCCACCGTGACGATGCCAAGCACCTGCCGCCCCGCATCCACCACGGGCAGGGCCTTGATCTTTTCGATGCGCATCAGGGTCCACGCATCCTTGAGCGACACGCCCTGCTCCACCGCCATGGCCGGCCGCGACATGATGTCGGCGCAGCGCACCTCGCCCAGCGTGCGCTGGAAGGCCGCGCGGCCCGCCAGTTGCAGCAGGCCTTCGAGGTCGGCGCGGCTCACGTCCAGCACCTGGTTGTAGTGCGCCAGCGCGGCATCCACATCCGATGCGGCAAAGGCCCCCTTGGCCACGGCGGTGCGTGCAGGCGACTGCTGCGGATGCGGGTAGCTGCGCCCGGTCAGGCTGTTGTAGACCACGCCCGCCAGCAGCAGCACCAGCACGTTGAAGAGAACAGGAAACGCCGCCAGGTGCAGGCCGTCGCTCGCCGTGAGCACCACGTACAGCGCCATGGACCCCCCGGGCGGGTGCAGGCAGCGCAGCGGCACCATGAGGGCGATGGCCAGGCCAACGGCCAGCGCGCCCGCCACGGCCGGGTCGGGCACCAGCGCAGCACACGCCGCCCCCACCATTGCCGACAGGGTGCTGCCGCCCAGCACCGGCCAGGGCTGGGCCAGCGGGCTCGAGGGCATGCCGAACACCAGCACGGCGCTGGCGCCCAGCGCCCCCAGCATCCAGGGCCCGTGGGCATTCCCACCGCCCACCCACCAGCGGCTGAGCACCGCTGTCAGGAAGATGCCCAGCACGGCGCCCACGATGAAGCGCAGGCGCTCGCGGCCATCAATGCCCAGCGGGGCCGGCCAGAAATGGCGCAGCCAGCGCACGATGCGCACCCGCGTCGGCAAACGGGCCACGACGGGGCGCGAGGCTGGCAAGGGGGGAGGATCAGGCTCCGGGGCTGGAGAAGAAGGCAGAGGGGGCTGGGGCGGTGCAGACATGGGGACGGAACATTCACACACCGGCACGGCACCCCGCCCCGCAAAGCGGTGGGAGCACATGCCGCGCCGCATGCAGCCCGCCATTTTGCCGGGTGCCGGCATCGCATGCACCAAGCGGGTGCGAACCCGGCGCTGCCAGGGTGGGTAAAAGAAACCCGGCCTATGCTCGAAACTACCTAGCCCCATGGGGCAAACAGCGTCCCACGGCCCAAAAAACATGCTCTATACTGCATGTGCACCGTGTTTAATGCAGTTTACTTCACGTCACCCATTGGCAGCCACCGGCCTGACAACAGGGGCTCGCGGCACGGGAAGAACACCTGCATGCCAGCACCGGTACGGGTAAGCCATAGGTTTTCACCACCGAGGCTTGGAGTTAAATTACTTTAAGCCTAAACAAAGGAGACACTCCCCATGACCACTCGCCGCCTCGTCATCAGCCGCAGCGCAGCCCTCGTCGGCGCCGCTTCCACGGGCCTGCTGCTGCCCTCCATCGTGCGGGCCCAGAGCGGCAAGGTGCGCGTGGGCTTCATGCTGCCCTACACGGGCACTTTCGCACAGTTGGGCGTGGCCATCGAGAACGGCGTGCGCATGGCCATCGACCAGCAGGGCGGCAAGCTCGGCGGGCGCGAGATCGAGTGGTTCAAGGTGGACGATGAGTCCGAACCCAGCAAGGGCGTGGAAAACGCCAGCAAGCTGGTGCAGCGCGACAAGGTGGACGTGCTGATCGGTACCGTGCATTCGGGCGTGCAGATGGGCATCCAGAAGGTCGCGCGCGACACCGGTGTGCTCAACCTTATCCCCAATGCGGGCGTGCATGCCGCCACCCGCGCGCTGTGCGCGCCCAATGTGTTCCGCACCTCGTTCAGCAACTCCCAGCCCACGCTGGCACTGGGCAAGGCGATGATGGACAAGGGCCACAAGAAGGCTGTCTGGATCACCTGGAAGTACGCGGCCGGCGACGAGGCCTTCGAGGGCTTCAAGCAAAGCTACACCGCTGCCGGCGGCACCATCGTCAAGGAACTGGGCCTGCCCTTCCCGAACGTGGAATTCCAGGCGCTGCTGACCGAGATCGCGGCGCTCAAGCCCGATGCCGTGGCCTGCTTCTTCGCCGGTGGCGGCGCGGCCAAGTTCATCAAGGACTATGCGGCCGCCGGCCTCAAGGACAAGATCCCGCTGTACGGCTCGGGCTTCCTGACCGAAGGCGTGCTCGATGCGGCCGGCCCTGCGGCCGACGGCATCATCACCACCATGCACTACAGCGACTCGCTGGACACACCGCGCAACAAGCAGTTCCGCCTGGAATACGCCAAGACCTTCCGCAGCCAGCCCGACGTGTACGCCGTGCAGGGCTACGACACCGGCCTGCTGCTGGTGCAGGGTGCCAACGCCGTCAAGGGCGACCTGGCCGCCAAGCCCGCGCTGTACAAGGCGCTGGAGAGCGCCGTGATCGACAGCCCGCGCGGCAAGTGGACCATGAGCAAGGCCCACAACCCGGTGCAGGACATCTACCTGCGCGTGGTCGAGAACAAGGAAAACAAGGTGGTCGGCGTGGCGGCAAAGGCTCTCTCCGACAGCGGCGCCGGCTGCCGCATGACCTGAGGCGAATTGACCTTCAACCGGCTGGCGTCGTTGGTGGGCCTTGCCGTGCTACAGCACTGTCTGCGGCACACCGCCTAGCCATCCGGCTGAATGCCAATTCGCAAAGGTTTCAAAGCCCCGGAATTTGACACAATGACCTTGCCTGCCAATGCGGCAGGCCAGTCCTTCGTGCGCCCGGACTTTGCGGCCACCCTCTGGATCACCCCTCCCATGACCCTCAGTACCTACCTGCTTTACCTGGCCGCCGTGGCCCTGCTGGTGCTTTCGCCCGGCCCGACCATGCTGATGTGCATGACCACCTCGCTGCAACACGGCCCGCGCAAGGCCATGGCGGCTGCCGGGGGCAGCGTCACCGCCGTGCTGGGCACCATGCTGCTGTCGGCCCTGGGCCTGGGCGCGCTGCTGGCCGCCTCCGAAACTGCCTTCTGGATCCTCAAGGCCGCAGGCGCGGCCTACCTGATCTGGCTGGGCATCAAGACCTTCCGCAGCCAGGGCACGGTGTTCGACCAGATGCCCGAGGGCGCCACTGCGGCACCCGCCGTGCCTGCCCACCGGCTGTTCGTGCAGGGCCTGATCGTGGGCGGCAGCAACCCCAAGGCCATCCTGTTCTTCACGGCCTTCTTCCCGCAGTTCCTGAACCCTGCGCTGTCCTTTGCGCCGCAGTTCGCCATCCTGGCCGCGACCTTCGTGGCCTTCGAGTTCACGGTGCTCACGCTGTGCGCCCTGGGCGTGGCCCGGCTGGCCCCGGCCCTGCGCGCAGGCAACCGCATGCGCTGGTTCAACCGCATCTCGGGCGGGCTGTTCACCCTGATGGGCTCGCTGCTGCTGGTCACGCGCCGCGCGGCCTGAGACCCACTTTCGCCATTCTTTGCACGCCACCATGGACTTCGCCACCTTCCTGATCCAGTTGCTCAACGGCGTGCAGTACGGCCTCCTGCTGTTCATGCTGGCGGCCGGCCTCACGCTGATCTTCGGGATCATGGGCGTGGTGAACCTGGCGCACGGCAGCTTCTACATGCTGGGCGCCTACCTGGCGTATTCGCTGTCGGGGCATTTCGGCAGCCTCACACTGGCCATCCTGGGCGGCGCGGTGCTGGCCGTGGCCTTCGGGCTAGCGCTCGAATGGCTGCTGTTTCGCCATTTCTACCACCGCGACCACCTGGACCAGGTGCTGCTCACCTTCGGGCTGATCTACATCTTCGAGGAGTTGCGCTCCATCCTCTGGGGCGACGACGTGCACGGCGTGGCCATCCCGAAGCTGCTGGACTGGTCGATCCCGCTCACCGACACCCTCTCCTACCCCGTGTACCGCCTTTTCATCTCGGGCGTGTGCATCGTGCTGGCCATCGGCCTGTACCTCCTGATCTCCAAGACCCGGCTGGGCATGAAGATCCGCGCGGGCGCCTTCAACCGCGACATGGCCGAGTCGCTGGGCGTGAACATCAAGCTCATCCACGCCATCGTGTTCGCGCTGGGCGTGGGCCTGGCGGCCATGGCCGGCATGGTGGCCGCGCCGGTCTCCAGCGTCTACCCCAACATGGGCTCCTCGGTGCTCATCATGTGCTTCGTGGTGGTGGTCATCGGCGGCATCGGCTCGGTTCGCGGGGCCCTGATCTCGGCGCTGCTGGTGGGCCTGGTGGACACCTTCGGCAAGGTGCTGCTGCCCTCCGTGGCCGGCATGCTGGTCTACATGCTGATGGCGGCGGTGCTGCTCTGGAAACCCGAAGGCCTGTTCAAACAATGATGACGATCCACCCAATGAAGCGCTGCGCGCCATCCCTATGGCGGGGGAACGCAGCATGAGCGCCCCCCGCACCAACCTGGAGGTGCTGCCGCGCAGCGTGCAGTTCGTGCTCGCGCTCGGCCTCGTCGCGCTGCTCGCCTTTCCCTTCGTGGGCAGCGACTTCTATGTGCAGATGGTCACGCGCATGATGATCATGGCCATCTTCGCGATGAGCCTGGATCTGCTGCAGGGCGTGACCGGCCTGGTCTCGCTGGGCCATGCGGCCTACTTCGGCGTGGCCGGCTATGCGCTGGCCTTCCTCACCCCGGCCGACGCACCGGTGAGCCTGTGGTGGACGCTGCCGGCCGCGGTGGCGGGCTCGGCCCTGGTGGCACTGTTCATCGGCTTCTTCGTGGTGCGCACGCACGGCATCTACTTCATCATGGTGACCATGGCGTTCGCGCAGATGGTGTTCTACCTGTTCTTCGACAACAAGGTGCTGGGCGGATCGGACGGCATCTACATCAACTTCCGCCCCGACGCCTCGGTGTTCGGCTGGCTGCTGTTCGACCTGGAAGGGCGCCGCACCTTCTACTACTTCACGCTGGCGCTGGTGGTGCTGGTCTACGTGGGGCTGCGCCGCCTGCTGTGGAGCCCCCTGGGCCGGGCCCTTTCGGGCATCCGCGTCAACGAGCACCGCATGCGCGCCATGGGCTTTTCCACGCAGGGTTACAAGCTCACGGCCTTCACGGTGGCGGGCGCCCTGGCAGGCCTGGCGGGCTACCTGTGGGGCGCACAGACGGGCTACGTAAACCCCGAGCTCATGGGCTTTCACATGAGCGCGCACGCCATCATGATGGTAATCCTGGGCGGCATGGGCAACTTCGCAGGGGCCATCGTCGGTGCTTTCGCGTTCGAGTACCTGCTGCACGTGTTCAAGGACATCACCAAGCACTGGCAACTGCTCATGGGCAGCTTCATCGTGCTGGTGGTGCTGGTGGCGCCGCGCGGCCTGCTGGGCATGCTGGTGCGCCTGAAGGCCGCCAAGGGAGGCAGCCATGGCTGAACACAACGAAGTGCTGCTCTCGGCCACGCGCATCACCAAGCGCTTCGGCGGCCTGGCAGCGGTCAACGGCGTCTCGGTGGACCTGTGGCGCGGCCGCATCCACGCGGTGATCGGGCCCAACGGCGCGGGCAAGTCAACGCTGACCAACCTGCTCTCGGGCGACCTGCCGCCTTCGGCCGGCCAGATACGGCTCGGCGGCACCGAGGTGACGGGCTGGGCGTCGGAGCGCATCTCGCGCCAGGGCCTGGGCCGCAGCTACCAGAAGACCAACATCTTCCTGCCTTTCAGCGTGCACGAGAACGTGCGCCTGGCCGCCCAGTCGCGCGATGCGCAGCAGCCCTGGAACCCGCTGCGCTGGTGGCGCGACACGCGCCATGCCGGCGCACACAACCGCGCCAGCAGCGAGCGCGTCGACCGCGCCATCGAGCTGGCGGGCCTGCAGGCGCGGCGCGATGCCGTGGCCGGCACCATGAGCCATGGCGAGCAGCGCCAGCTCGAGATCGCCATGACCCTGGCCACCGAACCCCAGGTGCTGCTGCTCGACGAACCCCTGGCCGGCATGGGTGTGGCCGAGGCCGAGCGCATGGTGCAGCTGTTGCTGCGCATCAAGCCCGGGCACGCGATGATGCTGGTGGAGCACGACATGGACGCCGTGTTCGCCCTGGCAGACCACCTCACGGTGATGGTCAACGGCGAGGCCATCGCCAGCGGCACACCGCCCGAGGTGCGCGCCGACGCCAACGTGCAGGCCGCCTATCTTGGTGAAGAACATTGACCATGGCACAGCAGCACCCTCCCCTGATCGAGGCCCGCGGCCTCAACACCTTCTACGGCGCCAGCCACATCCTGCACGGCGTGGACTTCACCGTGGGCCAGGCCGAGACCATCGGCCTCATGGGCCGCAACGGCATGGGCAAGAGCACCTTGCTCAAGTCGCTCATGGGCCTGGTCAAGCCCCGCTCGGGCAGTGTGGCCGTGGCCGGGCGCGACACCACGGGCCGCCCACCCTACGAGGTGGCACGCCTGGGGATTGCCTATGTGCCCGAGGGGCGCGGCATTTTCGGCAACCTGAGCGTGGTCGAGAACCTGCAGATGGCCGCGCGCGCCGGCACACGCGGCCAGCGCGACTGGACCTACGAGCGCGTGCTGGAGACCTTTCCGCGCCTCAAGGAGCGCCTGGGCCATGGTGGCCAGCAGTTGAGCGGCGGCGAGCAGCAGATGCTGACCATCGGCCGCGCGCTGATGACCAACCCGGACGTGCTCATCCTCGACGAGGCCACCGAAGGCCTGGCCCCGTTGATCGCGCGCGAGATCTGGCGCATCTGCAGCCTCATCAAGGCCAGCGGCATCAGCAGCGTGATCGTGGACAAGAACTGGAAGCACGTCACCCAGATCACCGACCGCAACGTCATCCTGGTCAAGGGCCAGGTGGTGTTCGAGGGCAGCTCGGAGACCCTGTGCTCCCAGCCGCACCTGCTGGAGCAGCACCTGGGCGTGTAGGCACCCACGATCCCGCGAGGAAACGTGAACAGTTTCTCGGCCGGGGCCGGCAAGTGCAGCACAGGGCGCCTGGGCGGGTCCGCATTGCCTTAGCATGCGGCCATTTGCCCGCCACCACGCTGCCATCGCCCATGCCCCCTGCCCTCGCCATCTTCCTCGCGCTCCTTGCGGCCCTGGTGCTGCTCAACATCTGGGCCACGCGGCGCGTGCTGCGCAGCGACGAGTTCGGCAACCGCAAGGCCCTGATGGTGATGGGCATCTGGATCCTGCCCTTCCTGGGCGCCTTCATGGCGCGCTACCAGTTTGCCCCACCCGCGGATTCTCCGTCCACCGCGGCGCCCTTGCCCGGGCATGGCGGCGAGCAGCCGCCCGCGCCGGAGGTCCTGCGCATCCCCGGCCTGGCCCCCTTCGACCTGCTGGACCACCTGATCGCGCCTGCGGACCTGCCCGCCCTGGACTGGCAGGCACTCGACCTCTGGGCACAGCAGGCCGGCAGCCCCGAGGCCACGACCCACGCCATCGACCAGGGCCGCCGCGCCTGGCTGCTGCACCTGCGCGACGCGATCGGCCCGCACATGCACCTGCATGAAAGCCAGGACGTGTACATCCTGTCTGCACTGGAAGCCCCTGTGGCACAGGCCATGGCCGGCTATGTGACCAAGACGCGCCAGCGCGTCGCACGCGTGCTCGACGGTGTGGCGCGCTTCAACCCCGGCGAGAAAAGCGTGTTGCTGGTGCTGGAAAGCCAGGAGCTCTACTACCACTACGTGGGCCAGTTCTACCCCGATGGCGGCGAGTTCGCCTTCAGCGGCGGCATGTTCATCCACAACGGCTGCCCGCATTTCGTGGTGGTGCAGGCCGACCTGTCCAGCATCGAACCCGTGATCGCGCACGAGCTCACGCACAGTGCGCTGGCCTGGCTGCGCCTGCCCACCTGGCTGGACGAAGGCCTGGCCGTGAACACCGAGCACCGCATCGCGGGTGCCGGGCGCCCCGCGCAGTCGCCGCAGGCCATGCACCAGCGCCACCAGGCGTTCTGGAATGCCGAGCGCATGCAGGAATTCTGGTCGGGCGACTCGTTCCACCGCACGGACGAAGGCAACGCCCTGTCCTACGACCTGGCCCGCATCGCCGTGGCACAGCTGGCGCGCGACTGGCCTGCGTTCAGCCGTTTCGCCACCAGCGCCAGCCGCAGGGATGCCGGTGCCGAGGCGGCCACCAGCGCATTGGGGATTGACCTGGGTGGCTACGTCGGCGCCCTGGTGCAGGCCACCGAGGACTGGTCGCCCCGTCCCCATACCTGGAGCACACAGCCAGCACAACAGGCTGCACACCTACATTTTTGAGGGGATGGCATCAGTAGAATGGCCCGCACCCTTTTCGCAGGATCTTCCCACAGTGTCTGACCGCCTCGCCGTTCTCCCCCAGTACCTGATGCCCAAGCAGGCCATGACCACCCTGGCGGGAAAATTCGCCTCGGCCCAGCTCGGAGGGCTGACCACATCGGTGATCCGCGGCTTTGTGTCCCACTACAAGGTGAACATGGCGGAGGCGGCCAACCCGGACATCGCGGCCTACGCCTCGTTCAATGACTTCTTCACCCGGGCCCTGCAGCCCGGCGCCCGCCCGCTGGCCGATGCCGACCTGATCTGCCCCGTGGATGGCGCGATCAGCCAGTTCGGCCCGATCCAGAAGGACCAGATCTTCCAGGCCAAGGGCCACTCGTACTCCACCACGGCGCTGCTGGGCGGCGACTCGACCCTGGCCGCGCGCTTCGACGATGGCTACTTCGCCACGCTGTACCTGAGCCCGCGCGACTACCACCGCATCCACATGCCGTGCGCCGGCCAACTCACGCGCATGGTGCATGTGCCGGGCGATTTGTTCTCGGTGAACCCGACCACGGCGCGCGGCGTGCCCGGCCTGTTCGCGCGCAACGAGCGCGTGGTCTGCTTCTTCGATTCGGCCAACGGCCCCTTCGTGCTGGTGCTGGTAGGCGCCACCATCGTGGGCAGCATGGCCACGGTGTGGCATGGCCAGGTGAACCCGCCACGCACCGGCGTGCTGCGCCACTGGGACTACGCGCCCGGCCAGGTGTCGCTGCAAAAGGGCGAGGAGATGGGCCGCTTCCTGCTCGGCTCCACTGTGGTGATGCTGTTCCCCAAGGGGCCGTTCCAGTTCAACACCGAATGGGCGCCTGCGCGCCCCGTGCGCCTGGGCGAGACCATGGCGCAGTACCAGGCGGCTTGAGCCTGCCCTGCCCGCGTCAGGCGCGGTCGGGAACCCGCGTGAGGTGAAAGGCCGTGGGTGCCACCGTGAGCGTATCGGGGTGCACCGGGGATTCATGCCCCACCAGGTAGACCATCAGGGCATTGCGGCGCACAACCACATGGCTGACGGTCTCGCGGCTACCCCCCAGGTGCACGAAGGCACCCGGCTTGAACAAGGGCATGTAGTAGTAGGCCGCAGTTTCCATGGGGAATGCGGCTCCTTCCGCACAGGTGGCCAAGGTGGCGCACCCTGCTGCCCCGCAGGGCGGCGTAAACCCATACTAGCACCTATGCGGGTGCCACTGTGGCCAGCAAGGCCCCGCGGCGCAGATGGGCAGCCCCGCCGCGGCGCGATCCTCAGGCCCCGGCCCGCGCCCGCGCAAACGCCAGAGCCGCCTGCAGCAGGCGCTCAAGGTGCGGCTGCACACCGGCCGCTACCTCGGGCAGGTAGTCGAACGGCAGCGCCTCCTGCATATAGCTGCACTGCGTCATCTCCAACTGCACGGCATGCACGTTCTGCGCGGGCTGGCCATACTGGCGCGTGATGTGCCCGCCCTTGAAGCGGCCGTTGAGCACCGCGGTGTAGCCCGGTGCGGCCTGCGCGATCGCCAGCAGCTGCTGCGCCAGCGCCGGGTCGCAGCTCTCGCCGTTGGCCGTGCCCAGGTTCAGGTCGGGCAGCTTGCCTTCGAAGAAACGCGGCAGCACCGATCTGATCGAATGCGCGTCCCAGAGCACGGCCACGCCATGGGCGGCGCGGATGCGGTCGAGTTCGGTGCGCAGCTGGGCGTGGTAAGGCGCCCAGATGGCATCGCGGCGCGCCGCCACCTCGGTGTCGTCGGGCCCGTCGCCGCGCGTGTAGATGGGCGTGTCGTCGAAGGTGTCCACGGGGCACAGGCCGGTGACGCTCTGGCCAGGGTAGAGGCTGGCCCCATCGGGCGGGCGGTTCAGGTCCACCACATAGCGCGAATGCGTGGCCGCGAGGATGGAGGCGCCCATGCCCTTGGCAAAATCGTACAGGCGCTCCAGGTGCCAGTCGGTGTCGGGCACCTGGCGGCACTCGTCGGTGAAGCGCGCGGCAATCGCTGGCGGCACATAGGTGCCGACGTGGGGCATGGACACCAGCAGCGGCGCAGTGCCCTGGTGGAAGGTGAAGGCGGGTTGGGTGGTGATGCTCATGGCGTGGGTCTCGAAGGGGACGCTTTTCAAGTTTCGTTCATTGTGGCGCGATGGTCGCTGCACGGGCCTGGGCAAAGGCGGCGGCCGCGCTGTCATGCAGGGCATGGCGGCCGGCGGCCACGCGCTGCACGCCGCCCACCCACAGGTCCCGCAGCGCACTGGTGCGGTGGCTGCCGAACACATGGGCCGAGAGCAGGGATTCCACCGGCAGCCCGGCCAGCGCGATGTGCGACGGGTCCAGCACCGCGAAATCGGCCTGCTGGCCCACGGCCAGGCCACCGATGGGTCGACCCGATGCCTGCGCCCCGCCCTGCACGGACGCAAGCCATAGGGCGGTGCCCACCTGGGGCTGTGCGGCGCTGGCCAGCACGTTGCGCTGGCGCAGCGACAGGCGCTGGCTGTACTCCAGCGCCAGCAACTCCTCGGCTGCGTTCACGCAGGCATGGCTGTCCGAGCCCACGCCCCAGGCACCGCCATGGCCCAGCCAGCGCGGCATGTCGAAGATACCGTCGCCCAGGTTGGCCTCGGTGGTCGGGCAGATGCCGGCCACCGCACCGGTGCGCGCGGCATCGGCATACTCCTGTGGCGTCATGTGCGTGGCATGCACCAGGCACCAGCGCGCATCCACGGGGGCATTTTCCAAGAGCCACTGCACGGGGCGCTGGCCACTCCAGGCCACGCAATCGTCCACCTCCTGGGTCTGCTCGGCGATGTGGATGTGGATGGGCGCGCGCGCATCGATGGCAGTGAGGCCCTGCACGGCAGCGGCCAGGCTGTCCGGCGGCACGGCACGCAGCGAGTGCGGCGCCAGGCCCAGGCCCGCGCCCTGGGCCTTGGCCAGCGGTGCCAGGCGCTCCAGCAGCGCCAGCATGTTGTCGGTGCTGCGGATGAAGCGGGCCTGGTCCGCACGCGGAGGCTTGGCACCAAAACCGCTGGTCTGGTAGAGCACCGGCAGCAAGGTGATGCCGATGCCCGCATGGCGCGCCGCGCGCAGCAGCGCCAGCGACAGCGTGGCATCGTCGGCATAGGGCCGGCCGTCCCGGTCGTGGTGCACGTAGTGGAACTCGCAGACCGAGGTGTAGCCAGCTTCGAGCATCTCCACGTAGAGCCAGGTGGCAATGGCCTCCAGCGACTCGGGCGTGATCTGCGCCGCAAAGCGGTACATCAGGTTGCGCCAGCTCCAGAAACTGTCCTGGCTTTCGCCGCGGTACTCGGTCAGCCCCGCGAACGCACGCTGAAAGGCATGCGAATGCAGGTTGGGCATGCCCGGTATCAACGGGCCCGTGGCACGCGGCGCGGCACCGGCCGCACTGCCCGGCACCACGGACTGCAGGCGGCCCGTGGCATCCCACTGCAACAGCACGTCGCGGGCCCAGCCACCGGACAGCAGCGCGTGCTCGGCAAACAGCATGGTGTTGGCGCTCATGCAGCCACCTCCAGGATGGTGGCGAGCGCGTCGGCGAACCGCGCGTTCTCGGCCTCCGTACCGATGGAGACGCGGATGAAGGTCTCGAAACCCGGCTCCTTCCAGGGCTTGGTGATGAGACCGCGGGCCAGCAGGGCCTCATTCACCGGGCCATTGGGCCGGCCGATGTCCAGGAACAGGAAGTTGGTGGCCGAGGGTGCGATGCGCAAGCCCGGCAGGGCCTGCAAGCGCTGCACCAGCACGCCGCGCAGGCGCACCGTCTCGGCCACACCGCGCTGCATGAAGGCTTCGTCGCCCCATACCGCCAGCGCCGCAGCCTGGGCCGCATGGTTCACGTTGAAGGGCGTGCGCACGCGGTCGAGCAGTTGCACCAGCGCCGCATCGCTCGCCAGGCCGTAGCCCACGCGCAGGCCCGCCAGGCCCCAGGCCTTGGAGAAGGTGCGCAGCACGATCCAGGGCATGGCACGGCCCTGCAGCAGGGCCAGCACATCGGGGTAATCGGCCGCGTGGCAGGCGTACTCGTGGTAGGCCTCGTCCACCACCAGCAGGGTGTGCGCGGGCGTGGCGGCCAGCAGGCGCTCGAACTCCTGCGCGGTGAACATGCAGCCCACGGGGTTGGATGGGTTGGCCAGCATGGCGATCTTGGGGCCGCGCGCCAGCGCCTCGCACCAGGCATCCACGTCGAAGCCGAGTTCGGGGGTGAGCGCCAGCAGCTCGACCTGCGCGCCCATCATGCGCGGGTATATCTCGTGCAGGCCGAAGGCCGGGCGCTGCGTGAGCACGCGATCGCCCTGCGACAGGAAGGCCTGGCACAGCATCTGCAGGATATCCTCGGAGCCATTGCCCACGACGATTCCCTCGGGCGCCACGCCCGTGCGTGCGGCGATGGCGGCGCGCAGCGCGGTGCAGTTGGCATCGGGGTAGGTGCCCACGCGCGCCGCCAGGTCCACCAGGGCGCGCGCCACGGCGGGGCTGGCACCGTAGGGGTTCTCGTTGCTGGCCAGGCGCGCGATCTCGGTCACGCCGTAGCGCTCACGCACGGCGTCGGACGACAGGCCCGCGTTGTAGGCGGGCAAAGGCGGCACCTCGGGGCGGGCCAGGGCAGCGATGGCGGAAACAACAACAGCAGCGTTCATAGGTCGAATACCTTGCCGGGGTTCATGAGATGGAGAGGGTCCAGCGCCTGCTTGATGACGCGCATGGCGGCCAGCTCGGCCGGGGTGCGGCTGGCGTGGAGGTAGGGCTTCTTGTGCAGGCCGATGCCATGCTCGGCCGAGACGCTGCCGCCGAAGGCCGCCAGCTGGGCATACACCAGTTCCTCGACCGCGCCCTCTTCCCCGTTCACGGTGGAGGCATCGGTGGACAGGTGCAGGTTGCCATCGCCGATATGGCCGAAGAACACGGTGAGGTGCCCGGGCCAGCGGGCAGTCAGCGCGGCGCGGCACTCCTGCGCAAACCGGCCGATGTCGGCCTGCGGCAGGCTCACGTCGAAGTTGATGGGCGGGTGCATGTTGGCAGGCAGTTCGGCAGTCGCCTCGCGGATCTTCCACAGCGCGCGGGCCTGCGCTTCGGACTGGGCGATGGCCGCATCGCTGGCCTCGCCGGACTCCATGGCTTCGCCCAGCACCTCCTCCAGCGCATCGCGCAGGCCGGCTTCGTCCTGGCCACCCACGTCGATGAGTGCAGCAAAGGGGTGCGGCACCTCGAAGGGCTCGCGCAGGCTTTGCCAGCGAAGGGAGGCCTCGACGAAATCGCGCCACATGAGTTCGAAGGCCGACAGCGCGCCCGGAAAGCGCCCCTGCAGCCGGGCCAGCAGCGCCAGCGCGGCATCGAAATCGGGCAGCGCCACCAGGGCCGTGGCCCGGGCGCGCGGCAAGGGCCGCAGGCGCAGCAGCGCGCGCGTGACCACGCCCAGCGTGCCCTCGGCGCCGATGAACCACTGCTTGAGGTCGTAGCCCGTGTTGTTCTTGAGCATGGGCCGCAGCATGGGCAGCACCGCGCCATCGGCCAGCACCACCTCCAGGCCCAGCACCTGTTCGCGCACCATGCCGTACTGCAGCACGCCATTGCCGCCGGCATTGGTGGAAACGGCCCCGCCCACCTGGGCCGATCCGCGCGCACCGAAGTCCACGCCGAACTGCAGGCCCACGGCGAGCGCGGCCTCCTGCACGGCCTGCACGGTGGCACCGGCCTGCACCGTGAGCGTGGCAGAGCGTGCGTCCACCGCCTCGATGGCGTTCATGCGGTCCAGCGACAGGGCCACACCGCCCGCACAGGGCACGGCCGCCCCGGCCAGCCCGGTCAGGCCGCCCTGCGGCACCACGGGCACGCGGTGCGCATGGCACAGGCGCAACAGGGCCGAGACTTCCTCGGTGCTGCGCGGGCGCACCAGCGCCAGCGGTGGCACGGGGGCCGTGCCGCTCCAGTCGGTGTGGTGGCGCTCTGGCACGGCATCGCCCACCTGCACGCGGTCGGCACCGAGCGCATCGACCAGCGCCGCCAGGAATTCGCTGTGCGTGGCCATGGACTCAGGCCCCTTTCACGATGCGCCCCTGGCGCACGATGGTGCGTGCGGGCTTGTGGCCGAACCAGTAGGCCAGCTCCGCGGCCTCGGCAAAAGGCCAGAGCACGAAGTTGGCCGGCCGGCCCGATGCGATGAGGCCATGCGTGTCCTGCAGCCCCAACGCGCGCGCGGCATGCACGGTGATGCCAGCCAAAGCCTCGGGCACCGTCAGGCGGAACAGCGTGCAGGCCATGTTGGCCATGAGCAGCAGGCTCAAGGCAGGCGAGGTGCCAGGGTTGTGGTCGGTGGACACGGCCATGGGCACGCCGGCCTCGCGCAGCGCGGCGATGGGCGGCAGGTGCGTGTCGCGCAGCGTGTAGTAGGCGCCGGGCAGCAGCACGGCCACGGTGCCGGCCTGCTTCATCGCAGCGATGCCCTCCTGCGACAGATGCTCGATGTGGTCGCACGAGAGCGCACCGTAGCGCGCGGCCAGCGCGGAGCCACCCATGTCCGAGAGCTGCTCGGCATGCAGCTTGACGGGAATGTCCAGCCGCTGTGCGGCCTGAAAGACCTGCTCCGTCTCGGCCAGCGTGAAGGCGATGCGTTCGCAGAACACATCCACCGCGTCCACCAGGCCCTCGGCAGCCAGCGCAGGCAGCATCTCGTTGCACACCAGGTCGGTGTAGTCCTGGCTGCGGCCCGCGTACTCGGGCGGCAGCGCATGCGCGCCCAGGAAGGTGGTGCACACGGTCACGCCCAGCGCCTCGCCCAGGCGGCGCGCCACGCGCAATTGCTTGCGTTCGTGTTCCAGCGCCAGGCCATAGCCCGACTTGATCTCGATGGCGCACACGCCCTCGTCCAGCAGCGCCTGCAGGCGCGGCAGGGCCAGGGCGAGGAGTTCGTCCTCGCTGGCTTCGCGCGTGGCGCGCACCGACGAGACGATGCCGCCGCCGGCCCGGGCCACCTCTTCGTAGGTGGCGCCCGCCAGGCGCATGGCGAATTCGTTGGCGCGCTGGCCGCCATAGACCAGGTGCGTATGGCAGTCCACCAGGCCCGGCGTGGCCAGGGCGCCCCGCGCATCATGGCGCGGCAAGGCATTCCAGGCCGCAGGCCAGGCATTCTCTGGCCCCACCCACTGCACGGTGCCGCCCTGCACCACCACGCAGGTGGCGGTACCCTGGGGCACAGGCACATCGGGTACGCACAGGCCGGGGGCCGGGCGCAGGCCGATCCAGATGCCGTCGGCGGAGGGATGGCTTTGAGGGGTGGGAATGGGTGTGGGTGTCATGGGCAAACAGTCAGTCGGAGGGTTCCATGTCCAGGTCGATCCAGGCCAATGCCGGATCGGCATCCAAAGGCTCCAGCGCATTTTCGGCGGTGCCATCGCTCCACCACAGTCCCTGGCCGGGCTCCAGCACCTCTTCACCGCAGCGCCAGCGCCCGCGCAGCACCATGCACAGGCCGGCGCGTGCGCGCCCTGCCACGCGCGCATGGCCGGTCACCTGCAGGCCGCCGTGCCAGCGGCCGCGGCGCACCATGAGGTTGAAGTCGGTGGAGGTGCCGCCCAGCATGGCGCAGTCCACCGGCACGTCGCCCTTGAAGGCCAGCGGTTGCCAGGGCTGGTCCAGGTCGTGGTCCAGTTGCCCGTCGTCCGAGCGCAGATGCACCCCGTCGCCGTCGAGCAGCATGATCTGCCGGTCCACGCCCGGGAAGGCCGAGAACGGGCCCGCTGCGGCAATCGTGGCCACGCTCACGCGCCACTCGAAACCATCCATGCCGGCGCCCTGCGGCCAGCAGGCCAGCTCGCGGGTGCTGCCGCCGCCGTTCTTCCAGGGCACGCTGGGGGTGGAGGCCAGGTCAAAAAACTGCACCATGTTCAGTGCTCCCACGCTGGGGCAGCCAGCCAAAAAACCATCGCACTCATCGAAAAATCAGTCATCGTTGTCGGTCAATGCAAAACCAGCTGGCGCGAGATGCGCGCCGCGGCCACCACGGCCATGCGGATCAGGGCTTCTTCCTGCCCGCTGGCACGCACGATCGGTGCCATCAGCGTGATGGCCCCCACGGACTGGCGCGAGGCGCCGAACAGCGGCACGCTGCAGCCCCAGACGCCGGGGTCCACCTCGCCGGCGGTCATGGCAAAGCCCGCCTTGCGGATGGCATCGGTCTCGCGCTGCGCGGCGTCGCGCTCGGGCGTGCCCGCGCCCCACAGCCCGTCGAGCACCGCGGCGCGCACGGCCTCGGGCAGGTGGGCCAGCACGCACTTGGCAGAGGCGCCGGCGCGCAGGGGCACGCTGCGCCCCTTCTCGAACGAGCAGCGCAGCGAATGCTGGCTCTCCACCATGTCCAGGCAGATGGCCTGGTCGTTCACGGCCACGATCAGGCCCACGCTCTCCTGCGATTGCTGGGCCAGGTCCACCATGTCGGGCCGCGCCTGGCGCACCAGGTGCGAGGCCAGGTCGAAGCCCAGCGCCAACTGCAGGCTGAGCGGGCCGGGCGCGTAGAAGCCGTCGCTCTCCAGCACGAAACCCCAGCGCTTGAGCCGCGCGAGCTGCCGGTACAGCGTGCTGCGCGCCAGGCCCGTGCGCTCCATGAGCTCGGCCGCAGGCATGGACTTGCCCTGCTGGGCCAGCACGGCCAGCACCTGCAGCACCCGGTCGGCCGTGGGCACGTTGGCCAGGGTGGACGCATCCTTGGGCATGTCTCGGTGCCTCGGAAAAAGCGCTGTCCTGCCGGCGCTCAGCGCACCATGGGCAGCTTCAGGCCCTGCTTCTTCGCGGTGGCCACGGCCAGGTCGTAGCCGGCATCGGCGTGGCGCATCACGCCGCTGCCGCTGTCGTTGACCAGCACGCGCGCCAGGCGCTCGGCCGCTGCGTCGGTGCCATCGGCCACGATGACCATGCCCGAGTGCTGCGAATAGCCCATGCCCACGCCACCGCCATGGTGCAGGCTGACCCAGGTGGCACCGCCCGCGGTGTTGAGCAGCGCGTTGAGCAGCGGCCAGTCGCTCACGGCGTCGGTGCCGTCCTTCATGCTCTCGGTCTCGCGGTTGGGGCTGGCCACCGAACCGGTATCCAGGTGGTCGCGGCCGATCACGATGGGCGCCTTGAGCTCACCGTTCTTGACCATCTCGTTGAAGGCCAGGCCCGCCAGATGGCGCTCGCCCAGGCCCAGCCAGCAGATACGCGCCGGCAGGCCCTGGAAGCTGATGCGCTCGCGCGCCATGTCCAGCCAGCGGTGGGTGTGCGTGTTGTTCGGGAACAGCTCCTTGATCTTGGCGTCGGTCTTGTAGATGTCCTCGGGGTCGCCCGAGAGCGCCACCCAGCGGAACGGGCCCTTGCCTTCGCAGAACAGGGGGCGGATGTAGGCCGGCACGAAACCCGGGAAGTCGAAGGCGTTCTTCACGCCTTGGTCGAACGCCACCTGGCGGATGTTGTTGCCGTAGTCCACCGTGGGCACGCCCATGGCCTGGAAGTCGAGCATGGCCTGCACGTGCACGGCACAGCTCTTGGCGGCAGCAGCCGTGAGGGCCGCATGGCGCGCGGGGTCCTTCATGGCGGCCTGCCACTCGGGCACGGTCCAGCCGCTGGGCAGGTAGCCGTTGATCAGGTCGTGCGCCGAGGTCTGGTCGGTCACCAGGTCGGGCTTGATGCTGCCGGCCTTGGCACGGCGCACCAGCTCGGGCAGGATGTCGGCCGCATTGCCCAGCAGGGCGATGGAGACGGCTTCCTTGCGCTCGGTGTGGTGCTTGATGAGGGCGATGGCGTCGTCGATGTCCTTGGCCTGCTTGTCCACGTAGCGCGTGCGCAGGCGGAAGTCGATGCTGCTCTGCTGGCACTCGATGTTGAGCGACACGGCACCGGCCAGCGTGGCGGCCAGCGGCTGCGCGCCGCCCATGCCGCCCAGGCCGGCGGTGAGGATCCACTTGCCCGCCAGGCTGTTGCCGTAGTGCTGGCGGCCGGCCTCGACGAAGGTCTCGAACGTGCCCTGCACGATGCCCTGGCTGCCGATGTAGATCCAGCTGCCGGCGGTCATCTGGCCGTACATGAACAGGCCCTTGCGGTCCAGCTCGTTGAAATGCTCCCAGTTGGCCCACTGGGGCACCAGGTTGGAGTTGGCCAGCAGCACGCGCGGTGCGTTGGCGTGCGTCTTGAACACGCCCACGGGCTTGCCCGACTGCACGAGCAGGGTTTCGTCGTCGTTCAGGTCCTTGAGCGAGACCAGGATCTGGTCGAAGCACTCCCAGTTGCGCGCGGCGCGGCCGATGCCGCCGTACACCACGAGGTCCTGAGGGCGCTCGGCCACCTCGGGGTCCAGGTTGTTCTGGATCATGCGGTAGGCAGCTTCGGTGAGCCAGTTCTTGCAGGTCAGCTCGGTGCCGCGCGGCGCGCGGATCACGCGCGAGGCGTCGTGGCGAGGGTCGTTGTTGGCAGCGGCAGCAGCGATGATGGCGTCGTTGGCGTTCATGGTGATCTCCTGGTCAACGGGTGCGAAAAGCGGTGGATGGATGGGACAGTTCAGGCGTGGCTGGGCAGGCACTGGGTCAGCGGTGCGGGCCAGGCCGATTCGAGCGCCCACAGGCGCATGGCCTCGATGTCGGGCGCCAGGTAGCGGTCCTGCTCGAGGAAGGCCACGCGCTGGCGGATGGCGGCGAGCTGCGCTTCAACGAGCGCGGAGCTCTTGAGCCAGGGGGTGGCAGCGGCGCCCGGGGCCGGCACGCGCTCGAAGTCGATGCCCTGGGCCGCGGCCATGGCCTCGATGCCGACGATGACGGCGGTGTTGCGCACCATCTCGGAGAGGCGGCGTGCGCCGTAGGTGGCCATGGAGACATGGTCCTCCTGGTTGGCCGAGGTGGGCAGGCTGGTCACGCTGCTCGGGTGGGCCAGGCACTGGTTCTCGGCCGCGAGCGCGGCAGCCGTGACCTGGGCGATCATGAAGCCCGAATTCACGCCGCTGTCGCGGATCAAGAAGGCTGGCAGGCCGGACAGGCCGGTGTCCAGCAGCAGCGCCAGGCGGCGCTCGGAGATGGCACCGATCTCGGACACCGCCAGCGCAATGATGTCGGCCGCGAAGGCCACGGGCTCGGCGTGGAAGTTGCCGCCCGAGATCACCTCGCCCGTGTCGGTGAAGACCAGCGGGTTGTCGGACGCGGCATTGGCCTCGATGCGCAGCACGCGCGCAGCGTGCGTGAGGTTGTCCAGGCAGGCGCCCATGACCTGGGGCACGCAGCGGATCGAGTACGGGTCCTGCACACGGCCGCAGTTCGGGTGCGAGGGGTCGATCTCGCTGCCGTCGAGCAGGCCGCGCACGGCGGCCGCCACGGCGATCTGCCCGGCCTGGCCGCGCGCTTCGTGGATGCGCGCATCGAAGGGCTTGACCGAACCCTTGATGGCTTCGAGCGACAGTGCGCCCGACACCAGGCCGCCGGCCAGCACGCTCTCGGCCCCGAACAGGCCGGCCAGCGCCAGCGCGGTGGACACCTGCGTGCCATTGAGCAGTGCCAGCCCTTCCTTGGGGCCCAGCACGAAGGGCGCCAGGCCCACGGCGGCCATGGCCTCGCGGCCGCCGACCACCTTGCCGTCGACCTTGGCCTGGCCCTCGCCGATGAGCACGCAGGCCAGGTGGGCCAGCGGCGCCAGGTCGCCCGAGGCGCCGACCGAGCCCTTGGCCGGGATCACCGGCAGCACGTCGGCATTGGCCAGGGCCAGCAGGGCATCGACCAGGGCCGGGCGCACGCCCGAGTGTCCGCGCGCCAAGCTCACGGCCTTGGTGGCCAGCACCATGCGCACCACGGGGTCGGGCAGCGCCTCGCCCGTGCCCACGCTGTGCGACAGCACCAGATTGCGCTGCAGCTCGGCCAGGCGGTCATGGGCGATCTTGGTGCTGGCCAGCTTGCCGAAGCCGGTATTGATGCCGTAGACCACCTGGTCCTCGTCCACGATGCGCTGCACGGTGGCCTCGGAGGCCTGCATGCCGACCAGGGCCGCGGGGTCCAGCGCCAGGCGCACGCCACCGGCGCTCACGCGGCGCAGTTCGGCCAGGCTCACCTGTCCGGGGCGCAGCAACAGGGTGCTTGGGGATACAGAGGTTGCAGTGGTCATGGGTTGGTCCTGTATATACAAGTTGGCACAAGCGAAAAAAAAGGATGCCTGCCACCGGCAGGCGTCCTGGATACCTATTCAAAAACCGGGTTGCCGTCCGCCCGGAAGCGGCTCCCCAGCCGGTAGCGCGATGACGGGTGCAGGCAGCGCACCATGGTCACGGGCACACCCCGGCTCCAGGTGCGCCGCGTGAGCAGCAGGCACGGCTGGGCCGGGTCCATTTCAAGCAGCAGCGCCTGGTCGGGCGTGGGCAGCACGGCATCCACCACATGCTCGACCTGGTCGAAGGGCACGTTGCGCACCAGGAATTCGGAGGGCTGCAGCAGCGTGAAATCCTGCTGCGCGAACTGCGGCACGACGCGCGGGTTCACGTAGCGGTCTTCGAGCTGCACGGGCAGCCCGTCTTCCAGGTGCACGCACACGGCGTGGAACACCGACTCACCGGTGCGCATGTCGAGCGCCGCCGCCACTTCCATGGTGGCCGAGACGCGCTCCACGGTCAGCACCTTGCAGCGGTAGTCGTGCCCACGCTGGCGGATCTCGCTGGCCAGGTTGGCGATCTGCAGCAGCGTGGACTGGGGCTTGTCCTCGGCCACGAAACTGCCCACGCCAGCCACGCGCACGATGCGGCCCTGCTCGGCCAGCTCGCGCAGGGCGCGGTTCACGGTCATGCGCGACATGCCGAACTGCGTGACCAGGTCGTTCTCGGACGGCAGGCGGTCGCCGGCCTTCCAGGAGCCGTCCTGGATCTTGCGCGCGATGTGGTCCTTGATCTGCTGGTACAGGGCCAGCGCAGACGTCTCAGGCTGCGCCACGGGTTGTGGCGAAGCCTTGGGACGGGGTGCGCGGGCGGAGGAGGCAGCGGGCATGGCGAAGGGGTGGCTTTGCGGGATCAGTGGGCGTCCGCGGCCATGGACTCGGCGCGGATCTCTTCCGTGAGGCGTGCCTTGAGGTCCATGAACTCGGGCGAGGTCTTGATCGTGTAGTGGCGCGGGTGCGGCAGGTCCACGGCCAGCTCGGTCTTGATGCGGCCGGGCCGGGCGCTGAACACCGCCACGCGGTTGGCCATGAAGATGGCTTCGTCGATGTCGTGGGTCACGAACATCACGGTCTTGCGCTCGGCCTCCCAGATGCCCAGGAGCAGCTCCTGCATGAGCACGCGGGTCTGGTTGTCCAGAGCGCCGAAGGGCTCGTCCATGAGCAGGATCTTGGGGTCGTTGGCCAGCGCCCGGGCAATCGCCGTGCGCTGCTGCATGCCGCCCGAGAGCTGCTTGGGAAAATGCTGCTCGAAGCCGCGCAGGCCCACCTTGGCGATGAAGTAGGCGGCGCGCTCCTTCTGCTGGGCCTCGGGCATGCCGCGCTCGCGCAGGCCGAAGCGGATGTTCTGCTCGATGGTGAGCCAGGGGAACAGCGTGTAGCTCTGGAACACCATGCCGCGGTCGGCACCCGGACCTTCCACGGGGCGGCCACCGAGCAGCACGCGGCCCGAGGTGGGGTGGTCCAGGCCCGCGACGATGCGCAGCATGGTCGACTTGCCGCAGCCAGAGGGGCCGAGGATGGTCACGAAGTCGTTTTCCTGCACGTCGAAATCGACGGGCAGCAGGGCCTGGGTGGCCTGCCCCTTGGGGCTGACGAAGGTGCGCGAGACACCTTGGATGGACAGCAGCGGGCTCATCGCAGGGCACTCCAGGCAAACAGACGGCGGTTGACGAATTTGAAGAAGGTATCCGACACCAGCCCGATGAGGCCGATGACGATGATGCCGAAGATGATCTGGCCGGTGTTGAGCAATGCCTGGCTGTCGGTGATCATGTGGCCGATGCCCGAGGACGAGCCGATCAGCTCAGCCACGATCACGTAGGTCCAGGCCCAGCCCAGCACCAGACGCAAGGTTTCGGCGATGTCGGGGGCGGCACCGGGGATCAGCACGCGGCGCACGATGCCCGTGGGGCTGGAGCCCAGCGTGTAGGCCGCCTCCACCAGGTCCTTGCGGGCATTGCCGACGATCACGGCCACCATCAGGATGATCTGGAACACCGAGCCGATGAAGATCACCAGCAGCTTCTGCATCTCGCCCAGGCCGGCCCACAGGATCAGGAGCGGGATGAAGGCCGAGGCCGGCAGGTAGCGGCAGAACGACACGAAGGGTTCGAGGAAGGCCTCCACCCCCTTGTGCGCACCCATCGCGATGCCCAGGGGCACGGCGACGATCGCCGCCAGGATGAAGCCGCCCAGCACGCGCCACACGGTCATGCCGATGTCGTGCAAAAAGCCGAACTCGGTGAACAGCAGCCAGCCTTCCCGGGCCATGGTGACGGGGCTGGCCAGGAACGTGGGCGACACAAAGCCCCCCAGCGTGAACACGGCCCAGACGGCGAAGAACAGAATGAAAAACGCCACCCCCAAGACCAGCCGCGTGCGGGTGCTCACAGGTTCTAGCGGGGCCAGGGCCCGGCGGCGAGGCCGCTCTGGCTCCAGCGAAGGTGCAACACCCATCACGCGACTCATGGTTCTATCCTTTGGTGGTTACTTACTTGATGAAGCTGTCGTCGAACATCGCGGGGAAGTTCTCGGGCGCCTTGCGGATCACGCCGGCTTCGAGCAGGATCGCGCCGGCATCCTTCATGAAGGACGTGAGCTCACCCGCGAAGAACTTCTGGTTGGCCGCCTTGTCCTGCCAGCGCAGGAAGGCCGAAGACTTGGCGAACGCCTCGCCCGTCTGCTTGACGGCGGCGCCCATGATCTCGTTGGACTTGGTCGGATCGGCCTTGATCATCTCCAGCGCATCGAAGTACGAATTGGCCAGTGCCTGTGCAGCCTTGGGGTTGGCCTTGAGCCACACCGGGTCGCAGCCCACGGTGTCCATCACCATCGGGTACTCGATGGTGGTGGCCAGGATCTTGCCGGCGGCGGGGTTGGCACGCACGGTGGACAGGTAGGGCTCGTAGGTCATGGCAGCATCGTTCTGGCCCGACACGAAGGCCTGCGCGGCAGGCTGGGGCTCCAGCGAGACGATCTTCACGTCCTTGAGGCTCATGCCGTTCTTGGACAGCATCCAGGCCAGGCCGAAGTACGGGGCCGTGCCCGGTGCGCTCACGCCGATGGTCTTTCCCTTGAGGTCGGCAAAGCTTTTGACGTCGTTGCGCACGGCCAGGCCGTCGGCGCCGTAGGACTTGTCGAGCTGGAAGATCTGCACGATGGGCACGCCATTCGTGTTCCAGGCGACATGGGTCTCCACCGTGGTGGCGGCGCACTGGATGGCCTTGGAGGCCAGGGCCAGGTGGCGGTCCTTCTGGGGGATCATCTTCAGTTCCACGTCCAGGCCGTTCTTCTTGAAGATGCCCGCCTTGTCCGCCAGGGTCAGCGGGGCGAAGCCCGTCCAGCCAGACATGCCCAGAACCACCTTGGTCTCCTGGGCCTGGGCCGGTGCGGCCAGCCCCACCACACACGCAACCGCCGCTGCCAGCGACGCCATCTTCACAACCATTCGGCTCATCATCAGCTCCTGTAGGGGAAAAAAGTACTTTTATGCATCCGCAGGGAAACAGGCCTTGCTTCCTGGGTCCGATAATGGAGGTTCTATCGTACCTGTCTATACAGGGTAAACGCTAGGAAACCGGGCCCTCGGCCCCAAGAAACCGCCCCGCTTCCCGTCTCTTGGGAACGCCCTTCGGGCCATCCCATGGTCGGGCCCACTCGGGGCGCTGGCCGGTGCTTCACCGGCACAGCGATTTAGCAAATTGCGGGCCAGTGCCAGGCGCCCCGATTGCACCAAAAAGGTGCAATCACCCGCAATCAGCCCAGCAGCGTGCGCGCAATGATGTTGCGCTGCACTTCCGAGGAGCCCTCGTAGATGCGCAGGATGCGGGCATCGCGCACATAGCGCTCCAGCGGCATTTCGCGCGTGTAGCCATAGCCGCCGTGGATCTGCAGCGCCGCATCGGCCACGAACCCGACCATCTCCGAGGCATGCAGCTTGGCCATGGCCGACTGCAGCGTGAAGGGCTGGCCAGCCTGGCGCAGCGCCAGTGCCTGCAGGGTCAGGGCCCAGGAGGCCTCCAGGCGCAGCTTCATGTCGGCCAGCATCCACTGCAGGCCCTGCTTGCCGGCAAGGGGTTCGCCGCCGACCAGGCGCTCCTTCATCCAGCGCGTGGCGTCGGCAATCGCCGCTTCGGCAATGCCCAGGGCCGTGGCGGCCACGTCCAGGCGGCTGTTGTCCAGGACCTTCATGGCAATCCTGAAACCCGTTCCCTCCTCGCCCAGCAGGTTTTCCGCCGGCACCAGCACCCCATCGAATGCGACCTCGAAGGCATGCGCACCCTGGATGCCCATGAGCTTCTCAGGCGAAGAGACCGTGGTGCCAGGGGTATTGGTTTCCACCACGAAGGCGCTGACACCGCGCGCCCCGGCATCGGGGTCGGTCTTGGCGAAGACCACGAGGAACTGCGCCTCGCGGGCGTTGGAGATGAAGTGCTTGACGCCGTCGATGCGGTAGTGGTCGCCCTCGCGCACGGCCCGGGTGCGCATGTCCGCCGGGTGCGAGCCGCCGCGCGGCTCGGTGAGCGCAAAGCCGGCAAGCCATTCGCCGCTGGCCGCACGCGGCAAGAAGCGCTGGTGCTGCCCGGCGCTGCCGCCGATGAGCACCGCATCGGTGCCCAGGTAGTGCGCACCGATCATCGACGAGGTGGCCGCGCAGGCGCGCGAGATCTCCACCAGCGACAGCAGCATGGCCGTGGGCGTGACGCCCGCACCGCCCAGGTGCTCGGGCAGGTTCATGCCCATCACGCCCAAGGCGGCCAGCTGCGGCACATGGCAGGTGACGGACAGGGCCGCCTCGTCGATCTCGCGTGCCCGGGGCGCCAGTACCTCGGTGGCAAAACGGGCCACGGCATCGGCAATGCCCTGTTCATCGGGGGTCACCCCCAGTCGGTTCATGGTGGTCATGGAAAATCTCCTTCAGGGATCAATGGGAGGTGGTGGCCGCCTGCGCCGGGCCGAACAGCCCGGCCTCGCGCAGCGCCGCGAGCCGCTCGCCACCGCAGTGCAGCAGCGCTGCCATGAGTTCGTCGGTGTGCTGGCCCAGCGCCGGTGCCGGCTCGGCCCGGTTGGGCGCGGCGCCACCGAACTTGACCGGCTGCGTGGGCACGCGCAGGCCGGGCAGGCGAGGGTCGTGCACCTCGCGCAGCAGGCTGCGCGCCCTGCCCTGCTCGGATTCGAGCGCCTGGGCCGTGGTCCACAGCGGGCCGCCAGGCACGCCGGCCGCCTCCAGCGCGGCCACCACCTGGGCCACCGGCCGTTGCGCGGCCCAGGCTTCGATGGCCGCAGCGAGCACGGGTTCGTTGGCATGGCGCAGCTCGTCGCTCGCAAAGCGTGCATCCATGGCAAAGCCGGGTTCGCCGATGAGCTGCGCGAGCGATGCGAACAGCTTGTGGTTGAGCACGGCCAGCGCGAAATGCCCGTCCTGCGCGCGGTACACCCCGAACGGCGCCGAGAACGCGTGCCGGTTGCCGCTGCGCCGCGGGCTCTGCCCGGTGAACAGGTATCGGCCCACGCCGGTGACGAGGAAGCTCAGGGTCGCATCGAACATGGCCACGTCCACATGCTGGCCTTCGCCCGTGCGGCGCTGCTGCAGCAGCGCGGCCAGCGTGGCCCAGGAGGCGAACAGGCCGGCGATCACGTCGGACACGGCCTCGCCCACCATGGTGGGCGCGCCATCGGGGTCGCCCGTGGATTCCATCAGGCCGCTCATGGCCTGCACGATGATGTCGTAGGCCGGCAGGTGCGCCAGCGGGCCGGTCTGGCCGAAGCCCGAAACGCTCACGTAGACCAGGCCCGGGTTCACACCGCGCAAGGCCTCGGGGCCCACGCCCAGGCGCTCGGCCACGCCGGGGCGGAAATTCTCGACCACCACGTCGGCCGTGGCGGCCAGCGCCGCGATGGTCTGTGCGGCATCGGGGTGCTTGAGGTCCAGCACCAGGCTCTTCTTGTTGCGGTTGAGTGCCGTGAACAGGCTGCTCATGCCTTCGCGCATGGGGCCGATGTGGCGGTAGTCGTCGCCCGTGGGCGGCTCGACCTTGATGACCTCGGCACCCAGGTCGGCCAGCAGGGCCGTGGACAGCGGGCCCGCGAGCACGCGGCTGAAGTCGAGGATGCGCACGCCGTCGAGCGGGCGGGTGGTGGGGGTCATGGCAGGGATCTCCGTGTCTGATCGGGAGTTCACATGGTTGCCCATTCCTCTATCAAAATAAAATATTCAATCTTGATGCAATGGATCAACTATCTTGATCAATATCAGCCTTCGACAGCTCGAGTATTTCGTGGCCGCGGCACAGCACGGCGGCGCGGCCCGGGCCGCGCACGCGCTCAGCGTGTCGCAGCCCTCCATCTCCAAGGCCATTGCCGACCTGGAGGCGCTGTGGAACGAAGCGCTGTTCGTGCGCCGCCATGCACGCGGGCTGGAGCTCACGGCCGCAGGCCGGCAGCGCCAGCGCGAGGCACAGGTGCTGCTGGAGAAGGCGCGCGCGCTCGAAGGGCCGCGACGCGAGGAAGAGGCCGGCCTGCTGCGCGTGGGTTGCCTGTCCACACTGGCACCGCGCTACCTGCCCGAGATCCTGGTGCGCATGCGCGAGCGGCACCCGCAGGTGGAGATCGAGGTGCACGAGGCGGACACCGAAACCCTGGTGCAGATGCTCGAGCGCGGCGCGCTCGATACCGCCCTGCTCTACGACCTGGGCCTGGCGCGCGCCGTGCGGCTGGAGGCGGTCACCTCCTTCGTGCCCTATGCGCTGCTGCCGGCCGGGCATGCGCTGGCCGCGCGCAGCAGCCTTGCGCTGTCCACCCTGGCGCAGGAGCCCTTCATCCTGATCAACCTGCCGCACAGCCGCGAGTACTTTCTCTCGCTGTTCCGCCAGGCAGGCGTCACGCCGCGCATCGCGCACCAGACGCCCTCGATCGAGATGGTGCGCTCGCTGGTGGCCAATGGCCTGGGCGTTTCGCTGCTCACCACGCGGCCGGTGCGCGACTGGAGCTACGACGGCAAGCGCCTGGTCTGCCGGCGCCTGCGCGGGTCGCTGGCAGCCCAGTCTGTGGTGCTGGCATCTCCGGGGCAGCAGGGCCACGAGAACCCGCGCTCGGCACTGTTCGCGCGCATCGCCAAGGCCGCCTTCGCGCAGCAACGCGACGAGATGACTGCGCCGGGAGCGGCTGCGCGCTAGCTCAGCCCTTGGTGGGCGCCACCTGCGCAGGCTCGGCCGGCAGCGTGATGCGCACGGACAGGCCTGGCGAGGCATTGCGCAGCTCGAACTGGCCGCCATGGGCCTGCGCCACCAGCCGGCACAGGTACAGCCCCAGGCCCACGCCGCCGGTGGCGCGCTGGCGCGCCACATCGGGCCGGTAGAAGGCCTGGGCCATGCGCGCCAGGTGCTCGGGCGGCACGCCGGGGCCGTGGTCGCGCACCTCCAGCTCCACGCCCGTGGGCGTGCTGCGCAGGTGCAGCTCGGGCGGCGATGCCGTGGGCTCGCAGTGGCGCAGGCTGTTGTCCAGCAGGTTGCGCAGCACCAGGCGCAGGCGCCCCCGGTCCAGTGCCAGCACGGGCAAGGCCGGGTCGGCAATGACCACGATGTCGTCGGCGCATTCGTGCCGCACCTCCAGCTCGGTGATCACCTCGCGCGCCAGTTCGGGCAGGTTGGTGGGCTCGCGGTGCAGGGCCGCATGCCGGCCTGCCAGGCGCTCGCTCTCCAGCAGGTCGGAGATCAGGTGCGCCATCTCGCCCAGGTCGCGCATCAGCGCCTCGCGCTGGGGTCCCACGTCGGGGCCCTCGGGCAGCAGCTCGGTGTTCAGGCGCGCGCGGGTCAGCGGGCTGCGAAGCTCGTGGCTCATGGCCAGCAGCAGGGCGCGCTTGGCCTCCAGCATCTGGTGGATGTCCTCGCCCATGGTGTTGATGGTGGCCGCCAGCTGGCCGAGTTCGTCGGGCCGGTGGGCATGGCGCACGGGAATCGGCTCGCCGAAGTCGCCTTCGCCGAAGCGCCGCGCGCCGCGGCGGATGTCGTCGAGCGGACGCAGCAGGTGGCGCACATAGACGTACGACAGCCCCGTGAGCAGCAGCAGCACCGACAGCGTGACCCAGGCCACGCGGGGCTTTTGCTCCCAGGTCATGGCGTTCAGGCCGAATTCGATGGAGTGGCCATCGGCCGTGGTGCGCTGCAGCAGGCGGTGGCCCTCGTCACCATCGTCCAGCCAGCGCTCCTTGGGATTGCGTGGACGGTGGTCGCGCATCCAGTCCGGGCGCTGGATGTCGGGGTGCGAGGCCCAGTTCACGGTGGGCCCCTCGATGCGCAGGTGGATCGGCAGGCGCTGCACGATGGCCTGCGCACGCTCCACGCTGGGCGGGGTGCCGATCTCGCCGGTGAGGCGGTCCACATAGTCCATGAGCAGCGGCCGCGCCGCCTCGCGCCAGCCCACCGACAAGGCCTTCTGCACGCCGCCCACGAAGGTGATGGTGGTCATGCAGGCCAGCACCAGGAACAGCAGCACCAGGCGGATGCGCAGCGAGTGCCCGACGGCGTCGCGCGCGCGCCGGTGCCAGGGGCACGGCTGGCCGTCCTCGCCCACCCCATGGCGATGGTGGTGGCGCCACCAGCCGCGCCGCGCCGCTGGCGGCCCATCCCCAGGCAGCGCGGCCGTTGCCTGCCGGCCCCAGCGCCTCATGGCGGCGCCTTTCGCAGGGCCAGCGAATAGCCGGCATTGCGCAGCGTCTTGATGCAGTCCAGCGGCTCGAGCTTCTTGCGCAGGCGGCTGACCACGATGTCCACCGCACGGGTGTAGAGCTCGGCCTCGTGCCCACGCAGCTGGTTCAGGATGTCGTCGCGGCTGAACACGCGGCCCGGCTCGCGCGCCAGCAGGTGCAAGAGGTCGAACTCGGTGCCCGTCAGCTCCACCGCCACGCCCTGGCGCAGCACGCTGCGGCGGGCGGCATCGATGTGCAGGCCTTCGAATTCGAGCGGCCCCTGGCCCTGTCCATTGCCCGGCCCGTCGCTGCGCCGCCGGCGCAGCACCGTCTGCAAGCGCGCGACCAATTCGCGCGGTTCGAACGGCTTGGGCAGGTAGTCGTCGGCACCCAGCTCCAGCCCCACCACCCGGTCCATCACGTCACCGCGCGCGGTGAGCATGACGATGGGCAGGTCCCCCTGCTTGCGGATGGTGCGGCACAGCTCGAAACCATCCATCTCGGGCAGCATCACGTCGAGGATGGCGGCATCAAAGCCGCCCGCCGCGAGCTGCGCCAGCCCCTCGCTGGGCCTGAGCGCATGCGTGAGCTCCAGCTCGAAGCGCTGGAAATAGGTCGCCAGCGGGGGGCCGAGCTGTGCGTCGTCATCAATGAGCAGGATCCGGTGCATGGCCGATTCTAAGAAGGTCAGCTGTCCAGCGCGCCACCGAGCGCCCGGTGGCGCACGATGAGCTGGCGCAGGCGGTGCTTGGCGCCGGTGTGCAGCGCGTCGAAGCGGTCGGCCGCATCCAGCAGCGCAGGCAGCGTCAGGGCGGCATGCTCGGGCTGCCGGGCCAGCAGGCCCATGGCGTGCTCGCGGTCAAAGCGGGGGCCCCAGACCAGCGACATCAGCTCGTCATGGGGGTCCGGCAGGCCCGCCAGCAGGCGGGGGCCATGCATGCGCACACGCGCGGTGAGTGTGTGGATGGGTTCCAGCGTGGGTGACATGCGGGGCTCCTTCCTGCGATCAGCCGCGCGACATCCAGCCGCCGCCACCGTGGCGGCCGCGCTTGTCCATCAGCTCGCGCACCTTCTGCTGCTGCGCGGGGTTCAGGCTGTCGTAGAAGTCGGCCATGGCGGTGATCACCTCGGGGCTGGCGGTCTGCACGGCACGGGTCTTTTCTTCCATCAGGGCCTGGGCGCGGGCACGGTCGAAGGTGGCACCGGCGACGATGGCCTGCACCTCGGCGCGCGGGTCGGGCGTCTTGCCCTTGAACGCGGCGCGCTGGGCCTGCAGGGTGTCGGCCAGGGCATTGAGCTTGACCTTCTGGGCATCGTTGAGGTCCAGCTTGCTGCTCACGCGGTTGACGACCTTACCGCGGATCTCTGCGATCTTCTCGGGGCCCATCTCGCCGTGGCGGTGGCCGCCCGCGCAAGCGGTCAGACCGCCCAGGACGATGGTGGCGCCGAAGACGCCGGCCAGGGTTTTTTGGATCCAGGGTTTCATGGTGCAGTCCTTTCATGGACGGTGTTGAACATGGGTCCTATGGTGCGCCTGGGCGGTTTTTTGGGGGTCTCGGGGCAGTTTCGGTTTATTTCAGAATGTATCTACCAGAGGTTGCGGGGCAACATTGACGTATTGGGGTCTATGCCGACGGCTTGCCTTTGCAGAGGGCGGGAGCCGGGATGTGCGCCCGCCCTCAGCCAAAGCACAAAACAGCAGACAGCCACCAGCGGCAGTGAAACCCTGTCGCGCTACGATCCACCCCACGCCCACCGCGCTTGCGCCCCGAATGAACCCACTCTCAAAACCATCCACCCCACCCCGCTACGAAGCCGTAGACGCCCTGCGCGCAGCAGCCATGGTCTGGATGGCCGCCTTCCACTTCTGCTTCGACCTGGCCCATTTCGGCCTGTGGCCCCAGGACTTCCGCACCGACCCGGTGTGGACCACGCAACGCACCCTGATCCTGAGCCTGTTCCTGTTCTGCGCCGGCCTGGGCCAGGCCATCGCATTGCACCAGGGGCAGACCTTCCAGCGATTCACCCGCCGCTGGCTGCAGATCGCCGGCTGCGCCCTGCTGGTGAGCCTGGGCTCGTTCTTCATGTTCCCGCGCAGCTTCATCTACTTCGGCGTGCTGCACGGCATGGCGGTGATGCTGTTGATCGCGCGCTTCACGGCCGGTTGGGGCGCCTGGCTGTGGCTGTGCGGCCTGGGGGCACTGGCCCTGCCCGTGGCGGCCAACCACCTGCTCACAGGGGCCTGGAGCGAGCTGGCACCGGCCTTCAACGCCCGCACGCTCAACTGGCTGGGGCTGGTGGCGCGCAAGCCCTTCACCGAGGACTATGTGCCCATCTTCCCCTGGCTGGGCGTGCTCTGGTGGGGGCTGGCCGCAGGCCAATGGGCGCTGGGCCGCCCTGGCGGACTGCTGCAGGTGCGACTGCCTGCCGCGCTTTCGCCCCTGGCCGTGCTGGGCCGCTGGTCGCTGAGCTTCTACATGCTGCACCAGCCGGTGCTGATCCCCATCGTGATGGGCCTGGCCTGGCTCCTCAAGCCCTGATCCGGCACACCCGCCATTAAAAAAACGCGGCCAAGGCCGCGTTTTTTTCTGTGCGGCGCGCCGCAAGGCGCACCACCTGGGCAGGCCGATCGATTACTCGATCTTGGCCTTGGTGCGCAGTTCTTCCTGGTACTTGGCCAGCTTTTGCTGTTGCAGCTGCTGGGCGACCTGGGGCTTCACGTCTTCGAGCTTGGGCAGCTCGGCCTGGCGCACATCGTCCAGGCGGATGATGTGGTAGCCGAACTGGCTCTTGACCGGGGTCTGCGACATCTTGCCCTTTTCGAGCTTGATCATGGCTTCGGTGAATTCCGAGACATAGCTCGAGGGGCTGGCCCAGTCCATGGCGCCGCCGTTGGCGCCGGAGCCTGGATCCTTGGATTGCTTCTTGGCGATCTCTTCGAACTTGGCGCCCTTGTTGATGGCCGCAATGGCCGCCTTGGCGTCGGCTTCCTTCTCGATCAGGATGTGGCTGGCCTTGTATTCCTTGCCGCTGTTGGCGGCCACGAACTTGTCGTACTCGGCCTTGATTTCCTCGTCCGTCACGGGATTGTTCTTCTGGAAGTCCACGAACAGTTCCCGGATCAGGATGGTCTGGCGCGCCATTTCCATCTGGACCTTGAAATCGCCCGAGGTTTCCAGGCCGCGCTTTTGCGCTTCCTGCATGAAGACTTCGCGGGTGATCAGTTCGTCCTTGATCTGGCCTTCGACTTCCGGCGTCACGGGGCGACCCGAGCTGGCCAACTGCCGCTTGAACACTTCAGCGCGTTCCTTGGGGATGGCCTTGCCATTGACGATGGCGAGATTCTGGGCGGAAACGGGCAGGGCCAACGTGCCCAGCACGGCAGCGGCCACGAGGCCGGACAGGAGCTGTTTCTTCATGCGGAATCCAAAAAATGAGAGAGTAATTGCCAGCTGAAATACGGCAGATCAGGACAGTGGGGCCGGTTCAGAGGATTTCAATAGCGAGGGCGTGGACGCCCGCATCCAAAAATTCCTGCAGCGCATCATACACAAGGCGGTGGCGCGCCACGCGGGGCTTGCCTGTAAGCAAAGGTGAGGCGATGCGCACCCGGAAATGGGTGCCAAAGCCTGTCCCATTGGCCCCCACATGCCCGGCATGGTCGGCGCTTTCGTCGATCACCTCGAGCGCCGTGGGCGCCAGGCGCTCGACCAAGCGCTCATGCATCTGGCGGGCCAGGGAGGGCATCGTGGTGGTATCGGTCGGTGCCATGGTCATGCAGCGGGCTCGTCGTTCTTGAGATGGGGCGCAATGTAGATGCCCTGCGCCACCAGGAAGACCAGCGGGAACGCATAGCCCCAGAGCTTGAACTCCACCCAGGCCTCGGTACTGAAATTGAGCACCACGTAGGCGTTGATGGCCGACATGAAGGCGCAGTAGATTACCCAGGCCACGTTCAGGCGCATCCAGACGCCATCGGGCAGCTCCATCTGGCTGCCCAACAGCAGCTTGAGGTAGTTCTTCTTCAGGATCCACAGCGCCACCGCCAACGCCAGGGCCATGGCGCCATAGAGCACCGTCGGCTTCCACTTGATGAAGCGGTCATCCTGCAGCACCAGCGTGAGCGTGCCGAACAGCAGGATCAGCGCCAGCGTCACCTTGTGCATGGTCTGCAGCCGCCGGTCGATCAGGTAGATCAGGGCCATCTGCGCCACCGTGGCCGCCATCAGCACGCCGGTGGCCACATAGATGTTGTAAAACTTGTAGGCGCCGACGAAGAGCAGGATGGGGAGGAAGTCGATCAGGATTTTCATGGGGCGGGGTCAGGGGGCCTTGTCCTCGAAATCAAGGGAGGCCGAATTCATGCAGTAGCGCAGGCCGGTGGGCTGGGGGCCGTCCTCGAACACATGGCCCAGGTGGGCCCCGCATTGTGCACACACCGTCTCGGTGCGCACCATGCCGTGGCTGTGGTCCACGATTTCCTGGATGGCGCCGGGCACGGCTTCTGAGAAGCTGGGCCAGCCGCAGCCCGCGTCGAACTTGGTGTGCGAATCGAACAGCTTGGCACCGCAGCAGATGCAATGGTAGCTGCCATCGGCCCAGTGGGCTTCGAACTTGCCAGTGAAGGGTCGTTCGGTGGCGGCAAAGCGCGTCACCTGCAGGGCGCCGGGCTCGGCGTTCTTCTGTTCGAGCACGGCATGCCATTGGGCATCGGTCTTGTGGACGGGATAGGTCATGATGAACAGCTGATCTCGATGGTGGAAGCCCATGCGGGCGGGAAGGCAGCGTAGGACTCGTGCCCGGGGTGCTCTTCAAATGGGCGCTCCAGCAGCCGCTGCAAGGTTTGGAGTGCGCTGAAGTCGCCAAGTTTCGCCGCGCGGATGGCCTCTTCGCACAAATGGTTGCGCAGCACGAACTTGGGGTTGGTGGCCAGCATCGCGCGGGAAGCCTTCTCCCGGTCGGCCAGCCGGGGCTCTGCCAGGTACTTTGCCAGCCACGCGTCCCAGGCCGCCTGGTCGGGGACCATGCCGCGCACGGGTTCGAACTCGCCCGAGCCCACCGCATGGGACAGCCGGCGCCAAAAAATGGGATAGTCGACGCCGCCCTTGGCCAACACAACCAGCAGGCCATCGATCAGTTCGGCATCGCCCTCCTCTGCCCGCTCACCCAGGCCCAGCTTGTCGCGCATGCGGGCCATGAACTCGGCGGGAAAGACGGTCTTGTACGATTCCAGCGCGGCCATGGCCAGCTCCTGGTCGCCGATCAGCGGCAGCAACGCCTGCGCCAGGCAGAACACATTCCAGTACGCCACGTTGGGCTGGCGGTTGTAGGCATAGCGGCCCTGGGTGTCGCTGTGGTTGCAGACATGGCCAGGCACGAAGGAATCGAGGAACTGGAACGGCCCGTAGTCGATGGTCAGGCCCAGGATGCTCATGTTGTCGGTGTTCATCACCCCATGGCAAAAGCCCACGGCCTGCCACTGCGCCATGAGCACCGCCGTGCGCTCGCTCACCGCCTGCAGCAGCGCCGCATAGGGGTTGCCGGCCAGCTCGCTGCGGCCACGGCAGTCCGGGTAGTAGCGGTCGATCACGTAGTCGGCCAGGGCCTGGAGTTCGTCGTCCATGTCGTTGGCCGAGAAGTGCTCGAAATGGCCGAAGCGCACAAAGCTCGGCGCCACGCGGGCCACCACGGCCGCCGTCTCGACCTCCTCGCGGCGCACCGGCGCGGGCGAGCCCGTAATGCACAGCGCCCGCGTGGTCGGCACCCCCAGGCCCTGCATGGCCTCGCTGCACAGGAACTCGCGGATGCTCGAACGCAGCACGGCCCGGCCATCGCCCATGCGCGAATACGGCGTGCGGCCCGCGCCCTTGAGCTGGATTTCGTGGCCGCCGACCGTCTCGCCGAGCAGGATGGCCCGGCCATCGCCCAACTGGCCGGCCCAGATGCCGAACTGGTGGCCGCTGTACACACTGGCCAACGGGCGTGAACCGGGGAGGAGGGCATTGCCCGCGAAAGCCTGCAAGGCCGCATCGCTGCGCAGCCAGGCCTCGTCCAGGCCCAGCAGGCGCGCCACGCTGGCACTCGTTCCCACCCAATGGGGGCTGGGCAGGGGCGTGGGCTGCAGTTCGGTGAAAAAGGCCGGGCCCAGGGCGGCAAAGCCGGGTTGCCAGGCCAGGCCGGATGCGGCGCCCGCAGTGTCGCCGTCGGAAGACATGTTCATGCACGGATTGTCCCCCAGGGGCGATGCCTTGCTGCCAGGCGGGGCATGCCGAGTCGGGAGTCGGCATTTTGTGTCCAGGCGTTTCAATCGTTGCAATGATGCCGTCGAATCGCCAGTCTGCGGAATCGACTTCACCAGCAGCACAAAAACCGATTCAAACCCAATACTTCAATACACATGGTGCTATCTTTTTTGAAAAATGCGAGCCCCAGGAGATGCGGGTAAACCCAGGCCTTCTACTCCAATTATTATTTCTAAAACTGGAACAGTTAGTTCGCGACTGGGTGGTTTTTCTCTGGTCACCTGAGGCGTACAGTTCAACCCATCGATGAGCCGAACCCGCAAGGCGACTCACCGAACCCGGTTCGAAGTTGTTTTTGTTCCGGTTTTTTTGAGACGCTTTTTCTACCCAAAGGACTTTCATCATGAACACGACCGCTCGCTTCCTCTCCATCGCCGCTGTTGCCGCTTTCGCTTCCTTCGGTGCTTACGCCGACGAAGCCGACGCTTCGCAATTCGCCACCAAGTTCGAAACCAACCGCACCCGCGCCGAAGTGGCCGCTGAAGCCGCTACCGTGGCCCAGACCCGCAGCATCGAACCTGCTGGTTCGCGTGTCGTGACCTACAAGTCGACTGCTGACCGCGCTGCCGTGCGTGCCCAGGCTGCTGACGCTGTGCGCACCGGCCAGATCTCTTCCGGCGAAATCGGCGCTCTGTAATCAGCGCCCCGGACTGAACTGCCCCCCTACCCAATCAATAAACAAAGAATCGAGATCACCATGAACAAGACCGCACGTTTCCTGTCCATCGCCGCTGTGGCTGCTTTCTCCGCTTTCGGTGCCCACGCTGACGAAGCCGACAGCTCGCAGTTCGCCCTGAAGTTCGACACGAACCGCACCCGCGCCGAAGTGGCGGCAGAAGCCGCTACCGTCGCTCAAACGCGCAGCCTGGAGCCAGCTGGTTCGCGCGTCGTGACCTACAAGTCCACGGCTGACCGCGCTGCCGTGCGTGCCGCAGCCGCTGAAGCCGTGCGCCTGGGCCAGATCCCTTCGGGCGAAATCAGCGCCCTGTAAAGAATGCGGGCCTTCCCATGGTGGTGGTGTCTCACGGTCGTGGGCACCGCCACCATGTGGAAGTGTTTCCCCTGACTCCCTGAAAGGGCTCCCGTGCGGGAGCCCTTTTTTCGTGGCGCGGGTTTGCCACAATCGGCCGCGACATTTGCAGACCCGACCGCGCCATGACGCCCACTTCCACCGCCCCGCCCCAGGACGTTTTCCAGATCGGCGCCACGTCGTTCTCGTTCTCCGCAGACTCCAGGGTGGTATTCGAAGACGGCGGCATGCGCTTCGATTTCAAGGCCGAACACGCGCCCGAGCAGGGCAACCCTGCACCGCATCTGTGGTCCAGCGGCCTGTTCCATTTCGACGACCGCGCGGGGGAACCGCACCGGGTGTTCTCCTACCCGCACACCGACCCGGACTCCCCATTCCATCTCTACGTCCAGGGCGTGGCGTACGGTCTGCGCTTTTTCGGCCAGGTCGACCTGGCCCCTGACCGAATCGCCCTGCATGGCGTGCTGCGCCAGGAGCACCATGACGACAGCCAGGGCACGCCCCTGCACCTGGTGCGCCACTTTCCCCGTGGCCAGGTGCGCCCCAAGCCCCGCGACTTCCACAGCCTGCAAGCAGCACAGGCCGTGCCCGCCGACACGGTGCGCCACCTGAGCTTGCGCCAGCAATGGCGGCCGGACACCCCCAGGACGGACCGGTTCCCCGAGGAAGTGCTGGCGTTCACCGCCATCGAGTCGCTGATCCTGGACTATGCCTCCACGGGCCATGCCCGCTTCACGGAACTGCCCGAAGAGATCGGCACGCTGCAGCAACTGACCCGGCTGGACCTGTCAAACACCAGCGTGCAGCACCTGCCCGATGCCATAGGCCAGCTCGGGCAACTGCGCCACCTGGCCATGTCCCACGGAATGCTCACCAGCGTTTCCGAGCAGATCGCCCAGCTGCCCCACCTCGAACGGCTGGACCTGTCCTACAACCGCCTCACCTCGCTGCCCGAGGCCATAGGCCACATGCCGTCGCTCAAGGCATTGAACCTGAGCGGCAATGCCTTCACCTCCCTGCCCGCCTCGATCGATCGCATCGAGAACCTGCAGGTGGACGTGCGCTACCTGCCGCTGTTCCGCGACATGCGCTACCGCCCTGAGATCGACGTGGCCACGAGCGCCGAGCCATTTCTGGCGAGCAGCAGCCCCGCGCATGCCGCCCTGCTGCATGCCGGCCTGGCCCGGCACGGATTGCTGGCCCACGAGCCTGCCCTGCTGCGCCACGCCCGCCAGGCCCTGCGCTGGCGCACCACCCAGCCCGATGCGCCGCCGGTGCGCGGCGGCACCCGCTTTGGCGGCGCGCCGGACCTGCCGCCCGGCCTGCCCTACCCCACCACCGACGGCAAGCCCTGGCACTTCTATGCGCAGCTGGACCTGGACGCCATCGCCGGGTTGCAAAGCTGGCTGCCGCGCACCGGGCGGCTGTACTTCTTTGCCCAGAGCCAGGACCCGTGCGACGGCGTGCGCGTGCTGCACGATACCTCGCCGCGCAGTTCCCTCGTGCCCCACATCTGGGGGGCAGAGGTCGATTCGGTGGACGACATCGACGTGTCCCGGGCCTACACGGGCTACCGGGCCGTGGTGGACGCCACCGTGTCCCTGCCCATCCTCTACAACGCCCATGGGCGCTATACGGGGGACGACGCAGGGCTCATGGATATCCACGGGGACGACGCGCTGAGCGAGGTCTACAACACCCTGGCCGAGGAGCTGTCGTTCAGCCCGGACAACCAGCACGGCGTGCACCTGCAGAACGCCTTTGTCTTCACCCAGCACGACAGCCCCGAGGAGCAATCCGTGGCGCTGCAGCGCGGCAACCCCGGCGAGTGGGTGAACCTGCTGCGCCTGGGCTCCGACCGGCACCCGGGCTTCGAGTTCTGGGACGCCGGCACCCTGACCTTCACCATCCACCGCAAGGACCTGGCCCTCTGCGATTTCTCGCGCGTGCTGGGTTTTATCGAGAGTTCCTGATCGACCGAGAGAGCGTTGCGGTCCGCTCAGGTCGTGGTCTGCACGTGCAGGCGGCTGGACTTGCAGCGGTGCAAGGCGTTGTAGTACTCCAGGCGCCGGCCATTGGCGCCATAGGCGATCGACTCGATGCGCAGCAGCGGCTCGGGGTGTTCCAGCTGCAGCAGCGTGCAGGTCTCGGCGTCGGGCAGCACGGCATCGATCCAGCGCTCGGCGCGCACCAGGCGCACACCGTACTGGCGGCGCAGCACGTCGTACAGCGAGCGGTCATCGAGGCGCATGCGGTGCAGGCCGGGCGCCAGGTCGGCGGGAACCACGGTTTCCACCAGCAGGCGCAGCTCGCCGTCCACGCTGCGCAGCCGCTTGAGCGCCACCACCTGGGTATCGTCGGTGAGGCCCAGTGCGCTGATCTCCTGCGGCGTGGGGTCGCGCAGCTGCTGCGACAGGATCTGGGTGCGCACCGAGCGGCCCTTGCGCTCCATTTCGTCGGAGAAGCCGAGCACGGTGGAGACGAAGTCCTCGTCGCGCTCGCGCGCCGCGACAAACGCGCCACGGCCCTTGATCTTGTAGATCAGGTTGTTGCGCACCAGGTCGGCCAGCGCCTCGCGCACCACGATGCGCGAGATGCCGAACTGCTCGCCCAGCTCGGCCTCGGAGGGCAGCTTGGCGCCGATGGCCAGTTCGCCCTGCAGTATCTGCAGGCGCAGGGCATCACGGAACTGCGCCCACAGGGGCGATTCGGAGTTGCGGTCGAGCAGGGGCTGGAGTTCGGTCGGTGCATTCACGTCAGGACGGGCTCAGGGCCGGATGGATGGTCAATGATGCATGGAAAGCCGGCGCTGCATCGGAATCGGGGACTGCGGGGGCCAGGCGCACGCCATGGCGCTCGCGCAGTGCGGTGGTGCAATTGTGCAGTTCCTGCCGTTCGCGCTCCGCATTCCAGCCCAGCGCCTGTGCGGCGATGCCCGCCATTTCGGCCAGCGCCGCATCCGTGACGAGGCCGCGAATGGCCAGCAGCGTGCGCCGGATCACCAGGTCGTCGAGGTGGATCACGCCGGTTTCGGTGCACAGCCAGGCCACCTCCGCCGCCGAGTAGTCGGGTGCATGCTGCAGCGGCACGTCACCGGCCACCTTGAAACGCTGGGCCATGCGCAAGGCCTGGGAGCCGTAGCGGCGCAGCAGTGCCTGGGCGCGGACACGGCCCAGGCCGGAATCCTGGGCGATGCGGTCGATGAAACGCTCGGTCGCCTGCGCACCCTGCGGCATGTCGGTGCCGCCGCCAATGGGCAGTTGCCGGGTCGAAGCCGTGCGCCCGCGCCCCAGCAGGCGCAGCACCTCATCGCTGGCCTCCTCGGCCAGCGCGCGAAAGGTGGTCCACTTGCCGCCCACCAGGCCCACGACCGGGATATCGCGCGATGGCGAGGGAGGGTCGATCACCACCGAATGGTCGCGCGAGATCTGTCCCGGCTTGTCGGCGTCCGAGCGCGCCAGCGGCCGCACGCCCACATAGGTGTAGACCACGTCGCGGCGGCCGAAGGCCAGGTTGGGGAACACCTCGCCCAGCACCTCGAGCAGGTAGTCCACTTCGGCCGGTTCGGTGGCGATCTGGTCGGGGTCGTCCACCGGGATGTCGGTGGAGCCCACCAGCACCCGGTCCAGGAAGGGGTAGACGATGCACACGCGCCCGTCCAACGCCTCGAAATAGGCCATGCGCCCGCCCAGCGCGTCGCGCAGCAGGGGGTGGTCGAGCACCAGGTGCGAGCCCTTGGTGCCCATCACGCGCGGCCCCGCGCCGCCCAGCAGTTCGGTGCTGCGGTCCAGCCATGCGCCGCTGGCATTGACCACCGTGTCGGCCGTCACCTGCACCACCTCACCCGTGACTTCGTCGCGCAGCGTGAGGGTCTTGCCCGCGCAGCCCATCACGCGACAGTGGTTGCTGGCCGCCGAGCGCGGCTGGTCGCGGCAGGCGTCGCGCACCAGCTCCAGCACCAGCCATTCGGGGTGGCTGATCCAGGCGTCGAAGAAGGTCGCCGTCCAGCGCACGGCCGCGCGAAACAGCAGGCGGTCGGCCGGCTGCACGCGGCTGATGCGGTGGTTGGGCATCACGCGCTGGCGCCTGCCCAAGAGGTCGTACAGGCGCAGCCCCGTGGCCACGGCCAGCAGGCCGCGCGTGCGCTGGGGCGGGGTGCGGCCCAGGAACTTGAGCGCGCTGCTCATGAGCCCGCCGAAGAAGCTCGACAGCGGCACCACGGTCTTGAGCGGCTGCACAAGGTGCGGCGCGTTGCGCAAGAGCAGATTGCGCTCGCGCGTGGCCTCGGCCACCAGCGAGAAGCTGCCGCTTTCCAGGTAGCGCAGGCCGCCGTGGATCATGCGCGAAGGCGCGCTGCTGGCACCGGCGCTGAAGTCGCCTTTGTCGACGATGAGGCAGTCCACGCCCTGCAGCGAGAGGTCGCGGAACACGCCCACGCCGTTGATGCCGGCGCCCACGATCACGGTGGAGAAATGGCGGCCCGCCACGGCGGCCGGGCGCATGAATGGCAGGGGGGTGGAGGCGCTCATGGCAAGGCCTCCACGCGCTGCGGCGGGACGGGGGCCGCCGTCGCCGCGGGGGGCTGTGGCGCGCGCTCGGGCGCGTGGCCGGCCAGATGGCCGAAGACAGGGGACATGGTGGCGATCAGTTCGTTGAAGGAGGCGTTGAAATCCGCGTGGGCACGCGCCTGGCTGGCATCGGGCTCGACCGTGTCGCAGTTCGCATGCAAGGGATGGGGGTCGATTCCCTGGGACCGGGCGGCATAGATCGCCGCGCCACGGGCACCGGTTTCGTCGTCTGCACAGCGCTCCACCGGGTGCCCCAGCAGGCCCGCCAGCAGGCGCACCAGGCGGGTATCGCTGGCGCCGCCGCCCAGCACGGTGGAAGCCGAGACCGGCAAGCCCCCAGCCGCCAGCCGCGCCGTGTGGCGTGCATGCAGGGCCGCCACCGCATCGACCACGGCACGCGCCATGTCGCCGCGCGTGTGGTGGCTCTTGAGGCCCACAAAGCCCGCCGTGACGCCGCCCCCCCCGTTCACGAAGGGCAGGAAGCGCAGTCCGCCGGCCCCCAGGGGCACGGACATCGCCAGGTCGACCACCGCACGCGCATCGGGCAAGCCCAGCACGCCGGCCAGCCAGGCGATGTTGGCCATCGACGAGGGGCTGTTCTCCATGTACAGGCGCCGGTCGCGGGGACCGAAGTTCACGGTGGACGCCACATCGGGCAGGGGTTCGAGCACCGGCCCGATCACGGCATTCACGCACCAGGTGCCCAGCACCGACACCGCACGGCCCCGCTCTTCGGCCCGCACGGCCGTCATCGCGGCCAGCAGGTCGATGGCGCCCATGGCCACGGGAATGCCCGCGGGCAGGCCATGCGCGGATGCCGCCGATGGCTGCAGCGTGCCGATGACCTCGCCACTGCGCACCAGTGGCCCGAAAGCCTGCGGCCCCAGGCCGGCGATGCCCGGGGCGGAAAAGGCCAGCGGCGACCAGTCGCCGCTGGCCACGGACAGCAGGCCTGCCGTGCTGGCGTCGCTGGCGTCGGTGGCGATCTGGCCGGTGAGCAGAAAGCCCACATAGTCCTTGGCGAACATCAGGCGCTGCAGCGCGCCGCTGCGCACGGCATCGCTGCCCAGCAGCTCGGCGGCGATCACGGTGGGCTGGCCGGGCCAGGGCTGGCAGCCGACGTCTGCCAGCAGCTGCGGCCCGTGGCTGGCGGCCAGGGACTGGGCGCGTGCGCCGGCGCGCTGGTCGGTCGAGGCCACGGCGCGCCCGCCTGCGAGTTCACCGCGCGCATCCAGCGCGTACAGGCCTGCGCCATGCCCCGTGCAGCCGATGGCGCGCACGTCGGCCACGCGGCGGCCCAGTTGGTGGGCCACATCGCGCAGCACGGCGGACAGGGCCGAACGGAGCATGGGCTCGCCCACTTCGCAGCCACCGCCTGGCAGGCGGTCGTGCTGCAGGGGCATGCGGGACAGGGCGACGGTGCGGCCGCTCGCGGCCTCCAGGGCCAGGGCTTTGAGGCTGCTCGACCCGAGGTCGATGCCGATCAGTAGTTGGGTCTTCATGTCATAACAGCTTCCGCCGAACCAGCAGGTATATCCAGTAGTGTTTCCCCTAACTATCTGGAGATTCGATCCACGCTTACATTCTACCTGTCATAACAACTGTCGTGACACCAAGCACCCCATCGCAGCCCTGGAGAAAGCAGCATCCCATGCTGCACCGTTCAACAAGAGGAGACAAAAAATGAGGCGTAATTTCCTGAAGTCCGCAGCCGCCGCCGGTATCGGCCTGGCCGGCACCAGCGCATTCGCGCAGCAGCCGGCAGCGGCCCCCGCCGCAGCGGGCGGCCTGCGCGGCAACCCCAGCGACGTCTACGTGATGAACGTGATGGTCTCGGGCGTGGAGTACTGGTTCCCGGTCTACGAAATGATGAAGCAGCTGGGCCGCACCCTGGGCGTGCGCACCCGCTATACCGGCACGCCGGAATACGACGTGAACAAGCAGCTGGCGTCGTTCGAGCAGGAGCTGGCCCGCAAGCCCGCCGGCATCCTGCTGCACCCCATGAACCCCGACCCGTTCATCGAACCCATCAACCGCGCCGCGGCGATGGGGATCCCGGTGGTCACCTTCGCAGCCGACTCGCCCAACTCCAAGCGCACGTCCTTCATCACCTCGGACAACGAGCGCGAAGGCGCGCAGGCGGCCGACGCGATCGCGGCGTCGCTGAACGGCAAGGGCGAGTTCGCCGTGCTGGAGAACCCCGGCCAGGACAACCACGACCGCCGCATCGCCGCCTTCATCAACCGCATGAAGACCAAGCACCCCGGCATGAAGCTGGTGGGCCGCGCCGCGAGCAACCAGGACCCGAACAAGGCCTACCAGGCCGTGCAGAGCCTGGCGCAGGCCAACCCCAACCTGGGCGCGCTGTTCATGCCCGAGGCCAACTCGGCCCTGGGTGCGGCACAGGCCAAGGTGGAGACCAAGAAGAACATCAAGGTGATGTGCTGCGACGTGAACGCCAAGATCCTGGACATGATCAAGTCCGGCGACGTGTTCGGCGCCATCAACCCCAACCAGGGCATGCAGGGCTACATGGGCATGATGATGCTGTTCCTGGCCAAGAACCCCGGCCTCATCGACCCCATGAACGACGCCAAGCGCAACGGCACCAACCCCATGGCCGTGCCCTTCCTGGACAACGGCCTGGCCGTGGTCAGCAAGGCCAACGCCGACGACTTCTACTGGGACAAGTACCTCGCCCGCCGCGGCACCAAGGGCATCAGCGAGTGAGCACCACCACCATGGGCGCTCCCCTGCTCGCGCTGCGTGGCATCTGCAAGCGCTTCGGCGCTTCGCATGCGCTCTCGGGCGTGGACTTCTCGCTGCAGGCGGGCGAGATCCACGCCCTGTGCGGCGAGAACGGCGCGGGCAAGTCCACGCTGATGAACATCATCGATGGCATCCACCAGCCGGATGCGGGCGAGATCCTGCTCGACGGCCGCGTGGTGACCATCGATGGTCCGGCCCAGGCCATGCGCCTGGGCATCGGCCTGGTGCACCAGGAGATCGCCCTGTGCGCCGACGCCACCGTGGCCGAGAACATCTTCATGCCCGAGATCAACGCCGGCCGGCAGGCCTGGATGGACTACGCCGGCCTGAACGCGCGCGCCGCCCGGGTGCTCAGGCGCCTGGGCCAGGACATCGACCCCGCCGCCTGCGTGGGGGATCTGCCCATCTCCAGCCAGCAGCTGATCGAGATCGCCAAGGCGCTCACGCTCGACTGCAAGGTGCTGATCCTCGACGAGCCCACCGCCGCCCTCACCGACAACGAGTCGGCCGCCCTCTTCCGGGTGCTGCACGACCTCAAGGACCAGGGCATAGCCATCATCTACATCAGCCACCGCATGGCCGAGATCTTTGCGCACTGCACGCGCGTGACCGTGCTGCGCGATGGCCGCAACGTGCATTCGGGCCCGTTGTCTGAACTCGATGCCGATGGCCTGGTGCGCCGCATGGTAGGGCGCGACCTGGGCAACTACTACCCGCCCAAGCTGCAGGACGCAGACCGCGGCGAGCATGTGCTCGAAGTGGGCGACCTGGCCGACGGCGAGCGCGTGCATGGCGTCTCGTTCACCGTGCGGCGCGGCGAGATCCTGGGCATCGCCGGGCTCATGGGCGCCGGGCGCAGCGAGCTGGCGCAGACTTTGTGCGGCCTGCGCCCCGCCACCGGCGGCAGCGTGCGCCTCAAGGGCAAGCAGCTCACCATCCGCAAATACAGCGACGCGCTGCGCGAAGGCATTGCCTACCTCAGCGAGGACCGCAAGGCCGCAGGCGTGTACCTGGACCTGCCGATCGCGCAGAACATCGCCTCCATGGCGCTGGCGCGCGTGAGCTCGCGCTTCGGCCTGCTGCAGCGTGCGGCCGAGCACCGGCTGGCGCAGGAGCTGGGCGCGCGCCTGAAGCTCAAGTCCGACGGCGTGCAGATCGAGGTGGCCAGCCTTTCGGGCGGCAACCAGCAGAAGGTGGCGATTGCCAAGCTGCTGGCGACCAACCCCGCGGTGCTGCTGATGGACGAGCCCACGCGCGGCGTGGACGTGGGTGCCAAGTCGGAGATCCACCACATCCTGCGCGACCTGGCCTGCCAGGGCGTGGGCGTGGTGGTGATCTCCTCGGAGCTGCCCGAGATCATCGGGCTGTGCGACCGGGCCCTGGTGATCCGCGATGGCCGCGTCGCGGGCGAGGTGCAAGGCAAGGACATGACGGAAGAGGCCCTGCTGCGGCTGGCCTCGGGACTGGAACGACAACAAGAGGAGATGGCATGAATCACCCCGCACAACTGGATGCCGGCAGCGTGGCCGGCCTGCAGCCCCTGCGCGAGAAACCCCAGGGAGGGCCCGGCAAGCCGGGCGGAACCAGGCTGACCAGCATGCGCGAGATGGGCCTTCTGGTCATCATCCTGGTGCTGTGCATCGGCATGAGCTTCGCCTCGCCCTACTTCCTGACCTGGGACAACATCCGCGCCATGCTGCTCTCGTTTTCCATCGAGGGCATCGTGGTCGTGGGCATGACCATCCTGCTCATCGTGGGCGGCATCGACCTGTCGGTGGGTTCGGTGGTGTGCTTTGCGATGGTGGTCACGGGCAAGCTGTTCCTGATGGGGTTCGACCCCTGGACGGCCGGGCTCATCGCGATCGCTGCCAGCGCCCTCATCGGGGCCATGATCGGCGGCTGCGTGGTGCGCATCGGGCTCAACCATTTCATCGCCTCGCTGGCCTTCATGGTCATCGTGCGCGGCCTGTGCCTGGCGCTCACCCAGGGCACGCCGCAGTCGCTGTTCTCGCTGCCGGCCTCGTTCAAGTTCATCGGCCAGGGCACGCTGTTCGGCATTCCGGCGGTGATCCTGATCTTCCTTTTCATCGTGGTGGTCAGCGACTTCGTGCTGCGCCGCGCCAGCCTGCTGCGGCGCGTGTTCTACACCGGCAGCAACGAGAAGGCGGCGCTGTACTCGGGCATCCGCGTGGGCCACGTGAAGTTCTGGGTCACGGTGCTGTGCGCGGCCTCGGCCGGCCTGGCCGGGGTGATCTACACCGCGCGCTTCGGCGCAGCCACGCCGACCTTCGGCGTGGGCATGGAGCTCAACGTGATTGCCGCAGCCGTGATCGGCGGCGCCAGCCTCAAGGGCGGCTCGGGCACGGTGCTCGGCGCCGTGCTGGGCCTGGCCCTGCTCTCGGTGGTGACCAGCTCGCTGATCCTGCTGGACGTTTCGCCCTACTGGCAGGACGTGATCAAGGGCCTGATCCTGCTGGCCGCCGTGACCATCGACCACCTCATGAACACCCGAAAGACCAAGCGATGAATGCCGTGATGATGAACGCAGCGATGAAGACCACCACCCTGGGCCCTTCGGGCATCCAGTGCTCGGCCATCGGCCTCGGTACCTGGGCCATGGGCGGCTGGATGTGGGGCGGCCAGGACAGTGCCGCCGCCACCGAAGCCATTGCCGCCTCGCTCGATGCCGGGGTGACGCTGATCGACACCGCACCAGCCTATGGCCTGGGCGCCTCCGAGCAGCTCGTCGGCGCGGCGCTCAAGGGCCGCCGCCACGAGGCCGTGATCGCCACCAAGTGCGGCCTGGTCTGGCATACGCAGCAGGGCACGCACTTCTTCGACGAGGATGGCCACCCCGTGCACCGGCACCTGGGCCGCGCATCGATCTTCCACGAGGCCGAGGAGAGCCTGAAACGCCTGCAGACCGACTACATCGACCTGTACATCACCCATTGGCAGGACAGCACCACGCCGGTCGAAGAGACCATGGACGCCCTGCTCGATCTCAAGAAGCAGGGCAAGATCCGCGCCATCGGCGTGAGCAACGTGGATGCACCGACCCTGGCCGAGTACCTGCGCCATGGCCCCGTGGATGCCGCGCAGGAGCGCTACAGCCTGATCGACCGCGAGATCGAGCAGACCCTGCTGCCGCTGTGCGGCCGCAACAACGTCGCCATCTTGGGCTATTCCTCGCTGGCACTGGGCCTGCTGGCCGGCCCCATCGACCCGGCGCGCCAGTTCACGGGCGATGACCAGCGCGCCAGCAATCCGCGCTTCAGCGCGGCCAACCGCGCCCGGCTCAAGGCCTTCTTCGACGAGCTGGAGCCCCTGCGCCGGCAATTCGGTTGTTCCTTCGGCCAGTTGATGATTGCCTGGACGCTGGCCAGCGGCAGCGTGTCGGTGGCGCTGTGCGGTGCGCGCACGCGGGCGCAGGCCACCGAGAACGCGACAGCCGGTGCGCTGGAACTGCCCGAGGAGGCCGTGCAGCGCATCGACGACGCCGCAAGCGCCCACCTGAAGGCCCTGGCCTGACCCGTATCCATCCCCCAACCCAAGGACCTCTTCGTATGTCGAAAGACAAGACCGCACGCCTGAACCGCCTGCTCACCAACGGCCGCTGCCTGGACATCGCACTCGACCATGGCGTGTGCAACGAGCCCAGCTTCCTCAACGGCCTGGAAGACATGCCCCAGGTGATGGACAAGCTCGTGGCCGCCGCGCCCGATGCCATCCAGCTCAACTACGGCCAGGCCGACCTGCTGCAGGACCGCCCGGGCCGCAACAAGCCGGCGCTGGTGATGCGCATCGACATGGGCAACCCTTACAACGCCACCGCCCACCGCGTGATGTGGGCCCTGCTGCAGAACGAGCACGATCCGGTGCTGCCGGCCGTGCAGCGCGATGCGGCCTGCGTGGTGGTCAACCTGTTCATGCTGCCCAATGAACCCGACCTGTTCCGCCAGTGCGTGCAGAACATCGCGCGCGTGCGCGCCGACTGCGACCGCTACGGCATGCCGCTGATGATCGAGCCGCTGGTGATGCGCCCGCACAGCGACCAGGGCGGCTACATGGTCGATGGCGACGCCGAGAAGATCGTCACCCTGGTACGCCTGGCGCGCGAAATGGGTGCCGACATCGTAAAAGCCGACCCGACCACCGACCCCGCCGAATTCCACCGCGTGGTGCAGGCCGCGCGCTGCCCGGTGCTGGTGCGCGGCGGCGGCCGCGAAGACCTGCAGCAGGTGTTCGCACGCTCGCGCGTGCTGCTGGACCAGGGGGCCGTGGGCATGGTCTACGGCCGCAACGTGTACCAGCACGCCAAGCCCTCGGCCGTGGTCGATGCGCTGATGGCCATGATCCACCGCGGCGCCAGCGCGGCAGCCGCCTGGGACATCTACAGCACGGGAACGCACGCATCCTGATGCAGCGAAAGCACCACGCGCGCAAGGCTGCGCACTGAAGAGCACAGAAAAAGAAAAGAAGAGAGGGAGCCCAGGAGAAAGAGCCCTGCGGCCGGTGGCGGTGATGCCACCGGCCGGCGTGCCTGCGCGCGCCTTCGAAAGGCTGTCGGAAAGATCGAGGAAGAAGGTTCACCAAGAACCACACACACAGGAGACGACGATGAAAATCCGGTATTACCTGATGGCACTGCTGTTGCCGTTCGCCACCTTGCTCACGCATGCGGCGATCACGGGGGTCAACCCCATGACCACCCTTACCACCATGGCGGCTGCGGTCACGCAGGCCGCCGAGGTTCCGCTGCCGCTGCAGGGGCCGGGCCTGGGCAATCTCACCTACACCTCGGCCGAGCTGTTCAAGCCGGTCTCCATGATCACACGCGCCTCGGGCGACGTGCCGGCCACCTACCCCGGCCGCAAGGACTATGGGCTCAACGTGGGCATCATGCTCAACGGCTATTTTCTGACCTCCTTCGCGCCCGACAGCGGCCTGGGCCCCGGCGGCTTTCTGCTGTACGACGTGTCCAACCCGCGCGCCATCGTGCTCGCCAAGAAGATCTACGAGCCCGAGGGCCGCACCAAGGAGTTCCGCGAGGCCCATGCCTTCGGCACCGCGAAGATCGGCGGCAAGCAGTACGTGGTGGTGCCCAGCATCAAGGGCATCGAGTTCTGGGACTTCACCGACATCAACAACATCCAGCAGGTCAAGAAACTGGCGCTGCCCACGGTCAACGGCGGCGACTACACCAACGTGGCCTGGCAGCTGTGGTGGCAGGCGCCCTACGTGTACGTGGCCTCGGCCAACGACGGCGTCTACATCGTCGATGCCAGCGACCCGGCCAACGCCGTGATCGCCAACCGCGGTGCGGGCAAGCCCAACCCCGTGCCCACCGGCGAGCTCGGGGGTTTTCGCGTCGGCCCCATCTTCACCATGGGCAACCACATGGTGCTGACCTCGATGGACAACACCGATGGCTTTGCGAGCCTCGATATCTCCGACCCGCTCAACCCCAAGGTGCTGGATACCGTGGGCTCCAACCCCAACTACTACGCCACCTGCTTCGACGGCAAGAATCTGCACGCCTCGGCCCGCGGTGGCGGCGCCAAGATGTACAGCTACGACCTGTCCGACCGCACGCAGTTCGTGGTGGAGGACAACCGCCTGGTCATCGACGAACAGCTGTACTGCGGCATGCAGGACCACTATGTGTTCCAGGGCGCGCAGTTCAAGGTGCACAAGGTGGACGTGAGCAACCCGCTCAACCACGTCGAGGTGGGCCAGGGCAGCCTGTTCGCCACCAACGACCCCGAGTACTCGCACTCCGACCACGGCCAGGTGGCGCCCATGGGCAACCTGCTGTTCATCGGCAACGACCACGGCTCGGGCAGCGGCTTCATCGTGCACCAGACGGCGCGCGACACCACGCCGCCCGCGGTCAAGCAGACCTCGCCCACCAACGGCGCCAAGCAGCAGGCGCTGACCTCGCGAATCGGCGTGGGCCTGACCGACAGCATCCTGCCCGAGAGCGTGCACGCCGGCACCTTCATCGTGCGCCCGGTCAACGGCAACGCCCTGGCCGGCACCTACAGCGTGCAACTGGGCATCATCAACTTCCACCCCACGCAGCCCCTGGCGGCCGGCACCAGCTATGAGATCGTGCTCACGGCTGGCGGGGTGAAAGACTATGCGGGCAACGGCATCGCGGCCGAGTACAAGGCCGTGTTCCACACCGGCAACGCCACCGACATCAGCCTCATGAACCACTGGCCGCTGTCGAGCACCCTGACCGACGAGATCGGTGCCAACAACGGCACGGCCTCGGCGGCCGACCAGTTCAGCAGCATCGGCCTGAACTTCGCGCAGCGCACGGGCGGTGTGCCGCTCAAGAACGAGAGCGTGGCCACCGCCCTGGGTGGCACGGCATCGCTGGCGTTCTACATGAAGACCACACAGAACGGTTCGGCCAACGCCTGGACGGCGCCCGGGCTCTTCGGGCGCGACCAGTCAGGCGGTGCGGATGACGTGTTCTGGGGCTGGATCGACAACACCGGGCGGCTCAACCTCTCGGTGGGCAACGTGGCGGGCAACAACCCCGGCACCCGCTCCACCGCGGCCGTGAACGATGGCAACTGGCACCACGTGGTGATGACGCGCGACGCGGCCTCGGGTGCGCAGACGCTGTACATCGACGGCGCCAAGACCAGCTCCACCGGGCTCACGGGCACCAAGGGCCTGTCCAACAAGTTCGCGCTGCTAGGGCAGATCCAGGGCAACGCCGACTTCTTCCGCGGCAGCCTGGCCGATGTGCGGGTCTACGGGCGCGTGCTCAGCGATGCCGATGTCACGCAGCTGCGCTCGCAGGCCATCATCGGCGATGCCGGTGTGAGCGGCGGTCCACAGTTGGTGAACGGGCAACTGAGTTTCGACCCGACCCGGCTGGGCGGTGGCACAGGCGTCACCTACCGCTGGAACTTCGGCAACGGCACGCAGACCGCCTTCTCGTCCCAGGCCAACACCACCTACAGCTACAACCGCCCCGGCCACTACACGGTGACCCTGACGGTGCGCAACGCGGCGGGCCAGGACACCTTCTACACCTACAACGTGACCGTGATCTTCCCGACCACGGCCACGGCGCCCACGCACTCGAGCAACATCGTCGGCGATGCCAACAGCGTCTATGCGGTGAACCCCGACAGCGGCACGGTGGCGGCCATCGATGCGCTGGCCCTGACCAAGCGCTGGGAGACGCGCGTGGGCGACGAACCCAAGACCCTGGCGCGTGCACCGGACGGCCGCATCTGGGTCACCGTGCAGGGCGAGGACAAGCTCGTGGCGCTGAACCCGGCCGATGGCAGCATCGCGGCCACGGTGAACCTGCCCTACGGCAGCGGCCCCTATGGCGTGGCCTTCACGCCCAATGGCAGCAAGGGCCTGCTGACGCTGGAGAGCAAGTCCACGCTGATCGCCTTCGACCCGGCCAACGGCAACACCACGGGCACCCTGGCGCTGGAGGGCGACCTGCGCGGCATCGCGGTGGCGGCCGATTCGCAGACGGTCTACGTCACGCGCTTCAAGTCGAAGATGACGGGCGGGCAATTGCACAAGGTGGGTCTGAGCACCATGGGCCTGCTGTCCACCATCGCCCTGCCGGTGGACACGACCACGATCGACACCGAGAACAGTTCGCGCGGCGTGGCCAACTACCTGAGCCAGGTGGTGATCTCGCCCGATGGCTCGCGCGCCGTGCTGCCCGGCAAGAAGGACAACATCGTGCGCGGGCGCTTCCGCGACGGTGGCGACCTGCTGCACGACCAGACGGTGCGCTCCATCCTCTCGCAGGTCGACCTGGCGCAGGCCACGCACCTGCTGCCCGAGCAGATCGACTTCGACGACCGGGCGCCGGCACGCGCCGCCCTCTTCTCCCCTGCAGGCGACTACCTGTTCGTGGCGCAGATGGAGGGCAACAACATCGCCATCGTCGATGCCTACACCCGCGCCGTGCGCGGCGAGATCAACGCCAGCAGCGCGCCCCACGGCCTGTACCTGGACACTGCGCGCAAGCGGCTGTTCGTGAACAACTTCCTCGCGCGCTCGGTCACCGTGCACGACGTGGCCGACGTGCTGGCCTCGCGCAGCGCTGCGGCGGTGTTCCTGCAGAACGTGGCCACGGTGGCGCAGGAGCCCCTGGCGGCAGCGGCGCTGCGCGGCAAGCTGGTGTTCTACAACGCGGCCGACCGGCGCATGAGCAAGGACAACTACATGTCCTGCGCCAGTTGCCACGCGGACGGCGGTGACGACGGCATGGTCTGGGACTTCACCCAGCGCGGCGAGGGCCTGCGCCGCACCATCAGCCTGCAGGGCCGGCGCGGCACCGGCCACGGCAAGCTGCACTGGAGCGCCAACTTCGACGAGGTGCAGGACTTCGAGAACGACATGCGCAGCGCCTTCGGCGGCACGGGCTTCCTGAGCGACGCGGACTTTGCCGCCACCAGCGACCCGCTAGGCGCGCCCAAGGCGGGCCGCAACGCGCAGCTCGACGACCTGGCGGCCTACCTGGCCTCGCTCAACAAGTACATGCGCAGCCCGGCGCGCGCAGCCGACGGCAGCCTCACGGTGGAGGCAGCGCGTGGGCAGACCCTGTTCGCCAACGCCAACTGCGCCAGTTGCCATGCGGGCGGCACCTTCCAGGACGGCCTCAGGCACGACGTGGGCAGCATCCAGGCCTCCTCGGGCAAGGGTGCCAACCAGCCGCTGGCCGGTGTGGGCTTCGACACGCCCACGCTGATCGGCAGCTGGGCCGCCAGGTCCTACCTGCACAACGGCCAGAAGGCCAGCGTGCTCGACGTGATCGCCGGCGGCCACGGCAACGTGGCCGGCCTGCCCGCGGCCGACCGGCAGGCGCTGGCCGACTACGTGCGCTCGCTGGACACGGCGGCCGAATACACCACGCGCCTGCGCTCCAGCCAGAGCACGCTGTGCGTCAACATCCGCGGGGCTTCGGCCGCCAGCGGCGCGGTTGCCATCCAGTGGCCCTGCGGCACGGCGAACAACGAGACCTTCACGGTGCGCAACCTGGCGGGCGGCTATGTGCAGCTGGTGGCCAAGCACAGCAACCTGTGCCTGGCGCAGGACAGCGCAGCCACCAGCGGTGCCGGCGTGGTGCAACTGGCCTGCACGGTGGGCAACACGGCGCAGTGGACGCTGTCGGGATCGACCGTGCGCAACCGCGCATCGGGCGCCTGCCTGGACGTGCCCAACAACTCCACGGCGCAGGACACTCCCCTGCTCACCTGGACCTGCAACGGCGGCAACAACCAGAACTGGAACCAGCTGCCCTGAGCCCCCGGGCCGGTTCTTCTTGAGCCCGCGGCTGCCATGCAGCCGCGGGCTTTTTTCATGCCGGCGTGCTCGTGCAACTGTTTTCAAAACTGGAACAGTCAGTTCGTGACTGGATGGTTTTTCTGTGGACACCCAAGGCGTACAGTTCATCCATCGATGAGCCGAACCCGCAATGCGACTCACCGAACCCGGTTCAGGAATGCTTTCTGTGCCGGTTTTTCGAGACGCTTTTTGATCCCAAGGATGCCATCATGAACACCACCGCACGTTTTCTCTCCATCGCCGCTGTTGCCGCTTTCGCATCGTTCGGCGCCCATGCCGACGAGGCCGACGGCTCGCAATTCGCCCTGAAGTTCGAGACCAACCGCACCCGCGCCGAAGTGATCGCCGAAGCCGCTGTGGAAGCCCGCACGCACAGCATGGAGCCCGCCGGCTCCCGCGTGCTGAGCTACCAATCGACGGCCGACCGTGCCACCGTGCGCGCCCAGGCTGCAGAGGCCCTGCGCACCGGCCAGATCTCGTCGGGCGAAGCCGGCTACCTGTAATCCGCACCGCCCCGCAGCAAGCCCCCTACCCCTTTTGATCGGAGAATCACCATGAACAACACCGCACGTTTCCTGTCCATCGCCGCCGTCGCCGCTTTCGCTTCCTTCGGTGCCTACGCCGATGAAGCCGACAGCTCGCAGTTCGCCCTCAAGTTCGAGACCAACCGCACCCGCGCCGAAGTGGCTGCCGAAGCGGCCGTGGAGGCCCGCACGCACAGCATGGAACCCGCCGGCTCCCGCGTGGTGACCTACCAGTCGAAGGCCGACCGCGCCGCCGTGCGCGCCGCTGCCGCCGAAGCCGTGCGCACCGGCCAGATCCCTTCGGGCGAGATCGGCGTTCTGTAATCCGCACCAGTGCAAGGCTGCAGACCGCAACTGCAGCCAGCATGCAAAAAAGGCCGGGGCCCCTCGCGGGGCCCCGGCCTTTTTGGTGTGGCCCAGGGGGCCACGGCATATGCCCTGCCTTATTGCAGCACGGTCACGCCGGTCTTGGCCTGCAGGGCCTCGAACGTCACGCCAGGGGCCAGCTCGATGAGCTTGAGGCCTTCGGGCGTCACGTCCAGCACGGCCAGGTCGGTGATGATGCGGTCGACCACGCCCACGCCCGTCAGGGGCAGCGTGCACTGGGGCAGGATCTTGAGGTCCTCGGTGCCGTCCTTCTTCTTCGCCACATGCTCCATGAGCACGATCACGCGCTTGACGCCGGCCACCAGGTCCATGGCGCCGCCCATGCCCTTGACCATCTTGCCCGGGATCATCCAGTTGGCCAGGTCGCCCTTTTCGCTGACCTGCATGGCGCCCAGGATGGACAGGTTGATCTTGCCGCCGCGGATCATGGCGAAGGACTGGTCGCTGCCGAAGATCGACGAGCCCTTGATGGTGGTCACGGTCTGCTTGCCGGCGTTGATCAGGTCGGCGTCCACCGCGTCTTCGGTCGGGAAGGGGCCGATGCCCAGCATGCCGTTCTCGGACTGCAGCCACACTTCCTTGTCACCCGTGAAATTGGCCACCAGCGTAGGGATGCCGATGCCCAGGTTCACGTAGAAACCGTCTTCGAGTTCTTGCGCCGCACGGGCGGCCATCTGGTCTTGGGTCCACGGCATGGTCAGGCTCCTGCTTTCTCGGTGATGGTGCGTTTTTCGATGCGTTTCTCGGGGTGGGCGTTGTGCACGATGCGGTGCACGTAGATGCCGGGCAGGTGGACCTGGTCGGGCTCGATGGCGCCGGTCTCCACGATCTCTTCCACTTCGACGACACAGACCTTGCCGGCCGTGGCGGCCGCAGGGTTGAAGTTGCGCGCCGTGAGGCGGAACTGCAGGTTGCCGGATTTGTCGGCGCGCCAGGCCTTGACCAGCGAGACGTCGGGCACCAGCGAGCGCTCCATCACATAGGTCTCGCCGTCGAACTCACGCAGTTCCTTGCCCTCGGCCACGATGGTACCCACGCCGGTCTTGGTGAAGAAGGCCGGGATGCCCGCACCGCCGGCGCGCAGCTTCTCGGCCAGCGTACCCTGGGGCGTGAATTCGAGTTCCAGCTCGCCCGCCAGGTACTGGCGCTCGAACTCCTTGTTCTCGCCCACGTAGGAGGAGATCATCTTCTTGATCTGGCGCGTCTCGAGCAGCTTGCCCAGGCCGAAGCCATCGACGCCCGCATTGTTGGAGATCACGGTGAGGTTCTTCGCACCGGAGTCACGCAGCGCGTCGATCAATGCCTCGGGAATGCCGCACAGACCGAAACCGCCGACGGCCAGCAACTGGCCATCTGCAACCACGCCTTCCAGCGCCTTGGCTGCGGAGGGAAAAATCTTGTTCACCACGATCTCCTTGCGAATGTTGGATGCGCTACGATACTACGTATCCGAATAAGTAGTACCCCGTAAAGACTTGCACTATGGACGTAGATTACCGGCTGGCGTTTGACATGGCCCCCGTGGGCCTGGTGCTGTCGCGCAACCGCGCCATGGTGGACTGCAACCGGCAGGTCTGCGAGATGTTCGGCGCCTCACGCGAGCTGCTGATCGGGCAGTCGTTCCAGATCCTGTATCCGAGCGCCGACGAATATGAGCGCCTGGGCGCACACATGGAGCCCATCCTCAACGCCAAGGGCCACTACGCCGACAACCGCATCATGAAGCGCGCCAATGGCGAAGTATTCTGGTGCCATGTGTCAGGACGTGCATTGAACCGCGAAGACCCCCATGCCTCGGGCATCTGGAGCTTCGAGGACCTGAGCTCGCAGCGCCCCGTGAAGGCCGAACTGACCGGGCGCGAGCGCGAGGTGGCCGCGCGCCTGCTCGAGGGCCTGACCTCCAAGGAAATCGGGCGCACGCTCGACATCAGCCACCGCACGGTGGAGATCTACCGCGCGCGCCTCATGCGCAAGTACAACGCGTCGACAGCCGCCGACCTGGTGCACAAGCTGCTCGCAGGGTAGCCTTACTTCTTCGGCCCGTCGACCACCTCGGCGGCCGTGCGAAAGGCGTCCACCGCGGCAGGCAGGCCGCAGTAGATGCTGGCGTGCAGCAGCACTTCCTGGATCTCGGCCGCCGTGGCGCCGTTGTTGAGCGCGCCGCGCACATGGCCCTTGAGCTCATGCTGCTTGCCCAGAGCGGTGAGGAAGGCCACGGTGATCAGGCTGCGGGTCTTCAGGTCCAGCCCCGGGCGCTGCCAGACGTCGCCCCAGGCATTGCGGGTGATGAACTCCTGGATCGGCTGGGTGAACTGCGTGGCATTGCCGAAGGCATTGGCCACGAAATCCTCGCCCATGACCTGCTTGCGCGTGGCCAGGCCCTTGTCGAAGTCCTTGGTGGATGGGGGTTGCGTCATGCGGGCTCTCCGGTTGGTTTGAGGCCGCGATGGTAGCCGTAGGGTTGCACACAGGAAAAAATGCGCCCCCCTGCAGGGGGCGCATTCAAACCGCTCAGGCCTTGGCTGCCGCCAGATCAAAGCGGTCCAGGTTCATGACCTTGGTCCAGGCCTTCACAAAGTCCTGCACGAACACGGCCTGGGCGTCGCTGCTGCCGTAGACCTCGGCCAGCGCACGCAGTTGCGAGTTGGAGCCGAACACCAGGTCGGCCACGGTGCCCTTCCACTTCGCGGCGCCCGTAGCACGGTCCACCCCTTCCAGCACGCCGGCATCCGAGGCCGACTTCTGCCACCGGGTGCGCATGTCCAGCAGGTTCACGAAGAAGTCGTTCGTGAGGGCCCCGGGCGTCTTGGTGAAGACACCATGGCCGCCCTGCCCTGCGTTCGCGCCCAGTGCGCGCAGGCCGCCCACCAGCACCGTCATCTCGGGGCCAGTCAACGTGAGCTGGTTGGCGCGGTCGATCAGCAGCTCGGCCACGGCGCCTTCGAGGCCGGGGCGCACGTAGTTGCGAAAGCCATCGGCCAGCGGCTCCATGACCTCGAACGAAGGCACGTCGGTCTGCTCCTGCGAAGCGTCCATGCGGCCCGGAGTGAAGGGCACGCTCACTTCCTGGCCGGCGCTGCGGGCGGCCGACTCGATGGCCGCCGCACCACCGAGCACGATGAGGTCGGCGATGGAGACCTTTTTGCCGCCCGCCTGCGTTGCATTGAAGTCCTGCTGGATCGCTTCAAGCTTGCCCAGCACCTTGGCCAGTTGCGCAGGCTGGTTCACCTCCCAGTCCTTCTGCGGCGCCAGGCGGATACGGGCACCGTTAGCGCCGCCGCGCTTGTCGCCACCGCGGTAGGTGGAAGCCGAGGCCCAGGCGGTGGACACCAGCTCGGGCACCGTGAGGCCCGACGCCAGGATCTTCGCCTTGAGCACCGTCACGTCCTGGTCGTCCACCAGGGCATGGTCCACCTCGGGAATCGGGTCCTGCCAGATCAGCACCTCGGCCGGTACCTCGGGGCCGAGGTAGCGCACGCGCGGACCCATGTCGCGGTGGGTCAGCTTGAACCAGGCCCGCGCGAACGCATCGGCGAACTGCTCGGGGTGTGCGAGGAAGCGGCGCGAGATGGCCTCGTAGGCCGGGTCCTGGCGCAGCGACAGGTCGGTGGTGAGCATGGTGGGCACGCGCTTCTTCGAAGCATCGTGCGCATCGGGGATGGTCGCCTCGGCGCCCTTGGCGGTCCATTGGTGGGCGCCGGCCGGGCTCTTGGTGAGTTCCCACTCGAAGCCGAACAGGTTCTCGAAGAAGTTGTTGCTCCACTTCGTCGGCGTGGTGGTCCAGGTGACCTCCAGGCCGCTGGTGATGGCGTCACCGCCAAAGCCGCTACCGTGCTTGCTGATCCAGCCGAAGCCCTGGTCCTCGATGCCGCCGCCCTCGGGCTCCAGGCCCACCAGGGCCGCGTCGCCTGCGCCGTGGGTCTTGCCGAAGGTGTGGCCGCCGGCGATCAGCGCCACGGTCTCTTCGTCGTCCATGGCCATGCGGGCAAAGGTGTCGCGGATGTCGCGCGCCGCGGCGATGGGGTCGGGGTTGCCGTTGGGACCCTCGGGGTTCACGTAGATCAGGCCCATCTGCACGGCGGCCAGGGGCTTGGCCAGGTCGCGCTCGCCGCTGTAGCGCTTGTCGCCGCCCAGCCAGGTGGTCTCTGCGCCCCAGTAGACGTTTTCATCGGGTTCCCACACGTCGGGCCGGCCGCCACCGAAACCGAAGGTCTTGAAACCCATGGATTCGAGCGCCACGTTGCCGGTAAGGATCATCAGGTCGGCCCAGGAAATCTTGCGGCCGTATTTCTGCTTGATGGGCCAGAGCAGGCGCCGCGCCTTGTCCAGGTTGGCATTGTCGGGCCAGCTGTTGAGCGGAGCAAAGCGCTGCTGCCCGGCCCCCGCGCCACCGCGTCCGTCGGCCAGACGGTAGGTGCCGGCGCTGTGCCAGGCCATGCGGATGAACAACGGGCCGTAGTGGCCGAAGTCGGCCGGCCACCAGTCCTGCGAGTCGGTCATCAGCGCGTGCAGGTCGGCCTTCACGGCCGCGAGGTCCAGGCTCTTGAATTCCTCGGCGTAGTTGAAGCCGTCGCCCATGGGGTCGACAAGCGGAGAGCTCTGGTTGAGCGGGCGCAGGTTGAGCTGGTTGGGCCACCAGTCGGCGTTGCCACGGCCCTTGGGCGCGGCTGCCTTGGTGTGGTCGAACGGGCATTTGGCTTCTGTCGTCATGGGGTCTCTCCTTGTGTAAGCGGTTCAAGCACTTGGCGAGGCCCATCTTAGGAAGCAATCCATGGCGCATCAATTGAATCGATTGAATGCCTTCAATAGCCAATATTTATCGAAATTGCAAAGCCATTGTCACTCAGGGTGTTAGCGGGACGCGGCCAGTCCCCGCGCCAGCGGCAGGCCAGGCGCATCCAAGTGGGCGAGCAGGATCTGGCCATGGGTTGAGTCGGTCACGAACACCGTGCGCCCGCCCTCCCCGCCGAACGCCAGGTTGGTGGTGGACGCACCGTCCGGCCCGCGCAGCACCAGCTCGGGCTCGGCGCGGTGGTTGAGCACCCAGACATAGCCCAGGCCCGGGTTGGCCACCAGCAGCCGGCCTTTGGCGTCCACGGCCAGTCCATCCGGCCCGCTCGGGCCGTAGGAGGTGAAGAACTGCCCTACCTTGGCCACGCTGCCATCGGGCAGCAGCGGCACGCGCCAGACGCAGTTGCCGCGCGTCACGGCCAGGTAGAGCACGCGCCCGTCGGGCGACAGGGCCACGCCATTGGGGCTGGGCACATTGGCCAGCAGCAGGTCGAGCTGGCCATTGGGACGCAGGCGGTACAGGCGCCCGCTCGGGTCGTGCAGGCCGCTCTGGCCCTGGTCGGTGAAGTACAGGTTGCCCTCGGCATCGAACACCAGGTCGTTCACGCCCTTGAAGCGCTCGCTATTGCGGCGCTCCAGATAGGGGGTGACCCGGCCGCTCACCACATCCAGCCGCATCAGGCCGTTCTTGTAGTCGGTGATGAGCAGTGTGCCGGCGTCGAGGAACTTCATGCCATTGGGCTCGCCGTCGTACTCGGCCACCAGGGTCCAGGTACCCGCGGGATCGATGCGCAGGATGCGGCCCCAGGGAATGTCGGACACGTAGAGGTTGCCGGCGTCGTCGAACACCGGGCCTTCGAGGAAGAAGTCGGTGATGGCGCCCGCGCGGTTGGCATCGGCCCAGGCGCTGCGCTCACGCCGGCGCAGTGCCTCGGGCATGGCGGTGAAGGGTTCGAGGTCGCGTACTTGGGGGGCTTGCAGCAGAAACATGAGGTGATGGCTTTCGTTGGTTCTGGTCTTCACGCCGAAAGAAATCCGTACAGCCGTGCAGGGTTGTCCACCAGGATACGGTCCATCACGGCATCCGTGCCCGCCCAGGCCTGCAGCAGGTCCACCAGGTCGGCATCATTCACCGTGCCCTGCGGCTCGGTGGTGTGCGGCCAGTCGCTACCCCAGACCAAGCGCTCGGGCGCGGCATGCACCAGCGCACGGCCCAGGGGCAGCGTATCGGCATAGCCCGGGCCATGCACCGTGGAGCGCATGTAGGCGCCGGAGAGCTTGACCCAGGTGTTGCCCTGATCGAGCAGGCGGCGCAGGCTGCCCCAGGCCTCGGACGACACGCCATGCGCCGGGTCGATCCGGCCCATGTGGTCGATCACCAGCGGCACGGGCAAGGACTGCAGCACGGGTTCGAGCACCACGATCTGCTCCGGGTGCGCGAACACCTGGATGTGCCAGCCACCGCAGTCCGCATGGCACGCCAGCTTGTGCGCCAGCGTGGAAAGCATCTCCGCGGTGGTCGTGCCCCAGGACTGCGGAGAAACGAAGTTCACACGCAACCCGCGCACGCGCCGTGCGGCCAGGCGAGCCAGTTCGGCGCCATCCACCGCGGCATCCACCACCGCCACGCCGCGCGCGCTGTCGCCCAACTGGTCCAGCGCATCAAGGGTGCAGGCGTTGTCCGTGCCGTAGGTCGATGGCGTGACCACGACCGTGCGCGCGATGCCCAGGCGCTGCTGCAGTTGCCGGTAGGCGGCGACGGGCGCATGGGGCGGTGTGCGCGGCCAATGCGGTGATGGCGCGAAGCGCGCATCGAAGATGTGCATGTGGCTGTCGCACGCCAACGGCGGCAGCACACGCGACGGCCCGTTGGTGCCCACCGAATGCGGCACAGGTGCGGACATCAAGGCTCAGTCCAGCTTGATATGGCCCTTGCGCACCACCTCGCCCCACTTGGCGTCTTCCTTTTTCAGGAAGGTGGCGAACTCGGCCGGTGTGGAGCCCACCGGCTGGGCGCCGATGTCGGCCAGGCGCTGCTTCACCTCGTCTTCCTGCATCACGTCCTGCACGGCCTGGCGCAACTTGGCGGCAATGGGTTCGGGCGTTCCGGCGGGCAGGAACATGCCGTTCCACTCGTAGGCCTCGTAGCCGGGCACCACCGTCTCGGCCACCGTGGGCACATCGGGCAGGCGCTTGGAGCGCTCGGGCGCCGACACGGCCAGGGCACGCAGCTTGCCGCCCGACACATGGGGATAGGTCGCGGCCACGGTGCCGAACATGAAGTCCACCTGCCCGGCCATCACGTCGGTGATGGCCGGGCCACCGCTCTTGTAGGGCACATGCACCATGTCCAGGCCGAGCTGCTGGCGCATCAGCTCCGCAGCCAGGCGCTGCACCGTGCCGCTGCCGCCCGAGGCGAAGTTGAGCTTGCCCGGCGTGGCCTTGGCGCGGGCGACCAGGTCGTTGATGTTCTTGATCGGCGAGTCCGCCTTCACGATCAGCACGTTGGGTGCCAGCAGCACCAGCGACAGCGGCTGCAGCGCGTTGGCGGCATACGGCATCTTGGGGAACAGGTGCGGGTTGATGGAGTACGGCGTGGCGTCGTACAGCAGGGTGTAGCCGTCGGCATTGGCCTTGGCCACGTAGCTCGCGCCGATGGTGCCGCTGGCTCCGGCCTTGTTGTCCACGATCACGCTGGCGCCCAGCCTGGCGCCCAGGCGCGTGGCCAGCACGCGCGCCACGGCGTCGGCTGCGCCGCCTGGCGCATAGGGCACGACGATGGTGATCGGGCGGTCGGGGTAGGCGGCGTGGGCCAGGCCGGCGGCCAGGGCGCAGGCGGCGATCAGGGGTTTGAAAAAACGCAACATGGGTTTGTCTCCGATCAATTATTCAGCTTTGAGGTCCAGGTCCTTGGCAATCTGGGTGTAGGTGGCGACTTCGCGCTCGACCTGCGTGGCAAAGGCCTTGCCGCAGGTGGAATCCGCATCCAGCCCCAGGCCGCGCAGCTTCTCCGCCGCTGCGGCGCTTTTCGCGAAGTCCGTGGCGGCGCGTTCCAGCTTCTGCACCACGGCATCCGGTACGCCGGCGGGCGCCAGCACGCCATACCAGGCATCGGCCGAGTAGTTGCCGCCACCGGCTTCGGCAAAGGTGGCCACCTCGGGCAGCAGCGGCGAGCGCCTGGACGATGCCACGGCCAGGGCCGTGAGCTTGCCGCTGCGGACCTGCGGCAGCACCGAGCCCAGCGTGGCGAACGAGCTGTCGAGCTGGCCACCCATCAGGTCCGTCACCACCGGCGCGGCCCCCTTGTAGGGCACATGGTTGAGCTGCAGGCCGTTGGCCCTGGCGAACACCTCGGTGGCGAAGTGGCCCGAGCTGCCCACGCCCGCGGTACCGGCCGTGGTGCGGCCCGGCTCCTTGCGTGCACGGGCCAGGTAGTCGGCCAGCGACTTCACGGGCAGGCCCGGCCCCACCACCAGTACCGTGGGGCTGGTGGCCACCGTGCACAACGGCCTGAACGACTTCACCGCGTCGAACTTCACCCGGTTGCTGTACAGCCCCGGGATCATCGTGTGGTTGGTGGCACCGAACAGCAGTGTGTAGCCGTCGGCCGGTGCGCTGGCCACGGCCTGTGCGGCCAGGATGGTGTTGGCGCCGGGCTTGTTGTCGACGACGAAGGGCTGGCCCAGCGCCTGGCTGGCGTGGTCGGCAAAGGCGCGCGCCACCACGTCGGTGGGGCCGCCGGCGGCAAAGCCCACCACCAGCTTCACCGGCTTGTTCGGATAGCCGGCGGCCTGGGCGAAGCAGGTGGCGGATGCCAAGGTCAAGGTGGCCAGCAACGCCGTTCTTGCGAGCGCTGGAAATCGTTCTTGCCTGTTCATTGTTGGTGTCTCCTTTGTTCGATTCTCTGGAAGGCCCCACGCGTGGGGCAAGGCGCGCGCCCTGCCCCGCCCGTTGCCTTACGCTGCCGCGGCCGTGCTGCGCGCCAGCACTGCGAGCAGGTTTTTGGCCGCACCGACGCCCATGTTCACGTAGGCATCGCTGGTCACGCCGCCGATGTGCGGGGAGAGGATGACATTCGCCTCGCCCTGGAAGGGGTGGCCGGCCACCATGGGCTCCACGGCAAAGCTGTCCAGGCCCGCGGCCATCACCTGGCCGCTGCGCACGGCGGCCAGCAGCGCTGGCTCGTCGATCAGACCGCCGCGTGCGGTGTTCACCACCACCACACCGCGCCTGCACTGCGCCAGGGTGGCGGCATTGAGCATGCCGCGGTTCTCCTCGGTCAGCGGGCAGTGCAGCGAGATCGCATCGGACTCGCGCCAGATGGCCGCCAGGTCCACGCTCTCGATATACGCCGGCAGGTTCTTCGCGAAGGGGTCGAAGCCGAGCACGCGCATGCCCAGCGCGTCGGCCATCTTCGCAAAGCGCAGGCCGATGGCGCCCAGGCCGACCACGCCCACGGTGCGGCCGTAGAGTTCCAGGCTCTTGTGCGTGGCCTTGTCCCAGTGGCCGGCGTGCATGCGCGCATCGAGCGCCACGACCGACTTGGCGCAGGCCAGCAACAGGGCCAGGGCCTGCTCGGCCACGGCCGCGGCATTGGCGCCCACGGCGGCCACCACCTCGATGCCGCGCGCCTTGGCAGCCACCTTGTCGATGGTGTCGGTGCCGCTGCCATGCTTGGAGATGACCTTGAGCGAGGGCGCCGCGTCCATCACGGCCGCGCCGACCTTGCCGTAGCGCACGATGATGGCCACGGGGTCATGGGTGCGGCACAGGGCCACCAGGTCGTCCTCGGTAGGGGTCTTGCCGGCGTAGACGATCTCGAAGTCCTGAAGCAAAGCCAGGGCCTGGGCCGCCAGGTCGGCGCCCGTCACGATGAGGGCCGGGCGGCTCACAGCGATTCTCCTTCCTTGAGCACGCCAGCGGCGCGCAGGGCCGCGGGCAGCCACTTCGATGCCGTGTCGCCGCGGGCGATGGCCTCGATGCGGGCGGCCTCGTCGGCCACCTTCTTGTCGGCCAGGGCCATCATCGCCGGGGCCTTGGCGCGCTCGATCACCACCACGCCATCGGCATCGCCGACGACCAGGTCACCGGGGTTCACCATGGTGCCGCCGGCCGAGATGGGGTGGTTGATGCGGCCGGGCACGTACTTCGTTGGCCCGGCGGGGTTGAAACCCGCGCTGAAGACCGGGAAGCCCAGTTCCAGCAGTTCGAGCTTGTCGCGGATCGCACCGTCGACGATCACGCCCGCCAGGCCCAGCTTCTTGCAGGCGCTGAGCATCAGCGTGCCCATCAGGGCCGCAGTCTGGTCGCCCTTGCCATCGATCACCAGCACGTCGCCCGGCTTGGCCAGCGCGATGGCGGCGTGGATCATGAGGTTGTCGCCAGGGCGCACTTCGACGGTGAAGGCCGGGCCTGCGACCTGCATGTCCTGGTGGACCGGGGCCACGCGGGCGTGCATGGTGCCGCGGCGGCCCGCCACGTCGGCGAGGATGGCAGCCTGGAAGGTGGCGGCTTTCTGGACGACCTCGGCGCTGACGCGTTCGATGTCACGGATGATTTCGGGAAGCTGGCTCATGGTGCAGTCCTTGTTGGGTTTTGGTATGCGGAGAAAAGTGCAGTGCCTGCGTGGCACCCCGGGAATTACTCGGCGGTGATGTTTCCGTCCTTGATGACCTTGGCCCACTTGGCGGAGTCGGCCTTCTGCAGGTCACCGAGCTGGCGTGGCGTGCCGCCCACCAGGGTCACGCCCAGCTTGTCGGCCAGGGCAAGGACGGCGGGGTCCTTCAAGGCCTTGCCGATCTCGTCGTTCAGACGCTGCACGACAGGTGCAGGTGTCTTGCCGGGCGCGAACACGGCCTGCCACTGCTCGACCACGAAGTCCTTGAGCCCGGCCTCGCCCATGGTGGGCACGGCAGGCAGGGCCTTGAGGCGTTGGGCCGACGTGACCGCCAGCGCGCGCAGCTTGCCGGACTGCACGTGGGGCAGCGCGGCGGCGGCCGGCGCGAACATGAACTGCACCTGCTCGGCCAGCGTGTCCTGCAGCGCCGGGGTGTCGCCCTTGTAGGGCACGTGGATGAAGCGCACGCCGCTTTGCTGCTGCAGCAGCTCGCCCTGCATCTGCAAAATGGTGCCGTTGCCGCCCGAGGCGAAGGCCAGCTTGCCCGGCTGGGCGCGGGCCGCGGCCAGCAGCTCGGCCACCGACTGGAAGGGTTGCTTGGCACCCACCACCAGGATGTGCGGAATGGTGCCGATGGTGATCACCGGCTCGAAGCCCGCGATGGGGTCATAGGGCAGCTTGCCCATGAGGTGCGGTGCGATCGCCTGCGGGCCGATGGAGGTGCCCAGCAGGGTGTAGCCATCGGGTGCGGCCTTGGCCACGAAGGCGGCGCCGATGGTGCCGGTGGCGCCGGCCTTGTTGTCGACGATGACGTTGGTGCCCAGGGAGAACGCCACGCGCAGCGCCAGGTTGCGGCCCAGCACGTCGGTGCTGCCGCCCGGTGGGTAGGGCACGACCCAGGTGATGAGCTTGCCGGCGGGCCAGTCGCCCTGCGCAAAGGCCGGGCCGCTGGCCAGCGACGCAGCCAGGGAGCCGAGCACGCTGCGGCGCGTCAAGGAAAGAGGGGGCGACAGGGTCATGGCATGGGCTCCTGGTATCAATGGAAGGAATCGGGAAATTCGGTCTGCGCGAAGCCGTAGAGGGCACGCGGGTTGTCCACCAGCACGCCGTGCAGGGTGGCTGCGCCCTGCCCTGCACCATCGATCCACTGCGCCAGGCGGTCGAGCTGGCGCGCGTCGTCGGGCAGCGGCTGCACGCCGGCCGTGGCGGTGGCATGGGGCCAGTCGCTGCCCCAGAGCACGCGGTCGGGTGCACAGCGCAGGTAGCCGTGGGCCAGCGCATCGAGGGCCGGGTCTTCCACCGTGTGCAGCGGGCTCACGATGTAGCCGCCGGACAGCTTGATCCAGGCCTTGCCCGCCGCCAGCAGTTCCAGCAGCAGCGCATGGGCGGCATGCGTGCCGGCCTGTGCGGGTGCGATGCGCCCGAAGTGGTCGAACACCAGGTCCACCGGCAGGCGGCGCAGCACGGGCGCCAGCGATGCCAGCAGGTCGGGTGCCATCAGCAGCTGCAGGTGCCAGCCCAGGGGCGCGATGCGCGCGGCCAGCGGCTCCAGCAGCTCGGCCGTGCCCGACACGCCGAGCGAGAGGTTCAACCGCACGCCGCGCACGCCCAGGGCATGCAGGCGCTGCAGTTCGCCATCGCTTTCGCTGCCGTCGATCACCGCGACACCCCGTGCCTGTTCACCCAGCGCGGCCAGCCCTTCGAGCATGCAGCGGTTGTCGCTGCCATAGGTCGACGGCGTGACCAGCACGGTGCGCGTGGTGCCGATGCGCCGCTGCAGTTGCCCATAGTCGCCGGCCGAGGCATCGGGCGGCAGCAGGCGGGCACCGGGGGCCGGGGCAAAGCGGCTGTCGTACACATGCACATGGCAGTCGCAGGCGCCGGCGGGCACGGCCACCGCAGGCCTTTCGGTGCCCACCGAGAAAGCTACGGGCGTGGCAAGGCAATCGCGGGTCATGGCGATGGTCCGGTGGGCGTGGGCTCAGCAGAAGGTCGGCAGGCTCAGTCAGTCGAGGCTTGCGCCCGAGTCCTTGACGATCTTTCCCCAGCGCGGCACTTCGGTGCGCAGCAGCTGGGTGAACTGCTCGGGCGTGCCGCCCATCACGTCGCCGCCTTCGCTGCGCAGCTTCTCGGCCACTTCGGCGTGTTGCAGCGCCTGGTTGATGGCCTTGTTGAGCTGGGCCACGATGGGCGCTGGCGTGCCGGCGGGCGCGAGGATGCCAAACCAGGTCACGGCCTCGAAGCCCTTGTAGCCCGATTCCGCCAGCGTGGGCACGTCGGGCAACTGGGACGAGCGTTTTGCCGAGGTGATGGCCAGCACCTTGAGCTTGCCATTGCGCACCTGGCCCAGCAGCGTGGGCACGGAGGACATGTACAGATCGATCTGCCCGCCCACCAGGTCGGTCATGGCCTGGGCCGCGCCCTTGTAGGGAATGTGGCGCAGCTGGATGCCGGCAGCGTTCTCGGCCAGCTCGCCGGCCAGGTGGGCCACCGTGCCGTTGCCCGAGTAGCCCAGGGTGAGCGCGTCGGGCTTGCCCTTGGCGGCAGCCACCACGTCGGCGAAGGTCTTGTAGGGCGAGTTGACGGGCGCGGCCATCACGATGGGCGAGGACGACACTAGCGCCACGGGCACCAGGTCCTTGAGCGGGTCGTAGGGCAACTTGGGGTAGAGCGTGGGGTTGATGGCCAGGTTGCTGGTCTGGCCCATGACCAGGGTGTAGCCATCGGGTGCGGACTTGGCCGTGGCATCCACGCCCAGGTTGCCGCCCGCGCCGGGGCGGTTGTCGACGATCACGTTCCACTTGTTCTGGTCCGTGAGCTTTTGCGCCACGGTGCGCGCGATCATGTCCGTGCCGCCGCCGGGAGGGAAGGGCACGATGAGACGGATCGGCTTGCTGGGGTAGGCGGCCTGCGCCCATGCCGCGCCGCCGGGCACGGCGGCGGCAGCCAGGCCCAGGAAGGCGGCGCACAGGGAACGCGAAAGCGAAGGGAAGGCTGGCATGGTTTTGTCTCCGTTGTGGTGGTTCGTCACGCCGGCCTGCAGGGCCCGGCGCCGTGGGTGCGACTTTACGCAGACGTTTCAACCCATACAATGCAGTTGCACACCATGAAACGAATTGCACCATGAGCAACCCTCCTCCCAAGCCCCCTCTTCCGGCCGCGCCACCGGTACCCGGCACAGCTGGCGATGCCAGCAGTGGCGTCATTGCCGTCACGCGCGCGCTGCAGGTGCTGGAGGCGTTTGCGCTGGGCGAGTCGAGCCTGTCGCTGGCCGAACTGAGCCGGCGCTGCGGCCTGCACAAGACCACGGTGCTGCGCCTGGCGCGCACGCTGGCGCAGTCGGGCTTCATGGTCCAGCGCGAGGATGGCGACTGGCGCCTGGGCCCGGCTGCAGGCTGGCTGGGCGCACGCTACCAGGCGGGCTTCGACGTGCAGAACGTGCTGGAACCGGCGCTGCGCGAGCTGACCCATGCCACGGGCGAGAGCGCCGCCTTCTACGTGCGCGAAGGCCAGGTGCGCACCTGCCTCGTGCGCGTGGAAGGACCGCAGGCGCTGCGCCACCATGCGCGCATGGGCGAGGGCCTGCCGCTGGACAAGGGCTCGCCGGGCCGCGTGATCCTGGCCTTCTCGGGCGAGCCGGGCAAGGCCTACGAGGAGATCCGCCAGAAGGGCTACCACTGGTCCATCGGCGAGCGCGAACAGGGCGTGGCCACGGTGTCGGCGCCGGTGTTCGGCATGCACTGGAGGCTGATGGGGTCGGTGTGCATCTCGGGACCGGCATCGCGCCTGCCGGCTGAAAAGCTCGAAAACCTCGCCAAGACCGTAATGGCTGCGGCCACGCAACTGTCGTATGCGCTGGCAGGCAACACGGCCGCGCCGTCGCACAGCCCCGTGCGCGCAACGCACTGGCATCCTTGAATCCCGGATACTGGGGCCCATCAGAAAAAACAAGGAGACCGACGTGACCCGCTACCCCTTTCCCGCCCTCGACAGCCTGCCCGAGGACATCCGCGCTCGCATCCTCGAAGTGCAGGAGAAGGCCGGCTTCGTGCCCAATGTGTTCCTGGCCTTCGCGCGGCGCCCGGCCGAGTGGCGCGCCTTCTTTGCCTACCACGATGCGCTGATGCTCAAGGAGGAAGGCAGCCTGACCAAGGGCGAGCGCGAGATGATCGTCACCACCACCAGCGCGGCCAACCAGTGCCTGTACTGCGTGGTGGCGCATGGCGCGATCCTGCGCATCTACGAGAAGAAGCCGCTGGTGGCCGACCAGGTGGCGGTGAACTACCGCAAGGCCGAGATCAGCCCACGCCAGCGCGCCATGCTCGACTTCGCCATGAAGGTCTGCGAGCGCTCGCACGAGATCGAGGATGCCGACTTCACCGCCCTGCACGCGCATGGCTTCGACGACGAAGACATCTGGGACATCGCAGCCATCACCGCCTTCTTCGGGCTGAGCAACCGCATGGCCAGCTTTGCCGGCATGCAGCCCAACCCCGAGTTCTACCTGATGGGCCGTGTCCCGAAGGCCAAACCGGCCGCCTGAGGCACCCATGCAGCCGTCCTGCCTCCTGGCTGCCGGGCTGTACGCAGCCAGCGCCTTCGCGGCCTGCGGCGCCCACGCCGCCGCCAGCGGCTTTGCACCGGGCAGCGGCACGCTGGACGTATATCCCCTGCCGGTGCAGGTGCCGGCCGGCGCACTCTCGCCCCTGTCGAGCACCCTGCCGCCCCTGCTGCTGCGCAAGGGCACGGCCGAGCCGGTGTACTACCTGGCGGCAGGCCTGGGCGTGCCGCGCTACGGCATTGCCGACCTGCCCGGTGCCGGTGCCTGGCGCGTGGTGCCCGATGCCAACTGCGCCAGCCTGGTGCCGGTGGCGCTCGACGAAGTCAAGCAGCCTTCCGTGCAGGTCGTCACGGTGCAGCAGAACCCCCTGCCCATGGCCTGTGCCGCCGCCTTCGAAGGCAGCTGCACCAGCCGTGACCAGCGCCTGCGCATCGGCACCGCCTTCCAGGGCACGCGGCGCACGGCACGCACCGGTGGCGGCTTCTTCGGCACCGAAGGAAAGATCACCACCACCTTCCACACCGGTGTGCGCACGCTGACCATCGAGCACCTGCCCTCGGGCCGCCAGTGGCGCATGGATGAGGCGCTGCAGGACTCCGCCGCCTACAGCGCACCGCAGACGGCCATCCGCTACCTGCCGGAGTGGCAGCGGGTGCTGCTGCTCGGTGTCAGCACTGGAACCGAGGGCGCGCAGGGCCGCTGCATCGCGCTGCCGCCAAGCTGATTCAGGCCATGTCGCCTTGCGGCTGGGTGGCGGCGAGCAGCGCCGTCGCGGCCTCCACGGACATCGGGCGGGCATACAGGTAGCCTTGCACCTCGTCGCAGCCATGGTCCTTGAGGAAATCGCGCTGCTCGGCGGTTTCCACGCCTTCGGCGATCACGCGCAGCTTCAGGCTCTTGGCCATGGCGATGACGGCCGAGGCGATGGCCTCGGCCTCCTCGTTGCCGTGCTTGCCCAGGTCGAGGATGAAGGAGCGGTCAATCTTGAGCTTGCTCACCGGGAAACGGCGCAGATAGCTCAGGCTGGAGTAACCCGTGCCGAAGTCGTCGATGGCGATCTGGATGCCCTTGCCCACCAGCTGGTGCAGGGTCTCCACGGCGGCATCCGTATTGGCCATCAACGTGCCCTCGGTGAGCTCCATCTCGAGCGCGCCCGCGGGCAGGTCGAACTCCGAGAGGACACGGCCCACCTCGTGCAGGAAATCGGGTGCCTGGAACTGCACCGCCGAGAGGTTCACGGCAATGGGCAGCGGCACCAGCCCCTCGCTGCGCCAGCGGGACCAGATGCGCGCCGCCTCGCGCAGCACCCAGTTGCCGATTTCCGCGATCATCCCCGAAGACTCGGCAATGGGAATGAACCGCGCCGGGGACACCGGGCCCCGCGTCTTGTGCGTCCAGCGCAGCAGGGCCTCCATGCCCACGGGCTGGCCATACGCCAGGGTGAACTGGGGCTGCAGGTGCAACTCGAGTTCGCCGACGTCGATGGCCTGGCGCAGGTCCACCGCCAGCAGCATGTCGTCGTAGGCCGAGGCATTCATCTCGGGCGCATACAGGCGCCAGGTGTTGCGCCCGTGGGCCTTGGCGATGCGCATCGCGGCTTCGACGTTGTGCAACAGGTCCTCCGCCGTGTGCGCATGCTCGGGATAGCTGGCGATGCCGATGCTGGCGGTGGGAGAGACCGGGTGCTCCTGCGGCCCCAGGCGGATGGGCGGGGCCAGCAGCGCGCGCACCTGGCTGATCAGCAGGGCATGGGTGACGGGGTTGCCCGCGAGAACGAGCATGAATTCGTCGCCGCCATAGCGGTACAGGCCCTTGAGGTCGGCACTCAGCCCCTGCAGGCGCCTGGCGGTCTCGACCAGCAGCACATCGCCCTGGGCATAGCCGAACGACTCGTTGACGCCCTTGAAGCGGTCCAGGTTGACCAGCGCCAGCGACAGGCTGTTGTGCGGGGATACGGCCTGGGCATCGATGCTGGCAATGTACTGCGACAGCTCCTGCTCCAGCCGGGCGCGGTTGGGCAGCCCCGTGACCGGGTCATGGATGGCCAGGTACTGCGCCTGGCTCTCGGCCTGCTTGAGGCGCGTCAGGTCCGTGAACAGGTCCACATGCTGCTCCACCTGGCCGTCCGCGCCACGGTGCGCGCAGACCAGCAGACGCGCCGGGAAGACCGTGCCGTCCTTGCGGCGGATGTGCACCTCGCCCTCCCAGAAGTCTTCGGTCTGGAGGATGGCGCGCGCACGCTCGACCCCTGCGGGGTCGAGCCCCGCATTGAGGATCACCGTGGGCTGCCCCTGCAAGTCCTCGAGCGTGTAGCCGGTGATCTTGGTGAGGTGGGCATTGATCGAGACGATGCGCTTGTCACGGTCGCCGACCACGATGGCGGCGGCGGAGCGGTCGAAGAAGCTCGCGGCCACGCGCAACTGCGTCTCCACCTCGGCCTGGCGCGTGATGTCGCGGCCTATGCCCACGAAATAGCGCTGACCGTCCGACTCGAAGCAGCCGACGGTACCTTCCAGCAGGAAGGTGCTGCCGTCGGCGCGCAGCCGGGGGATGCGAACGTGGCGCGACTCGCCGGGCTGCATGGCCTCCAGGATGGCCGCCTGCGCCGCGGCGTTGTCCGGTGGCCGCAGGCGCTGTGCGTTCATGCCGATGAGCTGCTCGCGGGGGTAGCCATAGACGTCGACGGTCGCCTGGCTCACGTCGAGGATGGTGCCGTCGTTGTCGGTCAGGAAGAAGATGTCGGTCGAGCCCCGCATCACATGCTCGTAGTGCCGGCGCAGCCCGGCCTCGCGCGCGGCGTGGCGGTGGTGGTCGCCGCGGCGCCAGGCAGCATAGAGCAGCGAGCCCAGCAGGATGAGCACCGTGGCCCCGAGGACCAGGAGGCGGCTGCGGTCCTGCACCGCCGCATACACCGCTGTCTCGGGCATCAGGCTCAGCACCATCCACGACGGCAGCAGGATGTTCTCGCGCCGGGCCATCACCGCCACGCCATGCCGGTTGCGCCCCTGCGCCGCGGCAACACCGGGCTCGGTCAACAGCGACTCCACCACGGGCCCCGCCCCTTGAAGCGCCTGCAGCCCGGGGCCGCTGGCCGGGGCCAGGACCTGCAGGCCACGTGCATCGCGGTGCACCAGAATGGTCTCTCCACCCCAGTTGGGCAGCCTGGCCTTGGCCAGGGTGTCCACCAGCCACTGCAGGTCCATCTCCATGTACAGCACATGGCCCGTCCCCGGGGCGAGCCCGGCAATGCTGCGCACCAGGGCCAGGCGCAGCCCGGCTCCGTTCTCGGCAGGCAGTTCGATCCACCGCGGGTAGGCACCTGTTCCCGCCTGCACCACGCGGCCGAGCTGCTGCGCGTCCAGTGCGGCGCCACTGCTGAACACCGCCTTGGCCGTGTCGGCATCGATGACCTCGATGCTCCGGTAGCCGTAGACGCGGCGTATGCCTTCGAGATGCCGATGGATGACAGGAGCGTATTCGGCGCGTTGCGCATCGCCCTGCCCCCACTGCCCGAGTGCCTTGACCAGCAGGGGGTTGGAGCCGATGGCCTCGGCGTCGCCAGAGCGCTCCGTGAGCCAGGTGTCCAGGGAATGGGCCGACAGTTCGGAAGTGACCCGCAGAGTCTCGGACGCCGTCTGTTCGGCAGCCCGCTTGCCCTGGAAGTGCAAGGCGATCCCGAGCGCGATCACGCCCGCGACAAAGACGGCAAAGGCCAATGGATTTGCCCAGCCGTGCAGGCGGGCGTCGGATTGCGCATCGCTGCGCCCAGGGCTGCTGTCTGTGGCCATGGCCGAAACCCCCGTGACAGGCAAGCGGCGTGGCCAGGAGTTCGCACACTCGCCCATTGCAACAATGAACCTGCACAACCCCCATCAGCTGTGCGCTGCACGCCATGGCAGACCGTGCCGATGGTTTGGATTTAGTCCGATTCGGGCGGGGGTGTCAAGGCGCCCCCGCCGTCATCCGTTGACGATGGCCAGCATCCACTCCGGCAGCGCGACCGCCTTCTTCTGGGGGAAGTCCACCCAGATCGTCGTGGCGCCGCCCGCTGCGTAGACCACACCCGGCCGGTCCACCCGCTCCAGGGTGCCCCAGGTCTCGAAGGTGGTGCGGCCCGGGTCGCTCACGTAGAACTTGAGCAGCACGTCGGCCGGGTATTCGAGCTGTTGGTAGAAATTGCAGAAGGCATTGACGATGACCGGCCCCTGGCCCGTGGGGTCGGGGTTGCAGCCCACCGATACCATCCAGTCGATGCGCGCCGTCTCCAGGTAGCGAAAATACACCGTGTTGTTCACGTGCCCCATGGCATCCATGTCGCCCCAGCGCACGGGAAAGCGCATCTCGTGCACCAGTTTCTTTTTCTCGGGGATTTCAATCTTCATCGGTGTGCCTTGATGGAAGCGAGGATGCCCAATGTAAACAACACGGCGGCGGCCCACTGCGCCAGCGTCGGCCAGCGGCCATCCCACGCAAAGGAATAGACGAGCGCGAACAGCGTCTCGCTCACGATCAACTGCCCGCACAGGCTGGCGGACAGGCGCTGGCTGGCGATATTCCACAGGATGGTCGCCAGCCAGCTCGAACCAAAGCCGAGCGCCAGGCACACGGCCACGAAGGTGCCGAAGCCCGGCTGCGCGGCCAGCGCGGGCAGGCTGGAGCCGCCCGCCAGCCACAGCAGCAGGCCGCCCAATCCGGTGGCCACGCCCAGCCAGTTGGCCCAGTCGGTGGCGCGCACCTCGGGGTGGCGCTTGAGCCAGGCGGAGTTGAAGATGGCGAAGGCGGTCCAGAACACCAGGGCCACCAGGGCGATGCCGATGCCGCGCCAGTAGCTGCCGGCGCCGGGGGTTGCGGGATCGCCATGCGGAACGCCGGCCATCAGCGCCAGGCCGGCCACGGTGAGCACCAGCCCGGGCGCCAGGGCCGCCCAGCGCAGGCCCTGCGGCTTGCCCAGCAGCATGACCCAGACCGGGATGGTACCGATGATCAGTGCCGGCATCTCGGCACCCGCATCGCGGATGGCCCAGACCAGCAGCAGGTAGTAGCCCGTGAAGCCCAGCACCGACAGCCACAGCGCAGCCCAGGCCTGTGCCAGGGTGGGTCGGCGCGAACTGCCGCGCAAACCCCACAGCAGCATGGAGAGGGCCACAGCGCCATAGGCCACAAAGCGGCCCGAGGTCAGGTCCACCGAAGCGAACGAACCGGCCATGCGCGGCGCGACGAATACCAGACCCCAGAGCGCGCCGGCGGCGAGCCCCGCCAGGATGCCGGTCAGCATCGGTGGGCGGCGCCGGGCTCAAACGGCAAAGCCATCGTCCGCGGCAATCACGGCACCGTTGATGAAATGGCTCTGGTCGCTGGCCAGCATGATGATCAGCGCATCGAGGTCCTCGGGGCTGCCCACGCGCTTGCGCGGCAGCATCTCGATGAGCTTCTTGCCCTGCTCGGTCTGCCAGTGGCGGTGGTTGATCTCGGTGTCGATGTAGCCCGGGCAGATGGCATTCGTGTTGATGCCGAAACGGCCCCATTCCATGGCCATGGCACGGGTCATCTGCACCACGGCGGCCTTGCTCATGCAGTAGGCGCCGATCTGCGGCAACACCTTGAGCCCGGCCATCGAGGCGATGTTGATGATGCGCCCGCCCGTGAAGCTGCCCGGTGCCGCCCCGCGCGAGCGCGCCAGCATGCGCTTGCCCACCTCCTGCGCGACGAAGAAGGCGCCCTTGACGTTGGTGTCGAAGATGAAGTCGTAGTCCTCGGGCGTCACGTCCTGCAGGCGCTGGGTGGTGCTCACGCCCGAGTTGTTGACCAGGATGTCGATGGAGCCCATCTCGGTCTCGGCATGGGCCACGGCGGACTTGATGGAGGCGTGGTCGGTCACGTCGAGTTCGAGCACGTGGGCATCGCCGCCCTCGCCCTCGATGCGGGCGCGCAGCTCCTTGAGCTTTTCGATGCGGCGGCTGGCCAGCACCACCCCGGCCCCGGCGCGCGCCAGCGTGCGCGCGAACTGGGCCCCCAGGCCGCTGGAGGCACCGGTGATGAAGGCCACCCGGCCGGAAAGATCGATGCTGTATGCCATTTAGAGAGCCTCCACTGCAGAAAAAAGAACGATCGTTCGATTATTCAAATTTGGTGAATACAATCAGTCTCCAGACAGACAGAATCCTGGCCTCTGTCCGAAGACAATCACTCGATTATCAAACGCACGACGAAAAACCCATGACGAACGAAGAAATCCTCGCCCAGTATGGTCCCCGTGAAGCAATGGAATACGACGTGGTCGTCGTGGGCGGCGGCCCCGGCGGCCTGGCCACCGCGATCCGGCTCAAGCAGCTCGCGGCAGAAAAAGGCCAGGACATCTCGGTCGTGGTGCTCGAAAAAGGCTCCGAGCCCGGCGCACACATCCTGTCGGGCGCCATCATGGACCCCAAGGCCCTGACCGAGCTGATCCCCGACTGGAAGGCCAAGGGCGCCCCGCTGAACCAGCCCGTGACCGACGACGCGATGATCTTCCTGGGCGAGAAGTCGTCCTTTCGCGTACCCAATGTGTTCCTGCCGCACAACTTCCAGAACCACGGCAACTACGTGGTGCGCCTGGGCAATGTGGTCAAGTGGCTGGGCGAGCAGGCCGAAGCCCTGGGCGTGGAGATCTTCCCCGGCTTTCCGGCCGCCGAGGTGCTCTACAACGAGAACGGCTCCGTCAAGGGCGTGGCCACCGGCAACATGGGCATCGGCAAGGAAGGCGAGCCCACGGGCGACTTCCAGCTGGGCATGGAACTGCATGCCAAGTACACGATCTTCGCCGAAGGTTCGCGCGGCCACCTGGGCAAGCAGCTGATCTCGCGCTTCAAGCTCGACGCGCATTCCGACCCGCAAAGCTACGCCATCGGCATCAAGGAGCTGTGGGAGATCGACCCGCAGCGCCACCAGCCCGGCTTCGTGATGCACACCGCCGGCTGGCCCATGGAGAACGACACCTACGGTGGCGCCTTCCTGTACCACCTGGACGACAACAAGGTGACCCTGGGCTTCATCACCGGCCTGGGCTACTCCAACCCCTACCTGAGCCCATTCGAGGAATTCCAGCGCTGGAAGACGCATGCCAACATCCGCTGGTACCTGGAAGGCGACGAATCCAAGGGCATCAAGCCGGCCAAGCGCATCAGCTACGGCGCGCGCGCCATCACGGCCGGCGGCCTGCTGAGCCTGCCCAAGACCATCTTCCCGGGCGGCGCACTGATCGGCTGCGACGCGGGCTACCTGAACGTGGGCCGCATCAAGGGCAGCCATGCCGCCATCAAGTCCGGCATGCTGGCCGCCGAGGCCGCCTACGACGCCGTGGTGGCCGGGCGCCAGCACGATGAGCTCAGCGCCTACCCCGAGGCTTTCGAGAAGAGCTGGCTGCACACCGAACTCAACAAGGACCGCAACTTCAAGAACTGGTTCAAGAAGGGCCTGGTCACCGCGACGATCATGAACGGCCTGGAGCAGTTCGTGCTCAAGGGCAACATCCCCTGGACGCTGCACCGCGACAAGCCCGACCACGTGCACCTCAAGCCCGCGTCTGAGTGCAAGCCCATCATCTACCCCAAGCCCGATGGCAAGCTGACCTTCGACCGGCTCTCGAGCGTGTTCATCAGCAACACCAACCACGCCGAGAACCAGCCGGCCCACCTGACGCTCAAGGATGCGAGCGTGCCGGTGAACATCAACCTGTCCAAGTACGCCGGCCCCGAGGCCCGCTACTGCCCGGCCGGTGTCTACGAGTTCGTGCCCGACGTGGCCAAGGGCGGCGACGCCCAGCGCCTGCAGATCAACGCGCAGAACTGCGTGCACTGCAAGACCTGCGACATCAAGGACCCGACGCAGAACATCGTCTGGGTGACACCCGAAGGCGGCGGCGGCCCGAACTACTCGGGCATGTAAGCCAAGACAAAGGGCCTGCGATGCAGGCCCTTTTCATTGGTGTCCCAGGATGCGGGGGTCAGCGCAGCTGCAGTTCGTCCGCGCCGTAGACGACCTTGATCGGCTCGATCACGACCTGCTTGGGCCCCTCTTCCACATAACCCGCGACCAGCGCCGGGACGCCGAGGCCTTGCGCCACCTCGACCACGCGAGGCGCGTCCTTGGCCGCCACGAACAGGGCGAAACCCGCCCCCATGTTGAGCGTGCCGTAGGCCTCGTGGTCGTCGAGCTGGCACTCCTTCTGCATGAACGCCAGCACCGGGCTCACCGGCGGCACCTGCTGGATGCGGTAGGTCAGCGGCTTGGGGTGGCGCAGCAGCTTGCGCCAGCCGTGGCCGGTGATGTTGGCGCAGTAATGGGGGTAGATGCCGTCGGCCGCCAGGGCTTCCGTCACCGGCGAATACAGCACAGTGGGCGCCAGCAGCGCCTCGCCAAAGGTCTGCCCGTTGCCGATGTCCGTGAGATAGCCCTGCGGCAGCCGCTCGGCCAGCTTGCGGGCCAACGACACGCCGTTGGCATGGATGCCGCTGGAGGCGAGCAGCACGATGGCATCGCCCGCGCCGAGCTGGTCACCGACCGACAGCCGTGCCTTGGGGCTGATGATGCCGGTGCACGAGGCTGCCAGGTCCACCCGGCCGTCGGCCACCACCCCGGCAAGGGCCGGTGTTTCGCCGCCCCCCCAGGCCACCTTGCAGGTGTCGCAGGCGCGCTTCCAGCCCGCGACGAGGGCCTCCGAGCGCTGCGCATCGCCAAACCAGTCGGAGCCCCCCGCGGCCCAGTAGGCCTGCACGACCAGCGGGGTCGCGCCCACGGTGATCAGGTCGTTGACCGCCATGGCAATCGTGTCCTGGGCAATGCCGTCGTAGAAGCTCCTGCCCAGGAGCTTGGCCATGTCATCGGCCAGCAGGGCCTTGGTGCCCAGGCATTCGACGATGCTGGCCAGGTACATGGGGCCGACATCGACCACATAAGCCGACTCCCCGCGCGAAGCAGCCACTTCGCTGAAGCCGTGGCTGGCCATGTGCGCCCCGGTCTGGGCCGCTGCGCGCTGTGCCGCAACCTTCAAGGGGTCGATCTGTTCGTAGTTGACGCCCGTCTGGTCATAGGTCAAGGGGGCGGGAGCAGGTGCAGCGGTCATGGCGTTCTCGGCGGAGTCAGGGCCGCCATTATCGCTAAGCCGCCGCGCCCCCAGCCAGCTGGAACTGCCCCATCGCCCCCGCCAGCCGGTTGGCCTGGTCCTTGAGGCTCTGGGCCGCCGCGGCGCCCTCTTCCACCAGCGCGGCGTTCTGCTGCGTCATGTGGTCGAGCTGGTCCACGGCCTGGCTGACCTGGCCGATCTGGCTGCTTTGCTCGCTGCTGGCGGCATTGATCTCGGACATCAGCGTGGTCACCTGCTGCACGCTGGTGACGATGTCCTGCATGGTGGATCCGGCGGTGACCACCAGGCGCGCACCATCGCCCACCCTGTCCACGCTGGTGGCGATCAGGGCCTTGATCTCCTTGGCGGCGTTGGCGCTGCGGCCCGCGAGGTTGCGCACCTCGCTGGCCACCACGGCAAAGCCCCGGCCCTGCTCGCCGGCCCGAGCCGCTTCCACCGCCGCATTGAGCGCCAGGATGTTGGTCTGGAAGGCGATGGAGTCGATGATGCCCACGATGTCGGCGATCTTCTTGCTGCTGGCGTTGATCTCGTCCATGGTCTTGACCACCTCGCCGACCACGTCGCCGCCCTTCTTCGCCACCTGGGCGGCACTGTGGGCCAGGGTGTTGGCCTGGCGCGTGCTGTCGGCATTGGCGGCCACGGTCTGCGCCAGCTGCGCGATGCTGGCCGCCGTCTGCTGCAGGCTGCTGGCGGCGTGCTCGGTGCGCGCGCTCAGGTCGGTGTTGCCGGCCGCCACCTCGGAGCTGGCGACGTGGATGGACTCGCCCGAGTCGCGCACCTCGGTCACCACGTAGTGCAGGGATTCGACCATGCGGTTGAGCGCGGTGAGCAGCTCGCCGATCTCGTCGGTGCGGTCGGTGGCCATGCGCACCGTGAGGTCGCCTTGCGCCACCAGGGCCGCCGCGTCCGACGCCTGGCGCAGCGGCAGCACGATGGAGCGGCGCAGCAGCCAGCCGAACAAGGCCGACAGCGCCACCACGAAGGCCACCGCCAGCGCACTGACCCACTGGGCGCGCGAAGCATCGGCAATCATCGCGTCGGCCGCCGCCACCGAGGACTTCTCGGATTCGGCCAGCAGCTGGTCGATGGTTTTCAGGTACTGGGCCAGCGCTGCGGCGTGCTCCTGCAGTTCCTTCTGGCTGATGACCTTGGATTCGAGCGCATTCTGCACCAGGGTGTCGCGCAGGGCCGCGTACTGCTGGCGCTGCGCCTGGGTCTGCTTCCACGCAGGCACGGTGCTCGCGGCCGCGGCCGAGGCGGCCAGCGCCTCGTCGATGCGCTTGCGCATGCCGTCCTCGGCGGCCAGCTGCGTGCGCATCTCGGCCACCAGGGGAAACACGTCGGTCGAGCTGGTGGCGCGCAGGGCGATCTGGCCGATGTGCACGGACTGGGTCTTCCACTCGCGCACCGAGCGCTCGATGGGCAACTGCTCCGCCGTGAGCAGCGTGGCCTGGCGCGTCGTGCCCTGGCCCGTGAGCCAGGTGGTGGAACCGAGCAGCGCCACCGCCACGCCCAGCAGGCCGAAGGCCGCGGCCAGCTTCTGGCCCACGGTCAGGGTGCGCCTGGCACGCGGGGCCTGCGCGGCAGATGACCGGGGTTCCGCCAGGGGCGCAGCCGCCGGGGATGCCGTGACGGCGTGGGTGCTTGTGGCACCGGCCGTGGCGGGAAGGTAGTTCATGGCTCTCTCCGTGGTGTTGCGTGTCGCTCTCGTCCACCCCATCGGACGAAGGGGTGGTATCCCCTGGCAATGCAAGCCCTGTGCCATGAGGCACAGGCCGCGCTCCATCAGTCAACGGCGGCCATGCATTCGCCAAAGCCCCCGCCGCCGGGCGTGGAGATCTCGAACACGTCGCCGGGCTCCATGAGCGCCGCGCCGATGTGCGCCAGGTCTTCGACCTGGCCGTTGGCGCGCAGTACGCGGTTCAGGCCGGTGAGGCCGGCCTGCCCGCCGGCCATGCCGAAGGCCGGCTTGACGCGGCCGTTGGACAGGATGCTGGCCGTCATCTGCTCCAGGAAGCGCACGCGGCGCACGCCGCCGTTGCCACCCGCCCAGCGGCCGCGGCCGCCCGAGCCCTCGCGGATCTCATAGCTGTCGAGCACCACGGGGAAGCGGAACTCCAGGATCTCGGGGTCCGTGAGGCGCGAGTTGGTCATGTGCGTCTGCACCACGCTCGTGCCTTCGAAGCCGCGCACCACCCGGCCCTCCCCATCGAGCACCGCGCCCGCACCACTGCCGCCCGCGATGGTCTCGTAGTACTGGTACTGCGCATTGCCGAAGGTGAAATTGTTCATGGTGGGCTGGCTGCCGGCCATGACGCCGAGCGCACCGAACAGCGCATTCGTGATGCAGGTGGAAGTCTCCACATTGCCCGCCACCACCGAGGCCGGCGGGTTGGGGTTGAGCATGGAGCCCTGCGGAATGAGGACCTGCAGGGGCTTGAGGCAACCGGCGTTGAGCGGGATGTCGTCGTCCACCAGGGTGCGGAAGACGTAGAGCACCGCCGCCATGCACACCGCGCGCGGGGCGTTGAAGTTGTTGACCTGCTGCGCGCTGGTGCCGGCAAAGTCGATCACCGCGCTGCGCTCGGCGACGTTGACCCTGACCGAGACGCTGATCTGCGCGCCGTTGTCCAGCGGCAGCGTGAACTGCCCGTCCTTGAGGTGGGTGATCACGCGGCGCACCGACTCCTCGGCGTTGTCCTGCACGTGGCGCATGTAGGCCTGCACGACGTCCAGGCCGAACTGGTCCACCATCTTCGACAGCTCCTGCACCCCTTTCTCGTTGGCGGCGATCTGGGCGCGCAGGTCGGCCAGGTTCTGGTGCGGGTTGCGGCTCGGGTACGGCGTGGTGCCGCCACCCGTGGCCAGCAGGTGGCGCACGGACTCTTCCTGGAAGACGCCCTCGGCCACCAGCTTCACGTTGTTGATCTGCACGCCCTCTTCCTCGATGCGCGTGGAAAACGGAGGCATCGACCCTGGCGTGGTGCCGCCGATATCGGCATGGTGGCCGCGCGAGCCGACGTAGAAGGTGGGCTCCTTGCCGCCGGCCACGTAGACGGGCGTGATCACGGTGACGTCGGGCAGGTGGGTGCCGCCGTGGTAGGGGTCGTTGAGCATGTAGACGTCGCCCGGCTGCATGCTGCCGGTGTTCTCGCGGATCACGGTCTTGATGCTCTCGCCCATGGAGCCCAGGTGCACGGGCATGTGCGGCGCATTGGCGATCAGGTTGCCGGTGGCGTCGAACAGTGCGCAGCTGAAGTCCAGGCGCTCCTTGATGTTCACCGAATAGGCCGTGTTCTGCAGCTGCAGGCCCATCTGCTCGGCGATGTTCATGAACAGGTTGTTGAACACTTCGAGCAGCACCGGGTCCACCGTGGTGCCTGCCGCGTATTGCACCGTGCGCGCGGTCACGCGGTCGAGCACCAGGTGGTCGAGGTCGGTGAGGCGGGCCAGCCAGCCGGGCTCCACCACCGTGGTGGTGTTCTTCTCGGCAATGATGGCCGGGCCGGGGATCGTGTCGCCGGGCTGCAGGTCCTCGCGCACCACCAGGGCGGCGTCATGCCACCGGCTGCCCGAGTACATGCGCACGGTTTCGCGCCGCGGGTGCACGCGCTCGGCATGCAGGGGCAGGCGCGGCTCGGCCGGCGCATCGCCGGGGATCACGGCCTCCACCGACACCGCCTCCACCACCAGCGACTTGCCCACCATGAGGAAGGCGAAGCGCTGGCGGTAGGCCGCCTCGAAGCCGGCCTGCACCGCGGCGATGTCGCCGAAGGGCACGACGAGCGCCGAGTCGGTGCCCTCGTAGCGCACGTGCACGTTGTGGCGCACCTGCACCGGGTGCTGGCTGACCTGCTGGCGCGTGAGCTCGGCCTGGGCGGCTGCGCCCAGCACCTCCAGGCGCTCGGCGATCAGCGGCAGCGAGGCCGGGGCCAGCGGCAGTTCCACGGCCTGTTCACGGATTACCGTCTGGTCCGCCAGGCCCATGCCGTAGGCGCTGAGCACGCCCGCCAGCGGGTGCACGAAGACGCGCGTCATGCCCAACGCGTCGGCCACCAGGCAGGCATGCTGGCCGCCCGCGCCGCCAAAGCACTGCAGCGTGTAGCGCGTCACGTCGTAGCCGCGCGCCACCGAGATTTTCTTGATGGCATTGGCCATCTGCTGCACGGCGATCTGGATGAAGCCCTCGGCCACCTCCTCGGGCTGGCGCTGCGTCTGCGCGGCCAGCTCGGCGAAGCGCGCGCGCACGGCCTGCGCATCCAGCGTCTCGTTGGCCGCCGGGCCGAAAACGCTGGGGAAGTAGCTCGGCTGCACCTTGCCGACCATCACGTTGGCATCGGTCACGGCCAGCGGGCCGCCACGGCGATAGCTCACCGGGCCGGGATTGGCGCCGGCACTCTCAGGGCCGACGCGAAAGCGCGCACCGTCGTAGCTCAGCACCGAGCCGCCACCCGCGGCCACGGTGTGGATGCTCATCATCGGCGCACGCATGCGCACCCCGGCCACATGGGTCTCGAACTCGCGCTCGAACGCACCGGCGTAGTGGCTCACATCGGTGGAGGTACCGCCCATGTCGAAGCCGATCACGCGCTCCTGCCCAGCCAGGCCGGCCGTGCGCGCCATGCCCACGATGCCGCCGGCCGGGCCGGACAGGATGGCGTCCTTGCCCTGGAAGGTGGTCGCGTCCGTCAGGCCGCCCGAGGACTGCATGAAGAACAGCTTGACCCCTGGCATCTCGCTGGCCACCTGCTCCACGTAGCGGCGCAGGATGGGCGAGAGATAGGCATCGACCACCGTGGTATCGCCCCGGCTCACGAACTTCATCATCGGGCTGGTCTCGTGCGAGGTGCTGATCTGCGTGAAGCCCACCTCCTTCGCGATGCGGCGGGCCATCTGCTCGTGCTCCGTGTAGCGGTAGCCATGCATGAAGACGATGGCCACGCTGCGCAGGCCGCGGCCCCAGGCGGCCAGCAGGTCGCCGCGCAGGCTGGCTTCGTCGAGCGGCTGCATCACCTTGCCGTGCGCTCCGACGCGTTCGCGCGCCTCGACCACCTCGGTGTAGAGCAGTTCGGGCAGCAGGATGTGGCGGTCGAACAGGCGTGGCCGGTTCTGGTAGGCAATGCGCAGCGCATCACGGAAACCGCGCGTGGTGACCAGCAGCGTGGGCTCGCCCTTGCGTTCGAGCAGCGCATTGGTTGCCACCGTGGTGCCCATCTTCACGCATTCCACCAGGGCCGGCGTCACGGCCTCGCCGGGCGCCAGGCCCAGCAGGTGGCGGATGCCGGCCACGGCCGCATCCTTGTACTGCTCGGGGTTCTCGGACAGCAGCTTGTGCGTGACCAGCGTGCCGTCGGGCCGCTTGCCGACGATGTCGGTGAAGGTGCCGCCCCGGTCGATCCAGAACTGCCAGCGGGGAATCTGTACTTGGGGTGTATGGGTGGTCATGGTGGCTCCGATGGAAGAAGAAAAAATGGGGAGTGGCACGGATCAAGCCGCGGCCGCGCAGGCCGGAGTCAGGCGCTGCAGGAGTTCGCGCACCACGGGGATGGGCGGCGCGCTGGCCAGGGCATGCGCCCGCGGGCACCAAGGGCCTCCGAGCGCCGTGGCCCAGGCCATCACGGGCAGGATGTCGGCCGGTGGCAGGGTCTGCATGGCCTCGATCACGATGCGCAGCTCCTGCGCGAGCCGGTTGCCGGGCGCAAAGCGCCAGTGGTACTGGCCGCAGCCCACGCGCACGGCATGGCTGTCCTTCTCGGTCATGGCCACGAGCCAGTCGCAGTGGAAGTCCGCGCAGTGCGGCGCGGGCGGGTCGGCCAGGCAGAAGGTGTAGACGTTCTCGAAGCTGCGGTTGAAATTGCGCACCAGGGTCTCGGCAATGGCCTCGCGCCCCTGTGCCGAGGGCGGGAAGACCATGCCGCCCTGGCGCAGCTCCATCTGCAGCAGCGCGCCGCCGGCGAAGGCCTGGGCGATCAGGTGCGGGCGGTTGCCGTCCTTGGCCCGCAGGTAGGTCTCGATGGTGTCTTTCGGGGTGTGCATGGTGCGTCTCCTGGAATGGACTGCGGGAATCTCAGCGCTGCGTGTAGTAAGGGATGAAGATCTGGTTGGCCTCGCCGCCCACCGAGCGCACCCACTCGCGCGAGAAACGCTCGCCCAGGCGCTTGAGGTCGGCATTGAGCTCGGCGCTCGCGCGCTCGACCTTGATGCCCTTGCGCTGCAGCTCGGCCACGGACTCCTGCGCGATGGACTCGCTCATGGCCCAGCCGCGTGTTTCGGCCTCCGATGCCGCCCGGGTGACGGCCTGGCGCACCGGCGCAGGCAGCGCGTCGAAGGCCTGCAGGTTCACGAAGACGACGTTCTTGGGAAACCAGGCATCGATGCCGTAGTACTGCCGGACCTGGCCCCAGACCTGGTTCTCCACCCCGGTCAGGGCCGAGGTGATCATGGAGTCGAGCTGGCCGGCCGCCAGCGCCTTGTTGACCTCGACCATGGGCACGTCCACGGAAGCGGCGCCCAGCATCTCGGCGATGCGCACCGTGGCCGGGTTGTAGGTGCGCATGCGCGTGCCCTTGAAGTCGGCGGACGACTTCACGGGGGTGATGGAGAACAGGCCCTGGGGCGGCCAGGGCACCGCGTACAGCACCTTGAGCCCCTTGCGGGTGAAGTGCCCTTCGATGAGCGGGCGCTGCAGGTCCCACAGCCGGCGCGCATCGGCATAGCTGCGCACCACGAAGGGCACGGCGTCGGCCCCGGCGATCGGCATGTCCGCCACCAGGCTGGTCATGATGGTCTCGCCCGCCTGGGCCTTGCCGCCCTGCACCGCCTGGGGAATGTCGGCCAGTTTGGCCAGGGTGTTGTTGGCATGCACCTCGATGCGCAGAGCGCCCGAGGAGGCCGCTTCCACCTGCTGCGCAAACTGCACCAGGTTGCGCGTGTGGAAGGTCTCCGCACGGTAGCCGGTGGCCAGTTTCCACTGTGCCTGGGCGTGCACCATCGGGACCGCGGCGAGCGCGGCCAACCAGACCATGTGCTTCATGGCAAGCTCCTGAAGGGGGACAAGGGGCCGGTGCGGCAGCGCGCGCCGGCAGACACAGAGGAAGGCCGGCGGCCTACTTGGACGCGCCCATGACGAGGTCCGGGACGATGGTGACGATCTGCGGGAAGACCGTGATCAGGCCGATGCACACCACCAGGCAGAAGAAGAACGGGATGGCGGCCTTGGCGATCAGGTTGCTGTCCTTGCCCGTCATGTTCTGCAGCACGAAGAGGTTGAAGCCCACGGGCGGCGTGACCTCGGCGATCTCGACCAGCAGGATCACGAAGATGCCGAACCAGATCAGGTCGAAGCCGGCCTTCTCGATCATCGGCATCACCACCGCGGCGGTGAGCACGATCATGCTGATGCCGTCGAGCGCCGTGCCCAGCACCAGGTAGACCCCCACCAGGCAGGCGATCAGCGCATAGGGCGACAGGTGCATGGAGTCGACCCAGGCAGCCAGCTCGCGCGGGATGCCGGTGAAGGCCATGGTCTTGGTCAGGAAGGCAGCCCCCGCCAGGATGAACATGATCATGCAGCTGGTGCGGGCCGAGCCGGCCAGGCCTTCCTTGAAGTTCTGCCAGGTCAGTGCCTTGCACCAGGCGGCCAGTGCCAGGGCACCCACCACGCCATAGGCGGCACATTCGGTCGCCGTGGCCCAGCCGGCCACCAGGGACCAGCAGATGAACACGATGAGCAGCGCGCAGGGAATCAGGTTGCGCGACAGGTGCAGCTTCTCGCGGAAGCTCAGCGCCGGCTCGTCGGGCGGCATGCGATCCTTGTTGCGCACCGACCACCAGGCGATGTAGCCCGAGAACAGCAGCATCAGCAGCAGGCCGGGCAGAAAGCCCGCCAGGAAGATGCGGATGATGGAGGCATCGGCCGCGACCGCGTACACCACCATGGTGATGGACGGCGGGATCAGGATGCCCAGGGTGCCTGCCGTGGCCAGCGAGCCGATGGCGATGCTTTCGTCGTAGCCGCGCTTCTTGAGCGCCGGCAGCGAGACCTTGGCGATGGTGGCGCAGGTGGCCGCCGACGAGCCCGAGACCGAGCCGAAGATGCCGCAGCCCAGGATGGTGGTGTGGAACAGCCGCCCGGGCACCTTGCCCAGCCAGGGCGCCAGGCCGCTGAACATGTCCTCGCTGAGGCGGGTGCGGAACAGGATCTCGCCCATCCAGATGAACAGCGGCAAGGCCGCCAGCTCCCAGCTCGCATTGCTCTCCCAGAAGGCAGAGAACAAGTTCAGGCCGGCATGGCTGTTGGTGAAGAAGGCCTGGCCGACCCAGCCGCAGATGGCCAGCGTCATGGCGATCCAGACACCGCCGGAGAGCATGAGCAGCATGATCACCAGCAGGAAGGCGCCGATGGAAAGAATGTCCATGGTCTTGCTCCTTAGAGGTCCGAAGAGAAGTCGCCCTTGGCGTGGCGCTCTTCCACCAGGCGCACGAAGGTGGGAACCCCGCCGCGCGCCACGATCCACCATTCGTCGACCACTGCCACGAGGAACAGGATGGAGCCGATGGCGAAGCTCATCTGGGGGATCCAGACCGGCACCGCCCACAGGCCCTGCGCCACTTCGTTGAACTTCCAGCTCTCGTAGGTGAAGGCGCAGGCCCACCAGGTGAGGTAGCCGATGGCCAGCACGGCGACCGAGAGGCAGGCCAGCTCGAAGGTGCGGCGCGTACGGGGAGAGAGCTTTTCGAGCACCAGCGTCACCCGCACGAAGTCGCCGTGCTTGAAGGCATGGGCCATGGTCAGGAAGGCGGCGGCGGCGCACAGCCAGGCCACCACGTCGTTGATGGCACCGGTGGGAAAGCCGAACTGGCGCCCCAGGGACTGCACCACCATGAGCACGCAGATGCCGGCGATGCACCAGGCACCGATGGTGCCGGCAATGCCATAGCTGGCGTCGAGCACCCGCCGCAGCAGGTGCGGCGGTACGGCCACCCCGGCGTGCACACCGGCGGGGGCCGGAGAGGTTTGGGTCAGGGAAGACATGGTGGCCCCATCACTTCCTGGTGTTGAAGGCTTCGATCACGGCCTTGCCTTCGTCACCGGCGACCTTGATCCAGTCGGCCGTCATGCGCTCGCCGATCGGCTTGAACTCCGCCTTCAGGCCTGCGGCCACGGTGTCCACCTGCATGCCCTTGGCCGCAAGCTCCTTGAGGTATTCCTGGTCCTTCTGCTCGCTCAGGGCCCAGCCGCGGCGCTCGGCCACGGCGGCCTGTGCGAGCACGGCCTCCTGCGTGGGCTTGTCCAGCGAGTCGAAGGTCTTCTGGTTAACCACTACCGCATTGCGCGGCAGGAAGGCCGAGACGGCGTAGAAGTACTTCACGCTCTCGTAGAGCTTGCTTTCCACGCCGCTGGCGCTGGAGGTGAGGAAATTGTCCACGGTGCCGGTGGTGAGCGCGGCGGGCAGCTCGGCCAACTGGATGGTCACGGGCTGGGCGCCCACGGCCACGGCGATGCCCGAGGTGACGGGGTTGAAGGCACGCATCTTGGTGCTCTTGAGGTCCTTGAGCGCCGTGACGGGCTTGGTCGAGTACAGGCTTTGCGCGGGCCAGGCCACGGTGTACAGCAGCTTCATGCCCTGGGACGCGAGGGTCTTGTTGAGCATGGGGCGCGAGACCTGGTCCAGGCGCTTGGCGTCGGCATAGCTCGTGGCCAGGAAGGGGATGGAATCGAGGCCGTAGGCCGCCGACTCGTTGGCCGCGCCGGAGAGGATGAACTCGCCTGCCGGCACCTGGCCCGACTGCACCGTGCGCTTGATTTCGTTGGCCTTGAACAGCGAGGCATTGGGGTGCACCGTGATCTTGAGCTTGCCGCCCGTGGCCTTGTCCACGTCCTGGGCGAACTGCTGCAGGTTCTGCACCTGGAAGGTGTTGGTGGCGTAGCCCGAGGGCAGGTCCCACTTGGCCTGGGCCTGGGCGATGCCGGCGAACGCGAGGGCACACATACTGAAAGCGATGGTTTTCATGGGGAGGCTCCTGGTTTTAGAAACTGGCGAGTTGGTGGTTGAGGAGGTCGGAAATCAGCATGCAGCCCGGGGCATGGGTGATGCAGAACGCCGGCTGGGCGTGCAGGATGGCGGACTGGGGCGTGACCCCGCAGGCCCAGAACACAGGGATCTCGCCGGGCATCAGCGCCACGGCATCGCCGTAGTCCGGCTTCGTGATGTCGGCGATGCCGATCAGCGACGGGTCGCCGATGTGCACCGGTGCGCCATGCACATTGGGAAAGCGCGAGGTCACCTGCACGGCGCGGATCACGTCGGCCGCCGGCATGGGCCGCATGGTCACCACCATGGCACCGCCGAAGGGGCCGGCCGGCTCGGTCTGCAGGCTGGTGCGGAACATGGCCACGTTCTTGCCTTCGTCGACATGGCGCAGGCGGATGCCGGCCTCGATCAATGCCGACTCGAACGAGAACGAGCAGCCCAGAATGAAGGTCACGAGGTCGGGGCGCCACAGGGCCGCGATGTCCGCCACCTCCTCGGCCAGCTCGCCATGGCGCCAGACGCGGTACAGCGGCACGTCGCTGCGGATGTCGATGCCCTCGCCCAGGCTCGGCAGCGTGAACTGGCCGGGCTCGCTCACCGCCAGAACCGGGCAGGGCTTGGGGTTGCGCTGGCAAAAGCGCAGGAAATCGCCGGCCTGCACCTCGGGCAGGATGACCAGGTTGCCCTGCACATGGCCATCGGCCAGGCCGCTGGTGTGCGAGGTCCACAGGCCCTGGCGGATCACGCTGCGCACGTGTGCGGCGTTGCTGCTGCCTGCGGAACCAAAGACCTGGGGCGTGTTGTTGTGTGTGGAGTCCACCGTGGGTTCCTTGCGTTGCGAAATGTCGGATGCGGGGCGATGGGTGGATTGTGTTGGCGCCGCATCGCCCCTGGCAAATTCAAAAATTTTCTCTCAGGTCATCGATTTTTTCGATGCACTGCGCTGGAGCACAGTTCACCCAACTTGGTGCTAAGTGAAAACCCTAGGGATATGGGAAGTGGCACTTTCGGCCGCTCCGGAACGTGCATGCAAGTCTGCGAAAACGGCGCTCCACGGCGGTGATGGCGGGTGCGGACACAGGCGGGCGAGTGCCCATCGATCCCTCGCGATCAAGGGCGCGGGGGCCTGCACACCATCGCCAGGCTGCACCAACAACAGGCACGGCCGGGCCGAAGGGGCGGCCCAGGACCTCCCGGGTGCCCGAAAACGGGGGGCAAACCGCTGCGCGGCAGCCCGACCGGCCTGCGCCGAAGCAGCGCCCGGTGCGCCTTGTCAGCCAGGCTTCAGCTTTTGGCGCGGCCCTTGCTGCGCTCGGCCTGCAGTTCGACAAAGGCCAGGGCCGAGCGCACCACGCCCTCCACGGCCGGCGAAGAGGGGTCTTCGCGGTAGCTCAGGTGGATGGGCAGCGGGCGCAGCTCGGCCTCGCAGGCCAGCGGGCGCAGGTCGGGGAACGCCAGCAGCCGCTGCACGGCCTGGCGCGGCAGCGTGGCCACGCCGAAGCCGCCCTGCACCAGTTGCACCATGGCCGAAATGGAGGAGATGGTGTGCACGCAGCGTGGCTCCACCTGGGCCTGGCGCAGCACGTCCAGCAACGAGACATGCGGCTGCGAGCCGCGCTGGAAAGTGAGGATGTCGGTCTCGGCAAAGTCCGCGAGCGCATAGCGCCGCTTGCGGTGCAGGGTGCTGTTGCCCACGAAGACCATCTCCATGGGGGTGAGTGCCTGGGTGCGGATGCCCTCGGCCGACGCCGGCAGCGCGGCGAACACCGTGTCCAGCGCGCCGCGGCGGATCTGGTCGAGCAGCACGGGCGTGGTCTCCACCGTGAGTTCGAGCTCCAGCAGCGGGTTGTCCTTGCGCAGCTGTTCGATCCACGGGATCAACCAGGAGTGCAGCACCGACTCGATGGCCCCCAGGCGGATGGAGACCTCCATGGGCGCGCCCGAGCCCATCTCGGCCTTGAGCTGGCGCTGCAGCTCCAGCATGCGCTTGGCGTAGCTGAGAAAGCGCGTGCCCGCCACCGTGAGCTTGAAGCGCTTGTCGCTGCGGTCGAGCAGCAGCACGCCGAGCTCCTCCTCCAGCGCGGCCACGCGGCTGGACATGGCCGACTGGGTGAGGAACAGCTTCTCGGCCGCGCGCGTCACGCTGCGCAGGGAGGCAACCCAGTAGAAGGCTTCGACGAAACGCAGGTTCATGGTTTTTCCGTGGGGCGGCGGCGCCAGGATTGTGCGCCTGCCAGGAAGCTGCAGAGCACCGAACGTGCCAGTGGCGCAGCGGCCAGCCCTATTCCGCGAACAACGGCAGGTCGGCCTTCTTGAGCGTGCGTAGCACGAAGCTCGAACGGCTGTGGCGTATGCCCTTGATCTTGTAGAGCTTCTCGCGCAGCAGGCGCTCGTAGTCGCGCGTGTCCTTGACCACCACGCGCAGCAGGTAGTCGTAGTCTCCCGAGACCAGGTGCGCCTCGATCACCTCGGGGATGCTGGCCAGCGTTTCGCCGAACTTCTCGAGCGTGTTGTCCGAATGGCTGTCCAGGGTGACCTGCACCAGCACCGTGTCCGACAGGCCCAGCGCCTGCGGGTTGAGCCGCACGGTGTAGCCCTGGATGACACCGGCCTCCTCCATCTTCTTGATGCGGCCCCAGCACGGCGAGGGACTCAGGCCCACGGCCTGGCCGATCTCCTGCAGGCTGGCGCGTGCATCGCCCTGCAGCACAGCGAGAATTTTTCTGTCCAAGCGATCCATGGCCCCAATTATTCATGAATCTCCACATGTGCAGCAAATTTTTCTGCATTATTGGAATATCGAGCGAAAAATGGAAAGAACTGCTGCGCCTTGCAGCGCATACTTTGGACATCAAGGCGCTCTTACCGGAGCGCACAAACTGACAGGGCCCCGGACTGGTTACCGCCAGACCGGGGCACTTGGCAAACCGCACCGGAGCAGCATGGCCTCCACCCGTCCTCCCCCTCTCGCACCGCCTTCTCCCTGGCGATCAGCCCACTTTGTCGCCCAAGCGACCATTGGCACGGATTCATGGCGTTGATAAGCACGCTTACCAGCACAAACCCCGATGCCCGGCGCCATGCTGCAGCGCCATAATTTTTGAGGCTGCGGTTCCGTGCTGCACCGCCACCCGGGCACGCCACGGACCCCGGCCAGAAACATACTCACAGGAGACACCATGCAATTGACTTCCCTCGCTGCGGGCCTGGGCCTTGCGCTCGGCTTGATGGCCACCGCCAGCGCGCAGACCACCACGCTCAAGATCGGCTACGCCACGGCGCCCGATTCGCACTACGGCGTGGGCTCCAAGGTCTTCTGCGACGAAGTCGAGAAGGGCACGCAGGGGCGCTACAAGTGCCAGTACTTCCCCAACTCCGCGCTGGGCGGCGAGCGCGAGCAGATCGAAGCCATCCAGCTCGGCACGCAGGACCTGGTGAACACCTCCACCGGCCCCGTGGGCAACTTCGTGCCCGAAGTGAAGATCGTCGACATTCCCTTCCTGTTCCGCGACTACGACCACGCGCGCAAGGTGATGGACGGCCCCATCGGCCAGGACATCCTGACCAAGTTCCCGAGCAAGGGCATCATCGCGCTGGCCTGGACGGAAAACGGCTTCCGCCACATGACCAACAGCAAGCGCGACATCGTCAAGCCCGACGATGCCAAAGGGCTGAAGATGCGCACCATGGAAAACAAGGTGCACATGGACGGCTACCGCACCTTCGGCATCCTGCCCACGCCCATGGCCTTCCCCGAGCTGTTCGGCGCCATGCAGCAGGGCACGGTGGACGGCCAGGAGAACCCCATCCCCGTGATCCTGTCGGCCAAGTTCTCGCAGGTGCAAAAGCACCTGTCGCTGACCGGCCACGTGTACTCGCCCGCGCTGCTGCTGCTCTCGCCCAAGGTCTGGAACAAGCTCAATGACGCGGACAAGAAGGTCTTCACCGACGCCGCCAAGAGCGCCTCGGTGGCCCAGCGCAAGAAGGTCAACGACGACGAGAACAACGGCATCGCCCTGCTCGAGCAGCAAGGCATGAAGGTCATCAAGACGGTGGACGGTGCCGCCTTCCGCGAAGCGCTCAAGCCCGCCTATGTCGGCTATGCCAAGGAGTTCGGCGCCGACAACATCAAGAAGATCCAGGACGTTCGTTAACTCTTTTGAGCGACTCACACAGCCCTCCTGGCGTCGTTGTTGCGTCTTGCCGTACTGGTTGTACTGTCTGCGACGCAACGCCTAGCCAGGACCGCTTCGCTGGGCTGTGTGAGCCGCTCTTGACCCGCGCCCCGCATCGCCCGGCCCACACAAGGCGCCGGGCGCTTTTGCTTTGACCCTGCACGCCCTTGTCCAAGACCGTCCCGTGAAAACCTTCGAACGCTATTTTCTGGCCGCCAACCGCTGGGCATTGATCCTGCTGCTGGCGGCCATGTCCATCATCATCTTCACCAACGTGGTGATGCGCTACGTCACCCACAACTCGCTCGAATGGGCCGAGGAGGTGTCGCGCCACATGATGATCTGGCTGACCTTCCTGGGCGCCGGCCCGGTGCTGCGCTATGGCGGCCACATCGCGGTGGAGAACCTGCAGGATGCCCTGCCCCGCACCGGTGCCATCGCCCTGCGTGCCGTGGTCGCGGCATTGCTGTTCGCCTTCTTCGGCTTCATGGTCTGGTACGGCTGGCTGTACATGCAGCGCACCATGTTCCAGATGACGGCCGTGACGCAGGTCCCGTTTGCCTACATCTACAGCGCCATGCTGATCGGCGGCGTGCTGCTCATCGTGCACTTCCTGTTCATCGTGCGTGGCTACGTCATGGACCGCACGTTCGCGGCCGACGCGCACTTCGATGCGAATGCGAGTGCCTCCCTATGAGCGCGTCCATCATCCTCATCGTATCGGCCTGCCTGTTCCTGGCCATGGGCGTGCCCGTGGCGTTTGCGCTGGGCCTGTCCACCGCGGCCACGCTGATCCTGGCCGAGAGCTACCCGCTGATGGTGCTGCTCAAGGAGACCTTCACCGGCATCGACAGCTTTCCGCTGATGGCCGTGCCCTTCTTCATCCTCGCGGCCGAGCTCATGAGCGGCGGCTCGCTGACCGAGGTGCTGCTGCGCTTTGCCGGCCAGTTCGTGGGCCACAAGCGCGGCGGGCTGGGCTACACCAACGTGGTCTCGCTGACCTTCTTCTCGGGCATCTCGGGCTCGGCTCTGGCCGATGCGGCGGGCCCGGGCTCGATGCTGATCCGCATGATGGACAAGGCCGGCTACGACCGCTCGTACGCGGCGGCGCTCACGGCCTCCACGGCCATCGTCGGGCCCATCATCCCGCCGTCCATCATCATGATCATCTATGCGCTGCAGGACGAGACCGTCTCGGTGGGCGCGCTGTTCGTGGCCGGCCTGCTGCCGGGCCTGCTGATCGCGGTGGCCATGTGCGTCGTGAACTTCCATGTCTCCAAGAAGCGCAACTACAAGGGCGACGGCCGGATGCCGCCCCTGGCCGAGATCCTGCAGACCACCTGGAAGGCGCTGCCCGCCATCCTGCTGCCGGTGGTGATCCTGGGCGGCATGCGCGCCGGCTGGTTCACGCCCACCGAGGCCTCGGTGGTGGCGGTGTTCTATGCGCTGGTGTGCGGCAAGTTCGTCTACCGCACGCTGCAGTGGAAGGCGCTTCCCGACATCCTGGCGCGCTCGGCCCTGCTGTCGGCCTCGGTGCTGATCATCATCGGGCTGTCGGCCGCGTTCGCGTGGATCCTGACCATCGAGGGCATTCCGCAGCAGATGGCCGACTGGCTGGTGGGCATGAACCTCTCACCGTGGATGTTCCTGATCATCGTGAACATCTTTCTGCTGCTGTTCGGCATCTTCATCGAGCCACTGCCGGGCGTGATGGTGCTCGCCCCCATCCTCGCGCCCGTGGCCGTGAAGCTGGGGATCGACCCGATCCACTTCGCGATGGTGGTGATCTACAACCTCACGCTGGGCATGATCACGCCGCCCGTGGGCGGGCTGCTGTTCGTCACCTGCAACGTCTCGCGCGTGCCCATGTCGCAACTGGTGCGCGAGTTGGTGCCCTTCCTCTGGGCCCATGGCGTGGTGCTGGTGGTGCTGACCTTCATCCCGCAGCTGTCGACCTGGCTGCCCAAGGTGCTCGGGTTCATCAAGTAGCGAGGCTGTTGGCCCGACGCTGCCCTCCAGCGGATATACTTGCGCCCGTCAGGAGAGAGTCCCCTTCGCGGGGGCCGCCGAAGGCGCAGGGACACCCCGAACGCTCAGGCAAAAGGACTGGCAAGCGCCTGCAGGGATGCAGGCGTTCCCTTGCTGGAGAGAGGTGGCCGCGCAGCACAGCGCAGGCCATCCACCGAAGGAGCAAGCCGCAGCCGCCAGCCAGGGTGGTGCGGTGAATCTCTCAGGTAAAGCGGACAGCAGGGCAAATCCCGCAACCCATGCACGGGTTGCGGCTTTCATTTGCCCGGAGTCCGCCCATGTCTGCCCCTGCCGCTACCGCAGCCCCCCTGCTCACCACGCCCCTGAACGCCCTGCACCTGGAGCTGGGCGCCCGCATGGTGCCGTTCGCCGGCTATTCCATGCCCGTGCAGTACCCCGCCGGCCTGATGGCCGAGCATGTGCACACCCGCACCGCAGCCGGTCTGTTCGACGTATCGCACATGGGCCAGCTCAAGCTCGTCGGCCCGGATGCCGCCGCGGCCTTCGAGACCCTGGTGCCCGTGGACGTGGTCGACCTGCCAGTAGGCAAGCAGCGCTACGGCCTGCTGCTGACCGACGAAGGCACCATCATCGACGACCTGATGTTCTTCAACCAGGGCAACGACACGCTGTTCGTGATCGTCAACGGTGCCTGCAAGTTCGGGGACATCGCACACATCCAGGCGTGCATCGGCCAGCGCTGCAATGTGGTGCCCATGCCCGACCACGCCCTCCTGGCGCTGCAGGGCCCGCAGGCTGTGACCGCCCTGGCGCGCCTGGCCCCGGGCATCGAGAAGCTGGTGTTCATGACCGGCGGCAGCTACACCATCGCCGGCTGCGACTGCTTCGTGACGCGCAGCGGCTACACGGGCGAGGACGGTTTCGAGATCTCGGTGCCCGCGGCCCAGGCCGACACGCTGGCCCGCGCCCTGCTGGCCCAGCCCGAGGTCAAGCCCATCGGCCTGGGCGCACGCAACTCGCTGCGCCTGGAAGCCGGCCTGTGCCTGTACGGCAACGACATCGACACCACCACCACCCCGCCCGAGGCGGCGCTGAACTGGGCGATCCAGAAGGTGCGCCGCACCGGCGGCGCGCGCGCAGGCGGCTTTCCCGGTGCCGACAAGGTGCTGGCACAGATCGACAACCCCGCCAGCCTGCCACGCAAGCGCGTGGGCCTGGTGGCGCTGGAGCGCGTGCCCGTGCGCGAGCACACCGAATTGCAGAGCACCGATGGCCAGAAGATCGGCGAAGTCACCAGCGGCCTCTTGGGCCCCACGGTGAACGAGCCCGTGGCCATGGGCTACGTGAGCCCCGCGTTTGCCGCCATCGGCACCCGCGTGAACGCCATCGTGCGCGGCAAGGCCGTGGCCATGGAAGTGCGCGCCATGCCGTTCACGCCTGCCAACTATTTCCGCGGCTGATTTCACACCGCTGCGGGCCCGGCCCGCTACATTGCAGATTCCTTCATTTTTCAAAGCCCCAGGAGCTTTCCCCATGACCGTCAAATTCTCCAAAGACCACGAATGGATCAACGCCGCCGACGCCGACTCCGCCGTCGTGGGCATCACCGTGCACGCCCAGGATGCCCTGGGTGACGTGGTGTTCGTGGACCTGCCCGAAGTGGGCAAGAGCTTCGCCCAGGGCGAAGTCGCCGGCGTGGTCGAGTCCGTGAAGGCCGCCGCCGACGTGTACATGCCCGTTTCCGGCGAGATCGTCGAAGTCAACGAAGCCCTGCGCGCCGATCCGTCGCTGGCCAATTCCGATCCCCTGAACGCGGGCTGGTTCTTCAAGGTCAAGCTCAGCGATGCCGGCCAACTCGACGCGCTGCTGTCCGAGACCGACTACACCGAGTTCGCCAAGAACGCCTAAGCCCTGCCCCCTGCCTCGAAGAAGCCTGAGACCTGCCCCATGTTGATGCAATCCGCCCTGCCGCTCGGCGCGCTCGAAAACGCCACCGAATTCCTGCCCCGCCACATCGGCATCGACGCGGCCGACGAAGCGCACATGCTGTCGGTGATCGGCGAGGCCTCTCGCCGCGCCCTCATCGAGAGCATCGTGCCGCGCTCGATTGCACGCAGCACGGCCATGGACCTGCCCACCCCCGTGACGGAGGCGGCGGCCCTGGCGGAGCTCAAGGCCATGGCAGGCAAGAACCAGGTGCTCAAGAGCTTCATCGGCCAGGGCTACTACGGCACGCACACGCCGGGCGTGATCCTGCGCAACATCCTCGAGAACCCGGCCTGGTACACGGCCTACACGCCCTACCAGGCCGAGATCTCGCAGGGCCGCATGGAGGCCCTGGTCAACTTCCAGACCATGGTCTGCGACCTGACCGGCATGCCGATTGCCAACGCCTCCATGCTCGACGAGGCCACGGCCGCGGCCGAGGCCATGACCCTGGCCAAGCGCTCGGTCAAGAGCAAGAGCAACCGCTTCATCGTCGCCGGTGACGCGCATCCGCAGACCATCGAGGTCATCCAGACCCGTGCCAAGCCGCTCAACATCGAGGTGGTGCTGGCCAATTCCGCGCCCGAGTGGCATGCCGCGCTCGACGGCGAATACTTTGCCGTGCTGGCCCAGTACCCCGCCACCAGCGGCCGCATCGACGAGCTGCGCGCCGACGTGGAGAAGGCCCATGGCAAGCAGGCCGCCTTCATCGCCGCCGCCGACCTGCTGGCGCTGACCCTGATCACACCGCCCGGCGAATGGGGCGCCGACATCGTCGTAGGCACCACCCAGCGCTTTGGCATGCCCATGGGCGCGGGCGGCCCGCACGCCGCCTACATGGCCTGCCGCGATGAGTTCAAGCGCTCCCTGCCTGGCCGCCTGGTCGGCGTGAGCGTGGACACCCATGGCAAGCCCGCCTACCGCCTGGCGCTGCAGACGCGCGAGCAGCACATCCGCCGCGAAAAGGCTACTTCCAACATCTGCACGGCCCAGGTGCTGCCGGCCGTGGTGGCCAGCATGTACGCCGTGTACCACGGCCCCGAGGGCTTGAAGCGCATCGCCCAGCGCGTGGCCAGTTACACCGCCATCCTGGCCAAGGGGCTGGAGCAGCTGGGTGCGCCCGTGCGTCCGCAGGCGACATTCGACACCCTGACGCTCAAGACCGACGGCGCCACCCAGGCCATCGCCGCGCGCGCCGTGCAGCTGGGCGCCAACCTGCGCGTGTACTTCGAGCACTACCTGTGCATCTCGCTCGACGAGACCACCACGCGTGCCGACATCGCCCTTCTGTGGAAGGTCTTCGCCAAGGACGGCCAGGCCCTGCCGACCTTCGACGCCTTCGAGAAGGGCGTGGAGCCGCTGATCCCGGCCGAACTGCGCCGCACCAGCAGCTACCTCACGCACCCGGTGTTCAACACCCACCACAGCGAAACCGGCATGCTGCGCTACATCCGCCAGCTGTCGGACAAGGACCTGGCGCTGGACCGCAGCATGATCCCGCTGGGCAGTTGCACCATGAAGCTCAATGCCACGAGCGAGATGATCCCCATCACCTGGCCCGAGTTCGCCCAGGTGCACCCCTTCGCACCGGCCGAGCAGCTCGCAGGCTACCGCGAGCTCGACGAGCAGCTGCGCGCCTGGCTGTGCCAGGCCACGGGCTATGCCGGCATCAGCCTGCAACCCAACGCCGGTTCGCAGGGCGAGTACGCGGGCCTGCTGGCCATCAAGGCCTACCATGAGGCCCAGGGCCATGGCCACCGCAACATCTGCCTGATCCCCAGCAGCGCGCACGGCACCAACCCTGCCAGCGCGCAGATGGTGGGCATGCAGGTGGTGGTGACGGCGTGTGACGCCAACGGCAACGTGGACCTCGTGGACCTGCAGGCCAAGTGCGAGCAGCACAGCGCCAATCTGGCAGCGGTGATGATCACCTACCCCAGCACGCACGGTGTGTTCGAGACCCAGGTCAAGGAGCTGTGCGCCCTGGTGCACCAGCACGGCGGCCGCGTCTACGTGGACGGTGCCAACATGAACGCCCTGGTGGGCGTGGCAGCGCCCGGCGAGTTCGGCGGCGACGTGAGCCACCTGAACCTGCACAAGACCTTCTGCATCCCCCACGGCGGTGGCGGCCCCGGCGTGGGCCCGGTGTGCGTGGTGGAAGACCTCGTGCCCTACCTGCCCGGCCATGCCACGGCCGGCGTTGCTGGCGGCGTGGGCGCCGTCTCGGCCGCGCCCCTGGGCAATGCCGCCGTGCTGCCCATCAGCTGGATGTACTGCCGCATGATGGGCGCCGAAGGCCTGCAGGCCGCGACCGAGACCGCCATCCTGTCGGCCAACTACATCAGCGCGCGCCTCAAGGACCACTACCCCACGCTGTACGCAAGCGCCAACGGCCATGTGGCCCATGAGTGCATCCTGGACCTGCGCCAGTTGAAGGACACCAGCGGCGTGATGGCCGAGGACGTGGCCAAGCGCCTGATCGACTACGGCTTCCACGCGCCCACGCTGAGCTTCCCCGTGCCCAACACGCTGATGGTGGAGCCCACCGAGAGCGAGACGCTGTTCGAGATCGACCGCTTCATCGACGCGATGATCGCCATCCGCGAAGAGATCCGCCAGATCGAGGCGGGCGCCTGGCCGCAGGACAACAATCCCCTGAAGAATGCGCCGCACACGGCGGAGAGCCTGCTCACCGGCGAGTGGACACGTCCGTACCCGCGTGAGACGGCGGCCTATCCTGTGGCTGCGCTGCGCAGTGCCAAGTACTGGTCGCCCGTGGGGCGGGTGGACAATGTGTGGGGGGATCGCAATCTGTCTTGCAGTTGCATTCCGGTCAGCGACTACGCTTGATCTTGCGCGGCAGGGGCCTTCTGTTGCTCCTTGCCTGCGTTGAGGGCGGAGGCCGGGATGTGCGCCCGGCGGCGCAGTAACTTTCTCTTGCGTCGCCAAGAGAAAGTCACCAAAG